>NZ_JBEYSX010000012.1:0-269982 GCF_040642815.1 Nocardia sp. NPDC047648 | reverse complement strand
CATCCGACAACACAATCTCGACAGCAGAAGGCCCACGATGCGACACGGAAACAGACTACGTACTTACTGGCCTAATTTCAGGCGCGACACACTAGGACACCTCCAACGAAGCCCCCTTCAGTTCGAGCGAAGCCCCCTTCAGTTCGAGATCCCCTCGGCGGGAACACCCCGTGCCGAGATCCACGCCACGACGGGCTCCCACCTGGGTGCCCGGCCGAAGGCGAGGAATCCAGGTGTCCTGGACCATCGAGATCCCCCCGGTGTCAGCACAGTCTGCATCAGGCGCTACAGCCGAATATGTGACTTGTCGCGTCGGTTCCTCTCAATCCCATGCCGCGACTCGGTCACGAGAAGGAAGGAAACCTATGAACACTCCCCCCGGGGTAGAGCGCACATACGCACCCGCGCGCGAAACCATCGCCCGATATCTCATCGACATCGGCGCCGGCTACCCTGACGACATTCAGTTCCAATGGGGTTCAGCATCCGGCAGTCATATCGATGCCGCGTACACAGACGAACTGACGCTTATGGTCGATGCTGGAACCGGTGACGATCTGGAATTGCCAGAAAGCGGAACGCCGGATCGTTGGCGTGTTCAGCTGGTCGGCTCCATGAACGATCGCGAGTACGTGCTCGCCGAAGGTGTCGGCACTGACCTGTACGACACACTGGCCAACACCATTCACCAGCACTCGACCCGCGCATTCCAGCCACGCCGGCTTCGGAACTGAGAAGTCATCAAAGACTGACACCGACGCAGATCGCCAACGAGTGCACATTCGCTCGCCCCGCGCTGACTGAGCGTGTTGCGCTGTGGGCATTTTCCGGCTCAGGCTCGCTGACGCGGCCGCGCCGACACCGCTGCGCAGTGCACCAGCGGGCCGCCGGAAGTGGTGGTGCGCCTCGGTCTCGAATATGCCCGAGGGTTGCGCGGCATCCCGTCGGCTCAGGGGAAGGAACCTCTCGACATGTCCATCTCCCTGCTACCTCCCCCCGCCACGCGGCGGGTCTTCGACGACGGCATCATGGGTTTGCCTGTCACCGTGTTCCGGCCCGCGTTGGCGGATCGGGGCGCCATCTCGCTGTGCACCGCGAAGCCGAGGCTATTTGTCGTCGGCATCGCTGACACCCGCGGTGATCTGCCGCTTCAGGAAATCGACGCCTGGCAACAGGAGCCGGTGTTCGATGGACGCAGCAGCGCCGTCGTTGTCCACATTCGGCAGCGCAAGGGCAATATCCATCCCGAGGTCAGTTTGGAAGCGGTGACACTGACCCTCACCGGTATCACGCGCCGCAGCAACTGTGTGTTC
Source organism: Nocardia sp. NPDC047648 (assembly GCF_040642815.1). Lineage (NCBI taxonomy): Bacteria > Bacillati > Actinomycetota > Actinomycetes > Mycobacteriales > Nocardiaceae > Nocardia > Nocardia sp. NPDC047648. Next base: position 268,669 of record NZ_JBEYSX010000012.1, on the reverse strand, counting down.
ACCGGCGCGTACGCCGGAACCGAGCACTACGCCTTCACCGAGGTGCTCGAAAAGATCCTCGGCTATCCCGTGGCGGGGCCGTTGCCGATTCGCGCACCCGTCGGCAGCTCGTACTGAAGCCTCGCTGTCGCGCTCCCCGACGCCCTCGCTTCGCGGGTGGCGTCTGATCTCGTGCTGAACTCATCGGTCTGCGCTCGAAGCGCTTGTACCGTCTCGGCTCGGCCGCCACCTGACGCGTCGTCGACCGTGTCGAGAATGCCACCTCCCTCACCCATCGGTGAATCGGCGCTGTCCCGGGCCAGCCCACGGGTCACGACCCACGTGGAGCCAGCACCACTTGCCCGATACCCCTTGTCGGCCTGCATATCTCGCACGCCCGAAGGCGCGCACCATCAACGCCGCCGCGCAAAGCAGCTCCCAAATGCGGTGTGTCCAACCAACCTCTGTCGATAGGAGAGATATCAACATGACTGTCACCGACCTTATCCCCACCGATACCGCGGCACTCGACCCGCTCGAACCGGTCGCGACCGAGCCACCGGATGACGATGACGTACAGAATGCCGGTGAACTGATCTTCATCAACCCGAACCGGCTGGTACGTGCACCCAACCGGCCGGAGAAGCCGGAGGACCCGGATTTCGACGCCGACATCGCCGAGCACGGCAATCATGTGCCGATCGTGGTATCGCGAAACGCCGACGGAGATTACGAAGTCGAAGATGGCTGGCACCGCACTCGCGCGCTGCAAAAGACCGATCATCTGGCATGGGTGGCGGTGTTGCCAGAGGATCTCAGCAAGGACGACAAGACCCGCGTCATCGACCGTGTCCACCGCCAGTTCTCCACCGGCAAACATCGGTTCGCCCAGACCGAGGCCGATCGGCTGCACGCGATGCAGATGCTGTTCGACATCGACCTCAGCAACACCGAGGTCGCCAAGCGACTGAAACTGTCGAAAGAGACGGTCAAGAACGCACGCATCGTCGTCAAGTCCGAGCGTGCCACCGCGGCAGTCGCCAGCGACCAGCTCGACATCATCCACGCCGGGATGGCCGAACAGTTCGCCGACGATCCGGAAGCGATGCGTGAGCTGCTCGACGCCGAGCGCGACGGCATGTTCGAGGTCGTCTTCCAGCAACTGGTCGACGAGCGCAAGCGCCGCGCCGAGCAGGAAGCCGCGGAGGCCGCCGCAGCCGAAGTCGCTGAGCGGCTGCGGGAGATCCTCGCGACCACGAGCGCAGAGTTCCAGCAGCGCGGATTCGAAGTGCTCGAGTTCGAACCAGATCTCGATGACCCCGACTACCTGCCGCTGGCGGCGCTGCGGACAGGCGACGACCAGGCGGTCACCGCGGACTTCGCCGAGGACAATCCGCACGCTTTCGCGGTGTTCCTGGTCCGCAAGACCACCCTCGCGGAGACCGGTGAGCTGATCCATCCGGAGGAAGTCGACGACGTCACCCGCCACTACCCCGACGCCACCGCAAACTCGGGCCTCTACCACGCTCGTGAGGTGGTCGAGGAAGAAGAGTTCGTACCGATCTACCTCTGCCACGATCGGGACTCTGTCAACCTTCACCTGGCCGATGACGCCACGGAGCCCGACAACGACGACATCACCTCCACTGAGGACTCGCCCGAGCAGCAGGCCGCGCGCGCCGAAGCCGCGCGCAAGAAGCGTGAGGAGTGGGAACGCCAGCAGCGCGAAGAGGCCGCACGGCTCGCAGCGATCCAGCGCACCACCGCACTCAACAACCAGATGCGGTCACAGACGACCCGTCGCCGCGACAACATCCAGGCAAAGTTGTTCACCGACCGCAAAACCGTTCCTGCCGGCTGGATGGAGCTGATCGGCAAAGTCACCGATCAACCGGCCCTGCTCACACGATTCGCCGCCCAGGTCCTGCGTAGCCGACTGGGCGCAAAGGTGCCCGCCGAACCGACCGGCGGCGGAATCAAAGTTCGTGACAATCACGGCGGGATGCGCGCGCTGCTGAACACCGTGGCCGCGCTCGAGGCCGCTATCCAGGCTAGCGACACCAGCGACGACTGCAAGACCTACGAACGTCCCAACCCGCTGTACAAGCTGTATATGGAACTGCTGGAAAAGACCATCGGCCATGCTATTTCGCCGATCGAATACACCTTGACCGGTGACTTGACCCCCGACGAGGTGTTGGCCGGCCGCCGAAGCCCCCACGACCCGCCCGCAGGCCAGGACGACACCGACGAGGCTCTCGACAGCACCGAGACAGGCAACCCCGATCACACCGACGAGGAAGTCACCGACACCGGGCCGAGCACCCCCGTGGCCGAAGTCGACGACAACACCGTGGACTACACCACCGAAGCCCACGCCGCGTAACCCACTGGTGGCGGCCGCATCGCGATCGATGCGGCCGCCAGCAGAACCGCTGTCGCGGCGCCTCGAACCCCGAGCGCACACCGAGCTGCCCGGCGCTCGCCCACTACAGCAGCGACTGCCACCGGCGGCGGTCTGCCGGTGGCAACGGTTAGTCGAAAGGTAGATCTCGATGAGTTTGACGCTGCGGCCGTCCGATCCGGCGGGCAGCACCTTCCACTCCCACGGCCTCCCCACACCTGCTGGACGCTGGAGCTACATCCTCGATGACTATTCGATCGCCTATGGCAGCGGACTATGGCCCTTCCAACCCATAAAGGCTGGACAGGCCAGTAAGTCGGCGTGCTTCCGCGCGAGTTCTGTCCGTGTTTCTCCCGACGTCGAGCACCGCAGTTGGAACAACGAATACGTGTCACTGCTGCCCCGTTATGGGCTGGATGCGGCCTTCATCGAAGCACGGATGCATCTGTTCGTCCGCATGGAGGGCGCATTCGCGGTCGTCGTGCCCACCACGCTGCTGCTCAACCTTCGCACAGATACCGCCGAGCTGGCGTACGACTGCCCCCGCCAGCTCACGCGTCACGCGATCGCCAAGGCGTCCCGACTGCTGGATTTCATCGCGCGACACCAGCAAGCCCGCGACCAAGGCGTGCGGATCCCCGAAAGCGTGTCCACCCGCTGGGCCCACACCGCCAACGACGCCCGACCATCGAACACCGCACCACCATCAAGTCCTTCACCGACACGCGTCCGACATTGAGACGGGTTCGTGGACCGCGCGGCTGCCGCGTCGCGCACCAGACCCCCGAGTGTCCGGGCACAGCAGCATGGCGGAGGCAGCCAGTTGGAAATATTCTTGGGTACTCACTGCAAGAGATGGTTGTCGATCGTTCCGGTTCCGCTGTGCATCAGCGATCGGCAAATTCGCCGCGGTAGGCGACCAGGTCCCGCGCGCTCACGATGGATGCTCGACAGCGGTGCCTTCACCGAGCTCCAGCGCTTCGGCAGTTGGCAGCACGGGCCTACCCCAGCAGAGTATGTCGAGCGAGTCCGCCATTACAGCGCCGAGATCGGAAATCTTGTCGCGGTCTGGCCCCAGGACTGGCCGTGCGAGAAGGAAATCATTACTGGTGGTCGTTACGGGCGGATCCGCTACGCTGGAACTCACCTTTCGGTTCGCCGCCACCAGCACCTCACCGTGGAGAACTTTCTCCACCTGCGGTCACTGGCCCCGGAATTCCCGATCATGCCGGTGATCCAAGGATGGAGCGTCGCGGACTATCTGCGCTGCACGCAAATGTATATCGACGCCGGCGTCGATCTTGCTACACAGCCGCGGGTCGGCGTCGGTTCCATTTGCCGACGACAAGGCACCCGCGAAGCCGCCGAAATCTTCGCCACCCTCATCGACGCCGTTCCTGGAATACGGTTACACGGTTTCGGCGTGAAACAAGCCGGGCTGACTGCCTACGGGCCACTGCTGGCTTCAAGCGATTCGCTTGCCTGGTCTAAGAACGCCTTGCATGCACCGCCACTGCCGGGATGCCACCACCGTCGATGCACCAACTGCCTACAAGCTGCACTGAGATGGCGGGCGAAGCTGCTCAACTCTCTGGCCACCGCCAGCCCGAACTACCGCGGCATCCAGCTGTCCTTCGATGTCGAGACCGCCCAATGGCAGGCAGACGGCGAAGCGCAACAGCTCGCAGGCGCAACGGATTGGCTCGGCCACATCGCTGGTAGTGCGGCGTCCACAGGCGCCCAGCTACCAGCACCGTGACGCTCCACCCGCCGTCGTGTCCCGGCGGTCGCGCCGAGCGTGCACACCAGTCCCGATTTCGATCCGCACCGACGCCGGTGGCAGTCGGCCCGCCCGACACCCAGTGGCCGCTTTCCACCAGTCCTCGGCCGCCTGTAACCCCTGTTCACCACCTGATCCTGTGATTGCGAGAACACCACCTATGAGCAACACCCCTGTGCCTGCACCCGCAGCCGCGACAGCAATCTCGAATCCCGTCGCCGCGCGCATGCGGGCCATCGTGGAGGAGCTGTCGCATGACTTCCTCGAACGCGGCGAGGTGGTGCGTTCCATCGTGATCGCCATGCTCGCCCGCCAGCACTCCTTTCTGCTGGGTCCGCCCGGGACGGCGAAATCGGAACTGTCGCGTGCCTTGACCGCACGCATCACCGGCGCGCGCCGGTGGGAGATCCAGATGTCGAAGTTCACCTCCCCCACCAAAATGTTCGGCCCCGTGGACGTCGCCGCGCTCACCCAAGGGGAGTACCGGCAAATCCTCGACGGTCGCGCCACCACCGCGCACATCGCGTTCGTCGACGAGATCTTCAAGTGCAATCTCGGAGCGCTCAACGAGACCCTCTCTTGGCTCAACGAACGCATCTACGTTCCCGAATCGGGCGGAGACCCCGTGGTCTGTCCGCTGATCAGCGCGGTCACCGCCAGCAACGAGCTGCCCGTCGGCGAGGAGTCCGCTGCCATCTGGGACCGGCTCACAGTGCGTTTGGTGGTGGACTACTTGGCCCAACCGGGGAACTTCGAATCGCTGATCCGCTCGGCTGTGCGACCGGCTGCCGCACCGGCCCAGCCCACCACAATCGACCTCACGGAACTACAGCACGCCGTCGACGTCGATGTCCCCGCCGTCATGTTGCCCGACGGCATCATCGATGCACTGCGCGAACTGCGCTCGGCCCTCGCCGGCCAGGACATCGTGGTGTCCGACCGTCGTTGGCGCCAATGCGCACGGCTGCTGCAGGCTTCCGCGTGGCTGGATGGCCGTGACCAGGTCAACGACAACGATCTGGCAATCCTCGCTCACGTGCTCTGGTCCACACTGGCCCAACGCGAGACCGTGCAGACCACCCTGGTGAAGATGATCAATCCCGATGCTGCCGAGGCCTTGAACGCTCAAGAAACCATCCGGCAGCTGATGGCTGATCTCGATCAGAAACAGAACACCCTGACCCCTGCGGAACTCGCCAGATGGGGCGTCGAAGAGGCCCTCGACAAACTCCGGGACCTCGGAGGCCAGTTGGTCACATTGCGGCAGAAGGCGGCGGACGCCGGACGTGCCACCGACACCGTCGATTCGGTCATGGCGGAACACGCCGCGCTGCACGAGCGGATCATGAGAGATGTCTTGCATGTCCCTGCGACGCCGGTGACCGCGGGAGCGGTGCGATGAACTCGCGAACCGTGACAACGATCGCGCAACTCGCGCGCAAAGCCGGGCACTGGCTCGGGCTCACCGACCCCCCGCCGCGCCATGTGCACGCGGTCATCAGCGACCGCTACGACGAGGACGCCTGGGTCCAGACACTGCACGAGGCCGCCTCGCTCACCGATCTACAAGCCGAGCTGACACCGCGGCTGCCTCATGCCGACGACTTGCTACGTGACATGTTCGTGCTGGCCATCAAACACAGCCCCGCCATCCGCAAGGCCGACGACATGGTCGCCTCCAGGCTGCCCAACCGCGCCATCATCGAATCCATCTCAGCGACCCCGGAATTCCAGCAGCTGCACCGACACACCATCGGAGATCGTTACGCCGCGGCCATGGCGGTCCTGGCCCAGGCGCCTGCGATCCGCGCCATGCTCGACAACGCCGACGACGCGCAACGCGCCGCTGAGGAGGCGCAGCGCCGCGAGCAAGCCGCGCAGGCCGCCGCGGGCGCGGCCGCAGACGCGTTCGCCCAAGCCGACGCCGCCGTCGACGGCCAGCAAGCCGTGCCGGATCACCACCTCCAGGCGGTCACTCAGGCGGTCGATACCGCCGACACCGCACAGCAGGCCGCCGAGGCCGCGGTGGCGCAGGCCCGTGACGCCGCCGCGGCGCTGGCGTCGAGTCTGCGCGCCAGCCTGCGGGAAGCCATGACCGAAGCCGCAGGTCAGGCGCATGCCGGGAAGGTACTGATGGATGCCTGGCAGCTGCCGCCTGCGCAGCTGCAGCGCATGTCGTTCTCCGAACGCAGCGACCTCGCCCGCCGTTTGCGTTCAGGTCGACTCGGCGAGTACGCCGAGTTGATCGGCCGATTCCGCATGGTCGCCGAGGCAGAACACGCCCAGCGCTGCGATCACGGACACGACGAACTCGCCGGGATCACCCGCGGCGACGACTTGTCACGCCTGCTTCCCAGCGAGTTGACCGCGCTTGCTGTCCCAGCGTTACGCGCACAGTTCGCCGCCCGCTACGCCGAGGCGGACCTGACGATGTACGAAATCATCGGCGAAGAAAGACAAGGGCTCGGCGCGATCATCGCCGCGATCGACTGCTCGAGCTCGATGAACAGACCCCACCAAGACTCGCGAGGAAGAACGGTGACCCGCGAAGCGTGGGCCAAAGCATGCGCGCTGGCACTGCTGGACCAGGCCCGCCGTCAACGCCGCGACTTCGTCGCCATCCTGTTCTCCGACGCCACCGACATCGACACCTTCCGATTTCCCGCAACCGAACCCCCACCGCTGGAACGCGTGCTGGCCATGGCCGATTGCTTCCCCGCCAACGGCACCGACTTCCAAGCCCCACTCGGTGCCGCGACAGAAGTCATCGCCGAGCACTACAACCGCCAGCACACCCCACGAGGGGACATCGTGCTCATCACCGATGGCGAAGCCACCGTCGAAGACACCTGGCTCACCGACTGGAGAAACCGCAAAGCAACTCTCGGCTTCCGCGTCTTCGGGATCTCCATCAAAGCAGCACCGGGAGCCACCCTCCAGACGCTGTGCGATGACCTGCGCGTCATCGACGAACTCACCCCGACCGCCACCGCCGACTTGTTCGCAACCATCTGACCACCTCGATCTCCGGCCCGAAAGCGACAGCCGACATGACCACTACCACCGCATCACCCACACCGCTGCCCCCCGACAACGCGAGTGCACGAGAGCGTCTGTCGGCCTACTCCCAGCAAGCCGACCAGGCCCCCAGCCTCGGATTCGTCGTGCTATACAGCGTGTTCGGTGGAGAGGTCACGCCCGAGACCGCCGCCGCCTGGTTTCGCGAGCTGCGCCTGGACCAGTCCTTCCTGCCGGGAAAACTACGCGCCGACAACGCCTTCGAACGAGTAACCGGCAGCGACGGCGTCCACGACACCTACGATCTGGCCGACGTGGAAGAGCCCAGCCCGACCGTCGCCGCCGCACCAGCCGCGCAAAGCTCGGCGCGAACCGGTGTCCGCTCGGCCAACCTCATGATCCGTCACGTGCGCCGCAGCCAGAACAGGATCATGCGGCACATCGTTCGCGAAGTCCGCGACGAGACCGCCTCCGAACTCGCCTACGACACCCACCTCGGCGAAGTCGAGTTCCGCCGCGCCCCCGGCCACGACGGATCCGGCACCTTGTCGGTCACGCTCGACTACACCGCGGTCGGTTCCCTGCCCGCGGCCGAGCAGGCCCGCGTCCACGCCCTGGCCCGCAAGATCGATGAACGCTACCTGTGGCAGTGCACGTATCTCGGTTCCGACCGCGTGCGGACAATCCTGCTGAAGTACATGCGTGCGCTCGAGGCAGTCGCGTTGCGCCCCACCGGCGGGGTGTATTTCGTGACCGCCGAGCATGCCGATACTCTCGCCGCGCTGCGTGAGTTCACCGATCGAGTCGGCGATGGCAGTCTGCTGGCCCGTATCCCGTTGGCCGATCAGGCCGAGATGCGTCAACTGGTGATCCAGTCGTTCGTCACCTCCGCGCGTGACGAACTGCAGAAACTCTCCCTCGAGATCGCCGCCGCCAGCCGCGGCGGCGTCAGCAGCAACAAACTGACCGCGCTCCACGACCGGTATCGTGCCGTCAAGGCCCAGACCGAGAAGTACTCCCAGCGACTCGCGACCAGCCTCGGGGAAACAGAGTTCTCGCTGCAATTGGTCCAGCAACAGCTCGCCGCACTGTTCAAGGTCGCCGACTGACCGTGCCCTTGCCCCTATACCGCGCTGCGTCCCGGCGCCGTCCAACGGGTTCACGCCCCGCGAAGTTCCCGCATCGCGGCCCCTAAGGGAGCAGCGTTTGATCTTAAGGAGATCTCGATAATCTGTGCCAAGGTTCGATTCCTCTGACTCGGCCGGATCCGGCATCCCGCAGCGCCCGCCGTCGCCCCGGGGTTCGATCGAGTTTGCCGAGAAGGCGGGGTTCCCTCCGGCCCGCCGCCTACCTACTATTCCGCCGTACCCTGGGCACATGGCTGGAGCGCGGAGGGCACCGGCGCCACGCTTGATGCGCGCTGCGCTCGCCGCCGCTGACCGCGGTTTCTGGGTGTTTCCACTCGGCCCGGGATCCAAAAAGCCTGCGCTGCCCAAAATCAACTGGCAGCACCTGGCCACTCGCGACCCGGAAGTGATCGCTCGCGCGTGGCGGAAGGCGGCGTTCAACATCGGCATCGCCTGCGGCCCCAGTCGACTGCTCGTGCTCGACCTCGACCCCAGCCACGGCGACCGGCCACCTCCGGAATGGGAAGGCGCTCGCCATGGCCGCGACGTCCTGGCCCGCCTGACCGCCGCCCGCCAAGTTCCCTACCCACTCCACACCTACCGGGTAGCCACACCGTCAGGCGGTGAGCACCTCTACTTCGCCGCTCCCGAGACACCCGAATTGGGCAATAGCTCAGGGCGGCTCGGGTGGCGCATCGACACCCGCGGCGCCGGCGGCTACGTCGTCGGCGCCGGATCGGTCTCGCGCAGCGGCCACCCCTACCAACTACTGGATGACCGGCCACCTGCTCCACCACCGGACTGGCTGATCACCGCCCTCACCCCACCACCCCTCCCGTCCCCGGCCACGGTCAACCTTGCCGAAGTGCGCGTCAACGCCTATGTGCGCGCCGCGCTGGTCAAACAGGTCGAACGGATCATGGCCGCACCGCGGGGCCAGCGTCACGACACCCTACTTTCAGCCGCTGGTTCCATCGGGCGCCTCGTCGGGGCAGGGCTGCTCACCCGCGACGACGCGCACCGGGTCCTGAGTGCAGCCGCCGACAGCCACATCGGCATCGACGAGTTCACCGAACACGAAGCCGAACGCGTCATCAGCGACGGCCTCGACTTCGGCATCGCCCACCCCCGCCATATCAACCTGCACTGACAGCCCTAGCCCGACGACGCGCCTACCAGCCGGATACATCACACAGCCGCACCAGCCGGTTGCGGCACAAGATCTACAGCCGACCCCCGCTAGTCAGCGCCCACTACGGGCTTCGCGGTGAACGGCACCTTTGATTTCGCTGCGTCACACGCCGAGCCGATCCGAGCCGATCCCGAGTGAGACCGTCTGTCCGCCGCTGGATCCTCTGGGCGAACAGACTGCCAACGGTGCCACCGCACACGCAGACACACTGCACTGGTCCCCAGGGGCGCGAGACAGGATTCTACGTGAAATCTATTGCGGCCAGCGCTTTGTCGCGCCACCGGCCCCAGAGACGCTGCGTCGCTGTCGGCAGGGCTTCATCGGAGTTCCTGCACACCACCACCCCGACCGCCGGCATCCACCTACACCTGCCCGACCAGGTCTATCACCGCTATCACCCCACCTCCCTGTCCAGCTCCGGAGCGCGACGACTGTGGTGGTCGGGGATCACCCCACGCCAGTTCCACTACGAACAGCTCTACGGCGCCCCCGACACCGACACCCTCGAGTTCGGGCGCGCCGTGCACACCCTCACCTTGGGTTCCGGCCCGCCGGTGATGCGGCTGGAGTTCCGGGACTGGAAAACCAAACGCGCTCAGGAACTGCGCCGCTGGTATCGCCAGACCGGCCGGATCCCGCTGCTGGCCCACGGGTACGACAAGGCCCACGCCATGGCCGCCGCGACCCGCGCGCACCCGGCGCTGGTGCCGCTTCTGGCCGAAGGCTGGCAGGAGGTGTCGTTCTACTGGCCCGACCCGCTCACCGGGCTGATGCTGCGAGCACGCCCGGACTGGCTGCATCCCTTCGACGACGAAGGCGGGGTGGAGGTCGTCGAACTCAAGACCACCGACAGCGCCGACCCCGAAGACTTCGCCTGGTCGGTCCTGCGCTACGGCTACCACCTGCAACAGGACTGGTACCAGCAGGGCATCCGCGCCTGCGGGCTGGTGGTGCGCCGGTTCCTGTTCGCGGCCGTCAGCAAGCATCCACCACATGTGGTCAGCGTCTGCGAGCTGTACCCCGACGACGTCGCTGAGGCCGCCGTGGAGAACCGGCGCGCGGTGAACCTGTATGCCCGCTGCCTGGACACCGACGACTGGCCCGCCCACGGCACCGGCGTCCACCGCATCCGCCTGCCCCGCCGCGCGAACCTGCGCTACCGCCACTGACGAGAAGGGACACCCCGCTCCATGTCCGCACCCCCGCCCGCCGGGCCGCGCTCACCGCTGGCCATCGCCCCCGGGCAGACCACATTCACCCACACCCAGATCCAAGCCCTCGCTCAGGCCGCGCGGTGGCGGGACCATCCGCCTGAAGCCGCGCTCAACCTGCTGTTGCACGCCGCCGTCACCAGCGGACTGGACCCCTTCCGCGAACAGATCCGGCTGCTGCACCGCACAGAAGTAGTGACCACCGTGTCGGGGCAGGAAAAGCTCGAGCAGCGGTGGTCGGTGGAAACCTCCATCCACGGCTTCCGGATCCTGGGACACCGCGCCGCCCACGACCGCGGCGTGCGTCTCGAGACATCCGAACCGCTGTTCTACGACGACCGGGCGCGGGACTGGGTGCAGGCCTGGCCCTACGACACCCCGCCGGTGGCGGCGAAGTACACGATCACCGCCGTGCACTCCGACGGTCACCGCGAAACCGCGGTCGGTGTCGTGCACTACGACGAGTTCGTCAAGACCACCATCGGCGGCGACCCCTCCCGCGGTTGGGCGAAGATGCCGCGGCACATGCTGGCCAAATGCGCCGAGGCCGACGCCTGGCGGCGGCTGTTCCCCCACGAACTGGGATGGCTGCAGCTGGCCGACAGCGCCGACACCGCCAACGAACCCACCAGCGCCCACTCCGACAGCCTCGCCCAGCCCGCTACACCGCGCAACACTGTCGCAGTGCTCGGCGCTCCCCGGATTTCGTCGGACACCACCGTGGCTGCGACGGCAGACGCTACCGGCGACACGCCCACCGCCACCCAGGCTGCCCGGGCGTCGACACCGACTTCCACCGCGGAGCCTGATCCCACTCCGACCGAGGAAGCGTCCGCGGACACCGCAGGGGCGACAGCCCCGGCGGTGCGACGGACACCACGCACCGTGACTCGCCGACGTGCCACGACCACCGACCCCTCCCCTGCCCAGCAGTTCCTTGATTCGGCCGCCACCGCCTTGCGGCGCGACTCGGCGGGTGTCCTCGGTTGGGCCGCGCAGCAGCTGGGACGACAGATCGACGGCCCCAGCGACCTGTCGACCGACGATCTCGCCCGACTGCAATCCGCCCTACCTGCGCCAGCGCCTGCACCCGACGACGACACGAAATCCTGACCGTGGACTCGCGAATCAATCCGCCCCGATCACAGGTCTCTGACACCGCCGGGAACGGCGTGACCATTGGAACGGTGATCGCATACGCCTCCGATTTGCCGAGCAAGGAAGCAGCGATGTCGGCTGTCAGTAAGTACGACAGCGTGGATGAGCACTACTGCCCTGCTTGCGACCGCATTACCGAGTGGGTATGGAATGTGGATGAACTGCAATGTTTCAACCATTCGGGGGCGTTCAGCGGCGAAAGGTGAAGGTGTCGCCGTGACAGTGGGCCACAAACGTGCGGTGGCCCAGCTGCCACGCTAGTCGGCGCGAGTTCGAAACGTAGGAGGTTTCAGCGTGTCAATTCTGACTCTTCATGACGCGGCCAGTCTGGGCCGGCTGATCGCTGCGGCGCAGTCGAATTCGCGAGTGGGATTCACTGTTGAGGGTAGCGCGCCGCTGTACGGCACTGCGCGGCGGATCGGCGACGAGAACGGCGCGAACATCCACGGGCGCGATGTTCGAGACGCGCTTCTTTGGGTCACGACCGATCAGGGGTTCGAGCATTTCCTACCGGTCCGGGACCTGATCGAAGCCTTGGGCAAGACGTTTTTCATTCTCGGTGACAAGTAGAAGGGGGCGGTTATGTTCGGGAACATCGCGGTCATCGAGCGAGCGAAGGCGACGGCGTACGCGTACGACATCGGCCCGTTTCTTGGCGCATTCGAGGCCGTTGCGTTCGGGGAGTACTGGTCTAGATTCGGGCGGCACGAGCACGGCGAAATGCAAGGGGCGCTCGGTAGGGCCTACAACTGCGACAAGCGCTACTGGCAGTGCTGGCACGCCGAGGGCGCAAAGCCTGACGACGGCTCCGCGATGCGGTGTGTGCAGGCGGCCCAGGCGCTGGTGGCGCTGCTGCCTTCGGTGAGGGTGGTGTGATGCTGGTCGAGGTCGATGGTCAGCAGTACGTGAAAACGCTTGGCACTCACAGCTGCCTGCGAGGCTGACAATCCGTGCCAGATATGGCCTGAAGCCGACCTGTTCGCCGTATCGGTTTGCCATTCCGAAGCGGATTGGCCGAGATCCTGGAAAAGCCACCACCGGTCGCCTTCTGTCTGCTGCACGAGGCACGAGATGAGGAACGTATATCTCAACGACCTTCGCACACCGACTTTTCAACGGCTTCCGTTCTTTTTCGGGCCTGCCCTCGGCATCGAGGAGTTAAGGCCCGCTGTCACAGTATCCCTTACCGAAAGGTCACCGCCATGCTGGTATTCGAGCAAGTCAACCCTTCCCGCTTCGAAGCGCGCCTCCGGCTGGGCCGGCCATCTACGTCGAGACGGACCATTCGTCGGCACCGAACGCCGAGAAAGGTTTTCGCTGTCATCCGAGCAGATCACACCGGTGAGTTCCTTCTGTATGTGCACGATCAGCCGGGCCAGCGTCCTACCCGTCGCCCAGTGCGTTTCGAAGACTTCACCAGTGCACACCATGCCGCGAATGTCGTCGCATCACTGTCACAGGTCCACCTCGCCCAGCTGCGCGCCGACGTGGCCGACCACATCGCGGAGAACTTCCGTAACGACGAGGTACCCGACATCGGCACGCGGGCGACCACGAAGCTGCCCGCAGCAGCCATCGCCCGCTACGCGATCCGACAAGGTCTCATCTGAGATCGAGCCTCGCCCCGTCCGGCCATCGCTGCGCCGATGAGAAACCCGCCTGTCAGCCACGGACCGTGCTCGACGTCGGTGTCGCTCAACCGTGCCGGGACCTTCCAGGCCCCGCAGTGATCGCCGCGTCCCGGTGAATGCCTCCACCACCCCGAGCCCGTCACCGCCCCGTCCACCGCATCAAAGCAGTCCAGAGTGGCAGAACATGATGAAACCCGCTACAGCACAAACGAGTTAGCGATTCGTGGTGGGTTGAAACCGTCGGCGATCGGGCCCCTGAGTGTGGTGCCGGGGGTCTGCCCGGGCCAAGGGAAACACGCACATCCAGATGGGAGGAATCTTTTGATGAGCGTTGCGCTGAACTCGCCCGGCGGGACTCTGATCATCGTCTTGCGGGGCTTGATGGGCGCGGGCAAGTCGACGCTGGCCGACCAGCTTGCCTCGAGCACACCGACAACCGCCATCGTCTGCCGAGACACGATCCGCAGCAAGCACTTTCATCTCCACGGCCGCCTCAGTGACAGCGAAGAAGACACTGTCAGCGAAATGGAAATGCGGGAGTGCGTCGAGCATCTCGACCGGGATTACAACGTCGTCATCGACGCCACCAACCTCGAACCCGACCACGTCCATCGCTGGCAGACCCTGGCCCGCGCGCGCGGCATCCACTGCATGGTGATCGACGTGCACGCCCCCCTCGACACCTGCATCGCACGCGTCGCCCACCGCGCACGACACGGCGGCCACGATGTGGACGAGCAGGTCATCCGCCAGGCATGCCAGCAACACCCACCCGGAACCTGGTCACCCCCTGCGGATTATGTCGTCGGTGAATGTACGACGCCTTCCGCCGCTGTGCCTGCCCCGCCAACACCTCGGCCACCGACTACGCCGCCGTCGGAACAAACAACCCGGTGACGCGCCGCGGCAACCCGGCGCTCGACCCAAAGCCGTTCGAACCCTCGCACCGACATCGACCCGGCACCGCGGCTGCTCCAAACGTGCGCGGACCTCGACGACGGGCACCCGAAGTTCTTCGTAGCGTCTCGGAGCTCAAGAGATAGTAGGTGTTTGGCTCCAACGACTGTTGGTGGCGCATCCGGCGAGATCGAGCGGCTTCCCGACGACCGCCACTGCGCGAACTGGGCCAGCACGCGTTCGATCTCCACTCCATGGGCTCGGCCGGCCGCATTCGCCTCACCCCTGACCACGACCACGTCACCGCGGGTTGGATGACCTGGTAGCCGGTAAGCCGCCACCACTCGGCGGCCGCACCTTGCTTCCACCGCCGTGCCCAGCCGAGCACAGTCTTCGAGCCCCGCGGTGCACGCACCGGAGGTCTGCGCCGCGTCAGCAGCCCCCGTAGGAATACCGACTCACTGACCCGCGACCCGGCGCAGTCCTCACATCCTTCACGTTGCTGATGTCTTCAATCACCTGGCCGGTAGGGCTCGTCCTTGCCGCAATCCCGTCGTTCTGGCTCCTGCTGCTTCCCCGCCTCTACCGAATACTTCGTCGGCGCCGCTGAACCCTGTTCCACCACAACTCTTTCGCGTCTGCCACCTACGGCACCGGCCGAAATCGGCACTGTCCCCTCCTGCTCGGCGCGCTCGCGGCGGTGGCGGCGGCGGCGAAATACGGTCCGGCAGGTCGGCCGCTCACCGAGGAATCCACGATGACCAAACTCACCAAAAGGGCGGAAGCCGCTCACCGCGAGGCCCTGCGCCTGGTGGACCTCTCACGCGATCTCACCGACGACGAGAAACGCTTCATCCTCGACAACTACCGCAGCTCCACCAGCCCGCGCCAAGTGTGTGACGCCGCATTCTTCACGCCGTTGCCGCTGGCTTCACAGTTCAAACACCATGTCCATGGCACACGCATCATCGACTTGTGCGCCGGCATAGGGAACTTGACGTTCCCCTATCGCGACGCTGCGCCCGGTGACCCTCCAAGGATGCTGGTGTGTGTGGAGCGCAACCGCGAGTACGTCCGCGTCGGCCGCAAAGTGCTGCCCGAAGCCCGCTGGTATTGCCAGGACGTGCTGCGCTTGGCGGCCTCGATGCCGCGGCAATTCCACACCGCGATCGCCAACCCTCCCTTCGGAGCCGGCGCGGGTTCTGCTACCACGGGCGGATACCGCGGTCGCCGTTTCGAGTACCACGTCATCGCGGCCGCGTCGCGGCTGGCCGAGCGCGGTGTGTTTCTGGTTCCCCGATCCTCGGCGCCGTTCACCTACGACGGCAGGGACCGATACCGGGCCGGTGACGGTGATCCGGAGTATCAGCGTTTCACGCAGGCGACGGGCATCGTGCTGGGACCGAACGTCGGCATCGACACCTCCCTCTACGACGATCTCTGGCACCACCGCCCGCCTGCGACCGAAGTCGTGACATGTGACTTCAGATCAGCGACCCGATCGACGCCGCCGGGCAGCGGGCGGCGCGCGCCGAGGGTGAAGGTCTCACCGTGAGCGGCGCCGACCTGCTCTGGGCGGGTTCGCCGCATCTGCGGGCCGCGTTCGACCTGACACCCATCCTCGCCGCTGCCCGCCGCCAGCTCCGCCGCGACACCGTGGGTTTCGACACCCTCGTCGGCACAGGGCTGTCCGGCGCTCTCGTCGTGCCCGCTCTGGCCCGGGAATTCGACGTCGGGTTCGTCCTCGTCCGCACCCCGGGCCTCCACCGGCACACCTCGTGCAGGACGGAAGGATTTCTCGGCAGCCAGTGGTTGTTCGTCGATGACTTCATCGACACCGGCGCCACCTTCCGGCGAGTCCACCAGGACATCAACGCCCTCGCCCGCCGGCTGCGGCGACCGGCAACCTTCGTCGGCGCCTTCCTCTACCACGGCCAGCAGCGTCGGGGACCGCACTACCTTCCACCTCTCGCGGCATGGCAGGCGACCAGCGTTCGTGACCGCAGGCCAGCACGCCGTTCGCCGGATCTGCCCCGCCTCGGGACCGTTCGACCCAACACCGGCGTCGACACCAGCCCGCCTGCCGAGCGAACGCTCATTACTTCACTGCGAGAACACCGATGATCCGTGACGACCCATCCGTCCCGCTCCCGCCAGACCACCATGTTCGCCTCAGCGCCGAAGACCAGGCCGCACACGACCTCGCTCTGCAGATCCGCTGCCCGTACTGCGGCGCACCCCGCACCATCCGGTGCTGGCGCACAGACGTTTACGGCAGGCGTTACGAGAAGCGATTGCTGTGCCCCAAAAGGGTCCTCGCGGCCCGGCGTCACCCACCCACCCCTGTCCCCAGCTTGCCGCGTGCCCGCAACGCCAAGCACCATCCGGATACCAGCGGGGTGGGTGCGGCGCGAGCTGCGGCGTCGGTGAAGGCCGCTCGACGCTGGCTGCGGCCCTCACCACCGACCAGCCGGGACCGCCGACACCGCCTGTCGGCAACTCCTGAAGACTGACCCCTCAGCGATTCGACTGAGGTCAGCCCCCACGAGTCGTTGACACCGTCGCCTGCCCGGAACGGGCCACTCGACAGTCGGTGGCCGATGACAGCCCAAGCCTGGATGAAGTCTGGGGCAGTACTGCCGGTTTCCGGTTGCGACGACCGCTGCGATAGAAGCCGCGCTGCACGCGGGATGGCTCTCCGGACCCGGCGCCGACTCAATACGCGGACGCATCAGATTGTCGGATACCGAGAGGACAGTGCAGGCATGATTACCGACGGCCAGACGATGGTGATCGAGAGGTTCCACGGCGAACACGAGTATCTGTCGAACTTCAGCGATCATCCAGCCGAATACGCCGAGGTATGGTTTCCCACCGCTGAGCATGCTTTCGCCGCGGCCAAGACCACCGACCGGAGGTGGGTGGAGGAGATCGAGGCAGCCGCGACTCCCGGCGCCGCCAAGAAGCTCGGTCGGCAGCTGCCGCTGCGGCCGGATTGGGACCGGATCAAACCCACGGTGATGGCCGAGATCCTGCGCAGCAAGTTCACCCGCGATCCTCGACTTCGCGACCTGCTGGTGTCGACCGGTGATCAACTGCTCATCGAAGGCAACGACTGGAACGACGACTATTGGGGCCGCTGCCTGCGGCCTGGTCTCGTGACGCCCGCTGGAGCGAACATGCTCGGGCGCACCCTGATGCAGGTGCGCGCTGAACTGCGCGGCGACCCAGCCGACCGATGGCCACGCGTGGCGCTCACCGGGCACCGCGAGCATCTCATATCTCTTGAGGCGCACCCCTGGGTCCGCGCCGAACTGGAGCGAGTCGCGATCAAACTCCGTGACCAGCACGGCACCCATACAGCCTCGACAGGGTTGGCTACGGGAGCGGATACGTGGTGGGCGGAGGCTGCGTTCGCCGCCGGTCTCGATGTGTGGGGCTACCAGCCGTTTCCCACTCAGAGCGAGCGATGGACCGAGACACAGCAGGCTGATCACGCCGGTATCTGTGAACGGTTGACACGGTTGGTGGTGGTCGCCGACCACGCCGACCGTCGGTTCTTCGATGTCCGCAATCAGCTGCTGCTCGGTGATGCCCGAGCTGTTGTCGCGGTGCGGGATCCGCGCATCACCCGCGGCGGCACCGTCTCGGCGTTGCGCCGCTACTGCTCCGGGATGCCGGTGATCACCGTGGACGTCGCTCACCGCAGGACCACGATCGCCGCTGTCTACTGTCCGTAGACGCCCAGGCCCGGGCGCTCGTCGTGACCTTTCCCATGTCTCGTCCGGCCCTTCATTGCATACGATGACGGGCCGGAAGGAGCACGCCGGGAAGCATTGGCGTCAGCGCGCAGCGGGCGCCTGCCACTGTCGGGCGGTGCCCGCTTCGACAGATCGTGGTGAACTGTCGATGCTGACCCGGGCGGCTGGTGCGCGTGTCGAATCGAGTTCGTTATGCACCGGCTCGGATGCGTGATCGGCTGCATCGAGTTCACGGCCCGCGGTCAGCTCTTGACGTGGAGCTGTAGCCCTATTTGCCGCGGGGACGGGCTCAGCCGCCACCTCGTCCGCGCGCGGCTCGACTGCGTCCGCCTCCGCGCGATGGAGCGAGCGGGCTTCGGAGAGGAGTTGTCGCGCCTCCTTCTGGCTCACGTCGAGGATGTCGGCCACCTCTTCCACGTTGCAGCCTTCGCGGCGGATCGCCGCCGCGGCGAGGGCTTGGTGGCGGCGATACTCAGCGATCTGCGCCGCGGTACGAGAGCGAGCCTCCTCGATGCGCTGTTGGAGTACAGCGATCTCGGCAGCGAGGTCGTTGTCGGCAACTTTGGTGCCCGTCCATGCCTCTGTGTACTGCTTCTCTGCGGCATCGATACGCGCCTGCCGTTCACGCACAGCAGCATGGCGCTCCACGCGGCGAGTGCGCCGCTTCTCGAGTTCCTCAGCGACCACGACAGACCGCCGCCGCCCACCACGGCGCGGCGTTGATGTGCCATCCATGTCAACTCCTGACTGACCAGATCGTTGCCTTGCCAGTCCCCTGCACACAGCCTACGACGCCACGCCGAAGCTGTTGAGCTGGTGGCCGAACTCTCGCGGCCGCGTCATCGACATGATCTTCACGGCGCCGAATCGGGCCGGGATCCCCGCCTTGCCCCACACACTGCCAGCAGCAGCGACCTCCGCGGCTGCTGGCAGCGGCAGGGCTGCGAGTACTGCCGACGTTCGATGCCTCGACCAAGACAGGAGTGTTCATGTCCATGTTGTTGTCAGCGTTGGTTGCTGTCTTACTCGGGCTGGCGCCGCCGGCTGCGCAGTTCAAGGTCGCGCCCGGTGAGGTGCAGACCATTCCGGGTGCGGTGCCGCCTCACCTGGACCGAAACCAAGATCTCGACTGCGCCATGACGGGCAGCCTGGGGTGCAGTCCAACCCTGAGTGTCCGAGCCGGGAGTGCACGGTGACGAAGGGAACGCAGACAGCGGACCAAGCGCCCTGTCCGGCATTTCGCCGCGGGCTGCCCGCAGTATTCCGCGCCGACACGGACGGCCGGAGTTGGCGACGACGCTGAATATCGCTGCGCGGGAGGATTTTGCTTGCCTCGGTCGGCGCAGCCAGCAGTCTTCGCGCCGGACGGCCCTCCGGATACACTGGATGCGCGCCGCGGCGGTAGCTTTCCTGTTGGCGGGCGGCGCGCATGCCCGCAGTCCCGGCATGGAACCGCCCGTAGCGGCGGTGGGTCTTCGACCTCTGTGCGGCAGTCGTGGGTGTGCCCGAACTCGTTTCTGGCACACCCACGCGCATGCCGCCCCTCCTCTTCCAGCCAGAGGTAGCGGCGCCGCGAATCCGCGCACCCGTCCATCAGCCGACCTGAATACCCAGTGTGCCGCGACTACACCGCGGCCTTCACATCGGCCCCGGCCGCACGAACCTGTCGTTGTCCGCTGTTGCGTGGACCTTCGACCACCGGGAAAGGATGCCACCGCGATGTTCACAAAGCGCTCTACTGGTCCAGAGGCCGTTGATACCACCGAACCGAGTGCAGCGGAGATTCTCAAGATCGTCGGCAGCGATATCCGGCGCGCTATGGAACAGTCCGCGACCGAGGGCGCTCGTATTTTCAGTATCCTGCCTGACGACCACGACAAGGCCGCGGGTATCGAGGTGACAGCCGACAGCGCAGAGTCGGTGACCCGGTTCATGATCGCATTGGCCCGGGCCTCCGGGCATGAACTGAGCCACCTCACCGAAGGCGGGTACGTGGACGATTGCGACGATCCGGACGAGCAAGAGAACGCGCCAACCTTCCACTATTTCCCCCGCATATCCGTCATCGCCGAAGACAGCAGTCAACCCGAGTAACACCTCGCCGACCGGCAGGGGCCCGGCTAGCTCGCTGTGAAAGCGACATCGACACTAACGAAGAGCGCGGACGATCACCCTGCCGGAATGGCGCGGCTATGTCGCGATCAGCCTTTCCGCTTGGCGCCATCGCGCGCGTCACCCGGAGGTCCGGCGACTCCGAGCAGATCCTGCCGCGCGATCATCTACCTCGCCGATGACAGGCACGTAGCCGACCGCTGCTACGCCACTCACCTGCGGCCAGGGCTTGCCACAGCGTCTCACGGCTGACGCTCCGCGCGACACGAGCGCCGATCACCGCGCCCTTTCCTGTTCGGCCTGCCTCGAAAAGGTTTGTCGCATCTCGAGAAGGGGCGTCATGACGGCTGGCACGGATGCACGACAGCGCGCCCGGAACAGGCATCCGAGCTCGGCGGCGAGGACATGACCTGGCCAGCCAGGAAGGAGCAGCGAATGAATCGACCGCGGTTGTACATCGACGTGGATGGCCCCCTGAACCCATACGACGCCAAGCCCGAACGTCGCCCCCAGGGCTACACCACTTTCCGGTACTACCGGACAGCTGGCTCGCCCACCGGGCCAGCAGGCCCTGGCGGCACATCCAGGCCTCTGCGGGTCTGGCTCAATCCTGCCCACGGCGAGCAGTTACTGCGGTTGGCCGAGTTCTACGAATTGACCTGGGCGACGGTGTGGGGCGTGGAGGCGAACACGTGGATCGCGCCGAAGCTCGGGCTGCCCGAGTTGCCGGTGGTGCAGTGGCCCACCATGTACGCCGCCGGGCCGGAGGGAACGTTCTGGAAGACCCAGCATCTGATCTCCCATGCCGCCGGACGGGCGTTCGCGTGGATCGATGACGAACTCAGCGAGCGCGACCGAGACTTCGTGGGCTACTACCACGACGGCAAGGCGCTACTGCATCATGTCGATCCGCGTGTGGGATTGCGGGACAACGACTTCCACGCCCTCGAACGCTGGGCGCGGACGACCGACTCGGCACAAGCCACCTGAATGGAGTCACCGGTCCCGGCCAACCGCCGCCTGCCCCCATCGGCGCGCCGGGACCGGTGATTCGCCCCGCCACTGCGCACACGCGGCGCCCGCATCACTGGACGGCACACCAACACATCTCACGCCGAGGTCGCTTCGACCGGTACAACCAGCAGTGCGACACGTAGCGAGGTCGGCAACCGTGAGTCAGGCCGTCGGCCCCGAACTCGCGATCCAGCCTGGCGCCCGCCCGGCGCGCGGCCTCCGCAGCATGTCGCAGTGAGGAACAGAGAGCTTCTGCATGAACGTCTATGACCGCTACCGCGCGACTCTGACGCCCAGCAACGAGTACGTCCTGCTGGTCGGTCACGTGCGCAGCATTGCGCTGCCCCCGGGGCGGGGAGTGCATGTTCCGCTGTTCGATGAGCTGACCCCGGCACTCGCCGCCGAGGGCCCGTACCCGCTGTATGCGCTGGCCGCTGTCAACCACGGTGCTCACCGCGACCGCAGCTGGTGTCTCGTTCCGGCCTACCTCGACCGGGGATCACCTGCCTGCATGCGTGTACACGCGGCTTTCACTCCCCTGCGCCCGGACCGCGCGCAGATCAGCGAATCCGTCTACGCCGCCCTGCTCGTCCTCGAAGGCGACCTCGCGCTGCCGACGTCGATGCCCGTCCACTCCATGACCGCTGACCGCGAGTCGACGAGCGCCGCCGCCGGGTGCAGCGCGTGCCTGCGAGGTAGGTGAAACGGCAGGGCCGACGCCTTCTGGTGATCGTTGCCGACCGCGCCGGAACATCCGGCCATCCGCACTCCATGGACCGTCTGGCCGATCTGACGGCGGCAGCGGAACATTGCGCTGCCGCGACGGCCCTGTGCCATGGATTGCGGTGCCGGTACCGCTACGCAGCCGACCTTTCATCGGTGGCCACCAGAACATGAATCAGCTCGACCAAAGGAGACGACCATCATGCTCAGGCCCAATGTTGGTGACCGCGTGCGGATCACCGGGATCATGCCCGACGAGCCCTGCCCTCTGTCGATCGGCGCGACCGGAACCGTCATCCGCACCGTATACGGGGCTATCAGTCAGATCGAGGTCTCTTGGGACGACGGCCGGAACCTGATGCTGATTCCCGAAGATCCGTTCGAGATCATCTCCACGGCAGCTGATGCCGCGGACTCCGACGGCGTGGCCGAACCCGGCGTGGGGCAGGCGCGGTGATCGCGATCGCCGACCGGGCGCGTCAGCAGGAATTCACCGCTTACGCTGCTGTGGGCACGCTGGGCCCGGTGTGGGAGCGTGTCGAGCGGTTGCTGGGCCGACAGCGGCCCATTGTCTACGTGGAGCAGTGGCTCACCGGCACCGCGGTCACCGTGCTCACCTCGCTGGCGGTCGATGACACCGGGATCGTGCCGGGCGCTCGTTTCTGGCGCCGCGAATCCGATGAGGGATTCGCCGTGGCGTTGACCTCCGGCGGCGGGTTGGGCACCTGCGCGCATCGGCACGAAGGCAGCGAATCCGATGCCGCGCTGCGCTTTATCAACGATCAGCGCGCCGCCACCCGCATCCACGTCCAGGGCTTCGGCCATAGTCGTGACGACCACCTTCAGATCACGACCTACAACGCGCGCGGTGTCGGTGTGCACCGTGCTGTGTACTTTGCGGACGCGCCGGTCGACGGGCACGCGCAGCGGGAGGCGTTGTTGCTGGAACAGCTGGCCAGCTGCGGGGATTGGTCGTCTGGCGCACTCGCTGAACTCGCGACCCGATTCCGGGACTGTCGGCAACCGGCCGCGACACTGCCGTCGCTGCTGGCCGCGCACCGCGCCTGACCTCCTCCTGGCCGCTACCGGCTCCGGCCGCGGACCCATCAACCGACCACACCGCATCGAGTCCCTGTCGGTGTCCGCGTCCCGCCGATCTGGCCCTACTCCTGACGGCAACGGTCGTTCCCGCTCGGCGCATCGCGTCAATTGCGCATCCCCGAACCCGTTCGCCGCCGGAATGCACAACACCGATGCCGCAGCGACTGCGGGCGGCGCGCCGTTCAAAGCTCGAGCACGGTGGGGTGCGCCGCCTGTGGGCAGTGGTGCACCTTTCAACCCTCACGGCCGCGGTGTGCGTCGCGATCGCTGCGGCCGCCTTGGTGGTGGGGGTCTGGAACTTCGTAGGCACCCTCACTACACCCTCGGCCTCGAAGCGCTCGCGCTGGTGGGCTCGGCGCAATCCGCGGACCCCTGATCCTCCCGGCGACTTGATTGCGCGATCAGGCCAGACCGTCGTCGAGCACCCCGCAAACAGCGCAACAGCATCCGATCGATCAAGGGAATTCACATGCTTTCACCCCTCAGCTCCACCGCGGACAGCCCAACGCCGCGCCGAGCGATGACCAGTGACCCGCGCACCGACAACGAACGCCGCTGGCCGGTTCTGGCCCCGGGGTGGCGACCGGCGGGAGAACGTCAGCAGGTGGCGTGTCTGCTCGTGTGGACTGCGCTGTCACCCGGTGACGAGCAGCCCGCGACGAAACCCAGCCTCGAGGATGTGGTGGATGCCGCCCACGACTTCGGCGAGGCTGCGCAAGGGCCCGACCTCGAATGCGACATCGCCGCGACCTTGGGAAAACTCGTGGCGTGGCGGCGGCATTCGGCGCCAGCTCGCCAGGCGGCGACTGTTCTGGTCGACCGCTACAAGCGAGAGCACGGGCTGCTCATCGATCTCGATGCGCGGGTGATCGCCATGGACTCGAGGTTCGATGCGGGGGTCGAACAGGGTTGGCGTCACAACGCCTTGCGGTGGAGACGAGAATGTGCCGCGTTGAGCGCGGCGCGCCACCTCTTGACTAGGGCCCAGATTCCGGAGACCACCAAGACCCGGGCCCTGGACATACTCATGATCCCTCGCTCACGTCCGGAGCGCGCGGTGCTGCGGCACCGGCTTCGCGTGGCAGGGGTGCACGACCGCGACTGCCTCACGGTGCTTTTCGTTCTCGCCTACCTGTGCTGGCAGACCACCGATCTGGATCTGCTCACTGACGCGCCGGTGCTCGTCGATCCGGGCGCCGATCAGCGAGGCAGACTGCGCGAACAGCTGGAGTATGCGCTCGACCCCGCCCGCTGGGAGGCCTTCTACGACCGCGACCGGGAGTTGACCGGGACGTTGTTCGAGGGCGAACTGGCGGTCTTGTCACCGGCCGATCAACAGCTGGCACGCGCCAGGCGCGACGCCATCCTCAACGGCGCGACGGATCTCCCACCGCTGTGGCCGGGCACCGCGAGCAGGCACGCCCTGGATTCGGCACTGCGTGCCTACGCGAGCACCGTGAAGGAGTTGCAGGAATGCGCGCAGCACCTCAGCGAACAACTCGCGATACCGGCCTCGGAGGTCGTCGATTTCCGGAGACACGTTGGGCGCCAACTCGACGACTTGCGTGCCCACCGCGCCGCAGTCCTCCAGCAACTCCGCCACCCCGGTGGATTGCTGAGGATCGAGCGATTCCAAGCCCACCACGTCCTCGAAGCCATCGACCTCGGTGAAACGACCCTGCCGGAGCTTGTTTTCCTGGCCGAGCCCAACCTGCAAAGCTGCGACATACAACGCAGCTTCAAGGACCCGGCGAAGGTGAGTGAGGGCGCTGCACCGTTGATGAGAGGCGTGCTGGAAAGCGCGGGCATCAAAATCTACGACTTCGACGACGACCACTACGCGTTCCGCGACAACTACCTGCTGCCGAATGATGCAGAGTCGCGCGCGGTGCTCGCCGCCGACGAATACATCACCCGCCTGGCAGAAGGCTACGAACACGCCCGCGAATTCGCAGCCGACTACCGCCGCGGGCTCGACCACCTCGACAAAGCCCTCGCACAGGCAGGCAGGGGTGCTGGCGAGCGCGCGGATTTCCGCGCGATGGTCGAGGGGTACGTCGCCTCGGCAACCTTCCACGGAGCCCACCTCGAGCAACGCCGCACTCAGTGGAGCGAGCGGATCGCGCAGACCGTGCGCGCTCGTGACATCGAAGGACGAGCCTTCCCCGACCCGCACGCCGATCTCGACCTTTCCTGACGCCGCTTCCGCCGCCCCCTATAGCGGTCGAGCGTGGACGCGCTCACCGCGCAGGCTCGCGCTAGCGCGGCAATGACTCGACGGCACCGACCAGGTCAGGGGCCGGGTCGCCGATGTCGTGCCGCCACGCCGTTGCCCGGGCGCGTCGTGTCGGCCAATCCCTCGAATACAGCACTTTGACGCGAAGGAGTAGATGATGCCCGGCGATACGGTGATTACTGTCATCGGAAATCTGACCGCTGACCCTGAGCTGCGGTTCACGCCAGCCGGTCAAGCTGTCGCCAATTTCGTGGTCGCCTCGACACCGCGGGTGTTCGACCGAAACAGCAATGAATGGAAGGACGGCGAGGCACTTTTCCTGCGTTGCAGTATATGGCGTGAGGCCGCCGAGAACGTTGCCGAGTCGCTGGTTCGTGGTTCACGGGTGATCGTGTCCGGGCGACTCAAGCAGCGCAGCTATGAGACGCGGGAAGGTGACAAACGCACCGTCGTGGAACTCGAGGTCGACGAGGTCGGCCCGTCCTTGCGTTACGCGACCGCGAAAGTCGTCAAGAACTCACGCAACAACGCGTCCAACGGCGGATTCGGCGGCTCCGCCGGGTTCGGCAATGAGCGCGCTGACGCGTTGGTGGGTGTGAGCACCGGTGCCGCAGCCGACAGCGACCCGTGGGGCAGCGGGTCTGCGATGGGTGACGGGCAGTTCTGACCGAAGTTCGGGCGTGTGAGGCCATGCGCTCATCGCGTGTGCGCGGCCGGCGGGTCCAGCCCGCGTGCGACGACGGGGTGCGTTGAGTGCCGGGATGCTCGTCTGGCCGGGCGCCCCGCCTGCCCGAGGGCTACCAGGTCGGATTCCGCCGCGCGTACGGGCCCGCGCCCGGTCGGGAACGAATTTCCGGGCGCGGCGCCTGCTGCCAACCTCCTGCATCCCTTCAGCGCGGAAATTCGTTCCCGCCCGCATCGGCGCGTTCCCTCCCGCGCGTCGGCCTCCGACCTGGCTTCACGCCCTCAGGCGGGTCACCCGACCAGCCGATCATCCCTTCGGAAGATGCCGCTTGCGAGGGGATGCGTTACCGCACTCCGCGAGACAGGAAAAGCCTTGACCGTGCACAGCGCCGTACCTCAACCCGTCACCTACAGCGTGAACAGCCGCTTCCTTGACGCCATCACCTGGATCGACTACCTGTTCACCAAGAACCCTGACAAGGCTCGCCTCGAGTTCGAGCACGCGCTGAAGTTCGCGACACCCGAGGACCAGGATGTCCTCGTCCGGATGGTCGGCCTCTTCACCCGCTACCCGTACCGCAACGCCCTCAAAGCATTGAAGGCATGGTACGACAAAGCCTCCCCCGACGATCGTGAACGGATCGACGCCTGCCGACCGTTCACCAACCCGCACCTCTACGGCCGCGCGGTGAGCACCCCGGTGCCCGAGCAGGCATCCGAGGAAGATTCGTCGCCGACACCGCCGCAGACGTGGTCTACAGCAGACACGCCGGATCCCCTGCCCACTGGTCCTGCCGATCGCGCGCGGTGCAACGCGATGCTGGCGAAGATGGTCGATCTGCTGTCGCGTTATCCCTACGAGACCGCGCTCGAACGCATCGCCGATCTCCGCAAGCTCGCTGCACCCGCTGACCGCCAGCGGCTCGATGCCTGCATACCGACCGCCGACCCCGGGCTGTACCAGGCGTCGGATGCCGCCGCGGAACTCGACGTCCAGCCCAAGGGTTTGGATGCCTCGCAGTGGCAGCCGCTGCCGACGCGGATGCGCTATCGCCCGTCGGTGCTGAGTCGGCCGGTCCCCGGTGATATCCAGTGGGAACGACTCAAGCCCGAGAAGGTCGCCGCGAGGCAGAAGCAGAGGGCAAAGCGCCGACCAGTGCGTGAGCCGCAGGTGGTGACCGACTATTTCGAGCAGAGGGCCTTCATCGACGCCTTCGCCGAACTCGCCGACGCCGACGGCGGGGACTATGTGCGTCGCCGCGCCAGCCAGTACGAGCTCGAGGCGTCGATGGTGAAGAAGCCCGGCGACGGCAAGCCGAAGTCACCTCGCCGGGGCGAGGTGCGTGACGCGGAAGTCGCTCGTGAGTTCTGGGACCGCTACTACGTCATCCACATCGGCGGCCAGATCGACCACGAGATGATCGAGCGCGGACGCCACCCGGTCTCCGAAGACCACACCCACCGGCTCGCGCAAACGCGCACGATGATCCGCATCAGCCTCGATCAGCGCCCCGAAATCCCGTTCGGCGGCAATGGGCTGGATTACGACCACGCCGCCGCCCGAGGCGCGGTCGCGGGCTGGCCGTGCGTGTCCTGCTTCATCGAACGGCCTGTGGTACACGACCGATCCTGGCAGCTCATCGACGGGACCTGGCGCAGTGACGACGGACTCTGCTCGACCTGCCGCCTCGATGAGCGCCCCGGACTGCTTGCGCTGCAACCCGGGTTCACCAACCTCGAGTTGCTGCTCGCCCGGTGCACCTACTTCGCGACCAACTATCCGCGCATCGCCTGGGACCTCCTCGATCGAGTCCGCCGCAACGCACCCGATCACCCGCAGGCGAAATACATTCAGCGGTTCTTGGAGCAGCACGCCGACCTGCGAGTCTGCCTCCCGCAGGCCGAACCGGCTGACAAGCCCGCGGTGACCCGCCGCCGCAACCGCGGACCCGCGCTCGGCGCGGGGCAACGCCACGGATTCTGCGAGGCGTGCCGCACCTACAAGCCGGTCCACAACGCCGACAACTTGTGCGAGGGATGCCGAGTCACGATCGGCATCGTCAAACCCGCGAAGCGCGCATCACGTCGCGCCGCCTGACGATCCTCACCGCCCACCAGCCGGGCCGCCACAGCACATCGTGGCGGCCCGGCTGTCTGTCTCACAACCTCTCACGGAGTTAGGCATGTCGCCGAAATCGCTCATCCACCACACCCTCGCCACTTTGCTCGACCTCTTTCGCGCTTCCCGCGATGTGGTCGCCGCCATCATCCGCCCCATCGGGCCGCTGATCCGCATCTACCACCACGACTTCCTCAACGCTCTTCTCGGCTTCCCCGCCCGCCTGTGCGTGCAGCGGGTCTTCAGCTACCACGACTCCGATATCACCCCCGGCACCCCCGACGACGTGATCCTTGAACGGCAGTTCGAGCGGTTCAACATCGGAACTTCGTACTTCGCCGAACGGTATCGGGATCGGTGGCTTCGATCACTGTCCGTCGACGATCGCGTCGGAATCGACGACCGCTTCTACCGCTGCGATTCCAGCGGCTGGACGCAAATCCCAGCACCCTGCTGACGAACGCGTCCCGGGGCGAGCGCTGCACGCGGATCTCGCCCCGGACCTCGAAGCCGTGGGACCGACGTCGGCCCCTCCCGCCGACACGCCGCTCTCGCCATCGCGAGGCCGAATCCCGGCCGCGGAGCCCCGCTCGGCATGCCGATTCCCATCGCCGTCCCGCATGGGCGGACCACCCACCAGTGCTCTGACACGTCCCGCAGGCCACAGGCTTCCGAGTCTGTGGCCTGCGGAGTGTGCCAGACCGGTACACCCCCCGAAACCGTGGCCGTTGAGGCCAGGAAGTGAACCATCAGTGACCATCGAAAAGACCGTCCCGACCATCGAAACCGACAAGCAGATCATCGTCGCCCGCACCCTCCGGTGGCGGCAGTACCGCAGCAACGAGAGCAGGGTCCAGCGGTTGTTCGATGGGGTGGGGCTGCGCGAGTACATGCCGAGTCGTGAGCTGCCGTTTACAGTCGATCTGTCGAGGTTCCTGGAGAGGCTGCCGCAGCAGGCTGAGTTCAAGCTGTATGCGGTCGACGGGATCCCGAACCGGTATGAGGTCGGCGAGACGGTCGAGCGGCAGCTCAACTCGGCCGTGAGGGAGTACATGGGCCTGGTCTACGGTGGGGACGTCGTCGCCGAGGCCGTGGAGAGGGAGTCCCGCGCGATCGACGTCGATGCGGTGCTCGCAGAGTGGGGCGGCATCGACACGCCCTACCCGAAGGCCGGTTCGACCGAGGTCGACTCCTCACGCCGTGAGTTGGTCCGGTCCATCCTCAAGGTGGGCGTCGAACAGTTGGATTACTGCCGAGATTTGGAAGCGTCCATCCGCGCTATCGGCCTGTCGGAGTACCTCCCGCCAGAAACCGCGGAGGTCACGGTGGACATCCCCGGCTGGGGACCCAGCACCATCACCGCACCCTTGACTCGCCTCGGCGAGTTCGACGGGGCGCGATACCGCGACGCGGTCCTCGACTTCATCGCCACCAAGCTCGGCGAACAGAATCTCCTCACACCGCCCAAGACCGCGGCCTGAGAAACCATCTCGATCGCCGTTCTGCGCCGGAAGCAGTCAGGTGTGCTCCACGTGTGGAGCACACCGCTGCCGCTCATGCCGTGGCGATCCGCTCGGTCAGCGGATCGCCACGGCGTGCCGACAGGTCGCGCGGCGAGCGGACGGCAGGGGTGAACTCGACCGCTTCGCGCTGTCATCCGCTCACGTCACCTGCCGACCAATGCGCCTGAGCACCGCGCATCCAACGAACGCCCTCCTCGCATCTACTGTTCCCCTGATTATCTTTTAAGCCCCCCTTTTTCCTTCCATCCCCTGACAGCCTTCTCCCCCTTCTCTTCTCCATTTCGCCCGTCATACCTCTTGCATCCCGGATAACTTTTTCATAACGGGGATGTATTGCTGGAATGCGTTAATGCCGTTTGCATCACCGAAACGGCTGGCCGACAGAGCATAGTGGGTTCTGTCATGGAGGGGTGACCGTCACCCTCGCCAAGATCAGCGCTGGCGACGGCTACCAGTACTACCTGCGGCATGTCGCGGCGCATGATGCGGCCGAGCGGGGGCGTTCGAGCTTGGCGGACTATTACTCCGCGCGCGGTGAATCGCCGGGGCGATGGTTCGGTGCGGGGCTGGCCTCGTTGGCCGTCCATTACCGGGGCATGGTGGTGGAAGGCTCGGCGGTTCGGGCCGAGGACGTGGTGACCGAGTCGCAGATGAAGGCGCTGCTGGGGCTGGGTCGCCACCCACAGGCCGATACCATCGAAGCCGCGGTGATCGCCGAGGAGATCCGCCGGGGCGCGAAACGCAAGGACGCGAAGCGGGCGGCGGCGCAGGCGTCGAGGTTGGGTGCGCCGTTCCGGATCTACAACGGCGCCAGTGAGTACCGCAAACGGTGCGCGGTCGCGTTCAACGACTACAACACCAGCCGCGGGCTTCCTCGTTATGCGCCTATTCCGGACCAGGAGCGGGCCGCGATCCGTACCGCCGTGGCGCGGGAGATGTTCATCGCGACCTTCGCGCGCCCTCCATTGGATGCCCGGGAGCTGTCGGGATGGGTGGCGCGTAATTCGCGCCTGCACACCACGGCGGTGGCGGGTTTCGATTGGACGTTCTCGCCGGTGAAGTCGGTATCGACGCTGTGGGCGGTCGCGCCCCGTGACGTGTCGAAACTGATCGAGCAGGCCCATCACCTCGCTGTCTGTGACGCCATGCGCTACCTCGAGCAGCACGCCACCTTCACTCGGATCGGCCGCAACGGGGTGCGCCAGGTCGAGGTCGACGGGCTGATCGCCGCGGTGTTCGATCACCGCGAATCACGTGCCGGTGACCCGGATCTGCACTCACATGTGGTGTGCGCCAACAAGGTTCGTGCCGCCGATGGGCAGTGGCGCACGCTGGATGGCGCGGTGTTCTACCGTGCGGCGGTCACCGCCTCTGAGATCTACAACACCCGCTTGGAAGTGCATCTGGAGCGGCTGCTGGGATTGCGGTTCGCCGAACGCGCGGGCCTGGATCCAGGGAAGCGCCCGATCCGGGAGATCGTCGGGGTGGACCCGGCGTTGAACGAGCACTGGTCCCAGCGGGATGCCGCGATCACCGCGCGGCTGGGTGAGCTGACCATCGAACATCAGGCGACCTACGGGCGCGAACCGTTGCCGGTGGAGATGTATCAGCTGGTGCAGCGCGCGATCCTCGATACCCGCGGACCCAAACCGGCGGCGCGGTCTTTGGCCGAACAACGCGCGGCGTGGCGGCGTCAAGCCCTGGCGGTGCTCGGCGGGCCGGCTGGGTTGGCGGTGATGATCGCGGCCGCGTTGCATCCGGGCGCGCCGGTGCGGCCGGTGGTCGACGCAGCCTGGATATCTCGGTGCGCAGACCGGGTGATCGCGACGGTGTCGGCGCAGCGGTCGGTGTGGCGGCGCGCGCATGTGCGCGCCGAAGTCGAACGGGTCATACGCGGTGTGGTGCCGCTCGCACAGTGGGCACGTGTCGGCGCCGCGATCGAGGAACAAGCGCTCGCCCCGACGCGGTCGGTCGCGCGCGGCGACCCGGACGTGGCCGCCCATCCCGAACTCGCGGTGGTGCCGGGGTTGTTCCGCCGCGCGGACGGCCACTCGGTCTACAACACCGCCGACGCCCAGCTCTACACCGCACCGAAGGTGCTTGCCGGCGAAGCGGATCTGATCGAAATGGCCCAAACCCGCGATGGCCGCGCGGTTCCCCCGGCGTTGGTGGATGCGGCGATCGCGGTGTTCAGTGCGGATCCCGCCAATCGGCAGCGGCGGTTGAACGAGGGCCAGTTGGCGACGGTCCGTGCGTTCGCGACCTCCGGTGCCGGGGTGCAGATGGCCAACGCGCCTGCGGGGTCGGGCAAGACCACGGCGATGCGGGTGCTGACCGGCGCCTGGCTGGCCAGCGGGGGCACCGTGCTGGGGCTGGCGCCGACCGCGCGGGCGGCCGCCGTCTTGGCCGGAGATATTCGGGTGCGGGTGGAGACGGTCGACAAACTGCTGCACGTCCTGTCGCGTCACACCCCGACTCGTGAGCGGTTTCTGTTCGAATCCGACCGGCTGCCGCCGTCGCTGCCGCAGTGGGTTCTGGATATCGATGACCGCACGCTGGTCATCGTCGATGAACACGTGCAGATCGCCGACGCCGCCCGGCTGCGGTTGTTGATGTTCCTGCGCTCACGCAAAGCGACGATCCGGTTGGTCGGTGACACCGAGCAGCTGCCCGCGATCGATGCCGGGGGCGCGGTGCAGGACATGATCCACGCCGCCGGGCCCAGCACCCAAACCCTCACCCACATCGTGCGTTTCGCCGACGACGCCGAAGGCGAGGCCAGCCTGCTGCTGCGCGAAGGTGACCCGGCCGGCTTGGCCTATTACCTCGACCACGGCCGCATCCATGTCGGCAGCCCCGCCGCCGTCGCCGACGCCGCGTTCACCGGCTGGCTGGCCGACCACACCGCCGGACGCGACAGCGTTATGCTCGCCGCCAACCACGCGGTAGTCACCGACCTCAACCGGCTCGCCCGCGCTCACCGCCTCGCCGGCGAAGCGGCGGGCGCGCAGGTGGAATTGGCCGACACCTTGCACGCGTCGGTGGGTGACACGATCCGCACCGGACTCAACAACCCCCGCATCACCGTGGGCGACGACGACTATGTCCGCAACGGCTACCGGTGGATCGTCACCCACGTGCACGCGGACGGCTCGCTGAGCGCGGTGCAGTTGCTCGAACACCGGCAGCTCGGCGAGACGGTGTGGTTACCAGGCGACTACGTCGCCGCTCACGTGCGGTTGGGGTACGCCGCCACGATCGGCTCCGCTCAGGGCATCACCGCCGACACCTGCCACACCGCGCTGACCGGCCACGAGACTCGCCCGCAACTGTATGTCGCGGTCACCCGCGGCCGCGCGGGAAACCACCTGTATCTCACCACCACCGTCGACGGCGACGAACCCTCGTTCTGGACCGAAGAAGCGGTCTTGCCCCGCACCGGCCTCGAGATCCTCACCCGCATCCTCGGTCGCGCCGACACCGACAAATCCGCCCACACCGAACTGCGAGACGCGCTCGACCCGTGGCGGCGGCTCGGGCGCGCCACCGACATCTACCTCGACGCCCTGGCCGTCGCCATCGATCACGTCCTCGGCCCGTCGGTGTTGGCGCGCATCGACCACGACGCCGACAGGCTGTGGCCAGGTTTGGCCCGCAGCCCCGGCTACGGGGTGTTGCGTCAGCATCTGGGTCGGCTGCTGCTGGCCGGCCGCGACGCCATCGCCGAACTCGCCGCCGCGATCAAAGCCCGCGAACTCGGCTCCGCCGACGATGTCGCCGCGGTACTGGATTGGCGGCTGGACGCCTCCGGCGCCCACTCCGCGCCACCGGGCCCGCTGCCGTGGATCCCTGGCATCCCGGAGCGGCTGCGCAGCGACCCGGATGTCGGGGGGTTCCTAGCCGCCCGCGCCCGGGTCATCACCGAACTCGCCGAGAAAATCCGCGCGGCGGCTGGCGGTTTCACCCCGGCCAGCGCACCGCTGTGGGCGCGTCCGCTCGTCGGCGCCGACCCTGGATTGCTGGGTGATCTCGCGGTGTGGCGGGCCGCGGCGCATGTCGATGATCTCGACCGCCGCCCCGCCGGACCGTCCCGGTTCGTCGCCGCCGAACGACACCACCACGAGCTGCTCACCGCCCGCGCGGCCGAGGCGATCGGCGATGTCAACCTCGCCACCAACAAGTGGTCCGCGACCGCGAAACGCATCGCCGTCGGCGTCACCGACGACCCGTTCTGGCCCCTCCTCGCCGAACGGCTCGACACCGCTGACCGCGCCGGCATCGACGTCCCCGCACTGCTGGACACCGCCGCCGCGGCACGCCCGCTGCCCCATGAGATGCCCGCCGCTGTGCTGTGGTCCCGCATCACCCTCGGGCCCAGCGCCCTGGACACCCCTCACCCCGACACACCCCTGACGCCGGCGTGGACACCAGAACTGCGGGCGGTGCTCGGCGACACCGCCGCTGACCGGATCCTGGCCGACCCCGCCTGGCCGAAAGTCGTCGCCGCCATCGACCGCGCCGCCGAATCCGGGTGGAGCGCTCGCGAACTACTCGAAGTCGCCAGCGAACTACTCGTCGGCGGCCGCACCGACCACCGCGACCGGCTCCGCCCCGACCAGTTCGCCACCGCCCTGGCCTGGCGCATCGACGCCCTCACCCGCGCCGACCCCACCTACCCCGACCCACCTCCCTACACCGACGCCCCCGACCTCGGCGAATACCCCGCCACAGAACCCGACATCCCCCCGGTCCCCGACCACATCGCCGAAACCCTGTCCGCGCCTCCGGAGCCCACCATGGACGACCTCGCACCCCAGCCAGTGACCGATCCCGCCGCCGCGCATCCGCCGGACAGCTCTACCCCGGCCACCGCGCCTCGCGAGCGTGTGCCGCTGGCCGCGCAGGTCCGCGCGGTCGCCGAGCTGTTCAAAGCCGGACAGGTCACTTCCGCGGCTGAAGCCATCGCCCGGATCACTGAGGATGCCAGCCCGCTGGAACGCGACACCCTGCAACGGGTGGAGGAAACTCTGCGCCGCTACGCCTTCCCCGTCGCCCGCGCACGCCTGGAACACGCCGCCACACAATTCCCTGACCGCGCCGACCTCATCCGCGCCTGCATCCCCGACACCGACCCTGGGATCTTTCGCCGCGATAACAGCACCCGCCACCCCCAGTACCGCCGAAACACCCGCCGATGGATCGACCCCGCCCGCCGCGTTCCAGCCGATCAGCAGCAGGGGGAATCCGATCTCGTCTTCAACTACACCACCCGCGACATCGACTACATCATCCAACCCGACGCCGATGACCGAACCCGCGACGACGAACACCTTCCCCGCACATCAGGCCGGACCGTGAGATCGGTTCGGATCGTGGATAGCGACGACCGCCCTGGCCATCGGCCCACGCTGCACCGAAGCGATGACCATGACCGATTCGATGACGACACCGACCCGAGCCGCACCCGCCACCGCAACGAAAACCCCGGCCGGGATGAGCACCTGAATGCGCTGCTGGAACCACAGCGGGATCTGCCGTGCGTCGGCTGCGGATTCGAACGCCCCCTCATCGACCAACCGGCCTTCGATCCCGTCACCGGAGACACCGAACCCGACGACGGGCTGTGCAGTGATTGCCGTGATCAGGGCGTGCGCGGCATTCCTGCCCACGACCCCGACCGCTACATCGAGGCCAGGTGCGCGCACGTCGCCGCAACCCGGCCCGCGCCGGACGCGTTGGCGTTCCTGCACCGCGACTGGCGCCGCGTCCCTCTCGCTCACCGCCACCGTATCCGCACCTGGGTGATCGACCAGGGACTCAACACCGAAGCCGAACACGCCCGTGCCGAAGCAACCGACTCGCTGCGTGCCCTGTCGGATACGGAATTGAGCGACCGCATCCAGCACATCCGCCGTCAGATCGCGTTGAGCGCCAACATGAATGCAGCGGAAACCCTCCCAGCGGGAGCACTTCCCAACGCAGCCAGCGACCGCTACCGCGGCATCGAGGCCGCGATCACCCACGCCCGCGCCACCGCTGCCACCCTTGATCAACTCAACGCCGAACTGAGCACGCTGAGCCGAAAGATCGCCCGCAACCGCGCCGACATCGTGTCCACCACGCACACCGCACAGCGGCTGGAAGCAACTCTCACCTGGCTGACACAGGACCCGAAGAAGACCCGTGCCTCCGCCCAGCAGATTTCGCAAGCCCGCACCGCGGCCGCGGCAGCCAAAGACACTGCCCGCCAACTTCAAGAAAATCGCGAAACGCTGAGTCAGGAAAAGCAGCGCCTGGTCACCGACCGCGCGGCAGCGAAACGCACCGCCGAGAATGCCCTCCGCGACGCAGAACTCCTCGCTGGCCCGCCCGAGGACTGGGACGACATCCTCGCCCACCCCGAAAAGTTCTCATCACCGGCTACCACCCCGGTCGGAGAGACCACTACTTCTCCCGACCACCGACACTGGCAACAGCAACTCGACCGGATGCGCGCCGAACAACGCCGCCGCGCATCCCTCTCCGACACCGAACGTGACCGCGAACAGGCCCACCGCCGCTCGACCGAACGCGCGCCGCGACCGACAGACATCACCGCCCCCGAGCGCACGGGCGAACCGCAGCATCCCGCACCGGCTGACGGCTTGGAATTGTGAGATGAGAAGGTAGTCAATGGCCGGGTCCGCACGAGCACCCCCTGGCGACCGCACCTTGCGTCGATTCCCGACGACCCACATCGACCGCAGGTGCCACCCCGCACCAGCCCGCCTCTGCACGCCCAGTCGGAAGCGATGAGCGCGCCTCCGAGTACCGGCCCCGCAGTCGCCGCGAGCCCGGCCGTCGTGCCGTAGACGCCAAAAGCCAACGGCTGCTACAGCGGATGTGTACGCACCAACGATCCGCAAGGCCAACCGTGGTCACCGCCGCTGACACACGATGGCGCGGCAACACCCTCAACATGTGGGGGCCGCCCACCGACCCCCAATGGGCCGCCAACGACCGCTACCTCCATGCCGAACAACTCCGCGGCACCACCCTCTACGTCTCCACCGGCACCGGCACACCAGGAGCGCTGGACACATCCGACGGTCCGGGCATCGACGGCAAGCTGATCAGCCAGATCGTCAGTGGTGGTGTCCTCGAAGCCATCACCAACCAGGGCGCGCACGACCTGCGAAAAAGATTGCAGGAGTTGGATATCCCCGCGGCATGCGACTTCCGCGGCGTCGGCACCCACTCCTGGGTTTACTGGCAGCAGGGCCTGCACAACTCCTGGCCTCTGTTCGCTGCCGCCCTCGGGGCCACGAACGCGCGCTCCGCGCGATAGGCCCGCCCGCGTGCGTTAGAGCAGATCCGTCCCCGCCTCCGGTGTCGACCAACGGTAGCCGAGCGGCTGAAACGAGAAAGGCTCCGCACCGTTTCGGTGCGGAGCCTGCAAGTCACGCTGGGTCAGATAGCGCGGACGTCCTGAGCCTGCGGACCCTTCTGGCCCTGCCCGATCTCGAACTCCACACGCTGACCCTCATCGAGGGTCTTGAAACCCGAGCCACCAATGGCCGAGTAATGCACGAAGACGTCAGGACCGCCTCCGTCTTGAGCGATAAAGCCGAAGCCTTTTTCGCCGTTGAACCACTTCACGCTGCCTTGAGCCATGCTGTACTAATTCTTTTCTGTAGGTGAGCCGCGCAGATCACTTCGATGAGCCCGGTCTCGTGTCCCACTATGCCACACCTGGAAGACTCGCACGTCCACGGCTCGAGACTGTAGGCAGCGTCACTGATCGCGCGTCGTCTCTGAGGTGCCTTCTGCGCACCTCCGACGAGGCGCGGATGCGGGCTCGGACATCGCCTTGAATCCGCGATCCAGTACTCGAAATCCTCACGCTCGGGTACGCCGGGGTCTACTCGTCTTGCTGCGCCATGCCGAAACGGCGTCGCGGCGCTGCGGCATCCTGCCGAATTCGACTCGGACTCGAACACCACGCCGCTGATCGCTGACCGTGCCCTGGATGCGCGGTGGTTCATGGATGCCGAATGCGAGTTGGCGGCTACCGGGGCATGGGCATGTTCGGGTCAGACCAGTAGTCGGGATCGCGCCCGTAGTTCGGTGTCCGGTACGCCAGATCCCATGCCGCGCCGGGAACGATGAGTTCGCGCCAGGGAGCGACTTCGACGTAGAGCACCCGCATCGCATTGAGCGCCGCGACATGCAGGGCGGGTCCATCGGTGCTGACCGAGTCCTCGGCGACGGCAACCTCGAAATTGCGTTCCAGACCTGCCCTGACGGTCGCCTCGACACACACATTGGTCTGCAGTCCGGCGACGATCAGCCGACGGACGCCCATACTGCGCAGGATCGGATCAAGTTCGGTGTATGCGAAGAAGCTGTGCCGGGTTTTGTCGAGTACCAGGTCATTCGGCTGCGGTGCCACGGCATCGATGATCTGTGATCGCCAGCGCCGATCCTCGGCCGTCAGGCGCGGCAACAGCGGGGCGCGCAAGCGTCGATGCCGGGCGGAGCGAGGATTCAGCGCCAACGACCCCGCCGGGCTGGGAAGTTGACGGGAATACACCACCGGGACGCTCATCGAGCGGGCAGATTCGGCCAGTTCACGACACTCGGTTACCACTTGGTCCAACCGCCAGATCGGCGGCCAGCCCAGCGCATCGCGGACGTCTTGGACGAGATAGCTGTTCTGCAGGTCGATCAGCAACAACGCAGTGTCGGACAATGGCTCCCCCAACTGACGAACCCAACTGATCCTCGGACAAGTCAGCGTAGGACCTGCCCGCATCACTGCGCGGCGGTTCGCCTGGCCCGGGCCGGTTTTCCACCTCCACGCCGCCGAAATCCGTCTGCTACTGCCGCCGAGGACCTGAGCAAGCAACTACACAGCATCAGCCGCCAGATCGCCGCCGCGCGGACGTAACGCATCGCCACCAGCGACCCCATGCGCCTCGAGACCACCCTCGACGCACTGCGACGCACCAAACAGCAGCTGATCGAAGCAGGCGTTGCTGCACGGCACACAGCCGAGGACGCCCGCCGCGATGCCGAACTCGTCGCGGGCCCGTCCGAGCGCAGGGACGAGGATCTCGCCCACCCCGTGCGGTTCTCACCACTGGCTGCTACCGCAGTCAACGAGACCAGGCCTCCCGACCAGGCTCCACGCCGAACAACGCCGCCGCACAGTGCTCCCCGAAAGCCGAGCGTGACAGCGAAGAGGCGAGTCGCCGATCGAACGACCACGCGCCGGAACCAACAGACATCACCGCCCCGGAGCGGACGGGCGAAGCCGCGCCGACAGATGGTTTGGAGTTGTGACACGAGTGGGGTGTGGTCGATGGCCGGGCCTGCACGAGCACGCGCAGCATGTCCCTGGCGACCGCGTCAACTGATCATTCGGTAACCAGCAGCATGGCGATTCTGGTTGCGACCGTCGGGTCGGCCAGGTAGCCGGCAATGCCATGTCGGTTGGAGGTGAAGTTGGTTACGTCCGGGTAGTTTTCGATGGCCGGATCGGTCGGGAAGTGACGCTGATCGAGGGGGCGCAGTGCCACGATGTCGGCTTTGTCGTAGGCGTTGAACCAGCTCGCGACATGGGGTGGATATGTGACCGGGGGTCGGAGCCGGTTGCGGATCGCGGCGATTCCCAGCGGGAACCAAGGGTAACCAGGCCGCGGCAGGGTGTGGTGTCCTGCTGTGACCGGAGCACGTTGTAGGAGACCACTGTGCCGAGCGAGTGCGCGACCAGCACGAATGGTGTGGTGTCGAGTTCAGCGGTCACGACTTGGTCGACCGCTCTTTGCACGGCGGCGTTGGTCACATACAGCGACACGTCCCGAAGCCAGGAGTCGATCAACCGGGCGTCCAGCCCAGGGATCCGGGACAAGGCGCGCACCGCCGCGAGCACCCACCCCCAGTTCTGGGGGTCACGGGCCTGAGCATCACTGAGCTCAGCAGCGACCTGGGCATCGGAGATACCCGCCCCGGTTATCAGTTCGTGCAGAATCGCCCGCTGGGTCGACGCGTAGGACGGCGGGCCGCTGCCCGCTGCGCGTGCGGCGATGTCGGGCGGCAGGTGCTGCTCGACACGATCTACCAGGTCGGCGAGTAGATCGCCGTAATAGGCGAGTCTGATCTCGGTAGTCGAGGCGTGCACTCCACCGCGCTGGAAACCGATGCCCAGTGCGTCGAGCCACTCCGCGCGCAGCACGGCAGGGTCCTTGCGTTGTTGTGATCGACCGTGCACGAACACGAGTCTCATGAGTCGGCTCCTCCCAGCAGGATATCGAGCGCGATGTCAACGCCTTCGGTGTCGAAGGTGGTGTAGAGGGCCGGTATGAGATGGCGTGCCAGTTGCCGGTGATACGGGCGTGCCGGTGCCGGATTGTCCCCGAGTAGTAGCCAGCCTCTGGTCATCAAGGGCGTGAACGGATGAACAATGTGTTCGCTGAAAATGATCGAGGGCGAGGAAAGGGATCGACCGCCCGTGGCCGACGGTCGACTCGCCAGCAGTGCAAGGTCGAAGCTGACGATGCGATCGCCTAGAGCCAAGCGGATCAAGTCCGCATCGAACTTTCCTTGCTCGGACGCCGCATACGCTTCCAGCATGTCGTGAACCAGGAAATCGGTCGTGTGGTTGTGAGAGCGTCCCAGACTGCGCCTGGGATCTCTTTCGGGAGCGGGCCGTTGCAGCGCGGGAGCCATGTCGCCGTTCTGTGCAGCGTCAGTGACGACAGCGAGTCTTTCCCGCGAGTCCTCGAGCATACGTCTGAGGCCGAGATTTTCACGTCCGGAAGTGACGGTGGTGTAGTTCATTGCCGTGACGCGACCACCGTCCACGACAACAGTGGCCACTGTACCCGGTACAAGAGGTACGACCGTTCCGGTCTCGTTGTCGAATTGCAGAACTGCGCTGGTCGCAAAGCCGTAGCGGCCGGCTGGAACGAACTCCCACCGATGCAGATCGGTCCGTTGCTGTTGGTCGGAGATCTCCCAACCCACTGCTGTCACGTGCCGAAGTTGCGTACCCCGAATTGCGACCCACGCGTGAGAGGGATCAATCGGTGCCGAGAGGTCCGCGGCAGGATCACGCAGCCGGCCGGCAAGCCGGCGTATCCGCGCGTCGGTCTCGTGCTCGCGCGATCGCCATGGTGCTCTTCCCCGACGACCAGACAACCGTGTGATGACGTCCAATGCGCGCGAGGTCGCCTGCTTGCTCGTGCTGGGCGCAGGCCTGCTGGGAAGGGATCCAGTCTTCTCGACGGTTGCGAGGAACTGCGGCAGGGCGGTTTCGACCCTGATGTCCGGTCGCTGGTCAAGCAGAGGATCGATGCGAGCGGCGTGATCGATGACAGCTGTGATCAGCGGCGGCTTCAGGGCACGCGAGGTCACCACGGCAACGCCCGCGGCCGAGGAGCCGTGATTGGCAGACGCAGCACCAAACGCTGGATGGGCACTGGCGGAGACATATTCGACGATGTCACGCGGCGGCGCGCCGAGGACATCGAGCAGACAATGCGTGAAGATCCCGTACCCCGGTCGCGAGGCAGAGCGCACCTCGTAGGCGGGGTTGCCCGGCGCGGTGCCGAAGTAGATGTCGAGTTCGGCGACACCGACTTCGTGGGCAGGAAGCGGGAAAACGCTTGCCCCGGTCAGCCCATAGAACGGTGGTCCACTGACGTAGGTGCGGCATGCGTCGGAGATCAGCACCACATGCGGGATACCCGCCAATCGCGCGTGCTCGGCGGTGAGGAGCATATTGACCGCCTCCGTACTGTCAGAGGCGGCATCGGACAGCAACCAGACCTCCGCGCCCGGCGACATGAGCAACCCATGCCCAGCGAAGTAGACGATCAGCTGGTCGTAGATTCGCTGTTCGACCACCGCGCGAACGGATTCGAAAACATCACGACGACTCACCGAACTCCCAGCGCCGTCGGTCAGAAGCGTGACATCGCACCCCTGCGACCGCGCCCAGTCCGCTACTGCCGTTGCCCCGGCTGCAGCCGCCCGGAGTGGTTGCAGCCCAGCCACACGATCGACGCCGATACATACCGCGGCGCGCCGGTACCCCGCCAATGGTCCTGTCACCGCATCAGTTCTAGTCGATTACTCTCCAGCGCAAGGACTTCAGGGTAGCTCGCTATGGGGATGGCGGCGCAGGCCAGAAACGGTCATCAGCGAGCCCGCATCGCGGGCTCTTTCTCGGTGCCAGAACCTTGTCGCTGCGGTGACGCGCCATAACAGTCGCTGTCCGGAGTGTGCGGCTGCTCGGTGGCGCGGTCGCGGTGCGCGACTTCGCCGCGCTCGGCCCGAAGCCAACTTCAGCGCGTCGGCGCGGGCCGCTCACCGCCGAGGACGAGCTGCGGC
Organism: Nocardia sp. NPDC047648; assembly: GCF_040642815.1. Classification (NCBI taxonomy): domain Bacteria; kingdom Bacillati; phylum Actinomycetota; class Actinomycetes; order Mycobacteriales; family Nocardiaceae; genus Nocardia; species Nocardia sp. NPDC047648. The sequence continues at coordinate 226,624 of NZ_JBEYSX010000012.1, read as the reverse complement.
CTGATCTTGTCGTTCTGGTCACGTGTGCGGGTGGTCGATCCGACCATGAACAGCCCAGGACCGAGAACTTTCAGCGGCCACGTCGGCCGCTGCCCCCTCCACAGGGGAAGGAAGGTGAGTGCTGGTATGTGGTGGGATCGGGTGATGGGGTGTCGGGCGCCCGGTCGGGGTCCGCTGGGCTCATGCACCGGTGACACAGGATCTTCCCGGCACCCTTGTTCAGGAGATGCGGAAGTCGCTGAGGATGCGGAAATCTGGCCCGAAACCCGCATCCTCGACCGCGGTGAGAACACCGGGCGGGTTGAACCAGTCGTGCGGCACGTCGGCGAACGGCAGGCCGTGGCTGTCGGTGTGATGCTCGGGTGTGCAGCGGTGCAGTGGCCCGTTGGCGGCGTCGAGGATGAGGCGCATGTGGGGGTCGATGTGGCCGACGAACAGGCTGCTCATCTGGCTGCGGTCCTCGCTGCGGCGCGCGGCTTCGAAGATCGCGTGCATGGCAGCGAATCGGACGGCGACCGTGCGGTGTCGCCACCACTGCCGGCACCAGGTGTACATACCTTCGCGGCCCTGCCCGATCAGTCGCACCGAGATCACCGGCAGCAACCATTGCTCGGTGAACTCCACGAAGGTGGGAAACCGCAGCGGCGGCGGCTGGTCTTCTGCCCCGTCGCCGGTCGGGGGCGGCGGGGCCGCGACGGCGGGACCGAACCATTCCGGGGGGACGGGGTCGAACGGCAGCGAGGGCACCGCGACGTGTTTGGTGCGGGTGCAGCGGTGCAGGGGGCCGTTGGCGGCGTCGAAGATGATCTGGAAGTGGCGGTCGACATGCCCTAGCAGGTACGAGCTGACCGCTGCGGCGTCTTCGCGGGCGCGGAAGGTTTCGAACGCGGTGTGCAGGTGCGCGATGCGCACGGCGACCGCGCGGTGAGCCCACCATTTGGTGCACCAGGTGTAGGTGCCTTCGCGGTTGGCTTCGGCCAGCCGCACGCTCTGCAACGGCAGCAGCCAGGATTCGGCGAAGGCCACGAAATCCGTAAACCGTTGCGGCGGCGGTGGTGCGGGCGTGGCGGTGGCGTTGCGTTTCTTGCCGGTCACAGCTCGTCCTCGTCGTCGTCTTCGTTGTCGGAGTCCGGGTCGAGAAACACCGTGTGTTTGGGTGTTTCGTCGAACTGGGCGAGGGAGGCGGTGATCAGGTCGGCGTGTTCGCTGGCCTGCCACCAGGGTTTGCGCACCAGGATCGGGCGGTGGCCGGGTAGCCGCACCAAGGCCCGCTGTTTGGGTAGCGCTGCCAGGGCGGCGACGTTGAGGATGGGTTCGGCGCGCCAGGTCAGGGTGCGGTTGGCGCCGCCGGGTCCGACGCTGTGGGAGCGGTCGGCGACGTCGTGCTCGTCGGTGACGGTGGAGAGTTGCTGGAGGAATTCGGTGTCGCTGATGCCGCCGCCATAGACCTCGATCGCTTGGGCTCGCATGGTTTTCAACCCGTTTTCGCCCCACAGGTCTTTGCCTTGTTCGAGGACCTGCAGGAAGGTCATGAGGATGACGCCGTGCCCGCCGGCGTAGGTGTAGTAGCTGGGTAGCAGTGAGATGGGGCAGCAGTTGGCGGCTTCATCGAGCACCGCCAGCAGCGGCACCGCCAGCCGTCCGTCGGGGCGGGCCCGCGCGGCGGTGAACGCCGATTCGAGTACTTGCCCGACCAGTGCGGCGGTCAACGGCGCCGCGGAGTCGGGGCCTTCGATGCTCAACGCGTAGAGGGTGTCGTTGCTGGTGACGAACTCCCGGGGGTCGAACTCGGGCAGGTCGTGGCGCGGGCTGTGGAGGTCGGTGCCGAGTTCGATGTCGATGTCGTGTTCGCTGCGTTCGTGGGCGGTGATGGTGCGCCGGATCGGTGGGCACACCATCTGCGCATAGACCTCATCGGACAGGACGTTGAGGAATCTGCGAGCCATGTCGAACAGGCCGTCACGCTGGCGTGAGTACAGCGCTTGATATTCCAGGATCCGTTGCGCGGGACGCCGTTTGCGCATCTTCTTCAGGATCAGTGCCGGGGTGGTGTCTTGGTCGTGGCCGAGCCATTCGGCGACATGCAGCAGGTCGCCTCCGGCGCAAGCAGCGGCCAGCAGATAGCACGCCAGCAGGTCTTGCGCGCCGCCGTCGAAGTAGCTGTCGACGCGGGCGTCTTTCTCTTTGGATGCCGAGACGAAGAACGAGGCCAGCTTGCGGGCAGCCGCCAGTGTCGTGACCTGCCGCAGCAGGTTCACCCAGAACCCGACCTGCACGCTGCCGGTGACCCCTTGCGGATCCAGCAGCCACTCGCGACCCTGCTTGCGGCGACCGAGGACGGTGTGGCGGTAGAGGTCTGGCCGGTTGGAGGTCGCCAGCACCGGCCCCCACGCCGACATCATGGCGGGGATGGCCCAGGCCATGGTTTTGCCGGTGCGTGCACCGGCCTCGATGAACACACACATCTCCGCCGGGACGTGCAAAGCGAGATCCCCGGCGACGGTGAATCCCAGCGGCGGGCCCGGACGGGCCCGCACGTGCTCGGGTGCGTCTTTCAGCAGCCGCCGGGCGGCTTCGCTGTTCGCGCGCAGCGTGCCGATGCTCAATTGCCCGGGACGCTGCATCGTGCGCGCGGCGGCATCGATTTCCAAGCGATCACCGGTGTGCCGCCGCAGCAGCCAGGGCGTGAGGGCGGATGCGGCGAGGACGGCGAACGCGACGGTGATCGCGGTGGACTGCCATGGCCAGGCGCGGTCGCCGACTGCTACCTCGAGCAGCGCCGCGGTCGGGTTCCATTGGATAGGCAACCCCGCGGCGGCGCTGCCCAGGCTCAACGCTGCCCACAGCAGGACAGCGACCGCGACGACTGCCAACAGCACAAGCAGTGCGCTGAGTTCCTCGCCGATGCCCGCGGTGGTGCGGCGGCGGGATTCGCGGGCCGGGCTCATCGTTGCTTCCTTCCCCGCCCACGCCGACCCGCGACAGCCGCGAACGCGTATGGGTGCGGTGCCGGGCGGTTCACAGCTCTGCTCCCGGGCTGCTGATGCCGCGCTCGGTGCTTGCTGGCGTCGGCGACGTCTCATGCGTCCACGTCGGTATGCCGCTTCTGTCGGGCATCGTGTCGGTGATGGCGGAGCCGATCGTGCTGGGTGTGTTGGCTGCGCTGTGTTCGACTGTGGGGTCGGTGGTGATGCTGCTGGCCAGGGAGGGTTGTGCGGCAGTGGTGCTGGCCGACTGCGTCGGTGACAGGTCGTGGGCGACCTTTTGGCTCCACGCTTGGAGGACGAATTGGGGTACTTGGTCGAGGAGTGCGCGCAGCGCCGCCGCGTCCATCTCGGCTGCGGCCAGGGCGGCGTTCATCTGTTCGAGACGGCCCAACGTGCGGTCGGAGGGTTGCTGATGCCAGTACACGCCGGTGCGGCCGAGATCGACAGCGCGTTGGATCTTCTCGGCGGGCACGCCGTCGGCGGCCGCGTCGCGGGTGGCGGCGCGCAGCGCGGTCTCCAGCGCCGCGTAGCGCGGGGTGGCCGCCAGCCACGGCGGCGCAGTGGGGGTTTGCCCAGGAGGGTTGTGTTCCCGGCTCGCTTCGACGGCCAGATTCTGTAATCCCCGAAGGTGTCTCGTATGCAGGTCGTCACGCGCGGCGTCGGCGGAGAAGTCGTGCTCGATGGGTGCTTGCTGCAGTTCTGTCGGGATGAGCCCGTACTGGGCGAAACGGTCGCTGCCGACCGAACCGTGGGTGGATGGGTCGGTCATCGCTCGCCGACCTCACGGATCGGAGACGACGCCGTCGCATGGGCACTCGTTTCGGTCGCTGGCCGCCCCGCCGCGCGGAATCGTTGCGCTGCAGTGATTTCGTATGCCGCGCTGTCCCGCCGACCGGCGTCTGCGGTGTCGCGGGCGATCGCGGCCACCGGACTGCGGTCAGAGTGGACAGACGACGGATGCGCGACGGGCACTGCTCGAACACGCGGTACTGCCCGGAGGTCGGCGCGCTCGCCGTGATGCTGGTGAAGATGGGCTACTGGTTGGCCCGGTGGTCGAATGCACATGGATATTCCTCGACTCGTTGGTCGGTGGTCGGCGGGTCATCGGTCGACACCGAGATCGCGCTGGGGTTCGGCTGCCGGGGCAGGCGAGGTGCTGAGGTGGGGTGCGGCATACCAGGCGTGGTTGCCTGTCGCGGGCATGATGTCGGTGATCGCAGACCGGATGGGCGGGACGGCGCCACGCGCTGGGCGCGTGCGAGATCCCTCGTCATAGAGGCGCTCACGCAACACCATGTGCAACGCGTTCTGCGCTCGCACGATCAGTGCATCCGGGCTTGGTGGCTTCTCCCAGTCGGCAGCCGAGTGGGGCATGGCGGTGCTGTTCAACCCTCGGCGCAACTCCGTGAGCGAGTTGTGTGCTTGCTCGGCGATATGCGGATCGGCGTAACGGCGCCACGCTTCCTCGATGCTCGGCAGCGCGGCGTCGGCGTGGCGGCCGACAAGCTGCCGCCAGCCAGCGTCGCTGATCTCCCACGGACGGCCGGGGTCGCGCCCTCGTAGTCGAATTACATCCACTCTGAGGGCGGCACATGCCCATATGGCCTGCATGTTGGCGTGGAACTGGCGTACCGCGGCGGGGGCTGGCTCCCATTCGATGCCCTCGACGGTGAGGCGATGCGTGCGCGCGGCGGCGATCGCGGCCATCTCGGTCAACTGACGGGTGTGCTGGGTCAGGCGGCTGGTGGGACTGCGACCTCTGGCCGGGACCGGCCGGGCGAACAGTTGATCCTCACTCCACTCGTGGCCGGCGTGCCCCAACTCGCGGGCGTGTTTGATCCATTGGGTGGGTATGCCGAGGCTGGCGGCACTGGCTTCAGCGCGCTTGCGCTGGTGAGTGGATTGTTCGATGTGGCCGAGAATTGTGATGGCGGTCGCGATGTCGGGGTCTGCGCTGAGCATGCTTGTGCGCAGGCGCGCGGTGCGCGCGGCCGACTGCTGGATCGTGCGCAGCACCGCTGCCTGCTCGGCAGGCAGATCCCCGGCGCGCGCCGCCGCAGACGTGCGGCTCATCGCCTGCCTCCGCATGCACGCTCCCCACTCGCGATCACGCCGCCGCAGTCGGAGGCTGTCGTGGTGTCCATCCCGGAGTTGGCGTCGGCAAGGCAGGCCGGGCGGCGCCACCGCCGGAGGGTCTGCCGCGGCGTCGTGGCGGTGACCTGTATTGCCTGCAGTCGGTGGTGGCCGAGTCCGCAGTTCGAGCGTTGATCGGCGTTTCGCGGCTGCCGCCTGCTCATCGGGTGTCTCCTTCCGGACGCGTGATCGGCGATGTCGGGCTGGGCGGTGTCCTGGCGGGGATACGGGCGTGCCTGGACACGGGCGCTGTCGACGGAGGAGCGCCCGGTGTGGCGTGTTGGCGGCCTGCCCGCGCTGGGTGCGCGGGGTTGCCGGGTCACAGCTGGGGTGCGGCGCCCCTTTCGACCGCAGTGGCTGTGGTGGGCTGACCGTCTGCGGGGGTCACGGTGGTGGTGCGCTGGATGGCGGGCGGAAGGACAGCGTCGATGGCGGTCTGTGTGCCGGGCGCGGTTTGCTGCGGTGGCGCTGTCTCGACGAACAGTGCGCGGGTCAGCGGGTCGGCCGTCTGCAGCAACGCCGAGTCGATACCCGGCGAGGAGGTCAGCTCGGCGACACGCTCGTGCCAGGCGTGACGGCGCGCGAGAAGCGGAGCGCTCAACTGGTGGGCGGCGGTGGCGAGCTGATCGAGCGTGGCGCGCAGTTCCCGCCGCTGCTGTGCCGCGAACCCGGCGCCCGATAGCGTCTGGTCGAGGGTGTCCACTGCACGGGTGAAACTGACGCGTCCGCGTCTGTCGTCGTCGTAGACGTCGCGTCCGCTCGCGAGGTCGTAGATGTGGTCTTGCACCGACGAGCCGACGATGTCGCTGATCGCGCCGGCGACTTCTGCGGCGGGATCCATCTCCAACACCACGACCCCCGCTCGGTTGAGCGCTTCGTCGATCACCGACGCGGCCCGCTGAGCGAGAACCGTTACCGCGCTGAAACGTTCGGACAGATCTTGTGCTTGCTTGTGCCGCTCGCTGACGAACAGCAATCCCGGCATGTGCGCCGGGCCGATCGCGAACCCGTCGAGGACCTCCCGCACCCGGAGGCGTTCGATCCCGAGCAGCCCTTCGCCGCGATCGATCTGCTCGAGGATCCTGTCGCGGGTGGCGCCGACGTCGTGCAGGAGGTTTTGGACCTGGTTGAGGACGCGGCCGGTGAAGGCGTCCGGGTCGACCGCGAGCCGCTCGGCGGCCTGGTGCACATCCCGTGTGGCGGCAACGTAGTCCCACACCAGTTGTTCCAGTTCCGCGCGGTGGGCTTGACGCGGCCACGTCAGCTGCGGCATCCGGCTGCCCTCGCTCACCGCCACGCGCAGCTGGCGGGCGAACTCTCGGTCCGGCTCCGGCATCGACAGCACCGCCGCCTCGAACCAGGGGCCGGTCACATACTCCCCGGGGCCGAAGAACACACCGCGGTGCGGATCGCGGGCTTCTTCCATCTCCCGCCGCAGCATCCCGGTCAACTCCGCACGGGCGTCGACGAGCACCGGTGCTTCGGTGAGCAGATCCAACTCTGCTGTGGTGTCGGAAAGGTAGGCCAGCACGAAGGCCACCCGCTGCCGGTCGAGCCGGCCGACTCCTGCCGTGGCGAGCGCGGCATCCAGCCAACCGCGGACCGTGCCGCGGCGAGGATCGGACACCGCCCCCACCGCGCGTGCCTGCTCCTCGGAGGTCAACCCGGACGCGGCGATCAGCGCGGTCGCTGCCCGCCGCGCGGAGTGTGATTGCCGGTCGCGTGCCGCGGTTTCCATGCGCCGTTGAGTGTCGAGGGCGTCGAAGCCGGGGTCGACGGCGACCGTCGCTGCCACAGGGTCGATCACCAGCCCATAGGCGCGGCGGAAGTGCTGTACCAGCCTCGCCAGCTGCTGGCGGGCCACGGCGGATTCTTCGCTCCACACCACGGCATCGGTCAACGCTGCGGCAAGATCCTCCGGCGGCGCGGCGAGGTCGGTCGCGGCGATCCTGCGTTCGGCGTCGACGCGGTCGCGGCCGCGTTGCGCCTGGCTGTAGTCCGGGTCGCGCTGCCCGGCTCGCGCGGTCGCCGCGCGGTGCAGCGCGACAACGACAAGCAGACACCCCAACCTCTGATACGGGCCTACCGCCGGCGGGCCGACCGGTCTCGGGCGCCCGGGCCCGTCGATGGCGTGCTTCATCGCGCACCCTCCTGTGGTAGGGCCATGGCGATCACACCTGGCCTGTGGTGGGGCGGAGCTGGGATCGACAGCACGCCCGCCGCGGTGAGGCTGCGGTGCGGGCGAAAGTCGTGTTTCGCCGGCACCGTGGCCGCTTGCGCTGCGTCGGTGCGGCGGTGGCGGGTCATGGCCCCACCTCGCTGGCGGCAACCTGCTCTGTTCCGCTGGTCCTGTCGGCGGGGTCAGCGCCGAGTTCGGCGTCTGCTGCCGGTTGCGCGGCTGCGTTCGCCGCGGCGACCGCTTCGCCGATCGGAGCTCCCTCGCCCAGACCGGGATCGGTCTCGGTGGTCAGTAGGTTCGTCAGGTACCGGGCCGCGAGGATCGTGGCTGGGTCCGCATCGGGGTTCTGCGCGTTCTCCAGCAGCTTCGCCAACGCCTCGACCGGATCGGCGCCGAGATCACCGAGGTCGTTGAGGGCGGCATCGAACTGGCTGGGATCCAGACCGGTGTCGTCGCGAAATCGTTCACTGAACGCGTCGCCGGCAGTGGGGTCGGCGGTGCTGTTCGCGGCAGCGAACCGGCCCGCCGCAGCCATCGCTTTGTCGAAACCCTGCTGGTTGCCGGTCAATGTCTGGGTGAGTCCGGCGGTGCGCGCGCGCAGAGCCATCTGCTGCTGGATAGCCGCCTTCTCCAGTTCGTGCAGTTCGTCCGCTCGGGTTTCGCGGTTGTTGTGAGCGGCGAGCCGGTTGGCGTGGAGCTGGTCTTCTCGCTGCTCCGCCTTGCTTTCTCGGCCGATGCGTCTGCTCTGGTCTTCTCGTTTGATCTGCTCTTCGGTGCGCGCGGTGTTCTCTCGCGCTTTGGAGGCGTCGACCTGGGCGTTCGTCGCTCGCTCCCGGCGAGCGTTCTCGGCAGTACTGTCGCGGCTTTTCAGACCGAACTCGGCGACACGTATCTGGTTCTGCAGATACGTGCTGCCGACCCTGGCGGCGGTTTCGCGTTCCTCACGGGCGTTTCGGTGGACGCTGTCGCGGTTGCGGCGTTCGACATCCTCGTCTGCGATGGCGATCTCACGTTGCCGCTGCCGCATTCCGATCTGGTGACGCTGCTGATTTCGGTCCTCTTCCGCAGTGATACTGTCCATCCGCGCTGCATGCAGTTCACTGCTTTGCCGGATCCGTAACTCGCTTTCCAGCCGGGAGCGGTCCTCGGCATTCATCCCCCGCACGAGGTCGGTGACGGTGCGGGCGAGGTTGAGTCCGTTCATGATTCCGAAGCCGAAGGAGCGGCTGACCTCGTCGACCGGCTCGCTCAACGCAACCACCAGACTTCGCGTTTGTGCGATGAACGGCAGAATGGCGGTATCCATCCGTGCGTGCTCGGCGACAGATCTACGATCACCACAGCGTCTCCTCATCGAATTCGATGCGCGACTATCGGGAACACACCCGCAGGGGACCGAAGTGGCGAATGTGTTCCCGATGCGAACCCCGCAAGGAATGTGCAATTGCGGGTGAGCGCTCCTCTATGACACAACGATCGACACTTGCGCCACCAGCGGTCTAAAAGATGCACTCTGCATTAATGCTCGTTTGCCTCAATTGAATTCGACGCGGCCACAGGCAACCACAGCCCGCGGGCGCAGACGCCCGCGATATCGGCGATGACCTGCGGGTCGGGTGAAGTCGCAGAGCAGCCGCAGCACGTCTTCAGTCCGCTCATGGTCGCGATCACCGCCCCGACCAGCTGTCGCGCCGGTACCGGGCCGGACGGGTCGGCTGTGACAGGATGGCGAGCGCGGGGATGCAGTGCGCGCGTTCGCCTATACGGAGTACACCGGCAACAGTGACTTACCGTCCGGGACGGGCAGCCGCACGTCTGCCCCTGTGGCCCTGGTGGTCTGGATGGTTGTGTTCGCATGCCCGGCGCAGTCGTGGCTCGGGTGGAGAAAGAGGGGCGGGATGAAACTCGCGTGGTGGTGTGCGCCAGTAGTGTTGGCGCTGATCGTGTCAGGGTGTTCGCAGCAGGTCGCGGGAAAGCCGGATTCGGATTCGAAGCCGGCGGGTGCGTCCCCGACATTCGGGGTGAGTGTGCCGGCGGGGGATCGGCAGAAGCTCGACCTCGCCGAGCAGATCCGGTCGGTGGATCCGTGTGGTTTCTTCGATCAGGAGAAGATATCCGCTGGTTACGGGCAGATCTCTACGCTGGGTCCGGATGCGAGGATCAGTACCTGCGAGGTCGGGTTGTTGCAGTTCAACCGCAAGCAGGTCTTGTCGCAGGTGACGATCGACATGGCCAGCTATCCGCCGACAAACGACGAGGTGAACAAGCAGATCGCGGGTGAAACGGTCACCGTCGACGGTGTCCGCAACTCTTACGGCAACTGCGCCTACAAGGTGCCGATGCGGTTCCCGGCGGTCCGCGCTGCGAGCGGCGCGGCCGTGCCCGACATCGTGGAAGTGCCGACCGTTGCCTATGCGACAGTCAGCTCGGCAGGGTTCACCCCGGACACGCTGGGATGCCAACTGGTCGAGGAAACCGTCACCAACATCGTGACCGCGTTCCGGGACAACAAGCTCCCGCGCCGCGACAACACCCAGGTCGATGTGCCGTTGACCCGTCGCAGCCCCTGCGAATTGATGCAGCACCTGCCCGCGGGCCTGTCCGTGGCCAAGCTCGACGCCGAAGCCGAACCGTATGAGTGCCGCTTCCAGCTGCGCAAGCCCGGTGGCAGCCAGTACCTCACAGACATGATCAGCGTCACCTTCCTGCTGAACTCCGCCGACACCGCGATGAAGCCGTCCTCCACATTCGTGGCCGCCCAGGTTGGCGGTAAACCGGTGCTGATCGACCGCGACACCGCGGTCGGTGAGCCGCGTTGCTCGGTGTGGTTCGCCGCGGGCGCGGTGGTCGACACCTACCGCCCGGGCGCTCCGGCCACCGCGTCGACGAAGAACGCCGCGCGCTGGCAGCCGATGGTGTCGCTGCAGGCACCGTGCCGCGTCACCGATGCCGTGACACCTGCGGCGTTGACCCTGTTCGGGGCCAACGGATGAGAAAACCTATGCTCGCCCTGGCGAGTCTTGTGCTGGTCGTGTTCGCCGTGTGCGGCTGTAGCACGACCGTCGACGGCGCTGCCACCCCGCTGGGGATGCGCTACCGAAGTAACCTCACTGGCGGCTCTTCGCTGGATGACCTCGCCGAACGCGACAGCGCACGGCTGCTGGACCCGTGCGGGATGCTCGACGAGCCGTCCGTCAACGCGCTCGGGCGCGCGTTGTACTTCGGGGTCGGGCAGGACCTGGACGAATGTGTGGTCCGAATCGATCGGGCCACCCTCACCCAGGGCGTCACCACTGTCGGTGTGTCCTTGTCGGTCATGCCGGGCTTCAGCGGCACCCCATTCCAGGTCGGGAATCGGCGGGCCTCGACGCTGCGCTCGGACGACACGTGTTTCATCGCACTGCAATACAACGAGCGCCGCGCGTTCCACTATTCCGCCACCGCACGCCCCGGCACCGACCCGTGCGCACCGCTGCGGGCCATCGTCATTGCCTCAGCCCCGCTGCTCGAGCGCAACGCGTTACGCGCGAACTCGACCCGGATCCCGAAAACCACAGGCGCCGCGAAAGACCCTTGCGCGGCCTTGGACACGGCGTTCGATGCGAAGCAGAAGTTCTACCTGCGCGCGTTCTCACCCTACGAATGCGACGCATGGCTGGGCGACTACACCCCCAACGACAGCAACAGATTCGCCATCGCAGTGTTCAACGTCGCGAAATCCCAAGCCACCTACGTCCCTTCGAACGCACGCAAATTGCTGCTCGCCGGCGTGGACTCGGTGGAGGAGAACATCAGCGGCGGCTACTGCACCATCCGCGCCTACGTCGGGGTAGCGCAGCCGTTCCCGACCCGAGGATGGGACGGCACGCCCGAAGACCGCATCGAAGCAGTCAAGGTCAGCGGACCCAGCTGCACCGAAACCCGCAACCTCGCCGTCGCCGCAGTCAAGGCATACCAGAACTGACTCCCGCGCGAAGTCAGGAAGCACCCGGCGCCGATGGCGATCGGAGGTCGCGGGAGGGTGACGTATGGAGCTGCGGAAGTCCGCATGGGCAGCTGACCACCTCGCGGCGGGACAAGTCCTTCGGGTCTACTTGCCGTAGAACTCGAGGATCGCTTCCGCGGTTCGCTGCAGCGCAGCGCATCCTGCCAGTGTGGTCATGGAGACAACGTCCACCCAATGCTCGGGGCCGTGGCTGTCGGCATCGCCGGTGAAGTTTCGGATGTGCGAGGAACCGACGTTGGGGTAGAAGTCCGCTGAACAGTACCCGGTAGGGCTGTTGTGCGATCCACGGTTGATCTGCATCTGCCCAGACCTCACGCCGTAGACCTTCCCGTCTTTGCGGGCCCACTCGAGCATCTCGACAGTTTTCTGGGTGTAGGCGATGTTCTGGCTGGTCGTCTCGTCGCTGCTGTCGAGGGCGAATTTGCAGTAGTACGGACGCAGCCCGGTATCGACCTGCAGCCGCGGCTTGTTCTTGCCGATGACCGACAGGGCGGCGCAGGGATCCAGCCGGGCCAAAGGCGTGTCGAGTACACGCTGCGAACCCGCGCGAAGCGGCTTGCTCTTCAGCATCGGCAGTGCGGCCCGCACGAAAGCGGTAGCTTCCGAGCAGGTGTTGGAGTTATCTCGTCCTTTGACCCAGAACATGAAATCCCGCACCGGGTAAGGCACCGTGGCCATGCAGCCATCGGCCGGGCGAAGACGCACCGGCACCCCGTCGATCATCGTGGGAGGCGTCTCGGTGTCCCGCTGACCAGTGTTGATCTCGACTGCGTAGATCCTGCTGGGGCCGATACTCGGTTGGAACCGCAGGATGCAACTGTCGAAATCCTGGCCCTGCCCGAAGTAGATGGGTGCGCCGAGGGTCGCGATCGCTGCCTGATTGACGAAGCCGCACGCGTCTAGTCCACGGACGCGGTCGGACACCGCCAGCCGCGCCTGCTCCTGGGCACTCAACGCGCGCCGGTAGCTCGATGGACCGTTGTCGACGATTTGAGGCACTGCGGCACCGGCGATGTCGCGCCCACATCCGCTCAGCAACGTCGTCGCCAACACAAGCGCCGACAACACAATCCCCACCCTGAAGATCATTTCGGCGAGCCTACTTTCCTCCCTATCGTCCAGCTGCAGTCCGGGGTGCGGGGCCAGACGGGGCGAAGGGGGGCGGATGAAGGCAGCCATCCGACGTTGTCACCGGATTCTCTCAGTGTCTTCGGCGGGTGGTTTGCGGACGCCGAGGAATAGGCGGATGTATCCGTGGGTGTCGGTGACGGTGCTGGTTTCGACGTTCACGGCGAGGTGCTCGCCTTGCGCGGTGCGCAGGACCAGCGGCCGATCGATATCGCGGCGGTAGGCGATATCGGTGCTGTCGTTCCAGCGCGTGTAGAACTGCTCGTCGGCTTGTAAGCGGGTCAGCAGCTGGCGGGTGGCGGGTGCGCTGCGGTGTTGGCCGAGTATGGGTTTGAGCCAGCGCACCATCTGCGTGGCCTCCTCGTCCCAGTCGACCAGCACCTCGCGCGCGATCGGAGTGAAGTACCACAGCGCAAGGTTCCCGGCTTCTTCCAGGCCGGGCAATGCCCGGTCGAGAGTCTTGTTGATCGCGAGCACATGCCACAGCGGGGAGAAGTAGCCGGCGAGCATATCGACTCGGTCGAGGTCGTCGAGACGTTCGACAAGAGCAGGTGTATGCGCCACCCGCGCACGCAGCGTCTCCACCCCGACCAGCGGCACGGCAGGCTCGCGCAGTTCACGGATGTGGCGGATCTGCGCTGCGGTCAGCGAGTAGCCCGAGGCGAGTAGCTGCAGCGCTTGCTGTGTGGGGACCCGGACGCCGTTTTCGACCTGTTGAAGGTAAGCGGCGCTCAGACCGACTCGGGTCGCGGCCTTCTCTCTGGAGAGGTGTTTGCTGGCGCCGGGTCGACGGATGGATTCGCGGACCTGACGCAGATACGATCCCAACGCTGGAGGCGTGAGGTCCGCGCGGTGGGTTGCGGACATCGAGCGGCGAAACCCGGCGCCGGAGCTCATGTCGTGGTCGAGCGATCGACTGTCCGCCTCGGGTGGAGTGTCTGATCGAAAGGTGTCGTTCAACGTTGGTGTGCGCTCCTGCTCTTGATCGGTGCCCTGAGGGGCGGTCTGGGCAGCTACTGCTGGATGCGGAAGTCGCTGAGCTTCCATCCGTCGGCGGTGTGCTCGGTGGCTGCGTGGACGTGTAGAACCTGATAGGGAGTCGAGGTTCCGTCGCGGTGCAGCACGATTTGGGTGACGACCGCGGTCACGGCACAGTGGTGGCGGTCGCAGCCGGTGATGGCCTGTGCGGCGGCGCGGGCGGTGACGATGTCGCCGGATCGCCGCCACGCCGCCCACTGCGGTAGTTCACGCACTCCGGTCGCCGGTGGGCGTTGCGAGGTGCGGGCGAGTTCGCCGGTCAGCCAGGGCTGCGCGCGTGACAACGCCGACCCGGTGGTGGCGTCGATGACCGGCTGCCAGGTGAACAGCGCCGTCAGAGCCTGTTGTGCCGCCTCAGCTGGACCGGCAGTATCGGGGGCGGGGCCGTGAATGGTGTGGTCGGCGTCCCCCGCCGCCGTGGTTTCACTGTGGTCACTACGGTTCGGGCCAGTCAGCACTAGTGTGGCCAGGACCGCAGCCGCGACACAACACAGCACACTCAGCATCGTCCGGCGCGGTGTCATCGGAGTGAGGGGGCATCGACGCGGTCGAACAACCAGGCCGATGCCAGCGTGGTGACGGCCTCGCGGAACGAGGCGGGCCCGGTGTCGAGGGTGTAGAGCAGTTGGACGTGCCGGTCGCCGTCGAGGGCGGCGATCGCCTCGATGGAGGTCGGTTGCGACAACCAGCGGCGCACCAGGTCTTCGACGAGCAGGCGGCCGCGGGCACGCGTGCGGTTGGCTGCCAGGATCAGCGCTTCGAGGTAGTGCTGGGCGGTATCGACGACGGCGGGTGGTTCGCGGCTGGGCAGGTGGAGCTGGTCGGTGTGTAGCGGCTCCTGAACGACAACGGCGTTGATGGAGTCCAGCAGGCGCGCCAACGCCAGCTCCCGAGTCCTGTCGGTGAGGTGTCGATCGGCTTTGACCCGGTCGTAGTCGCGCAACAGCGCTGAGAGTGTCGCGCGCCAGCGCAGCAGGTTCACCGCGAACCGCGCCCGTGTCAGTGTCGTGGCGGGGTCGGGTCGCGCGGCGAGCAGACGCGGTAGTCGCAGGTCGGTGATCATCGCACTGGTCATCAGTGGGTTCTCCTGTCGGTGTCATCAGCTCAGCGTGGTGCTGAACTCGGGGGTGGTGGCCAGGATCTTGTCGACGTACGGGCGGGTCTGGGTGAGGTAGTCCGCTGCGCCGGTGGGGAATCCGCCGGAGGCCAGGACCGCGCCTTCCCCGGCGTTGTAGGCGGCCAGATACAGTTCGGCGCGTCCGTGGGGGGCGTGGACTTTTCCTTCGTCGATCCAGGTGTCGACCGTGGCGGCGATCGCGCACATGTAGCGGCCTTGGGCCATGATCGCGTCACCGATGTCGAACGGGGAGGCTTGGCCGTTGCCGTCGTCGTCGGCGCCGTAGACGGCCCAGGTGCCGGGCATGAACTGCGCGGGACCTTGGGCTCCGGCTCCGGAGGTTACGCGGGGTTGGAAGCCGCTTTCGGCTTTGCCTTGAGCGGCCAGCAGCGCCGCGCTGATCTGCGGGCACAATCCCCCGGCGCGGCGATACCAGGGCTCGAATTCCGGCGGCACCGAACCAGGCGCGAGCTGCCCGTCGCTGGTGGTCGCTGCGGCTTCACACCCGGCGCTTGCGGCGCGGCCGGGGGATTGTGTGGGGCCGGTGAGGGCCGAACCGTCGGGGTACCCGCCGCCTGTCACGCTGATGTGTACGTGGTCGAAGTGGTTGGCCGTGTCGCCGCCGCGGTCGTCCATCAAATTCGACGTGCCGTCCGGCGACCGGTACACCTGCCGCCAGATGATGTAGTCGACGTGGAAGTCCGCGGCGTGCGCCATAACGTAGTCGGCGATGCTGTCGCCCAACGCTTTTCCCTCACCAGTGGCGTAGTCGGGAATCATCACGTCGATCGCCCGCCCGGAGGGATGGTCGGGGTAGGGATCGGATTCGCGCCATCCACCGATCGTGGTGATCTGCGGAAACGTCACCGCGACCGCGCGAGCAACCCGAACCGCGTCGACCTGCAAGTGGGCTTCCACACTCGCGGGCAACGGCGGCAACTCCGCCCCCGGCCCCGCCGCGGCGGCGGCGCGGTCCGCGCCCGGCGGCGTGCCGGGCCCGGGAGCCGGTGCCGGGACAGTCGGGGTGCTGCCGGGTTCGGCGGCGCCGTCGAGCCATGTTTGGGGGTCGGTGGCCTGACCGCCGGTGAAGCGGCCACCGGGCCAGGTTTCGAAGTGCAGGTGCGCGCCGCCTGGACCTTTCGGGACGACTTGCCCGTTGTAGCCGACGAGGGCGATCTGCTGACCGGCGGCGACCTGGTCACCGGTGTGTACTCGCAGGTCGGAGTCGAACATGTGCCCGTAGACGGTGGAGATGATGTGGCCGTCGATGTTGTGGTCGATGACGATCCAGGTGCCGAACCCGTCGGCAGGGCCGGAGCGGGTGACGATGCCGTCGGCGGCGGCGTAGATCGGTGTGCCCGCGGCGGCAGCGAAATCGATCCCGCGATGGAACTCCCCGCCCTCCCGGTATCCGAACCCGGAGGTGATCTGGTAGGTGCCCGACTTCATCGGCGCCACCCGCGTCCCCGGCGACAATCGGCCCGCAGCGCCGAGATGCGTTGCGGTGCAATTGTTTCCATCGCCGTCGGAGTCGAGCATCAGTAACAGCACCATCAGAATCGCCGACACCCACACCAGCCCCGCCACCGCGATGATGCTGGCCAGCCTCATGGCCCACTCCGTGTACTGATCGCACGGAAGACGCGATGGGCAGCCCACGCCCCTACGGCAGCGGGCACATCTATTGCGGCGAGGCTCAACGACCGCTTGATGGTGCTGATGTTCATTGCGCAGGTGGCTGCCAGCACGATGGTCCTCGGGTGATGCGAGGCGGGTGGGCGTGGCGGAACTGTCACGGCCCGAGGTCCTGTCCTGGGGCCATCCCGGTCATGCCGCCGGGGGCCGCGTGGGGATCTGCGGAGTTCTCCGTGTCCACTATTGGGGCGGTATGCGGCAGAAATGCGGCGTCGATCAGCAGGTCGGGGCCAGAGGCTTCACTGCTTCTGAGGCCGGCGACCGCGTTGGCGGCGCGTTCGATCAGTAGGTGCGGGAGAGGTGGCGCTTCACCCGGCTCGGTATCGGGCAGCTGGTAGGTGGGGAGTCTGTCGAGGTCGCGGAGGATTTCGTGCTCGACGCCGCGCCATGCGTAGGCGCGCCAGCGCTCGTGCAGTTCACCATCGTCGTAGGTGGCGACCAGTCCGGCCAGCCGCTGCCAGCCAGCGGTGTCGCGACCCCATATCTGTGTACGTTCCTGTGCGGACAGACCGATCGCGTGGGCGACCACGTTGGCCCGATTCCACAATGCGGCCATGTTGCGGCCGAACTGGTCGACTTCGTCGAGTTCGCGACGGTGGGAAGCTTGATCCGGTGCTCTGCCGAACCGCTGTTCGGCGGCGATCGCGGCCATGTGCTCGAGCTGCCACACATCCGTGGCGATACCGTCGACCATGTAGGCATGTACCCGGTCCTTGCTCCCGGGCAGGCTGCCGGTGGTGAGCGTGCTGTCATACCAGCGCACGCCGCGGTGCCCAGCCTGCCGTGCCTCGTCGATCGCGGAGGCGGGCAGACCGACTGCGGCGGCGTAGAACTCGATCTCGGCGCGATCGGATGCCAGGGAACGCAGGCGGTCTCGCCAGATGCGGATCGGTACCGACTCGAGGCCGTCGCGGGAATCGAAGGTGGGGTAGCCCGCCGAGAGAATATGCGTGTGCTCGGCGGAGATGTCCTGGATGCGGCCGAGCAGCCGCAACTTCCAACTGGGCAAGGAATCGAGCTCTGGTGAAGACTCGTTCACGGCATGTGTCGCTTTCTGCGCGTTACGGAATGCTCGGCGCGCTGCGGTAGCCGGCTTGGTGAAGCGGCAGCGTCGCGTTGAGTCTTCGGTGCTGCTGGGCTCACAGTTGCGTCCCGCCCTCGGGTGCTATCGCGGGTGACTGCCCAGGCGCGGATACCTCTTGTCCGAGTTCGGTTTCCAGGGCCGCGGTGCCGTGTGCGGGCAGCACGGCGGTGACTGCGTCACCCACTGAGGTCGTGGAGGCAGCGGCCGGTGCCGATCCGGCGGTTTGCGGGGGGACCGGATTCAGGTGCGCGTGCGCGGCGTTTCTGGCTGCGGTGACTGCGTGCTCCAGCGGCGGCAGCAGCGGCTGCGCCGCCGCGGGCCGGTGGCGCAGTGTGCTGGCGACCTGATTGGTGCGGGTTTCGTGCCAGGGGGCGGCGTGGCGCCACCATGCCTCGTCGAGGCCTGCGCCGGTCCCGACAATGCGCACGGTGGCTGCGATTGTGCTGTCCCAGCCCTCGAGCAGGCGCCCGCGAATCGCCGCGACCTGCGCGCCGGTCGGCCCAATGAGAGCGGCAAGGTTCTCGATATGGCCGTGCACGACCCCGAGGTTTCGCTGGTGCTGCTCGAATTCCGCGATCTGCTCGAAGGTGACGACCTCGCCGCGACGTGTCTGGTCGAGAAGAGCATCGACGGCGATCATGTCGCGCAACAACCCGATTTCGGTCTGTACGCAGGTCAGCAGATAGTCGCGGATCTTGTCATCGAGGTCGGGTGCATCGCGGATGTCGGGCCAGTTTCGGTTGAGCAGTCCGGTGACGCGGGCGCTGTCGATGTCTTTCCACGCGATCCCGGCCGCGTGTGCGTTCTGTTCCGCTTCACGCTGAGCGAGAAAGGTATCGGCCGTGGCGGGCTGTTGTGGCTGCCGACTAGCTGCCGCCCGGTCGCCGACCTCTCGTAGCAAGGCGCGCCGAGCGGCCACGGCCTCGGAGGAGGCGGTCGCGTCCGGATCATTTGTGGGGTGGCTCATCATGTCTCCTGGGGTGTCTCGGTGTGGGCATGGGCCCTTCACGGGTGGCTGGACCGCGGACCGTCACAGGTCGCTCCTCTCGGGGTTGGTTTCGGCTGGCGGCTCGATCTCGGGAGGCGGAATGTCGCGGTCGAATGCGGCCAGCACATCCGGTGGTATCGGGACCGAGGGCAATTGGCGAGGCCAGCGCTGCCGGGGGTGGAGTGTTTGACCGCGGTCGTGTCCGTCGGTGGTCGAGCAGCCAGCGAACGTTCCAAACGGCGACATCAGAACTGCCATGTGGGGATCCGCGTGGTGGATGATCCAATGGGAAAGACTCGGATCCTCGCTTCTGCGGCGCTCGAACTCCCACTCTTGCCAGAGGCTGTCCAGCCGGACCACCGCATCAGAGTGTTTCCACCATTCGGCGCACCAGGCGCGGACAAGGAACACGGTGTCGCAGAGGTCGGGATAGGTACGCTGCAACGAAGGCAGGTCCGACACCTCGATCAGAAGTCGCGGGTACAGCGGCAAAAGAATTGTTTCGACAAATTCCGCCAGATCTTTGCATTCGGTTGGGTCGGAATCGGTGTGCCAAGTCATCGGAGTGTTTCCTTCCGTTGATTTTCGGGCGCTGACACGCCGGACTGGACTTTCATCGGAGCTTCGGAACGACAGATCCTGGGGGCGGATTGCTGAACGAGCGACACGATCTGAGATCTACGCTGCTGCTGCTGTGTAGGTTCCCGCCGTACTTTTCGTCGCGTGCTGTGGCGACCTGTGGGGTCGTGCAGCTTTCGCATCCTCTTGTCGCCAACTTTCCCTCGTCGAAATTTCGCTTCCTTCAGTCGCTGAACGGATTCGAACCATCAGTTGCCACCACCCGTTCCTTCTCCCCGTTCATAGGTCGAATCCGTAATCAAAGCCCGGTCCCTGCTGCGCGGGCGGCGGCTCGTCGGCATCGACGGTGCCGAATTCTGCACGCTGTGCGGGCTCACCGGCCGGCCCGACGTTGGGGTCCTGTAGCGGACTCGGTGCCGGGTCGGGGTCTAGCTGCTCGTTCTGCCCGCGTCGCATCTGGATGTCGGACGGCATTGCCATGTCGATCAACGACTTCGGTGCGGGCTGCCAGCCAGCCAGTTCCCGGGTGGCAAGGGTGATCAGATCCTGTGACGAAGGCAACAGATCTCCGCGAGCGACAGGGGGACGGCGCCGCAATGCGCTGACCAGCCATAAGGTGTCCTCGGCGACGCCGGGTAGCGCGTACTGATTCCATTCCTCCCGAGCGGCCCCGACCCCGCCCCAATCGCTTCCCATTGCGTCGAACACTCGCTGCCAGTATCCATTCGCAGCCGACTGGATGAGAGCCTTCTCGGCGCTGGTCATGGCGATCAGCTTGGCGATGGTCGTGACGGTGGCAATCTCGCCGTCCATGTTGTGTCGATATCGCAGCGCAATCTCCGGATCCGGCACCGCTGCGGCCGTTGCGCCCGAATCACGGTGAAAGCAAAACACCTCGACCGCAGCCATGTGCAGGACCGTGTGGGCCCGGCTCTCGGCGATGGCCAACAGATCCTCCCTCGCCGCCCCGACAAGATCGGACTCCGTGCGCAGGCTGCTCCATCGGTGACTCAGAAATCCGGCAGTGCGCACCTGATCGAGGTCGGCACCGCCAACACCAGCTGCCTGGGCCATCGCTTCGGTGTCCGCCCGCATTGTCTCCAACGCCGCCAGGTCGTCGAACAGTTCACGCGTCAGTGCACCCTCACGCGGACACCCACGGATCCTTAGCCAGTCGGCTTGGATCCAGGACGCCAGGTCGCCCACACGCTGCAACAACATCCAGCCTCGGTCGTCGCCGGTCGCCATTCGCCTCAACCCCCGGTGCGCACAGCCCGGCCGCCGGCACGCCGACCCGAGGTCTCATCGAACCGCCAGAGTCGACGGCAGGTCGGACCGACTCTGCCGCAGCGGAATTCATTCATCAGAACTCCTCACTTTCTCACTTGTTGCCGGGTTTCCACCAGGGAAATTCGCGCACCGGGCAACCCTTTGTCGATGGGGAACCGGCCGCAGCGCCGTGTCGAAGAAAATCCACTTGAGTCACTTGAAAGCCGACGGCCACACTAGCTTCCGAGCCGCGAACTGCCATACCAGACCAAATCCGGCCACTTCCCTCATCAATCGTGGCGGGCACCGAACACCGCCAGTGCACGGTCGGGCCGTCGACACACCGAACTCGATTCTCTCCAATTGTTCGGAAACGTACGTTGAGCGAATAAATTTCGGGACAAGCAAACTCAGTCATGGGAACCTACACTGCTACTACTACTCATCCGGCGTCTCCGTTGGTGTCGAATCCTGCGAAGCGGGTGTTGGTGTCGTGGATGCCGGTGGCGCGTTCGGTGTCGGTGAGTTCGACGAGGAACGGGATGCCGGGTTGAAGGAACCGAGCTCTGGTGACGACTCTCGTTCACGGCATGTGTTGCTTTCTGCGCGTTACGGATTTCTCGGCGGGGAGCGCGCGGGCCTGGGCTTCGTCGGCGCGGATGGTCATAGCGACAACCCGGGACCCCGTGAGTCAGGTGCCTCGGCGGCTGGGGCGGGAACTTCGCCTGGTGCCCATTCCAGGGTCGTGGCGGGATGGATCGCCGCCTCGATCGAGGCCGACAAGCCGACGTCACCGGCTTCGGGTTGATGAACTACTCGATCTAGTCTGTTGTCGAGGCCAGCTGCCTCGATCAGGCCGAATCCGCCGTACACACCCGCTTGCCGGTCGACCGTCTCAGTGACGGGTCCGTAGATGTAACTGTCGAACCTGTACTCGTGCACGTCCTCGCCAGCGGCTTCGACGGCGCTGTGGTCGGCGTTCAGTGCCTCGCTGGCCCGGCCGAGCATTACGGAGGGTGCTGGTGGCACCGCGCCGGACAATATGCGCTGTGATGCATGAGGCGCCGGGGGGTCCGTCGTCCGGGCGATGTCTATGGCCGCTCCCGGGCGGGCGTACTCACGCCAGCGCTGTTCAAGGTTGGCAGCGTCGTAGCCGTAGACGGTCGCCTTGAGGAGACGGATCCAGCCGGCTTGGTCGCGATCCCATAGCTCGGTTCGCTCCGTGTCACTGAGCCCAGCTGCCAATGCTGTGGTCGCGGCCCGCTCCCAGAGCGCGGCCATGTTGCATTCGTATTGCCGCTGTGCGTCCGGGTCCGTTGGCAGTGGGCGGTCGTTGTGGCGCCATTCGCGGTCCACCGCGATGGCGGCCATGTGTTCCAGGTCCCAAACATCGTCGGCGATCGCGTCGACCGCCTCGACGCGGACCGCGCTGTTTCCATCCGGTGCTGCCGGACGACTATTCAGGATGTCGCTTCGGATCCCGCGACGCCCCGCCTGCGCTGCGGCTGTGATGTCAGCCTCGCGGATTCCGGCTGCCCTGATGCGGAACTCAAGGTCATGGCGGCTGCGGTCCACCTCGGCCGCCGCCGAGCGCCAGGCATCGACCGCCTCGCCGCCTCGCCGGCCATACCTTGGGTAAGAACTACCCTCGTGCAACATTCGTTCGTAGTCGGCGGTGGTGTCCTGTAATCGCGCGAGCAACCGCGCTTTCCATTCAGGCAGCCCGCTCGTCTCGTCTGGAATATTCACGGTGTTTCCTTTCCTACGGCCGCCGCTGGTGCGGTGTCGCCGTTGGTGTCGAATCCGGCGAAGCGGGTGTTGGTGTCGTGGATGCCGGTGGCGCGTTCGGTGTCGGTGAGTTCGACGAGGAACGGGATGCCGGGTTGGCGGCCTTCGCCGACTTTGAGCAGGAATTTGCCGGTGCCGGGTGGGGTGGGGCGTGGTGCGCCGGGGCGGATGGCTTCGCCGGTCAACGCTTGTGGCGCTGACCAGTTGGTGACCATCGCGCGTTCGGCGGCGGTGAAGGGGATGAACGTCGAGAGCCGGTTGACTTCCTCGCCGGGCAGGGCGCCGAAGATCTTCGCGCGTGCGCGTTCGAGGAACCCGAGCGCACGGGAGATGGCGGCGTCGCTGCCGAGGGCCTGGAGATCTTTGATGGTGTGGCTGATCATGATCAGCGCGGTGGCGATCTGGCGTTGCAGGCGGGTGAGTTCGTCGACGCGTTCGACCATGAAGTCGCCGAGGCTGAGTACCTGCCACAGCTCGTCCATCACGACCTGGAAGTAGCGTTGCGGTGCCAACCCGGCGTCGGCGAGCATGTTCAGTGCCTCCACAGCGCTGAATCCCGCGCCCCAGCAGGCCAGCATCACTGCGGCTTTGAGTTTGCGGTCGCCGGTGGGGATGTGGGAGACGTCGATGCATACCGCGGTGGAGTCGAGGTCGATGCCGACGGTGGTGGGGCCGTTGAACACTTGCCCGAACGGTCCGCGGGTCAGCGCACGCAACGATTGCCGCAGCGGAACCACCGCGGCCTGATAGCGCTGTTCGCTGTCGGCGGCCGCGTCCAGTTGCAGGTCCGGGCCACCGGCGACGATCACCTCCAGCAGGTCGTCGAGGATGGGCTGGCGGGTGGCGGTGAATCCGCGTCCGCCTTCGCTGACGGGCCGGTAGAGGCTGGTGAGGGCAGTGGCGATGACGGTTTCTTCGAAATCGGCGACGCGGCGCCCGCGCACGAGTTCGACCAGCGCGCAGATCAACGCGATCTGGCGTGCGCGTAGTTCTTGGGCCAGTGTTTGGGCGCGTTCGAACATCTCGGCGGCTTCGAGGCGGGCGAGGACTTTGCCCATGACCCCGACATCGAGGGGGTTGAGTTGCCCGTAGCCGTAGCCGAGGTCGATGACTTGGCCGCCGACCAGTTCCACCAGCGCCCGGTAGTCGGGTTTCACATCCGCCAGCACCAGCGGGGTGATGCCTTGGGCGATGCCGCCGAGCACGATGCGGCGCACCAGCGACGATTTGCCGAATCCGTTCAAGCCGAGCACGAACAGGCTGGGCGCGGTGATGAATCCTCCGCGCAGAAACCAGTTCATCGGGTCGAAGCACACCGGTGCGCCGGTGCGCAGATGCGGACCCAGCGGGGTGCCGACCAGCGGCGCACCCGCCCCGACCGACCACGGCCACAGTCCGACGACCTGGGCGGTGGTGCCGCGCCACTCCGCGGGCCGCCCGACCGCCGATACCCGTCCGCCGGTCGGCCCGGCGTACCCGGTGTCGGTCAACCGCAGCACGGGACGGTCGAAATCCTCGACCGCGGAGCGTTCGAGGACGCCGAGGTTGCGGCGTCGGTGGTCATCGCGCGAGAGCAGCACGCCCGCCCACGCCCCGCGCACTCCCCCGCGCCGCTGCCGCGCCTGCAGCGCGGCGCGCCGCTCGTCGGTCAACACCTGGGGCCCACGCCGACTGGACGCCGGCGCGCCAGAGGCACGCTGCGGCGTTTCCGTCTGCGATCTGGAGGTTTTCGCCATCGTTCTACCCTTCGAGTGCTTCGGGGATGGTGGCGTGTTCGGGCAGGATGACGCCGACGCCGAGGGAGGCGGCGAAGGCTGCGGAGTGGTAGGTGTTGCAGCGGCGGATGCTCAGCCGGGCTTGGGTGGACAGGTCGCGCACGAGTGCTTCGATGCGGGGGATGTCTTCGCCGCGGGGCGCGGTGAGGGTGATGAGGATGCCGTAGCGGGTCAACCCGTGGCCGCGGGCTTGTTCTTGTCGGGCTTGTTCGGCTCCGGCGACGCGGATGCTCGCGGACGCGGAGACCAGCCCGCCGCGGGTGTTCTGTTCGGCGACGCGGGCGTTGCGGTAGTCGTCGTCGACCAGGCGGGTGGCTTCGGCCGCCGAATGTGGCCGGTAGACGATGGCGACGCGTTTGCGGGGCAGGTCGGGGTTGGGTTCCAGCAGCCGTTGCAGCACCCGCTCGGTCACCACGCCGCGGGGTGCTTCGGTCATCTCCCAGGTGATGCTGACCGCACCAGCGTGCTGGAGGCGGTCATAGCGTTGCTGTTCGTCTTGCGGGCCGGCCATGTCCCAGGTGACGCCGTGACCATCCGGTTCGGTCGCGGCGGCTTCCAGGTCGGCTTGAGAGGCCGGGTCGTAGGCGCGGCGCACGAACGCGGTGATCTGAGCGGCGGTCATCGGCTCCGCTCGCACCCCCGCTTCGGCGAGGGCGACGAGAATGCCCGGCAAGCGGCGCCCGATCTCCAGGGCTTGTTCGGCGGGGACTTTGCGGCGTTCGGGGGTGGTGGCTTCGAAGGTGATCGCGATGCGTGGTTCCAATTGGACGCGTTGGCTGGCCAGCTGGGAGGCCAGCTCCCACATCACGTTCGACGCCAGCGCCGGCGCGTCGCGGTGGGTGAGCGCGGAGACCTCCCCCATCAGCCGGTTGCCGGTTTCGGGGATGGTGTCGATCACCGGCACGATCGCTTTCACATCCGGCGCCGAACCGACCGACGCCAGGAACGCTCCCCAGGCCGCAACCCATTGATCCACCAGGTCCTGGTCGACGGCTTCGCCGCCTTGCGGCCACGCCCGAAGCACCACGGTGTATTCGTCGAAGCGTGGCAGGTGGATCATGCCGAAGCGGTGGCCGTCGACGGCCTGGCCCTCATACATGCGTGAGGGCGCCAGCAGGCCGGGTAGCCGGGTCGCGCCGCCGGGCATCGCCGAGAACGACCCGGACCGGTAGACGTGCTCGCCGCGGCGGGCCCCGCGCCACCACTGCCACAGCAGCAGCGCCCGCGCGTACCCGGTGCGGCCGCCGATCTGGATCACCAGCGGCGCGGTCACCACCGTCCCCGTGGCGGCGACGACGCCCGCGGCCAGCAGCCCGAAGACCGCTTGGGTGAGCACGACCGCGATGATCACCGCACCAGCGGTGATCATCGCCACCCACGACAGCCCGAACAAGCCCTCGGTGCGCGGCCGTGAGCCCGCACTGTAGGTGCGCTCCACATACTCCACGCTCACCGCGACTCCTTCCTGAACGAAACCCGCTGCGGCACCACTTGTTCAGCGGGGGATGTCATGAGGCCCCAGATCCGGCCCGCGATAGCGCGCCACCCCCGACGCAGGCGGGGCCCCGCCGGTGACGTCGTCGCTCACGCGGTCGACTGCCTGGCCCGCGCCGGTCGCGACCGTCGACGGGTGCACCGCACGCCGCACCAGGGCCCCTGAACCTGAGGGATTAGCCTGCACCGCAGACGGTTTCGCAGGTCCTCGAGAACCGCCCGGGCCCGGCAGCGGCTTCGGCGACCCACCCCCACCGCCGCCGCCACCTCCGCCGGTGGGGCGGGCCGGGCCGGAATGCCCGCTGCTCGTCGGGCCGCTGCCGGTGTTGGAGACGAATCCGGCAGAGCCTGCACCTCCGGACGCTGCGCCGCGGGCCAACAGCGCTTTGCCTCCGGTGGCGGCGATGATGCCTGCGCCGACTGCGGCGCCGGTGGCTGCCGCGCCGCTGCCGCCGGAGCCGATCACGCTCATAGCGGGGGCGACCAACCGCACCAGCGCCGGAAGCACGAACGCCACGCTGCACAGCAAGACCATGCCGACCAGCGCGCGGTGCGCCGAATCCGCCGATCCCGCGGGCGGCTGCTGGTCGAGGGTGGTGTTGGTGGTGTCGGCGGTGAGGTAGGCGATCATGTACACCAGCGACGCGACCGGTTTGAACAGCAGGAACGCCACGATCCACGCACCCAGGCGCTGGAAGGACGCGCGTCCGCCGCTCATCCCCGACGCCGCCGCGGTCAGCGGGTAGATGCCGACGGCGACCACGAGCAGGGCTTGGCGGATGATGGTCAACGCGACCATCGCCACCGCGCCGAGGATCCCGACCAGGGCGACGATGAACACCAGTCCCGGCCCGTACACGCCGAAGCGGTCGGTGCGCACCAGCAGCTCCGCCGCGCCGCGGGCGTTGCCGCCGGTGGAGTCGTTGATGATCCACATCGAGAACGCGTCACTCAGCCGGGCACCGGCCAAGATGGCGAAACCGGCGATCCAGGTCGTCGCGGTCGAGCGCACCAAGGTGCGGAAGGCTTCTTCGGCGT
Source organism: Nocardia sp. NPDC047648 (assembly GCF_040642815.1). NCBI lineage: Bacteria > Bacillati > Actinomycetota > Actinomycetes > Mycobacteriales > Nocardiaceae > Nocardia > Nocardia sp. NPDC047648. Next base: position 200,326 of record NZ_JBEYSX010000012.1, on the reverse strand, counting down.
GCTCGGCGGCCATGTGCTGGCGGGCGATCCCGATCCGCAACGCCGAGAGGAGAATCGAGAACGCCAGCAGCCACGTCTGCACCTGCCGGGTGTAGGAATCCACCCGCTGCCACAGTGTCTCCCCGCCAGTGGCGGGGTCGTCGAGGATGCGGTCGTTGGGTAAAAACTGTGCCCATGCCGTGCTCAAGGTGAGCGCGTCACCCAGCCCGTCGAGCAGGATTTCGGTCACCTGCCCGAACGTGGAATCCCACAGCTTGGATTTCGTGGCCTCGATCGCGCTGCCCGGGTGGGAGGCGGCGTTGCCCGCCTTGCACACCGCCGAGGCCACATCCCCGGTCCATGTGCCCAGCCCGGGGATCGACGACAGCGCGTCGTGTATCTCGTTGCAGGTGTGGTCGAACCCGTAGGTGGTCGAGGTGCCGGATTCGGCCGGGACCGGTGCGGGCGTCGGTGACGGCGTGAGCGGCTGTGCCGCGGCCGCGCCCCCGGCGCTGATCAGCACGGCGATCACCGCGGCGGCGGTGAGGGCGAGACGGCGGGCGAGGTTCAGGACCATCGTGTCCACCCCGTCAGATCGGTTGTTGTGGTGGTGGGTAGCTGTTGGCCGTTGCCGCGCAGGCGCCAGTCCCCCTCATGCCAGACCATGCCCACTGTCACCGTCACCCACGAACGTGTGCCGGTGGGCTCGGTCGGGGTGCGGGCGGCCAGTCGCAGTACCGCCAGATCGGTGGCGTAGCTGTCGATGCGGTACGCATCGGGCGCCACCAACGCGCGGGTCACCGACTCCGGTTGCTGCACAGGTAGTTTCCCGGCGGCGATCCCGGCGTCGAAGGCTGCCTGGTCGGCGGCGGTCAGCACCATGCGGGCGGCGACCAGGGCCCGGTCTCCGGGGCGGGCGGCGACCTGGTTGATGCTCGCAGCCGCGGCCACGGCCGCGCCCTGGGGTGTGTGGGCGTAGCCGGCGGCGATCCCGTCCCGCACGCGGGTGGGGCCGTCGGAGGTGGAGAACGGCACGACCGCGCCGTGCACACGTTGCCACCCGCCGGGCTCGGCCAAACCCGAGGGCGGCGCGGTCAGCCAGTCCGGGTCGCTGGGCTGGCGTACGGGGCCGGTCTGCGCGCGCAGCTGCCCGGCCGGGTTGCGGGGGATGTCCACGCGGCGGCCGAACGCATCGACCGTCGGCACATCGAAGCTCTCCCCCGTCGCCGGCGGCGCACTGGTCGTGGCGGCCACGGGATCCCGGCCCGTGGTGGAGGTGTGGGTGCGGTGGGCGGCGAAGGCGATCGCGGCGGCGATCAGGATCAGCGCCAGCAGCGCCACCGACGCCACAGTCCACCCACTGACCTGCCGTACCTCTGGGGTGGTGTTCCGCCGCTCGGTGGTCATTGGGGGGCTTCCAGTCTCACCTGGGCGTCCACCGTGGCGGCCTCGCGCACCACCGGGTCGGTGGCCGACGGGTCGGGCAGCTGTAGTCGCCAGTCCTCGGCCACCCACACCACCGTCGCGGTGTTCACCGCGACCGAATTGTCCGGGAACGACGTGTAGATCTGTAGGTGGGCGATCGCGCGGTTGTAGTCGGCGATGGTGTAGCCGCGCACGCGAGGCGCGGTGGCGGGATCGGCGCGGCCCTGGATCGACAGCAGCACCCGAGAGCTGGCCCAGGCGTCTTTGCCCGCGCCTGCGGCGATTTCGTGTGCCGCGACGCTGGCCCAGTGCTCGTCGGGGGCCAGCGACATCCGCACCGTGTGCACGATCGCCGCCAGCGCCGCCCCCTGCGGAGTGTGCGTGAATCCTGTCGCGGCCTCCGCGCTGAGCTGCCCGGGTCCGTCGGCGCCGACCGGCAGCCGCACACCTTGATAGTCCACCCAGTGCACGGCCGCAGGAACCGCGGTCAGATCATCGGCATGCACCGAGGCCGGTGCCTGGTGATCGTCGCGGCCGCAGCCGCCCACTGCCACACCCATCGTCACCAGGGCCGCCGCGACAGCGGCCACAGCGCAACGCTGGTTTCTAAAAGGGTTCATGTGCAGTCCTTTTCGCGTGCGCATGGGTCAGAAGGCGAGGTCCATGAGCAGGGAGGCGGCAATCGGCCAGGCGACGGTGGCGAATACCCACGACAGCAGGACCCGCATCACCTCCGCGGGTGCGGCGGGTGGGCCGGGGGGTGGGCGGAAGTATTCCCAGCCGGCGCGGCCGCCGACCCACGCCAGCCGCATGATCAGCCCGACTTCCACACCCCACAGCAGCCACTGGAATATCTGGCGCAGTTGGTCGGTGATCTCCGGCGGCAACTGCTTGTACGCCACAACCGTTTCGATCATCAGGCCGCCCCAACCCCTTACACGTCGAGGATGGCGTTCATGATCGATCCGGCGCTGGTGGCGACGATGCCGCCGATCAAAGCGCCGACGACCATTTTGGGGGACTCGAGCATGCCGCCATGCCACTTCTCCCACGCGAAGCGGCCACCAGCGAAGATGATCGCGCTCACCCCCGACAGCAGCACAAACCACATCAGCCACTGCACCAACTTCGTCAGCCCTCTCGTGCCCGGCGGCGCTTCGGGGGTGAAGTTGTTGACCTGCGCGAGCATGCTGGTGTGCTCGGCGGCGGACAGGATCCAGCTCATGATGTCTCTCCGATGTCGGTGATGGTCGCGTGATGCAGTGCGGCGACGGTCTCGGTGACTGCTGCCCCGAGCGCGCGCACATCCGGTGGCGGCGTGGACAACTCGTCGTCGCGGCGTGCACCCTGCGGGGTCGGTTGTCCGGGGGTCCAGACCGGGAGTGCGTCGTGTCCGGCCAGCGTCCAGCCTTCGTGCCAGTCGACATGCCACAGGTGCTCGACCAGCCCGCTGTAGAGGTCGCGGTCGCGGCGGATCGCCGCCGGGACGCGGCCGGGTCGCGCGGCGACGGTGACCAGCCCCACGACGGTGCTGGCTCCGGCCAGCCCGGCGTGGTGCTGGCGCAGCAGAGCGTCCGCGGCCGCCAACCCGATGACGGTGGCGCGGGCCACGACCAGCACATACGGCGACTCACGGCCGATAGGGGCCGGCCAGCGGCGGTGACAGTCCGCCGCGGGAGCCAGCAACCGCTCCAGCGTGGTGACTCCCGCGCCGCCGTGGGCGCCCAGCAGCCACACCAGCGGCGGTCTGCCGCCAGGTATAGCACCGCGGCCCACCGGCACCGGGCGATCCCACACCGGAGCCCGCTGGGCGGGCGGCGGCGCCACCACCGCGCGGGTAGACGCTTTCGCACGAGCCCGGTTGAGGGGGGTGCGTACGCGGTCGCTGGTGGATGTGGTGATGTCCATGGCGGCTGACCTCATGCCGGTTCCACCGCCACCACCAGCGTGCGGTTATCGCGGGTGGTGGTCGAGATCGTTTGCCGGTGCACGGTTCGGGAGTCGTTGGGCCAGCGTTCGGTCACGGTGACCGCCCACCGGTCCGGCCCGGCCGGGGTGATGTCCACGCAGTGGGTGGTGCCGGTCGGCACGGCGTCGATGCCGGCTTGGATCTCCGCGTCGCTGCCGAACCGGCCCTCAGGCGCCAGCAGTGTCCGCACGACCGTGGCGTCACGGCGGGTGTAGTACGAGTACTCCAGCGCCAGAATCACTTCCGGCCCCGACGCGGTCGATCCCGCCCCGCTGCCGCTGACCCTATCCGCGCCGGTGCGTTGCACGCACCACTGCTCAGGCGCGGCCGAGGAAGCCGGAGGCGCAGCCAAGGGCGGGGACGCCGCACCGGTGAGCGGTGACCGGGATTGCGGTGCGGTAGCGGCGGGCCACCCCCAGATCCCGAGACCGATGATCACGGCCGGACCGCAGATCGACAACAGCGCGACCACCAACCGGCTCCGCGACCGCGGCCGGGTGCGGTCAGTAGTCGTCCGAGCGATCTGCTCAGGCGGCTTGGAGGCCTCCGTGGTCGAGGTGATGGGCGCGGGCTGGGGCAGCCATGTGGTGTAGTCCACCTCGGTGACGTCCGGTAACAACAGCGCCTCGGGTGGGAGCATGTCCAGCTCGTCGGACTCCGGCCAGCTCGGTGGCAGCGGCGAGGACAAGCCAGGGACGATGAATTCACCACGCGGATCGGACAACGGTCCTCCTCTCCTGTGCGCCCGCACGCCACCGGCCCGACCAGACATCACGGAGTGGGGCTGGTCGAAGACGGCCAGGAATCGAACAGTCCCCCACCGCCCGGTCGGCTGCTGGTCGTCGGCGCGGTCGTCGAGGGCGCGCCGCCGATCGACCAGCCGCTGCTCGGCGTCGCGGTAGTTGTCGAGGTCGCCGTAGTGGGTGTCGGGCGAGCGGTGAGATCACGGGCGAGGGCGCTAAACCAGTCGGCGGTGAACTGCACAGGTGCCGCGCCGTCGGCGGCGACGGGGTTGGCGGTGTAGGCGCCGCGGCTGCTGATCGCGTCGCTGTATTTCACCCCGGTGGTGGTGTCCACCAGGCCGGTGTTGTCGGTGACGTTGGCGACCACCGCCTCGAACGCCTGGTTGACCAACCGCGACACCGTCGTCGGCGGCACCAACTGCGGCAAAGCTCCCAACAGCTTCTGCCCCAGAACAGCCAACCCCGCGACAGGGTTCGCCAGCCCCGCGGCGGCGATCTCGGCGATGTTTCCCGGCGTGATGACCGCCTTGGCCACCGTGATCACCGAATTCAACGCGATCGTGCCCACTTTCAGCAGCGCCTTGAACACGTCGTTGATCTCCAAGGGGGTGCGCGGATCCGACGCCTCGGCCATGCGCGCCGACAGAGACGTGCGCGAGGACAGCGACAGCGACGCCAACGACGTGCCCTGCACGTCGTTGTTCACCACGCTGGTCGCGGTCTTGATGGCGGTGAACGCCAACGCCTGCGTGACCGACGCCAACGCGCGCAGCGGATCACCGCCGGACTGATCGGCCGCAGCGACGATGTTGGACACCACCCGCAAGATCGGGGCCTGCGCCGGGGTGTCACACGCCAAATCGCCAGCGACGCAGAAACTTGCCACCCGCCCGGCCAAAGGCCCGAAGTCGGCCACCGCGCCGCGTTGCGGCCCGATGCCGCCGCCGGTCAACGGCTGCTGCGGCAACGCCTGAAGCCGGGCCACCGCGCCGCCGCTGGTGCCCGGCGCCGGATCGGGCACCGTCTTGCCCGGCTGACCGGGAAACAACGCCGCCGAGGGGGTGCGGCTCGGATCACCGAACAGCGCCACCCCCGCCACACGCTCAGCGGCGACAGCGCCCGCTCCGCGCGCCACCGATTGCGCGAACTGCGAGGCGACTTGCGCGCCCTGCGCCGCGCCCGCTACCGCAACCTGCCCGCTCGGGCATCGCGACGTGAACTCAGAGGCAGCCTGCGACACCGCCGCGACCCCGGCGTCCACACTGGCTGCAAACCCGCCACCGCCTGTAGTGCCCGCGACAGCTGGGACGGAGGCGTCGTGCCAGGGCACATAGACCCGGCGCACCGACCCCGGCGCGGCAGCCGACAGCATCGGACGAAACACCTGACCCAGCACTCCGGAGTCGGTGTCGGGGGCAGCGTCGGCCGCGGCCTGGCCCTCCCCCTGAATGCCGATCACCAACAGCGCCGGGCAGTTCTGGCCGGTGACTGGCTGCGCCCACGTGCCCGGCGCCGCCGCCACGGCGGCCGCCGTCGTTGTCGCGGTGATCGCGGCTGCCGCCAGCAGCCGCCGCAGCGGCGTGATCACGAGCAGTCCTCGTCAGCCCCGGCGGAAGCATCGACGTCTTCGTCGACGGTCGGCGTGTCCGGATCCTGCTGTGCGGCAGGGGTGTCGGTGGTCTGGTCGGAGGGCGGCTCGGCGGGGTCGAGGTGGGTGTCGGACCCGAGGGCCGCGGCTGCCGCTGCGCCGACGCTGGCGCCGACGACTCCTCCGGCGACTGTGGCGGGGATGCCCACGATCGCCGCGCCGGCCATGCACCCGGCCAAGCCGCCAGCGAACGCACCGAACGGCGCCAAGGCACCACCGGATACAGCGCCGCCGATCACTCCGCCTGCGACACCACCGACCGCCATGCCCGCAGCGCAGCCGGTCAAGCCGCCGACGAACCCGCCCGCGTTGGCCCCGACACTCCAGCCTGCGACGCCACCGACCATGGTCGCGGCCGCGCGCCGATCGGACTGATCGATCGGCAGCCCCGCCGCGTCGAAACCCGCCGCGATCCACCACTCAGCGGTATCAGCGAGATCCTGCGCGACTGCTTGAGCTTCCGGCGGCACCCACTCCGGCACCGCCACCGTCTCCGTCCCGAACCGCAGCGTGCGCGGCTGCATACCAGGCGCGACCGGCTCAGGCGCGGGTGCTTGCTGCGCCTGCTGAGTCTCTACCTCACCAGAGTCCGCTTCGGGCTCGGGTGCCGGTGCTGCAGCCGGCGGACGGATGGTGACCGCCGGTTGCGTCTGCTGGCTCGGGCGCGGTCGCGCAGGCTTGGGCAGGAGATCCACAACAGTGGGTGAGTCCTCCGGCGGCGCAGGCGCCGGTGCCGGTGCCGGAGGTGTCGTGCTCAACCCGGGCTGTCCTTGGCCCGGTGATTCCAGCCCTGGCTGCGCGGCATACGCAGGCCCCGCAGCCAGCGCGGCGGCCACTGCTGTCGCCGCGAAAGCCAGCATCGGCTGACGTCGAACAGTCATATCGTCCTCAGATCCTCAAACCCGACTCGAAAGGCACCCAACGCGCTGGCCTGAACCCGTGATCGGATCCCGCTGTCTGCCGCGAGACGGCGGTGAACGCCACGTCCGCAGCGATCTCTCGCCGCGACTTTCTCCCTGATGCCAGAGGGCATCGCCTGTTTGCAGCCCGGACGGGAAGCCTCATCGTCCGGATCCCAGCCACAGAGGCCGCGGCAGCGCCTCGGCGAGGGCGCCCACCAGTTCCTCCGTCAGCGAGGTGATCGCGTCGAGGACCTGGTGGGTGATGTCGGGCACCGGATCAGGCATCGGCGCCGGGATAGGCACTGCCTCGACTCCGGTGGAAAACCTTGCCGCCGTAGGCGGCGCAGTGACGCCCGCGTCGACAGCGAGCAGGCTCTCCTGATTCACCGGCGCCAGGCCCTGCCCCGGATCAGCAGCGCCAATTCCGGCGACTGCGACCGCCATGGCCACCGGCAGTGCGCTCAGCGACATCGCTCGGGCGAGATGCCGTCGCCTGGGTGTGTCCATTCTTCGATACCCCTCGTTCGATGAGTGCGCGCGAGCACCACAGCGAGCGTGCTGCCCCGGATGGGCGGGCAAGATCACCCGCAACGAAGACACAGCCGATGATCGAATACGACCAATACATGCACGCTGGAATACACGCGATTCCGAAAGCCGCTCACGTGTCGGCCACTGCCGACACACGGAAAACGACGCCACATCCGGTTCCGCCACCAGCGAGATACCGGGAAACCCCCATCCAAAGGGGCGCATTCGTACTGTAAGTCGCCGAGGCGATAACCGCAACGACAAAAGATTCCAGATCACAACCGGTGGGGCAACGTGCGCACCAACAGCATCGACCACTGAACCGCTGAACGACGGGTTGCGCTGCTAACCATAGCTTTGGGCAGCATCTCCAGACCTTCGGCGGCCTACCCGCGTGCCGCTTCCAGGAAATGCACCCAGGCTGGGTACATTTCGCTATCTGCTTATAGCGCAGCGTGAAAAGTCACCCACAGTGGGTGTGTTAACGGCATTGACAAATCACGATCGGAAGCGAGTATCGTGGAATTCGGCAGAAACAATTCTGCTGCGCATAAGAAGACGGGAACTCACTTACGCCGGGCCTACCCGGCCGATACCCCCACCGACGAGTTCCTGCCGGTGCTGCCTCCTGCCCCCGAGGAGGCAGCACCGGATCCGCGTGGGCTGACTTCCCTGGCCTTTCCAGAAAGTGGCATCCGCTGGACCATTCGGACTCCAGTTCGGCCGGGAGGTCAGTGCACAACATCACCTGTCGCGAGACATGATGTGGGCGTGCGTGATCGACTCTCGCGCTGAGTCTCATCCTCCAGCAGCATCAGATCAGTCATCAGGGCGAGGCCACCGAGGTCTGAGATACTGGCTAGCCCTGGATCGGGCATCCGGCGTATCCGGAGACACCACCGACTTCCCTCGAAGCGGAGCGAGATAGCCAGTGCTCGACTTCGGTCTTCACTCCTCGCTCTTTCAGAATTGGTTCCAAGCGGGCCATGTCGTGCGAACTTCGGCTTCGGCGGCTCGACACACTGAGGTTTTCAGCTTCTGCGTTCTCCTCTCCGCCCGAACGGCCAGACTGCGAGGTGTTGCGCACTGTGTCACAGGCTTAGGCCACCACACCTCTAAGACCGCGGCCGTGTAGGCGCGCCTGTGAACCACAGTCGGCAACAGAGGTGATCGCGCCGCCGAAGTCGGGTTCGCTCGCGTTGACGGGTCCAGCCGCCCCGGCCTCGTGGGCCGGAACGGCTCGCACGCACGCGCGTCGGGCGCCCTTCGATCGCCCCATCGACTTGTTCTGGCCAGTCCCGGCGCGATCCCAGCGACGGGGACATCCCGAACTGGCCGTCTCCTCACGCAGCAGGACCGAACTCATCGACGTCGACACGCTCGTCGTTCTGGACCTCGCGCCGTCCGTGCCGGAGAAGCCGCCTCCACCCATCCCGCATCCGCACCCGCCGCCCACGGCGAGGTGTCGATAACCGCGCCGAGTTGCAGTCCGGCAAGCAGTCGTGTGTTCCGTACAGATGGGGTGGATATCTCCAAGCGGTGAACGACGCCGCTTCGGCGCGCTCGACGACAGCGCGGCTCCAGCTCCACACTTGCCAACCTCCCCTATTCGGCGTACCGAAACCCGAAGCGGTCAGGCATTGCGAGGACCGGACGCGCTGCTGGCCCGCTCGGCGGTGACCTCGCTGAAATCCTCGGTGCGCCAACCCAACTGCTCGCTCCAGGCGGCGATGTAGTCGGGCTGGTCGATGAGCGCGGGCAGGGGCGGGACACCGAAGGCATCGAGCACGGTGGTGTGCAGGTGCGCTGCGAGCGCGGCGTAGCGGTCGGTCAGCTGCCGCTGGACCTCACTGGCACGTTTGGCCGGAAGCTGCCGGTGGGTGGCATACCAGGCGGCGTGGGCGTTGATGCGCTCGAGCGCGAACACCGCACCCAGATCCCGCAGGATGGCCTCGGCTTCGGGGTCGTCGGTGGCGGTGGCGGCGGCGATCACAGCATCGGAGGCCAGTCGGTCGGTCACGGCGATCGCCACCTCGGTGGCGGCGGTGTCGGCTCCGACGACGCCGCCCCCGGTGAGTGCGCCTTCTCGGGCAGCGGCGACGATCGCCTCCTCCCGCTCGCGCAGCATCGCGTTCCACCACGGCAGTGGTGCGCGCTCGTCGACGACCCGCAGTTGGGAGATGTCGGTGTATCGGGGTGCGCGACCGGTGGCGACGAGTTCGATACTGCGACCGGCCGCCACCAACAACGCGCTGTTGGCGCCCTCGGCGGTGACCGTCCCGGCCACCCGGGAAATGTAGTCACCGAAGTAATTCATGCTCGATAGACCCTGCGCACCAACGATTTCACGGCACGTTGTCAGTACGTCGCGTGCGGTGTAGGTGGCCAGGGGTTTGGCCAGCATCGCCATCGGTGCGGCAGTCGGATCCGGTTCGCCGCCTTCTCCAGTGGTGAACCGGCCGCGGGTGACGTTGCTCAATGCGGTGGCGGCGGTGATGCGCGCGGCCGCGGAGACCAGGTCGCGTTGGATGCCGTCGCGGTCACCGAGCAGGACACCGCCTGCGGTGAGCCGTTGGCGGGCGTAGCGGGTGGTGATGCTCCATCCCGCTCGGGCGCTGGCCAGCGCCGCGCCGGCGTAGAGAGCGCGGCCGGAATCGATGGTGCCGATGGCCGCGTGGAATCGCCGGTGTCGACTCAAAGCGCAGTGAAAGCGGCCCTCATCATCGAAATGGGCCAACTGCCCGCACAGCAGCGCGTCCGCGGGCAGCGGCTTCGCGTTGAACCGAAAACCGGCGTGGTCCATCTCTGGTCCACCTACCGATGGCGGGAGCGGGCACAATTCGATGCCCTCGGTGAGCTGGCCGTCGCCGTCGCGCAGCACGACCAGAAACGGCCATACCCCTTCGTCGATTCCGGCGACGACCAAGCGGGCCAGAACGACCCCGATCTTGGCGACGGTGGGATCGGCGATATTCGGCATCCACTTGATCGCCGCCGCGCTCGGTGTGTGCAGCAGGAATCGACGCTGCTGAGGTTGCCAGATCGCTTGGGTCTGTAACCCGAGCAGGTTTGTGCCGTGGCCGAGTTCGGTGCCGGCGAACGCGCCGCTGGCGGTGCCGTCGTCGAGCGCTTGCAGTAGGGATCGCTGGTAGTCGGCTCCGCTACCCAGGCGCAGGATGGGCGCGATGCCCAAGTTGAACGAATGCAGCACGGTCAGCAGCCGCGGGGCGTGGATCGCGGCGGAGTCGTAGATGGCGCACAGGAGTGGGAAATTGCGGGCGATGTCGATGGCTGAGCCGCCGAGCGCGGCTACGAGCTGGGCCATCAGCTCGTAGCCGTGGTGGGCGGTATCGGTGTAGCTGCGGCCCGGGGCGGGGTCGTCGTCGAGTGCGGCGATGATGTCGCGGACGCGGCGCTGCTCGAGGGTGCCGGTACCGGCGAGGGTGTGCCGCAGCGCGGCGGGGGCCGGGCTGTGGGTGCGGGTGGAGTGGATGGAATGCCAGTAGGCGCGGCCATCGGCCGCAGCGGAAGTGGTCATGACAGGTCCTCGGTGAAAGAGTGGGTGGATGTGCGTCGCTGCTGGCTGATGCCGGTTACGACGTGGCGGTGTGTGATGGGCGTGGGAGGGTGTGCGCGCGTCGGGAAGCGATCGCTGGACCGGTAGGGCGTTGCGTGTCCGCGCAGCGGTAGCGGGACGAGGTCCAGAGCGGGATCACGCGCGGTCATCCGCGCGTACGCCCGGGCGGTCGACGGCCACGGCGTGACGACCCGGCCGGAGGCGGTCTTGTACCAACTGGGTCCTCCGGTGGGCCAGACGGTGTGGGCGATCGCCGCCTGCAGCCACCGGTCGTAGCTGGCCATGGCGTGGGCGCTGACCTCGAGCGCGGCCGCGCCGGAGGTTTCGCGCAGCCGGATCGCGGCCATGATGTAGCGCAGCTGGGACTCCTTCATACCGATGTTGGAGCCGGCGGCGTTGAAGGTGTTCGGGCCGGCCAGAAAGTAGGCGTTCGGAAACTTCGGCGCAGCCAGGCCGAGGAATGTTCCGCCGCCGTTCTTCCAGTATTCGTGCAGCAGCATGCCGCCGCGGCCCACGACTCGGATCGGTTCCAGGAACTCGGTGGCCCGGAACCCGGTGGCGTAGACGATCGTGTCGACCTCGTGCACGACACCGTCTTCGGTGCGGACGCCGGTCGGGGTGACGCTGTGAATCGGGGTGGTGATGAGCTCGACGTTGTCGCGGGCGAGCGCTCGATAGTAGCTGCGTGACAGCAGTATGCGTTTGGCGCCGATACGGTGCTGTGGGGTCAGCGCGTCACGAAGCCGCGGGTCGCGGACTTGCCAGCGCAGGTAGGCGCGAGCGGCCCATTCGGCAGGGCGCGCCGACCATCCGCCGGTCATCACTGGTGCCAGCACCAGATCGGCCGCGTAGTACACCAGTGCGCGATACAGCTCGTGGGTGATCGGGATCTTCCGCATTAGTGTGCGGGTGAGCCCCCCGAACTCGGGGCGGGGTTTGGGCAGCACCCAGGTCGGAGTTCGTTGGAACACGCGCACCTGCTCGGCGATAGCCGCTAGTTCGGGGATTAGCTGCACGGCGCTGGCGCCGGTGCCGACGACCGCGACACGTTGGCCCCGGAGGTCTCGGGTGTGGTCCCATTGCGCGGAGTGAAACCAGTCTCCGCAGAAGGTGTCGCGGCCGGGGATGTCGGGCAGATGGCGGCGGTGCAGCATCCCCACGGCGAAGATCACGGTCTCGGCGTGGACGATATGTCCTTGGGCGGTGGTGAGCCGCCAGCGGCCTGTGTCCTCATCGAGAGTCGCCTGGGCGATGGCGGTGCGCAGACGCAGATGCGGGCGCAGTCCGTGGTCGCAGACGACCTGGCGCAGATAGTCCAGGATATCCCGCTGACCCGGGTAGCGGACTTCGCCGCGATAGGGTTGTGCGGTCAGCGAATACAGATGTGACGGTACGTCGCAGTTGCATCCGGGGTAGGTGTTCTCGCGCCAGACGCCTCCGACATCGTCGGCCTCCTCGAAGATCAGGAAGTCGTCGATCCCGTTCTCGCGTAGCGCGATTCCTGCCGCGAGTCCGCCGAAACCGGCGCCGATGATCGCGACTTTCGCCATGGTCTGTCGCGAATCCGGTGAGTTCATAGTTGTTGCCTCACTTGTCTCAGCTGTCGATACCCGCTCCAGCCGTTTTCCGATGTTTGGTGCGACAGGTCGTTTGTCGCTGCTCGCCCCCGTGGCTTCGTTTGTCGCCGTTTTGTTCTGTGTCGGCGCGACCCGGCGGCCGCATCATGGAGGGTGCTGATGGCGGCGTGCGCCGGTGGCCACGCTGATGCGGCTGTCGGTCAGGACATGCCGCGCCCGTGGGCCAGTCGGGGCCAGTGCGAGGGCCGCTTCGGCACGCGCTGGTGGTGGTATTTGGGCTGCGGCGTGATCAGTGCTCATAGGGCCCGCTCTGCGTGGTCAGGATTCGAGCCGGGTGGGTTGCTTGCTTGCTGCTCGGGGTCAGGCCGTGGCGTGGGTCGTGTGCGCCGTGGCGCGGACAGCCGCACATCGACCATTGCCTGAGGTGCGTCCCCGCGGGTCAGGACTGTCCAGCGGGCCGCGACGACGACCCAGTCCTCCTCGTCGTCCCAGCGCATCCGCCAGTGATTGCGGGCGTGCTCGGTCCCGGATAGCAACTCCGCCCGTAGGGCGGCCAGCCTGGTGATGTCCTCTGGGTGGATCGTGGGCATCTGGTGCAGCCACCGGTCCAGGGGCGGCGGCCCTTGGGAGACCCACTCGTGCAGCAGGCCGGTGCGTAGGTCCACCACGCCCACGGCGTGCTGGGCAGGAATTGGCACCGCTCGGATCAGCCGCGTCGTCATTCCGGGAGCAGGAACGGGATTCGCGTCGCTGATGTCGTGGACCAGGGCTTGGACGGTGCGGGTGCGTCCAGCTCCGCTGCCGCAGGCGGCAATGGAAACATGCAGCCGCGCTTGGCTCATTACCCCTGCGGTGATGGCGGTGCCCGACCACAATTTCGGGGTGGGGGTGTCGCCGAAGAGGCGCAGAAATGCGGTGCGGTCCTCGATGCGTTCGAAATGTCGCATGAGGTCCGGCAGCGTGCGGTCAGTCGACCGCATCGAGTCGCTGTCCAGTATCCGTTCGAGTGCGCTGGTGGTGTGGACGAGTCCGCTACCGGACGCGGTCCACAGCATGGCGCCGACCTCCGGTCGCAGCGGCACTGCGGCATCGCGCGGGCCGGCCCACAGCTGCACTGCCCACACGTGATCATTCGGGCCGAGGACCGGGACGGCGAACACCCGCATCGCTCCACCCGAGGGTGGGTGAAGTGCGCGCACCTGCGGCTCACCGGTGGTGACGGTCTGCTCGATGATCGCGGGAATGTGCTGCGCCGCTGTAGAACTGCCCGCCGCCCGTGTCCGCGCGACTCGCGAGAATCGCCGGGGATAGGCGCCTTCGGCCACCACCGATCGCGGCAAGCCGGGCAGGAATGTCTGCACCAGCACCCACGCCGTCTCTTTCAGTGGGCGAGGACTATCGCTCCCCACGGCCGGTGCCGCGGCTGATTTCTGTTCGAGCCGTGAGCTCTGAGGGCCGGAGGGAGTCATCGACGGCTCCTCGCACAGCTGCGCGGGCAGTCGCGGCAGCGCTGACGTGCACACCGGGGGTAATGCCCGCCGATCGTGAGCGCGACGTTCGCTATAACCGTGCCCAGCGCGATGACGACCGGATAGACCGACTCGAAGTTCAGCACGATCAGCTCCCGCTGTGCTCCGGTGGCGCACCGGTGTCGGTGTGGTGGACCGTGCGTCGTGGCGGTGGGGCTGTCAAGCCGATCGCGGCATTGATGCTCACCGCCGCGACTGCGAAGGCGGTCAGGATCAACAGATCCGCGCTCATTGCGGCACCCCAGTGTCTATGACCCGCACGGCCAGGCGGATCACGCCGTCAGCCGCGCCTTCACAGCCCCTGTCGCCCGAGTGGGCGGGCACGAGGATCACCGTGTTGGTGCTGCTCGGCGGATGCGACGGTTCGGGGTTCGGCGACCAGATCGTCGCCCATCCGACGGCGGCCGCGACGACAACCGCGGCGTGGGCTGTGACCACACTGCTCAGCGTCTGCCACCGCCTCGGCAAGGTGTCGTCATCCGGATTCTTTGTGTCGCAATGCATCACGCTCTCCTGCTCTCGCGACTTGGGCGGCGGCCGCCGAGGAGCGCAGCGATCCTGCCTCTTCGGCGGGCACGGCGGTGCGAACCCAGGGCGGGCACGACCCGGTCGCCGGTGTTGGTCAAGGCCGTCACGACGGTGTCCTGGACACCGTCGAGGCTGGGAACGTGCACTGCGACCGGATCGCTGATTCCTGCCGCTGACAGCTGCGCCACCAGCTCGTCCAGACGCATCAGTATCGGTCCGATCCCCCGGGCTGCCGGTGCACCGAGGACGATCACCACCGCGGCGCTCGCCGACCGTGCCGCTGCGGTGATCGTCGCCAGGTCGATCTCGCCCCGCGGCTGTCGCAGCACGGTCACCGGATGCCCCTCACGCAGCAGAATGATGATGAGACCGGCTGCTTCAGTGTCGTTGTCGTCGATGACGGCGCGCGCAGCGTGCAGGGCGGCCGAGATCGTGTCGGTATTCGGCTGTTGCGGCATCTACTCGCCTACCGCATCGTCGTTGGGCGGGAGCCGATCGATGCGTTCGCGCATCTGCCTTTCGACCTCCGCCAGTGGGGACAATGCGCGCTCTGCCAGCCGCATCGCGGCCGGTAGCTCGCCGCGTCGGCGATGGGCCTTCGCGATGAGCATCACCGACGCGGACAACTGCGCGAGTAACAGCGTCTCGCGCGCCGCGTCGTGGGCTGTGGCCGATTGTTGAGCCAGCACATACGCCGTCCGCGCAAGACTGGCCGAAGGGGCCACGTCCGTCTTCGGGCCCGGACCGCTGCCCCGGGCCATGCCGGATCGGGCAACCTGCTCGGATGCCGTGGCCAACGGCCCACCGGAGGCGGGTTCGGTGCGCAGCGACCAGATCGCGAGAACTCCGGCGACTCGGGTGGCCGCCCACTGCCAGCTGTGGCGATCCGCAGCCTCGGAAAGTTGCAGGCGGTGATTGAACTGCGTGGCGTCTACCAGCGCTCGCTGCCACATCGCCGGGGAGGTCAACAGGATTGATTCCCGCTCCCAGCGGCCCATGATGCGCACGTGTCGCCACTCCGCCGCCGCTTCCAACCGCGCCTGTTCGCTGGAGTCCCAATCCAGGCGCAGCACCGGCAGCAGGCAATCGCCACCGAGTTCCGCGTCCGATACCTCCGGTCGCAGAAGCGTTGTGCGCGGATCGCGCAGCGAGAAACCGGCGACAGTCGAATCGTTCGCGCTGAAGCGTGGCTGCAGCATCATGCGCGGCGTGCGCAGCCGACGGACGAACTCTCCCTCGCTTACGCTGGCGACCGCCGCGGCCCGCACGATCCTGCGCAGCAGATCGAATTCGGTCGCCGGGTCGGCATCGCGGCGTTCGACCTGCGCGAGTTCATGCTCCGCGCCGAGCGGACCCGACGCGAGAAGACCGTCTGCGGGCACTAACCCATAGAGCTCTAACCGGTCTGGTCTGCAACGACCATCATCGTGGTGGCGCGGCTGGTCGTCCTCGTAGGAGCTCATCGTGGTTCCGCCGCTCGATCGTGGCGCCCGTGCACATCTCTTCGCCCGCGGGCCAGTGGCGCGGAGGCCGCATGTGAGTACCCGTCCCTGCTGTGTGCGCACGCCCTCGTAGCAGCGGAGATCGACGCCGGGGAAACCGACGATCGGGCCGCGCGGGGCTGGTCCGGCAGCCCTCCCGGAATGCGCTTTGGTGACGCAACGACATCGGCTGCGGTCGTCGGTGCGGCGATGAGGCTCGAGCTCAGGACATATCGGGTGTGGCCTTGCGCTTCGGCACTCATTGCCCGTTCCCCAAGAGATCATGTGAGGCTGCGGCGAACCAGTCGGCTGCCTCGTCGGTCTGGCCGTTGGCGCCGTACCCGGTGTGTGCGACAGTGACCGTCGCGTAGTGCAACAGGGTTGCGGGATTCAGCAGGTCGGCGTTCGCCGCGATCTCCGCGCCGACCGCCGCGCCGATCTGATTGACCAGCCTCGGAATCTGTTCCAGCGGGTCGGCGACGATCGCGCCGACGATTTGACCGACTTTGTCCGCTGCAGCCTGGGTTTGCTCCGCGGTCGCCGCGGGAGTGCGGGGATCCGCCGCCTCCGCCAGCCGCTGCGAGACGGTCTGCGTTGGGACGTAATTCGCCTGGCCAGCTGGATCAACGGTGACATCCGACAGCAACACCGCATTACTCGTCTCGGTCACCGTCTGACCCCATGCCCCTGCCAAGCTGCCTGCCGCAGTGATCGGGTCACGTAGGTCGGCCTGCGCCGCGAGTCCGGCTGCCGTGCGCAGCGCTGCGGCATGACCGGGCGCATCGCATGCCAAGTCACCCGCCGCGCAGAACTCGCCTACTCGCCCGGCAAGGACACCGAAGTCGGTGCCGCGATCGGCGATGCCGCCGCTGCCCGGGACCGGCGACAGCCGCACCTGTCCGGTGTGCGTGCCGTCGGTGCCCGGCGGGGCACTCGGCGACGACTGGCCCGCCAGACCCGGTATCGGCCCTGTCCCGGCCGGTCGCGTGGGATCACTCAGCAGCGCGATCGCGGCCACTCGATCTGCAGGCACCGGACCGATACCCGCGCCGATGTCCTGTGCGAAGCCGGACACTACCGCGGCGCCACCGGAATATCCCGCCGCCGCGATCTGTGTGTGCGGGCAACGGTCCATGACCTCGGCTGCAGTGGCGTCCAGTCGAGCGCGCGCCTGATCGGTCGAGGAGGCGAACGGGTCGGTACCCGGTCCGGTGCCCAGCGCACCACCGAATGATGCCGGGTAGGGAATGTAGACGCGGTCCACGCTGGCTCCTTCAGCGAGCATCGGCGCGAACACCCGGCCGAGCATTCCCGAATCCGCCGTAGGAGAGGCGGTCGGCGACGACTCGGAGGTACCCTGCACGCCCAACACCAGCAGCGCCGGACAGCCGGGCAGCGGGACGGGCCCTTCGTCTGCGGCTGCGGAGCCGGCGCCTGTCGCCATCACAGCGGCGGTGGTCACGGCCACCGCTCCCCACGCACCGGCTCGTGTACTCCTAGGGCAGCGGCGATGCCTTCTCATGCACTGACCTCCACAACTGCATGAACAAGGGCTTCTCGCGCAGCGACCTGCACGCCGCCGAGGGCCACACTGGCCTCGGTCACGAAGCGAGTAATGGAATGTCGCAATGGAATTCCTCTTTCAACGATCGAGAAGCATCGGAGGTAGACAGCGCAGCAGCTGACGGTGAAGTCTTCGCGGTTTCCCGGGCTCTGCGATGAGCCCGGGAAACCGTGGAGACTTCCAGGAGCCGGCCCGCAACGTGTGGGATGGCTCACGCCCGCAGCGCTAGATCACGCCGAACGAGTGCAGAAGCGAGATCCCGTTCGCCAGGATCGACAGAACGCTCGAGGCGAGATTCGAAACTTCGTAGGCCAGAGCGAGAATGTCCATGAGTTAGGTATTCCTTTCATTGCTGACGCACGTTGTCCGTACATCGAAATGGTGGCCGCTCGATATGAACTGATCACATTTCACACCGAGCTTCAGCGTTCGCCCGACAGCGAATGGAAGGACATCTCGTACACGTGCAGCGCACAGCGCAGCTACGGCGCACGCGAATTGCCCACCGCCCCCGGCGAATTGTCAGCCTCATCCATCCATAAACGAGCGGAGCCCCACGGCAGTTGCTGCCGGGATGTCCGATCGAGTACCGAATGTTCGGGCTACAAGCAGTCTTCCGGCAGGAAGATGTACGTGTCAACGCTCTTTGGGTACCCACTTTGTACACATTTTGCAGAAAGGCCCCCGGACCGTCAGCACCACCGACATATATCGGCAATTTCACCCACGCTGGGTGCATTTCCCGTCGGTTATTGACTGCATTGGGGCGATCACACGGGACTGCTCTACACTCGCATCGCCCGCGGCAAAATTGGCCAGCTCTGCCTGCGATCCCTCAGGCCAGCCACTGTTGCGGGGCATCGGAAAGCGGCACCTATCGCATTGCTATATCGGTGCGCTACGGAACGCCACGCCACCTGGCGTTGGCCGCACAGTGGTAAAGACCGGAAACGGCCGCGATCGATCCGTTCGAGAGTCGGACAGATAGAACCGATATCCTTCATGTCACGACTGGATGGGTCCGTACTCCCTGATCTACTGGCAGCGTCCGCGTCGACAGATGACCGACAGCCGGCGCACGCGCGCTAGAACGGCACCGCGTTCCTCGCGATGAAATCGACGCGGAAGTCTGACATCCCCGCCCTCACCTCACCTCACCTGCAGCTCGTCCCGCCATATGCTGCTCACCTACCATGGCGGGAAGCTGATCCCCAGCGACCGGAGGGGCAGTCACGCCGTACAGGCATACACCAGATGGGGTCCCGAATCCGTGACACGAGAGCCGACAGGGACGCCGTATGAGGTAAGCAGCTCGATCGCGGAGCGGTCGTCGACATGGCTGTAGCCGAAGTCCTGCAAGATGTCACGTATCTCTTCTGCGGTGAAGAAAGTCAGCCACGGTTCGCCCGCTGCGGCGACGCGATCAGCACGTGCTTGCACCTGGGCAGCCGTCAGATCGTCGGGACTTGCGGCGACCGGGTAGAAGTAGTCGAAAACTACCTCAGACTTGGCGTGGCTGGCGATGTACCGGAGCGTCTCGTCGACCGACGCTCTCGTGAGGTAGACGGCAACGCCGAGCCAGACGTACACGGCACTGCGATTGCTGTCGAGGCCCGCTCTTGCTAACCCGGCGGCCAGTGTCGTGTTCTCGAAATCGACTGGAACGAACGTCAGCGAGTTCGGAATCGCCATCCGCGCTCCGGACAAGCGGCGTCGCTTCCACTCCTGTGTGGCGGGGTGATCAACTTCGAAGATTCGCGCCTTTGCGCTGCCGTGGCGGTAGGCGGTCGTGTCGAGTCCGGCACCGAGGATCACCACCTGGTCAGTGCCCCTGGAGATTGCGGCCGCTACGGTGTCGTCTGCGAATCGACTGCGTGCATTGATGAACAACCTCCTCTGACGAACCAGGTCCGGATCCAGGCCGTGGTCGAACTCCGTTTCAGCTAAGACGGATTCACCGAGAATCCTCACAGCGAAAGGATCGGTGAACACCCGTGGCTCGTCGGCGAGCTGGTGGTAGGCCCGCGAATGCGCCACAGCCATCGCGGTTGCGCTCGGGCGTCCGGTCTGCATCCTCACCCTCTCATTGCTGGACTACCTCGCCGATCGGGTGCCGTGAGCCATCAGCACGATCAACGCTCAGACACCACCAGTCGCGCGGTCAGCATCCGGCGAACGCAGCCGTGTCGCCACACCAATCGCTCTGCGACGACTACCACCTCGGCTCGAGCATCGAGTATTTCCCGATGTAGACCAGTGACACATTGCCATCATCGTAAGATTCGCCGGAATAGGGAACTACCTACGCTTATACCTACCTACACCACTGACAAACGTTGGTGACCGATTGTCGGCGGGAGTAATGGCACGTCGAGGTGGACGCGCTGATTGCGGACAGCAAAGCCTCACACTTCCAAGTATCGAAAGGATAGGTAGCTACCTATGGACATACCTACCCATCCTCACCGAATACGGTTGGCACGCCCGCCCCTCGTCGATCCTCAGTTGCCAGCGCGTTCGGATCGACACGAGAAGGGCTCATATCAAGATGCCCAGGTCGCAATGGTGTTTCCGTCCAGTCGGGCATGAGTGTTGACAGCCATGAGTTGGGTCGGCCAGCAGGACATCGAAGACCGACCATCCTTTTCGGTTATAGTCCGCATATGCATAAACCAGGGGCGGGGCGTGTGGGAGGTGTACCGACGCCGACTCAGAACTTTGTCGGACGCGATCGAGAGCTGGAGCAGATCCACGACTACCTACTGACCCAGCGACTGGTCACGCTTGCAGGTCCGGGTGGGATCGGGAAAACAGCCTTGGCTGCTGAGGTGATCCGGCGAGTCAAAGCTAAGGACCGCGGCACTCAGGTCCACTGGGTACCCCTCGCACGGCTGCCAGCTGACTCGGACTACGCCGCGGTCGAGCGGGAGACGACCCGCATCGTGTTCCAGGGCGAGTTCTCCGGACGAACCGGGTGGGAAGCTCTAGTCGACGCATTGAACAGCGCCGGCACTGATGAGCCAGGCCGCCCCCAACGCACCATCCTTGTCTTGGACAACTGCGAGCACGTGCTCGACCCCATACTACTTTTCGTCACAGATCTCCTCGATACGCTCCCGGATCTCACCATCCTGGCCACCAGCCGGATCTCCCTCGGCTGGGCCGATGAGCGTGTAACGAATGTTCCACCGCTGACCAGGGAACAAGCCGCAGCGCTGTTTCGGCAGCGTGTCGAGCTCACCGGCCACCAGGTGATCGGCGAGGAAGAGTCGGAAATCGCCGCTGAAATATGCCGACACGTCCATCACCATCCCCTCTACATCCGGTTGGCCGCCGCCCGGCGGCGCTACCAGTCGCTGGCAGGGATCAGAGATGAACTCTCGGGCCGAGCCGACGACCAGCGGATGCAATGGTCGGCCGGGCCCCGCGCGGGGGTCGAACCCCGCCACAGGAAGGTCACTGACGTCATTCGATGGTCGTACGAATTGTGTTCCGACCAAGAACGACTGCTGTTCGACCGCATGTCGGTCTTCGCATCCGGATACGACACCCATCCCGACGACACGCACGCCGCCGCGGCAGATGTCGGAGCTGATCTGCACGCGATCCAAGCCGTGTGTGGTGACGAAGTCGACGATTCCGGCGACAACAGGGATGTTCGTCGCCCGCTGCCGCGCAATGAGATACAGCAGCTACTCGACAGGCTCGTCGATCAATCGCTGGTCACTATCCACATCACTACGTCGACGGTGCGCTACAGCCTGCTCGAAACCCTACGGCTGTTCGCGTGGAAGCAGCTGAGTCGACGCTCGGATAGCAGCGGAGAAGATCAATCGGTCTGCCTGGCTCATCGACATCTGAGGTACTACCGCGATCGAGTCACCGATGCCGCAGACCGCTGCTTCAGTCCACAAGAGCGAGACCTGCTGGACTGGGCCCGCGCATCCTGGGACAACATCCTCACAGCTATCGAAACGTCCCGCTCTTCGCCCAGCACGGCCGAGGCGGGTCTGGAGATCTGTATCGGACTGATTGCTCTCCGTGTCCCCTTCGTACAAGGGAGAATCCACGATATCCGGCGATTGACGGAGCGGTGTCTGCGTGCCACCGAGACTCTCAGTCCACAGCCGACTGCGCTGCAGGTATCTGCCAAGTCCGTGATCGCGTGGCTTGCCGTGCGGCAAGGGCAAGACGCCCATCGGTTGATCGAGGACGCCGCCGCCAGCATCCCCGAAACCGACATGGCCAGCTGGCGCAAGCAGCCTGAGATCGACTTCGGCCTTCCTCCGCGACTGGAGTTGGCCCGTGGCACAGAAATGGTGATGCGCGATCGGGATCCGAGAGCAATCGCAGTGCTTGAGCGGGCCCGTGACAAGTTCCATGATCTGGGCAATCGCGGCGGCGAAATGATGGCCGGTATGTTCGCCGGCTTCGCGGCGGCCCTGCTCGGATCACCGGAACAAGCTCACGCCATTTCCGAGCGTTGCCTCGAGCAAGCGCAAGTATCGGGCGCACGGTGGGCGGCTTCGTGGGCTGAGCTCAGCCGTGCCGTCGCCCTACTCAAGCATGGCGATCCCAATGAGGCGTTGGCGATCCTGGATGACGCCTTGCGTCATCAGCTGTCCGTTCGTGATCAGTGGGGTGCGGCGTGGGCGGTCGAGCTGCGGATTTGGGCATTGGCAGCCCTCACCATAAGGAACGGCAGCAGCCACCCGCAGAATCCGGCTCTGGCAAGGGAGATCGCCTACCTCGCTGGGGGCATGGGCGCCGTGCGAACGCGCCTGGGCATCGACATCGCATCGATGGGATCGTTCGCTGACCAGGCGCGCCAGGCTCGCGCCGCATCCCGCAAGGTGCTCGGTGCTGCCGCCTACGCGGATGCCGAGAAACGCGGTGCCCGCCTCGACCCTGTGAACAACGAGGTGCACCGCGTCGCTCTGCGCGAACTGAGTATGAACTTCGCACCGCTGCCTGCACCCGAGCCGTGGCGCACTCTATCGGAACCCCAGCTCGAGATCGCCATCCTGATTGCTGCCGAGTACACGAATCGTGCCATCGCCGCACGTCGAGGCGTCTCCCGGCGGACGATCGACGCGCAAGTCGCGGCTATATTCCAGAAGCTGAAGATCAAGTCGCGAGGGGAGGTAGCTGCGAGCATTCCCGCACATCTCACGCCAAGAATCGACGCCGCAGCACGAGAACGGCCCTCAGCTCCGAATCCTGACGATGTAACATAGGTAAGTGCCTCGGTAGGTATCTGCCGGTTATTCCGCATTCCATCTTCGTTGTGTGCATGTGAGAGTCGCGCTTGACGACCACAGCTTTCCCGCGATGGAAGGGCGCCATCCGAAGCCGGTCAGCGCTCTCTCACCGCTGGACGCCACAGGCACCGCACGAAGGATCACCATGTCACAAGCCGCTGTCTCGCGTGATGCGATTCTGATCGTTGGTGCTGGGCCAGCGGGTTTGACACTCGCCCTCGAATTGCTGCGCTGGGGCGTGCCATGTCGCGTGATCGACAAAAGGTCCGGTCCTGCCACGACATCGAGATCCTTCACCGTCCACATCCGAACCTTGGAAGGCTACGACAGGGCGGGGATCGTCTCGTCCGTGCTGGATATGGGCATTTGGAGCGGCGGGATGGTCTTCCATTTCGAAGGGGACGAGCAAGAGGCGGAGCGGCTTGCCTTCGAGCGATTGAGCCACCGTTATCCGGGCATCCTCCTGCTCGAGCAAGACCGCTTGGAATCCGTCCTGCGCGCTCACCTTGCTGCGCGCGGCGTGCTTGTGGAATGGAACACCGAACTTCGCGCTCTCACCACGAGTGACAGTGGACGCGTCACCGCGACCCTTGTACACACGGATGCCGGCACCCCAGTGGTAGAGGAGATCGTGAACCCTGACTGGCTGGTGGGATGTGATGGAGTGCGAAGCACCGTCCGCACCCTTCTCGGCCTGGATTTTCAAGGCGATGAGTACACCGGCAGCATGAGGATGATGGATGTCCCGGTGTTCGGCCTTCCGCACAAAGACGCGGATATCCATTACGACATCCATCGGGGGGAAATGCTGCTCACGGCACCGCTGCCCACCGAAGCGCAGCTTATTACCAACTACCGGGTCCTGATCCACGACCCCACGCCCGCGCGCAAAGCGAAACCCGAGCTTGATGCCGCTCGCGTGGAGTTCCAGCAGGCCATAGACAGGCACTTCGACGGCACCGTCATGCTCGGTGAGCCGAAGTGGGCCACCATCTTCGAGATCTGGCGACGCGTCAGCTCTGCCTACCGCATAGGCAATATCTTTCTGTGCGGCGACGCTGCACACGTTCATTCACCTGCCGGTGGCCAAGGCATGAACGCCGCCATCCAGGACGCGCTCAACCTCGGATACAAACTCGCAGGCGTCGCCGCAGGCGAAGCTCCGGACGACGTACTGGACACCTACGAGGCGGAACGCAGGCCGGTCGCCGAGCAAGTCATCGACGGCACCCATAGGCTGCACAGCTTCATGATGGCGCACGGCAAATCCATGGAGCACCGCCGCGCGGTCATCCGAGCACCCGGTTTCAAACAAGCTGCCGCCAAGCAAATTTCAGGACTGTCATACTCCTACCGCGAGGTCATAGCCCAGCCCCCCGGCATACTGCCCATGGAGGGCCTCAGAGCCGGAGACCGCGCCCCTGACGTGCCCATCACACCGACACTGTGGCTTCACGACCTGCTGCGACATCCGGGCTACACGCTGATGGCCCTGCAACAGCATCCGCAGTCCCCGCTGGCGGCATGGGCCGTGCACGCGGCGCAGCCCTACGGTCGACGATTACGAGTAGTAGCGATCGCCTCGACCGACTCCACCAAGCGGTGGCGGCGGCCATCGCGCAGGGTACAGCGCCGGCACTGCCGGTCGCGGCTGGGCTGGTGGCCGTGGAGGATCGACCGGGGCGCGCTCTCGCGCGCCACGGCATTGCCCCATGAGGTTGGCGCGGCCGCACCAACCCATGCCGTAGTCGCCAAAAGCAACGAAATTTTCGACATGTACGGCGATTCCGCCACGGACTCGCTGTGCTTGGTGCGACCAGACGGACATATCAGCCTGCGGTGCCGCGGAAACGACAAATCCGCACTACTCGCCATGCTGCAGACAGCACTGATAGCGGCCCCTGACATAAACGGCACCCACGCTCCCGCTGAGCCTCCGCTGGTCGCGCACGGCGCTGAGGACGTCTGAAGACCGGCCATGACCGAGACCACGACTATGAACGCGATGATCGCAAACCTCTGTCTATTCGCAGTCCCGACGCGGCACCGTGGGCACGCCGAGTTGGCGCAATCAGTGTTTCGACCACCCAGCATGTGCCCACAACGTCGATCCAACCCTGGTCGCGGCACAACCAAAGCCATCAGCGCAGAGAAGGAGCCGTAGGCATCGTCCAGAACCGGCTTCGGCAGCTAGCAACCCGATGCTCAGCAAGCCACGGCGCGGTGACGAGTCAGCCACCTCGGCGGCTACGGGTACATGACGAGGCAGCGCATCACAGAAGGACGAAGGCAACAATGAGAAAGTTGGTCGAGCGAATAGAACCACTCGGCACCGGCCCGAGACCGTCGACGCTCGGTGAATATATCAACTGGGTCCGATTGACCAGCGTCGTGCCAGAGAAGGTCCGACACCTCTCACCCCGGGGCAATGAACGCGGACTTACGTTGACACAGCTGGGCGCATTGCTCGATTCCTCTCTCAATACCGTCCAGAAGTGGATCCGCGACGAACGTACACCCTCCGACACCTATATCGACCTGCTCATAGAGCAACTGAGCGTCCCCTGGTACATCGCGGACGTCATGCGGGCGTTGGTCGCCCCGGATCTCTACCCGGTCTCCACCGAGCAGTGGCCGGAGCTGACCGACGACGACATCTCTTACCTCGAAAACCATAAAGGTCCAGCGTGTTTCCAAGGGCTGCTATACGACATCCCGCCTGGCGGGGCGAACCAGCAATGGTGCGAAGTGTTCCCCATGCTGCAGCCGGCACCCAGGGGCTCCAAACGCGCAGTCAACATCATAGATCTGATGCTCAATCATCCCGACTCCGAGAGATTCAGGAAGCGATTCGAGCGCATACAGGTACTGCTCTTCGGCGTACGCATTCTCCGACCCTTCGCCGACCCCATCAGATTCGCTGAAGTGTACGAAGCCTGCGCCAGATCACCACACTTCAGAAGACTATGGAAAAACGATCCTCTGCCGGAGATCATCGGCGATACAACCGTCGGAATCTACAACGCCGAAACCGGCCAATACGACATCTACGAAACCAGACAAACCGACGCCCACTTCCCACCCAGCCAACTCAAGACCTACTCGCTCTACCAGCCCACACCGAGACGCAATGACCTACTGGGCACCGCTGGATCGCTCGTTCACCAGCCGACCGCCCACAGCTGAGGGCCTTCCGTTCATGACCACATAGCCGAAGCCACCCAGCACGGCACCGCTCCCCAGTCAAATACTCGCTACTGGGGGGCTCTGTCATGCGCCGAGTTCGCCTGATAGTTCGAAAAATACACCCACCCTGGGTGGAATATCGAAAAAGTCACCCACGGTGTACACGCTAAAAGTCTTGACTACCCACCAGCCACGAATGAATGCTTGGGAAGCAATCAGCCGTTTGCCCGACAACACCAGCACCGCGAATCGCCGTTGCCGGCAAACGTCCTCAAGCAGCCTGACGCATGTCATGTCGAACGGACATAGCGCTGCGCCTTTGACATCGAGGTGGTCGAAACTTTGCGTACGCGAATGCAGCCATCGCAGGCGCACCTTATGGTGCCGCGTTGCGGGAAGGCCAGAACACTGCCAGAGGAAACCGATCGCGTCCACGGCCGGATCGGTCCTATTGGACCCGCCAGCCACCTTCGCCTCTTCTCAGTGTCATCCGATCGGAACCTGCTCCGCTCCTCCCCGCATGCGCGATGGCGGCCAAGCGCGCCGCCACTCGCACCGATGAGGCACGGAGTCGAGCTCGCCAGCGAGTGATGACCGATGAGCCAAGCACAGCCAGAGCATCCCGCAACCGCCCCATCAACCGCCCGGACACCGCATTGCGAGAAACCAGCATTGAATTCGGCCAGACATAGTCGACCGATGCTGCGGCCTCACGATGAATCAGTCGTGGGTTTCGACGACCTCTACAGTGCACGTCCGCGGATCGTCCAGTTTCCTGGCATCCCCTTTCACTACCCCACCACGATCATCGAGACACCGATCGGGCTGGCACACTGCGCAACAGCGACCATCGACCAACGCGGCCGCGTCAGCGACAGATCAGCCATCAGGAAGCTCGACTGGCATCCCGGCCAGCCAGTAACAATCCAGCACCAAGACCAACTCGCAGTCGTGGACCCTGCCGGCGACGGTCGCTGGGCCGTCGGCCCGAGCGGATACATCCACCTTCCGGCGAACGTCCGTCACGCCTGCGGCATGCAGCCTGGTGACCGGCTCCTACTCGTAGCGTCCCTTACTCTCCAGCGGCTCGTCGTGTACACAACGCCACTGGTGGCCACCGCTATCTCACAGTTCCGGCCCAATCTATGGGAGCCTCAATGACTTCCGAAGACGTCAGTACAGCGCTGCACTTGATCTCCAGACTGGGATTGAAAGTCGAAGACCTGCTCGACGAGTCGACACGACATGGGCCCGCACCAACTTTCGCACAGTACATTGCACAGGTCTCGGCTTCGGCATCAGAACAAACTCTCAAGAACTACGGATCCTATTGGAAGGTCCTCGAGCAGAGGTGGGGTGATAGACCCATCTCCGAGCCGACGTACACCGAGATCGAACAACTCGTCAGCGAACACCGGGTACGCGCGGGAGCTGCCGGACGATCGAATTCACGCGGCGGCGTCGGCGCCGCGGCGACCTTGGTATCAGCAATCCGCAAACTCTACCGCCACGCCGAACTCGACAGGTTGATCCACCCACTCGACAACCCGGCCGCGAGAGTCAGAAGAGCACGCCAGCCCAGAAGCCCCAGACACGCCCTTTCTCTCGACCATATCCGCGACATCGGCCACGTTGCCGCAACGACTGGCAATGACCGACCGCTGGACGCGCTGATTGTGCGCATCCTGATCGAAACAGCGTGTCGCCGCGGAGGACTCCTCGGCTTGACCATCGATGACCTCAACTCGCACGACTGCCTTGTCCGCCTTCGGGAGAAGGGTGGAACTGTTAGATGGCAACCCGTCTCTCCAACCTTGATGAAGAGGATTCTTGAGCACATCGAAGCCCGTGGTGGTGCGGAAGCGAACCAGCATGTCCTTCGGTACCGGGACGGAAGACCGGTCGGAGTAGCGCGCATCGACAACCTCTTCGAGCGCATCAGGAAATTCCTTCCGTGGGCTTCGTCGGTTGGAGTCTCCGCGCATTGGGTCCGCCACACGACGCTTACTTTCGTCGAACGAGAGTTCGGAATGGCGGTCTCCAGCGCCTACGCCGGCCACCAAGACAGGCCCGGGTCAGGCCCTACCACCCTCACCTACACCAAAGCCAGCCTGCTCGACGTCGTCGAGGCGCTCGTCGCCTTGACCGGCGAAGCCCACCCCCTGCTTCCCATCAGCACGCGACACCCACTGTCGTCCAGCGGATGGCGCAAGGCCGGTGAGACCGGCACGGTAGGGTAACGCACTATGAACCCACTTTTGTGGCGGATTCGCTGCGGAATGGGTGTTCTAAGCTGGAATCGACGGCCTATGCCCTGGCAGTAGGGAGCGGATGAACATCGCCAAAGCGCCTCAGGTGGAATACCGGCAGGCCTGCTTCGCCGATATCGAGGACATCGCGGCCATCGAGGCCGAGGTGTTCGCCGAGCCGTACCTGTACCTGATGCTGCGCCAGCTGTTCGACCTGCACGGATCCGAATGGCTGGTGGCCGAGGTGGAGGGCGCTGTGATCGGTTACGCGCTGACGCTGGAGAAGTCCGGCCGGGCACTGCTGTTCACCTTCGCGGTGGCCAAGAGGTACCAGGGCGAAGGATATGGCCACGCCCTGCTGACCCGCACCTTGCAGACCTGCCGGAAGATCGGCGCCGAGGTGGTGTATCTGACCGTGCGGCCGGACAACCGGCTGGCCGGCAACCTGTTCCAGCGCGCGGGATTCGAATTCGTCGAGCACGACGACCGGTACTTCGGGCCGGGCGAGCCGCGAGACGTTTTCGAGTACCGGCTGAAGGGCCGCCCGCTAGACTCGTGAGATGGGGGAGATTTCGCCCTTCGTCGCATCCGTCTCGACCCGGATCACAAGGCGCGCGGACGAATACACCGCCGAGATCGATCGGGGTGAGCGCCCGGAGCAGGCCGAGCTGGAGCGGTTCACCGCGCATGCCGAGGCGATCCTCGCCGACTACGACCCGCCCAGTGCGCGGCGGCATTCCGACTCGCTGGTCTTCCGGCACCTGTACACGGCCGCGCGGCAACCGGCGCCCGACGAGGCGGACTGGCGGGTGCCGAGCGCGATCCCGGCGGCGCTGCTGGCCGCCGAGGTCGAATTCCGTGGTCCGTTGCGGCTGAGCAGCCGGCAGAACACCATGCTGGCCGAGGAGTACGAACGGCTGGGTGCCCAACTCTCGGCGGCCGGATTGCCCGCTCATGCGGCGCTGGCCTACCGGAGAGGGGCCGCGCTGTACCGGATGAACGAGGACGACGAGGCGCAGGACCGCTGCGGTCTGCGGTTGGCCCTGGCCCGCACCCTCGCGTTGCCGCGGGGCCCACGGCGCTGGCCGGGGCGACTGTCCTACGTCCTGTGCGGCTACGGTTACCGGCCGTTCTGGCTGCTAGGCTGGGTGGCCGTGCAGCTGGTGCTGTTCACCGTCGCCGCTCTGCTGCTGAGTGGCAATTCCTCACCGGCTGCCACCGTCTACACGTGCGTGACCGGATTCATCAATCCGCTCGGACCCGGTGACACGGAGAATCTGCGCCCGGCCGCCCGGCCGCTGTTCGCCGTCGAAGCGTGGGCGGGCACGGTATCGATGTCGGTGTTCTTCGCGCTGCTGGTGCGCAAATGGTTCCGGATGTAGCCGGAGCGATCGCTACCATTCGGTGTCGAGTTCCTTGTGCCGCAACGCGTTCAGTGTCGCGACGGCGATCCGGTTCTGTAGCTGGGCGACGAGCGCGTTCCACTGACGGGACAATCCGGGATCGACCTGGAGCTCGCGCCACAACGCGCGCATCGACGCCGGGGTGTGGGCTCCGGGCATCCACAGCCCGGCGAGATCCTCGAGCACCGGGGCCAGGATGTCGGTGCGTTCCCGGCTGTGCGAGGGGAAGCGCTGCGCCTCCGCCAGCGCGGCGGTGACGACGGTCAGCAGCCAGTCGTGGGCGGCCAGATCCTCACAGAACCGTTGCGCAGCGTCCAGATCCGCCTCGTCGCGCACGATCAACCGGACGGTGCGGAGGGTGGCGTCGTCCAGGTGCAGGGCGGCGTCGGGGCCCGCGCTGCCCCCGATCCGGGCCGTCCAGCGCAGCCGGGTGGTTCCCGCCCGCACCGGCGGCGTCTGGTCGAGCCTGGGGTCGGCGCGCAGGCGTGTCAGCAGGCGTTCGCTGATCGAGGCCAGATCCAGTGTGTCGACGTCGGCCCGGCCGGTGAGGAACCCCTCGGCCAGAGCCGCACCGGCGGTGGCTCTTTCGGGGATGCGGCTGATGACCTCGGTCATCCCCTTCTGACTGAGGTAGTGCGACCAGGTCTGTCTGCGCCGGCCTGCCGCGCGCACCACCCGGGTGCACGCGGTGGATTGCAGTACGCGGCCGCCGGACAGGACGGCGCTGGTGGCCACGGTTCCGACGATGTGCGCGGTCTGCTCGCCCAAGGCCAGATCACAGTCGACGCCCACCGCGGTGGTCGGCGAGACCGCCAGGGTGCCCGGCCGCTCCCGCCAGCGCACCGTGCAGCCCGGCATGAGCGCCAGCAGATCGCAGGCCTCCGCGCCGGTCAGCGCGGTCGACGACGGCAGCAGGCAGGTGCGCACTTCACCGAGGACGACCAGAGGCGTGGTCGCGGCCATGTCAAGCTCCGTCGAGCAGCAGGTGGGAGAGCCGATCGCTGACCTTGCGCGGCACCGGCACCGGCGGCACCTCGCCCGCGCCGCGGGTGATGGTCTGCTCGACCACGTCGTCGTCGAGGTCGAGGTGGTCGAGCACCAGCCGCACGGCGTGCTCGATGCCGATGTACCGCTTGGGCAGCATCGACAGCGTCTTGTAGGCGGCGAACGGCGCGGCGGACGGATTGAGCTGCACCACCGGCGGCAGATCGGACCAGCGCCGCGGCGCGAGATCCTCGCGGTGCCACGGTTGCGGATCCGCCACGGCGGCACCGTGATAGCGCAGCATGCCGAGCCGCAGCAGATGCCAGACGGCGGCCAGGAACGGGCACGACCAACGAGTGACCGTCACCCCGTCGACGACGTGCCTGCTCCACAATTCCACGTCGAGGAAGATCGAATGCTCCCGGCGGCCGAACTCCTCCGGTGGCCGATAGGTACGCCGGCGCATGGCTTGATTGTGTTCGTCCTCCGAGGACCGGCGTCCGTTGCACAGCCAGCCCGATTCCGCGGTCGGCGGCCTGCGGCCGGTACTCGGCGGCGCGGGCTCGGCGACGATGCGCGCGGCCACCATCTCCGCCACGGGAATCGGCTCACCGAACGCCACACCCTCGACGAACTTCGAGGCCCGCCAGCAGCCGGATTCGCGGGCCAGGTAGTCGATGACCAGTCCGGATTCCTCCGCGGCGTCCAGCAGCTTGGTGAGAATGGCGGAGGGATCGGTGTCGGGATGGAAATAGTCGTCGATCAGATAGCAGGTGCTCACGCGGGCGTTCGGGCCGAACTGCACCTTGGCCGACTCGATGAAGGCCGACACCAAGGGCACGATGCGGCGGAACTCCGCGGTGACCCGCTCGATGTCGGCGGTGATCTCGTTGAGGTAGAAGTGCCCGACCTCGATAGATAAGTGCGACAACGGAACCGAAGCGATCCGAGGTTGCTCGGTCGCCTCGCTGTAGCCCTGTGCATCCCGCATCTACAGCCTCTCCCACGTGGCGATGTCGACCAGTCGGCGAGCCAGTTCGGCATAGGCCAGCGCGGTCTCGGCGTTGGCGATCTGGGCGTTCACGTCGGCGTCGAGGATGAGCTGTTCGCGCCGCTGCAACACCGGTTCCATCGGGGTGTCGCCGAGCTTCGCGGTCGCGCCGAGCCGTTTGGCCGTGGCCAGCCGCCGCAACGCGGTGTCCTGCTCTTGCAGCCACGCCGCCTGCGCCGGGCGCTGGGCCACCCCGTCCCAGTTGGCGTCGGGCACCGCGGTGCGCACATAACGCACCGAGCCGAGCAACTCCTCCGGGTCGTGGCCGCATTCGGCGCCCGCCTTCAGCAGACCGTGCGGGCCGTACACCAGACCGGCGGCGGCCACGATGTGCTGGCGAGTCCAGCGGTGGAAGATCAACCAGCGGGCGGTGCGCCTGCGCAGTTGCGGCAACGCGGTGGCCTGTAGAGCGATCTGCAGGGCGGCCGACCGGCCCGCGCTCAGATCCACGATCACCACGCGGAACTCCTGATCCAGCGCCACCAGCAGTTCCGCGCAGCGCTCCACGACGGCGTCGTCACCGGTGAGGAATTCGGCGCCGCCCTCGTCGCCGGGCAACAGCACCAACCGGCCGGAGTTGGGACCGATCCGGCGCAGGTCCGGCCGATCGGTCGCCGCGCCGACGTCGACACGGGCCACGGTTCCGCTCTCGCCGAGCAGGTAGGAATGCACGCCGCCGCGCGGCACGCCGCGTTCGGCCGCACCGATCTCGAACAGCGCACCGGCGGTGGGCGAGCCGAGGTCGAAGTCGGCGTAGGCGACATCGAGGCCGGAAAGACACAGCCGGTAGGCGATGTTGCAACTGGTCACCGAGCGTCCGGTGCCGCCCTTGTCGGAGGTGGAGAACACCAGCATGCCTGCCCCTACCGCGTCGCGTCCCGGCGGGCGTACGCCAGTTCGTCGAGCTGGACCAACGCCTGGGTGGCGAGGCTGTACGCGGTACCTGGACGCTCGCGCAGCACCCGGCGGGCTCGGTCGAGCGATTGCCGGATCCGGTTGACCGCGGCCTGTTTCGGCGAGAAGTCCTGGCCCTCGACCTCCAGTTCCTCCTGATTGAGCAGATGCTCGGCCTCGCTGAGCAGGTCCACCGCGCGGGCGACCATCGCCTGGGGGGCCAGCGGGGGTTGCTCGAAGGTGCCGTACGCGATGACCAGGCACTCCATCATCCGCTCCGTGACGAACCAGGACGGCCCTTCCAGCCGCGTGTCCGCCGCGCCGACCACCCGGCCGATGTCGTCCCACAGGCCGATCACCGGGCCGTCCCGCAGCACTCGCTGGTCGAGATGATCCATCGCGGCCTCGGCCAGCGCCATCAGCCGGTCGCGGGTGTCCACGTCGGTGCGCAGGCGCGCGGCCTGCAGGCACCGTTTGAGCAGCATTGTCGCGAAATCCGGCACATACCAGACCAATTGGGTTCCCTCGGCGGCGTCCTCGCTGCCCGCCAGGTTCAGTCGCACGCCCGGATAGTGCAGCGGCGCTGCGGGATCACCCACGGTGAACCGGCTGGTGATGCGTCCGCGGCGGGCCAGTTGATCGAGCACCGCCACCGTGCGGGTCAGATCCTCGGTGCTCTCCCGGTAGACCAGGTCCTGGATCAGCATGGCGGTGACCACGAGACTGAAATACTCCGATTCCTCGCCGTCGGCGGTGCGCCACGGGATGTCCTCCAGCGGCCAGCGGCCGTTGCCGAAGCGAGCCACCCTCGACCAGTAGTTGCGGGTCAGCTCGAAGCGCAGTTGCAGCGCGTCGGCGAGAGTGCGCTGCTCGTCGGTCAGCAGATCGAGTTCCCGGATGCGCTGCGACGACAGGTCGATGATGCCGTCGAGGGCGACAGCGGTGAAATACAGGTACGGACGGGGCTCCGCGTGCCCGGTCGCGCTGCTGACCCGGCCCGGCACGAGGTCGATGGGTTCGGCGCTGCGCACGATGCCCCAGCTCCAGCCGCATTCGAACAGCCGCCCGTCGTCGGCGATATCGACCTCGGTGGTCTGGCTGAGCCTCACCTCGTTGGCCGCCTGCACCCGTAGGCGTTCCAGCTGGGCCGACAGCCGTTCGATGATCTCGTCGGGCGGTGTGCGGGTCTGGTTGAGCATGTAGATGATCGACTGCCCGAACTCGGTGGTCGGCTCCGGTGTGTGGATGACGAAACTGCGGACCAGGCCCGCCATCGCGGCGGTGAGCCGCGCGCTGACCAGCTCGATCACCGCGGGGATCCGCGCGCGCAATTGCCGGGCCTCCAGCCGGACCTCGCCACTGACGAAGCGAAGGAACCCGCGCAGGAACCGCAGCGCCGCGATGCACAGGCTCAGCGACATCGAATAGGAGTCGACCACCTCCACCGCCGATTGCGCCTCGGTGAGCGTGCCGCCGTCGCCGGAGCGCAGGTATGAGCCGCTGGCGAAGACCGGCTCGCCGTCGGGTCCGGTGTAGCGGCGCAGATATTCCTCCACCAGGGCGACCAGAACCCCGCCGATGCGGGTCTCCTCGCCGAATGGGGCGAGCGCGGACCTGACGTCGGGACTCATGTCGTTCGGCTGGTCCAGCGCGAACGCCTCGATCTCGGTCGCGGGATACAACAGGCAGAGCAGCTGCTCGGCGTCGCTGATGGAATTGGCGCCGTCGCGTCCGCCCCAGATCCACGTTCCGTCCGGATAGGAACAGGCGAGCACCGCTCGCCACAGCTCGAGCAACTGCTGCCTCGGCCGAATCCTCATCTGCTGTCGGACCTCGCCCCCGCGTTCGACCGGCCGCGCCGGACGTCGTTACATAGAGTGTGCCCCGCGGATGTTCACTTGGCCAAGCACAGTTTACGGGGGCACGGTTTGCTACGAATTGTCTTGCGGGCCATGTTCTTCGCGATCACGCGGCGAGAACGATCGCGGCCTGCGATCCGGCGTCACTCCCGTCCCGCGGTGAGGGTGGCGATCACCGCCCGGAACTCCGCGGTCTGGAAGGACAGATCCTCCGCGGTGGTCGCGTAGTCCAGGGTTGCCAGCACCGCGCGTTCCAAGTGCAGGTTCAGCAGGCGCTTGGTGCTCTCGACCGCCTGGCGGGGCAATTCCAGGATGCGTTTCGCGCAGGCCAGCGCCTCGGTGCGCGGATCGGCGACCACGTGGTTGACCAAGCCCATCTCGCGGGCCCGCGCGGCGGGGATCTTCGCGCCGGTGAGCGCGTACTCCTTGGCCAGCAGGAGGCTGGTGTGCAGCGGCCAGGTCAGCGGTCCACCGTCCGCGGCGACCAGGCCGACCTGGACATGCGGGTCCTTCAGATAGGCGGTCTCGGCGATGTAGGCGATGTCGCTCAGCGCGACCAGGCTGCAGCCGAGGCCGACCGCGGGACCGTTCACCGCCGCCACCACCGGCACCCGGCACCGGGCCATGCCGAGCACGATGTCGCGGCCGTGCGCGATCGTCTTGGCGCGCAACTCGGCATCGCTGCCCAGCTCGGCGAGATAGGCGAAGTCCCCGCCCGCCGAGAACGCCTTGCCCGCGCCGGTGAGCACCGCGACGCGCGCCTCCCGGTCGTCGGACAGGCGGGGCCAGAGCCGGGCCAGACCGGTGTGCAGGTCGTCGTTGACGGCGTTGAGCGCGTCGGGCCGGTTGAGCGTGATGATGCGGATCGGTCCGTCGGCTTCGACGTGGATCTCTTCCGGCAAGTCGTACATGGTCAAACTCCTAATCCGAGGATGCGCGAGGCGATGATGTTCTTCTGGATCTGCGAGGTGCCGCCCATGACGCTCTGGGCGCGGCTGTAGAAGTAGCTGCCGAGCAGATCCGGATCGTCGGTACCGCCGACGGCGAGCGCGGCGTGCCCGACCGACTGGTCCACCCAGGTCATGAGCAGTTTGTCCAGTGATCCGTCGGGACCGTGCACCACGCCGTCCAGCTGTTCGGACAGCCGCCGCCGCACATGCAAGCGCAGCATCTCGGTCTGCACCGCCGCCCAGGACAGTTCCTCCGGCGCGCGGCCGTCGAGCCGGGAGGCCAACTCGCGCACCAGTTTTCCGTAACGGGCCGCGTACCCGAGGGTGGAGGGCTCGCGTTCGTGCCCGACGACGGTCATCGCCAGCTTCCAGCCGTCACCGGGCTCGCCGACCATCTGATCGGCGGGCACCGTCGCACCGTCGAAGAGCACTTGCCCGAACTCCCTGGTGACACCGCTGATCATCGCCAGCGGACGCTGCTGCACGCCGGGCTGGGCCATGGCGATCACGAACGCCGAGATGCCTTTGTGCCGTGGCGCGTGCGGGTCGGTCCTGGCCAGCAGCAGACACCAGTCGGCGACGTCGGAGTAGCTGGTCCAGATCTTGTGACCGTGCACCACGTAGTGGTCACCGTCGCGGGTCGCGGTGGTGCGCAACGCGGCGAGGTCGGAGCCCGCGCCCGGCTCGCTGAAGCCCTGGCACCAGCGCTGGGTGCCGTCGATCATGCCGGGCAGGAAGCGCCGCTGCAGTTCCTTGCTGCCGTGGCGGCCCAAGCCCTGCACGAGGTAGCCGAGGCTGGGGCGCGGCGGCGCGCCGGCGAGCGCGAGTTCCTCGTCCACGATCACGTCGTAGACCGGTGGCAGCTCGTGTCCGCCGAATTCCTTCGGCCAGGACAACCCGAAGAATCCCGCCGCGTACAGCGCGCGATGCCATTCGCCCTGCCGCGCCCAGTAGTCGTCGCCCGAGGTCGGGAACGTCACGGCCGTCTCGGCCAGCCAGGCGCGCAGCCGCGCGCGGAATTCGGCCTCCTGCGATGAATCACGAAAGTCCAAGGTCGATCTCCTCCAGGCGAACGGGGAACAGTTCGGTCGAGACCAGCGCGCGCCGCAGGTAGACGTGGGCCAGGCACTCCCAGGTGTTGCCGATGCCGCCGTGCACCTGGATCGAGGTCTCGCAGACGGTGCGGGCGGCCCGTGCGGTATAGACCTTGGCGATCCGCGCGGCCTGTAGCGCTCGCGCCGGAGCCAATTCGTCGACCGCCCAGGCCGCGTGCCGCAGCACGCTGATCGCCCCTTCGATCAGCGCGCGATTCTCGGCCAGCAGATGCGCCACGGCTTGGTAGGACCCGATCGCGCGGCCGTACTGCTCGCGGACCTTCGCGTACTCGACGGCGAGATCCTGTGCGCCGCGGGCGACGCCGAGCAGGTCGGCGGTGGTCGCGGTGACGGCCAGCGCGTGCCATCGGGTGGCCTCCTCGGCCGCGAGTTCCCCGATGTGCCTGCGCTCGTCCGCGACCGCCGCGATGCGCCGGGTCAGATCCGCGCCGGGCAGGGTGGCACCCAGTGGTGCGGCCAGGACCGACTCGCCGGCGACGAGCAGCGCCCCTTCGCTGCCGCGCGCGTCGACGGCGCGGTCACCGACCGCGATCGTCCAGCCGCGATCGTCGGCGCCGCAGCGGCTGCGCAGGTCGTCGGCGAGCACCGGGCCGAGGAAGGCGACGTCGACCAGACCGCGGCCGAACTCCTCGGCCACGATCGCGACCTCGACCCCGGAGGCGCCGTCGGTGCGCAGGGCGCGCCAGCCGGTGGCCGCGACGGTTCGTTCCAGGCGCGCGAGGCGGTGTTCGTCGTCGAGACCGGCGACCGACCCGGGGCCGAGGTCGTCGGCCAATTTCGCCGCGGCATCGCGCAATTGCCGTTGCTCACTCGTCAGACGGACGTCCATAGCGCTCCTTCAGTACTCGGCGCAGCGCCTTGCCCGAGGGCAGGCGCGGGATCTCGGGCACGAACACGACGCGGCGCGGCCGCTTGTACCGGGCCAGGCGCTCGCCGACCAGGGCGATCAGTTCGTCGGCGGTGACCGACTCCGCGCAGGCCACCGCCGCGACGATCGCCTCGCCGTCCGCGGCGTCGGGCTCACCGAACACGGCGCAGTCGGTCACCTCCGGGTGACCGTGCAGCACGGCCTCGATCTCGGCGGGCGCCACTTGGAAACCGCGCACCTTGATCATCTCCTTGGCCCGGTCGGTGAGCCGGATCCAGCCTTCGTCGTCGACGTAACCGACGTCGCCGGTGCGATACCAGCCGTCGTCGAAGGCGCGGGCGGTCTCCTCGGCGGGCAGGTAGCCCGCCATCACCGACTCCGCGCGGCATTGGATCTCGCCGATCTCCTTGGGCGGCAGGACTTCTCCGGTGTCCAAGGCGACCACCCGTACGCGCACGCCGGGTGCGGCCTTGCCCACCGTGTCCAGCCGCGCGTCGTCCAGCGGGTTGCACGCGATCACCGGTAGCTCGCTCGCGCCGTAGGCGGGCACCCAGCGCACTCCCGTCCGCCGGGTGACGGTTTCGGCCACGCCGACCGTCACCGGCGTCGCGCCCCACATGATGTAGCGCAGCGAACCGAGGTCGTAGGACTCGAGCCGCGGGTGCCCGGCGAGGGCGAGAGCGATGGGCGCGACGGCCATTTCGACGGTGATCCGGTCGTCCTGGATGCAGCCGAGCATCGTCTCCAGGTCGAAGCGGCGGTGCAGGCGCATCCACGCACCCGTTCGCAGCGCGGTCACGATGTTCAGCAGCCCCAGGATGTGCGAGGGTGGCGTGGCGATCTGGATCCGGTCGCTCGCGGTGAGGCCGAGAACCTCGGTCCACTGGCGCACCGCGACCGCCAACGACGCGTGGGTGTGCCGCACCGCCTTCGGCATTCCGGTGGTGCCGGAACTGAACACCAGCACGGCGTCCGAGGCCGGATCCGGCGGCGCGTCGCCGCGACGGGCGGGGACGATCGGCGCGTCCAGATGCCGCATCGGCAGCACCTCGGCCAGCACCGGATTGTCGCCGACGCCCTGGCTCGGCCCGGCGACCGCCACCGCGTGCGCGACCTCGTCGCGCTTCCACGCCGGGCTGATCAGCACCGCCGCGGCGCCCAGCCGCCAGATGGCCAGCACCGCGACGACGAACTCCGGCCGGTTCGACGACATGAGCGCGACGCGGTCTGCGGCGCGCACTCCGCGCTCGGCCAGTTCTGCCGCCAGACCGGCCGCGAGATCGTCCAGTTCGGTCCGCGGGTAGGCCCGGCCCTCGAAGACGAGCGCGCTCGAAGCGGTGGTCGAGAACATTTGAGAGATCCCGTCTCGTGAGTGAGAATATAATTCTCATTCGGATAGAATCTTCATACCAGGAGGACGCGGTCCATGGCGAGACCCTCTTTGTTCCAGCGCGCGACCGTGACCCGGATCGTGAAGGAGAGCGCCGACGCGCGCACGTTCGTGCTCGCGCCGCACGACGGGCCGATTCCCTACCGCGCCGGACAGTTCTGCACGTTCAAGATCGCCGTGAACGGAACGGAGCTGTTCCGGTCGTACTCGATGTCCAGCGCGCCGGAGACCGACGGCGAATTGATGACGACGGTCAAGCGGGTGCCGGGCGGGGCCGTGTCGAATTGGATGCACGACCATCTCTCCGAGGGCGACGAGGTGGAGATGACCAAGGCGGCCGGGCGGTTCTGCCTGCGCGAGACCGACCTACCGCTGCTGGGCTTCAGCGGCGGCAGCGGCATCACGCCGATCCTGTCGCTCACCAAGTGCGCGTTGGCCACCACGCGGCGGCGGATCCGGCTGCTGTGCGCGGACCGCGACGCCGATTCGGTGCTCTTCGAGGCGATTTTGACCGAGCTGGCGCGGCGCTACCCGGACCGGCTCGAGGTGGTCCGGCACCTGGACGCCGAGGGCGGCTTCCTCGACGCCACGGCGGTGCGCGCCTTCGTCGGGACCGAGAGCCACGCCGATCACTACGTCTGCGGACCCGAGGCGTTCATGGAGATGGTCGAACTGGCGCTCCCGGGTCCGGGGGTGGTGTTCAGCGAGCGGTTCGGTGCGCCCGCGCCCCTTCCCGACGCCGTGGACGACGCCCCGGCCGACAGCGTGACCCGCCCGTCGACGGCTCCTTCCGCACCGCCCGCGGCGGCGGGCAGCGTGACGATCATCCTCAACGGCAAGAAGAAGACGGTGCCACGCAAAGACGGCGAGACTCTGCTGGAGAGCGCCCGCCGGGGCGGGCTGGCCCCGCCGTTCTCGTGCGAGGCGGGCAACTGCGCCACCTGCATCGCCAAGGTGACCACGGGAAGCGCGACGCTACGCCAGAACAACGCACTGACCGATGACGAACTGGAAGACGGCTACGTGCTCACCTGCCAGGCCGTACCGGACACCGAGACGATCACCGTCGACTACGAGTGAGCCCGAGCGGTTGCCCGCCGCCGCGAGTGCCGCGACACCGGCGGCGCGCCGTCGCATGGGCCGGTGCGCCGGTCCGTCAGCAGGAGTAACCCGCGCCCCGCGGAGACGAATATGCCGCGCAGAGTATGCGATTCATGCGGTCAGGCGAGTTGTACGACCGCGTCGGCACCGTCCGGGTCAGCTGAACGCATCCGGCTGACCGCGCTTCAACCCCCGTGTTCACCCAGCCGCGGCGGCGGCCCGTACCGCGGCTCGTAGCCAGCGATCCGGATGGGGCTGCCGACGAGCCGGAACTCCCCCGCCGTCACCACCGCCGCGGGTTCGGCATCCAGCGCCTCCGGCAGGTCACGCACCGCGGCGGCGGGTATAC
Source organism: Nocardia sp. NPDC047648 (assembly GCF_040642815.1). Classification (NCBI taxonomy): domain Bacteria; kingdom Bacillati; phylum Actinomycetota; class Actinomycetes; order Mycobacteriales; family Nocardiaceae; genus Nocardia; species Nocardia sp. NPDC047648. The sequence goes on along the minus strand of NZ_JBEYSX010000012.1, from coordinate 160,213 downwards.
CGAGCGGACGCAGCCTTCGTTCCCAGCCGGTCGCGGTATCGGCCGCGAGCGCGGCGGTCACCGCGGCCAGCACCTCGACGCGACGGGTCACCCGGTCGGCCATCAGCTCGAATCCGTCGACACCCGCCTCCGCGGCGAAGGTCTTCCAGAACCCGTCGTGGGTGACGAACAACGCGAGATAGCCCTCGGCGGTCGGAAAGATCTGCGCCGGAACGTAATACGAATGCGCCCCATAAGGGCGGCGCTGCGGCCGCTTACCGTCGTTCAGGTAGGCGGCGGCATGGTAATTCAGTTGCGAGAGCATGACTTCGAACAGCGACACGTCGACCTGGCCGCCACGGCCGGAGACGATCTGGGCCAGCAGCCCCAGCGCCGCCGTGAGACCGGTCGAGTTGTCCGCCGACGAGTACCCCGGCAGCGTCGGCGGGCCCGCGGGATCACCGGTGAGGGCGGCGATCCCGGCCGCCGCCTGGATCACGTAGTCGAAGGCCGGATCGTCGCCGCCGTACAGGCCGTAGCCGGTGATCGCGACACAGACGATCTTCTCGTTCCACCGGCGCAACGCCTCGTAGGTCAGACCGAGCCGCCGGATCGCCGAGGGTTTGAGGTTCACCAGCAGCGCGTGTGACCCGGCGACGAGTTCGCCGAGCCGCGCTTGTCCCTGCTCGGTGCTCAATTCCACGCGGATACTGCGTTTTCCGCGGTTCAGGCTGGCGAAGTAGCTGTCGCTCACTCGACGGGAGATGTCGCCGCCCGCCGGTTCCAGTTTGGTGACTTCCGCGCCCAGATCGGCGAGCATCATGGTGGCGTAGGGGCCTGCCAGCATGGTCCCCACCTCCAGGATCCGGATCCCGGCCAGCGGCCCCGCTCCCGCAGGACTCACCGCGACGCCCTGGCGAGTTCGGCGATCATCTCCCGGGTGCGCTGCTTGGACGCCACCAGTTCCTCGCGGGTTTCGCCGATCGGCAGCAGCCGCACCGAGACATCTGTGGCGCCCGCCTCCGCGTAGCGGCGCAATCCGGCCGCGATCTGCGCTTCGTCGCCGGCCAAGCACAGGTCGCCGATGTCACGGGCGTCGCCTTGGTCGAGCAACCGTTGATAGTTGGGGGAGATCTCGGCCTCGCCCAGAATGCGGTTGGCCCGCTCGCGCGCCTCGTCCACCCGGCCGGGCTCGCACAGGCACACCGGCAGTCCGGCGACCACACGCGGAGCCGGGCGGCCCGCATCGGCTGCCGCTTTGCCGATCTTCGGGACGACGTGATCGGCGATCGCGCGCTCGTCGGCCATCCACAGCACGGTGCCGTCGGCTCGCTCGCCCGCGATGCGCAGCATCACCGGTCCCAGCGCGGCGACCAGCACCGGCACGGGCGCCACCGGCCCGAGATCGAGCGGGTTGTGCACGGTGAACGTCGCGTTCCGCACGTCCACCCGGCCCGGCCCGCGCAATCCGGCGTGCAGCACCTCGAGGTAGTCGCGGGTGTAGGCGGCCGGTTTGTCATAGGGCAGGCCGAGCATGTCCCGCACGATCCAGTGGTGCGAAGGGCCCACGCCCAGCGCCAGCCTGCCCCCGGCCGCGGCATGCGCCGAAAGCGCCTGCCGGGCCAGGGCGATCGGATGTTGCGCCTGTAAGGGCACGACCGCGGTGCCCAGCTCGATGCGGGAAGTGCGCAGCCCCATCGCGGCGATCGTGATCAGCGCGTCGAAATCGGTGGGGATCTGCGGAATCCACGCCGTGTCCAGACCCGCCGACTCCGCCCACTCGATGTCGCGCAGCATCCGTTCGAGCTTGCGCCCCGAATCGCCCTTCTCCGGCCCGATCATCACTCCGATGCGCACGATTCCTCCAAGCTGTCCGAAGTCGGCACCCGGCCGGTCATGGGGCCGGGTGCCCGGTCAACGCGCGGATCTCGGTGACGAGCGTCTCCAGCGGAGTGCTCGTCGGAAAGACCGCTGCCGCACCGGCTTCCAGTAGCCGCGGCACGTCCGCCTGCGGGATGGTTCCACCGACCACCACCGCGATGTCGCCCGCGTCGGCGGCGCGCAATCCGTCCACCACCCTGGTGGTGAGCGCGACGTGCGCGCCGGAGAGGATGCTCAGGCCGACGACGGCCACATCCTCTTGCAGCGCGATGGCGACGATGTCCTCCACACGCCGGCGGATTCCGGTGTAGATGACCTCGAATCCGGCGTCGCGCAGCGTGCGGGCGACGATCTTGGCGCCGCGATCGTGCCCGTCCAGGCCCGGTTTGGCGACCAGCACACGAGCGGGCATCAGAACACCACCGGCTGCTGGAATTCGCCCCACACCGACTTCAGCGCGGCGGTCATCTCGCCCACCGTGCAATAGGCGTTCGCGCAATCGATGAGTCGATGCATGAGGTTCTCGTCTCCTTCCGCGGCGCGCGAGAGAGCGGCCAGTGTGTCGCGGACGGTCCCGGCGTCGCGCTCGGATCGCACCCGGGCCAGCCGCTTCAACTGCCGTTCGCGCCCGTCGGCGTCGAGTTCGTAGGTGCCGATGTCCGGCGCGGGCTCGTCGGAGACGAACTTGTTCACCCCGACCACCGGGCGCTCACCGGATTCCACCGCCTGGTGCAGCCGGTAGGCCTCGTCGGCGATCAGGCCCTGCAGGTAGCCGTCCTCGATACAGCGCACCATGCCGCCGTGCTGCTCGAGGTCGTGCATGATCTCGATGATCTTGGCCTCGGTGGCGTCGGTGAGCGCCTCGACGAAGTAGGAGCCGCCGAGCGGGTCGGCCACCCTGGTCACCCCGGTCTCGTAGGCGAGCAGCTGCTGGGTGCGCAGCGCCAGCGTCGCGGATTCCTCGCTGGGCAGTGCGAACGGCTCGTCCCACGCGGCGGTGAACATCGACTGCACGCCGCCGAGCACCGAGGCCAGCGCCTCGTAGGCGACGCGAACCAGGTTGTTCTGCGCTTGGGGCGCGTAGAGCGACGCGCCGCCCGCCACGCAGCCGAAGCGGAACATCGAGGCCTTGTCGGTGGTCGCGCCGTAGCGTTCGCGCACGATGGTGGCCCACCGGCGGCGTCCGGCGCGGTATTTCGCGATCTCCTCGAAGAAGTCGCCGTGGGTGTAGAAGAAGAACGAGATCTGCGGGGCGAACTGATCGATGGTCATCCGGCCGCGTTCGATCACGGTGTCGCAGTAGGTGACGCCGTCGGCCAGCGTGAAAGCCATCTCCTGCACGGCGTTCGCGCCCGCATCCCGAAAGTGCGCGCCCGCCACCGAGATCGCGTTGAACCGTGGCACCTCGGCCGCGCAGAACTCGATGGTGTCGGCGATCAAGCGCAAGGACGGCTCCGGCGGCCAGATCCAGGTGCCGCGCGAGGCGTACTCCTTGAGGATGTCGTTCTGGATCGTGCCGGTGAGCTTCGCGCGCGGCACGCCCTTCTTCTCCGCGGCCGCCACGTAGAAGGCCAGCAGGATCGCGGCGGTGCCGTTGATGGTGAAGCTGGTGCTGATCCGGTCCAGCGGGATGCCGTCGAAGAGCACTTCGGCATCGGCGAGGGTGTCCACCGCGACGCCGACCCGGCCGACTTCTTCGCTCACCTCCGGATCGTCGGAGTCGTACCCGCACTGGGTGGGCAGATCCAGCGCGACCGACAGCCCGGTACCGCCTTGCTCCAGCAGATACCGGTAGCGGCGGTTGGACTCCTCCGCGGTCCCGAAGCCGGAGTACTGCCGGAAGGTCCACAGCCGCCCCCGGTAGCCGGTCGCGAAATTGCCGCGGGTGAAGGGGTAGGCGCCCGGAGCGGGCGGCTCATCCCGCCGGGCGTCCGGTCCGTAGCTCGGCTCCAGCGGGATCCCGGAGGAGGTCTGCACTTGGTTGTTCATCATTGAATACCGTACTTGCGAAAAATGAGAATGCCAATACCATTCGAGTGGTACCACCGGGTCGACACGCCCGCAACGACCGAGGAGAACGATGCCGGACCAGGACCGACAGCTGACCGATCGCACCGTGGTGGTGTCCGGCGCGAGCCGCGGCATCGGCTTGGCGATCGCCATCGCGGCCGCCGCCGAGGGCGCGAACGTGGTGCTGCTGGCCAAGACCGCGCAACCGCACCCCCGCCTGCCGGGCACCGTGCACACGGCGGCCGCCGAGGTGGAAGCCGCGGGCGGACGCGCCGCCGCCGTGGTCGGCGACGTGCGCGACGAAGCGGACGTGCGGCGCGTCGTCGACACCGCGGTGCGGCGGTTCGGCGGCATCGACGTGTGCGTGAACAACGCCAGCGCGATCGCCACCGAACCGACCGAGCGACTGCCGGTCAAGAAGTTCGACCTGATGCACGACATCAACATCCGCGGCATGTTCCTGCTGACCCAGGCCTGCCTGCCGCATCTGCGCGACTCGGCCAACCCGCACGTGCTGACCATCGCGCCCCCGATCAACCTGAACCCACGCTGGCTGGGCGCCCACCCGGCCTACACCCTCTCCAAGTACGGCATGACGCTGCTGTCGCAAGGCTGGGCAGCCGAATTCGCCGACGCCGGAATAGGTTTCAACTGCCTGTGGCCGCAGACCTATATCGCCACCTCGGCGGTCGCGGCCCTGGCCGACGGCGAGCGGCAGCTCGCGGCCGCCCGCAGCCCGCGGATCATGGCCGACGCCGCCGTCGCCATCCTGACCCGGCCCGCCGGGCAGGTCACCGGCAACTGCTTCATCGATGCGGACGCGCTGTCGTTCTACGCCGGTGTCGACGATCTGTCCGGCTACGGCGGCGGCGAAAACCCCACACCCGACTTGTTTCTCGACTGAGCGGGGAAGCCGGTACCGCGCCAACGCGCTACGGCGGCGGTGGCAGCTAGGGGATCGGCTCCCAGCCGCTCCATGGGCGGAAACCGAGGCGGTCACGCAGGCAGTCGACGCGGTGCTGCGCCTGCGGTGCATAGGCGGGGTTCTCCGCGGCGGTTTGCACCGCCATGCAGGTCATCCGCATTTCCCGGATGTCGCGCAGAAGCTCGAATCCTGCCCACGTTGTCACGTCGAAGCCATAGGCTTCGGCGAAGTCGTCATACTCGTCTTGGCTGATCCAGCCGAATGACGTCAGCTTGATTGCGGTATGGACGAGATCCCACTCCGGCGGCCCGACCGAAGCCCGCTCGAGGTCGAGGAACAGGGTCGTACCGGCCTCGGTGGTGACGACGTTTCCATCCCAGGCGTCACCATGGATCGGACACCACGGCATCCCGGGTGGCAGTTCGTTCCAGGCGGTGCGCAGTTGGTTCAGGTGGGTGCTGAGCCATTCTCGATCCTCCTCGGTGAGGGTGCGGGCTGCGGCAATCCGTTCGGTGAGCCGTACGAATGGACTGACCTGGCTCAAGAATGCAGGGGGCGGGAGGGTATGCAGGCGGCGCAGCGCACCTGCGATCTCGGCGGGAAGCCCGTTGCGATGCGGCGGAAGCTCTTTCCAGAATGTGACCGCACGTCCTTCGACAACTACCAGGTCTTCTGTCGTATCCGCTGGCTCGACTGCCGGAACACTGTTGTCACGCAACCAACTTGCGATGCGCAGCTCGCGATCGGCGGCGTCCCGCTGGCCGAGGCGCGCGATCCGGGCGACAACGCCGCCGGGCAGGCGAAAGATCGCATTCTCTCCGAGCTTGATCGGCGTCGGCGGTCCGGAGACGCCGACGACCGAGCAAGCGGTTTCGAGAATCCGCACGAGTTCGGGATTCACGCGATCACAGCACCTGCGCGACGCGAGAAGTCTCGCAGTTCCTGAATGTCTTCGGCAGCACGCCTGCTCTTGATCGCGCTGGCGCGTTTCATCGCTGTGGCGCCGATCGCCACTGCTTCCTCCCTGTCACCGGTCGCCATCACCAACGACGCGAGCTTGATCGTCGACATCGTTCGCGACCGGATCGCCTCATCTCCATGACCGGCCACTGCCGCGGCGAGCCGCGACCGCGCTTCACCCGCAAACTTGCCGTGGACGGCCAGGTCGAAGAGAGCGTGTCCGGTGTCGCCAGCGTGTTGAGCAGAGTCGTAGTAGGCCATCCAGCTCGGGTCGTTTTGTGGCTCCGAGTTGGCGAAGTTTTCGTCGGCGTGCCCGACTGCAGTGAGGGTGTCCTGGATCCGTCCACGCTTCGCGTGCCCGCGGGCACGGGCAGTGAATAGCATCGCCCTTTCGGTCGATGTGAGCCTGTCCGAGTGCTGGAACGCGCGGTCGATATCAGCCAGGCCTTGTTCGATTTGCCCGGTCCAGATTTTCTGGCGTCCCATCGAGCTGAGCACCTTCGCGCGCAAGTGCCATGCGTCGGCTTCCTCAGCGCAGGTGAGGGCCAGTTGGAACATTTTAGTCGCGTCGGCGTGCTCGCAAGCATCGAACGCCATAAATGCGGCTGTGTGGGTGAGGGCGCCGACGGCCAGGAGCAGATCGGGGCGGTTCTTCGGCGCGCACTCTGCGCCGAGATAGGTGAACGCGGTGCGGACCTGAGCGCCAACGACGTCGCGCACCACGCCGCTGCCGTAAGTGGCATCCCACGTCGAGAAGAGGTCGGCTGCCGCCTCGAGCTGACGAATTTCGACGAGGCCGACCTTGGACGGAGTCTCGGACACGCGGAGATCGTCGAGGATCCGCATCAGGCCAGTCGGCGAGATCGCGGCTGTGGCGGTAACAGCAGCGGCGGCTCGAAGGAAGCTGTGTCTGTCCACGTCGTCGAGGCTAGACCGGCCCGGGAGTTTGAACCACAACAGCTCGGGTGGGATCTTCAACGCGGTCGCGAATCGGGTCAACTGGCCGAGTCGTTCCGGGACAGGGCCCTTCTCGAGTTTCGACAGGGTGCCCTGGGAGATGTTGAGCCACCCGGCGACGTGCTCCTGCGGCAGAGGTGTTCCGTGATATGGGTGAGTCCGATAGGCGTAGATGACTCGACCCATATGCCAAGACTCCAAGGCGTCGAGCATGCGGGTCGATCGCCAAAACTCGGGCGGTAGATCAGGAGCTTCCAGAATGGGGCGGCTCATCTCGCAGGTTCGGCATAGCGCTCCGGTGTTGTACCCGCTCAGTGTGCTTCCGCATCGCGAACAGCACCGTGGACCCGTGATCGAACTCGCCATTATCTGCCGCTCCAGCTGGTGAGGTAGTGGCTCTAGACAGGGTTTTTCAACGCTACCATTTCGCCGCGAGGGCAGTATTCCGAAGCGGAATAGCCGTATTCGTCCCCGTAGTAGTGAATTCCACTTGCCGGGGAGATCGTCGAGATGTCCAAACAAGACATCTCACGAAGGGGATCGCCATGACGATCACGCTCGTGGTGCCAATCCTGGGCCCTCCAGCAGTCGGGAAAACGACGCTCACGCTCGCTGTCGGTGGCAACGCTCGCAGGCACACGTTCCGATTACGTGACCAGGTCCCGGCTGACGTGCTCGTCACGACCGCCGGAACAGCGGGAGGTCTCGGCTGGATCGATACCGACATCGTCGACCAGACGCTGCGTACGTACCTGCATTCCATAGTTCAACGCGGCATCGACGTCGTGCTGATGGACAATTTTCCAGGCTCGGCTGAGCAGGTATCGCTGCTGTTCGACGCCCTCGCACAGTCCGCTCCGATGGCCAGAGTCGAGCCGATCGAGATGTGCGCAGCCAGCAACGTTGTGCGGAACCGCGCGCGTCGTCGCCGCGTCTGTCAACGATGTGAGAAGGATCCGGTCGCCGATCCCCGCATCCCGGCCATGTCGTCACTGCTCGATGGCTGGAAGTGCAGCAAATGTGGTGCGCTGCTGCACTCCCGCCGTGGCGATGCGTCACGGCTGTTCAAAGCCCGGACCAAGCGATTCGACCGTTCCATCGACGACATCCGAGCGGCGTTCATGGCCCACGGCGTCGAAGTCACGATCCTCGACGCGACTCTTCCCGCGGAACACACCGCCCGGTTGATCGAACCCATGCTGAACTCCAGGAGCACGATCTCATGACCTCGATTCCGCTGTCGAACCCCACTGTTCGCGCAGACCGCTATGGTCACGCGCGGATGCCCCGCGACTTCACCGCGCCCGAACCAGAGCGGGTCGACAAGATCGCCTACGGCAGATTTAGAAACGTCTACCTCTACATCACCGAAGCCTGTCAACTCCGGTGCGAACACTGCTACATGGGTGAGCGGCTCGAGCGGGCGCTGAAGATGCAGCCGCAGCAGATCATCGACACCCTGACGGTGTGGCGAAAGATGGGTGGCGACAAGCTGACGATCCTCGGCGGCGAGCCGACGCTCCACCCTTTCTATGTCGACTCCATCCGCGCAGCACGCAAGATCGGCTATGGCCACGTCATCACCACCACCAACGCGCAACAACCTGCACGCAAAAAGTTCGGCAAACTCGAGCCTTCTGACTTCGCGTACGTGCAGGTCAGCCTAGACGGTGGTAGCCCTGACACCCACGACGCCGTGCGCGGTCAGGGCACGTTCGAGATCGCGATTGAAACCAGTGCCGAACTGTGCGCCCGCGGCTTCGACACACGCATCATCTGCACAGTCAACAAGGCCAACGAGTCTGACGCGCTGAACCTGTTGGACATCGCAGACGACATCGGTGCCTCGCTCGTGAAGTACCACGTGTTCAGCACGATCGGGACCGGCCACGGAAACCTGGACATGGCGATGACGCCGCCGGAATGGGTCGACTTCTGCGACCGCCTGGGCGAGGTCGCGTCCGAGTACAAGACGAGGGCCTGGTTCCAGCCCACCTATGCGCGCCGCGATCAGATGGAACGGTACGCCGACGAGGGCTACCAGGGTTGCATCGGACGGACGCTCGATCGGATCAGCATCTTCCCCGACGGCAGAGCCTACGTCTGCTCGTATCTGTTCGACACCGACATGTATTTCGCCCAGATGAAGGGCGACCACGTAGTGCTCAACCGAGAAACCTTGAACAACGAGTTCGACCTGTTCACTTTGCCTCTGGTCGGCAGCTCGTGCGGCGGCTGCAAGGAATCCGCCTGCATGGGCGGTTGCCCGGCGGAAGAGATCGTCATGGGCGCATCCTCCTGCGTCGGCTACCCCGACATCGTGCCCGTCTGTCGCTTGTGGAAGTCCAGCGCAAAGCGCGAATCCGACTAGGAGTCAACCGAAGTGAACGCCGTTGAAGAGATCACCAAACCTCTGCGCGACATCGACTGGAACAACACCGAGGCCGTCCACACCGCGACGCGGCCCGTACTCGACGAACTCGCCGCAGACCGCCAGTTGCTCCGGTCATCAGCACTCGCCGCACTCGACGACAAGAAGTTGCTGTCTCTGTGCGAGCACTACGACATCCTCGACAAGATCGTGATGTTCAGCGATCCGTGTGGAATCCGGCTGCGTCTCCACGTTTTCCAGCCTGGCTACATCGACCGGCCGCACAACCACCGTTGGACATACTCCAGTCGGCTCCTGCGGAACCGATACTTGCACAGGATCTACGGGGACGCCGAGATCGACTCCTCGCTCCATCCCGGAAAGCTGGACGCGGTGCATGTGCGCGAGGAGGTCGTCGGCTCGACGTACACCCTGAGCCACAAGGCCATCCACGCTGTCGTCGCCGAGCCGGGAACGGTGTCGCTGGTCGTGCGCGGACCCGCCGTGGCCGACCGATTTCTTGTGATGGATGCGGCCACCGGCGCGGCCTGGTGGCAGTACGGCGCTGCTGTGGAATCGGAGGAGGATTCGCGAAAGAAGCGGATGTCGCGCGAACGGATGAGCGAGGTCATCGACCAACTCATCGACTGGAGGATCCTATAGATCCGGCCAGGTCGGGTGCCGCGCAGGGCACCCGACGAGCGACTGCCTACCAGCCGTACACCGAAAACTGCTGACCAGCGGCGATCGAGATCAGTGCCGCCCGGCAATACGCAATCATCCGATCGGGCAACTCAGCTGGCGCGAACCATTCCAACGCATCGCACTTGTCAGGTTCTTGGTTGGCCGGAGTCCCGCCCCAGGTGCGGACCAGGAAGAAGAACGCAGCCCGGCCGCCTGAACTGGAGTTGTGCATCACATGCGCGAATTGCACATCTTTAGGGGAGATCACCACTCCGACCTCCTCGGCGGCCTCGCGGACGAGCGCATCGACGACTGACTCGTCGGACTCGAGGTGGCCGGAGGGCAGATGCCATGCTCCATCTTCGTATCCCGTGTCGGCCCGGCGGCCGAACAGGTATCGCCCCTGGGCGTCGACCAGCATCAGGTGTACGTCCCCGATCAGCTTGTGCCTCTCGGTCACTGTCGCGCTCACAGCATTCTCCTCTCGATCCATTGGCGCCCGTTGGCGCGCGCCGACCGTACGCCGCAACCCGTGCCGTCCATATTCCGATATCGAATAGCCCAGGAGTACAGATGACCACGCCCGCTGTCCTTTACCGACGGGACGGTTACCTCAGAATCCAGCCGCAAGCGCCGGGCTGGCTGCTGGCCATCATTTCGTTCAACGCCGCAGCGAGAGCCGGCAGGGCCGAAGCCCGGCTGCCGGAGTCGGAACGCCGCGGCTACTCGGCAACCATCATCCACCGACAGACGGGGCGACACCGGCTTCGGGACTCGACGAGCGGATCTGAAGGAGGGAACTCGTGATCGGCGTGCCGAGATCAGGGGATACCCCGCAGTCGCGTTGCGAGTTCTATCGCACGACATGTCAGTTGCCGACGGTGGTCGACCCGGATTCAGGTCTGATCACGATGCAGGCAGGGCCGGTGTGGGGCGTAATGATGCCTGCGGCGCTCGGCCAAGCCGTGAAAGTCGACCTCGAGCAGCGGCGACTCGGCGGTGGCCCGATCGTGTCACATCCACGGTCCAGCACGTGGACGTTCCTGACTCGCTCGGACATCTCGCAGAAGCTGCTCGACGACACCGCCGCCCAACTGTTTCGCCATGGGGTAACCGTCATCGGTACTGGTGGAGAGATCAGGCTGCCTTCGCCGTCCGCATCACCGAATTCCGTCCGCTATTGGGTAAGTCCCGCCCAAGGCCCATTGCGTCCGTCAGGGGTGGTGGTCGTGGAGGCGGTCCGCGCGCGGACCGCACGCAGCCGGCAACAACTCACACAAGCCAAGTGTGGTGGTTCGACCGGTACTCAACAGCACCTGCAGTAGGCGGGGTACGTCTTAGCGCAGTCGGATAAACTCTCCTGCGGCGGCCTGCATTTTACCAGGATGAATGGGCCGCTCGGTCGCCGACAGTGACCTCGCGGAGCCCCCGCGCCGGACGGCGACGATCTCGGCGCCGATGGCCACGGCCGTCTCCTCCGGTGTCCGACCGCCCAACTCCAAGCCGATCGGCGAATGCAGCCGCCGCAGTTCGTGTTCGGTGAGACCGGCGGCGCGTAACTGGAACCTGCGGTCCCGGTCGGCCCGGCGCGACCCCATCGCGCCCACGTAGGCCACGGGCAGGCGCAGCGCTTCGGTGAGCACCGGGACGTCGAACTTCGGATCGTGCGTGAGTACGCAGATCACCGTGCGCGCATCGACTTTCGTGCGTCGCAGGTACCGGTGCGGCCAATCCCGGACCACTTCGTCGGCGTCCGGCATCCGAGCGTGATCGGCGAAGGCGGGACGCGCCTCGCACACGGTGACGTGGTAGCCGAGCAGCCGGCCGACCCGGCACAGCGCGGTGGCGAAATCGGTGGCGCCGAAGATGAGCATGCGCGGTGCGGGGGCGAAGGATTCGACGAACACCATGCGCTCCCGGTCCGCGCAGCCCACGACGCGCACACCGGTCGCGCCGAGGTCGAGCATCGCGCGTGCTTGGCGCACCACCGCGTCATCGAAGTCGGCGCCGGTGGCACTCGCGGGCCCCAGCGCACATACGGCGCCGGAGTCCAAGTCGCGCACGAACGTGATCGGACCGTCCGGGTCGAGCGCGGCCTCGACGGCCGGATACTCGCTCGGGGTGATCCGGTGTACGAAGATCTCCAGCTCTCCGCCGCAGGTCAGGCCGACCGCGAAGGCGTCGGCGTCGCTGTAACCGAACGTCCGGCGGACGGGTTCGCCGGACGCGAGCACCTCCCGGCACAGCTCGTAGACCGCACCCTCCACGCACCCGCCCGACAGGCTGCCGCGCACGTTCCCGGATCCGTCCACCGCCATGGTGGCCCCGGCCGGCCGGGGCGCGCTACCGGCCACGCGCACCACGGTGGCGAGCACGTACACGGCGTTCGCGGCATGCCAGCGCAGCAGGTGGGCAGCGAGTTCGCGCATGGTGAACCTCTCGGCGATCGTCGCCCCGCACGGAGGCGCCTTCCGGCCGCCCCGTCCGGCGAGTTCGCCTGCCGAAGCGGTGAGAATGCTATTCTCATTCAATACTAGCGACATAATCATTTTTGACATAGGCGGAATTGACAGCGTGCGAACCTCGATGCTAAACACGTGCTCAGCATTCGCGAGCGGCAACCGATCGACGCCACGGCACGAGGCTTGCCCCTGGCTTCGAAACCCCGCCCCCGATGTCCGGATTCGCCGGGGCGACGACCGCCATGCGGGCGCGCCGCCCGGCGCCCGAGGTGAACGGAGGACCAACCGGATGACTTCGCCCGAGCCGCCCCGCGGCCGATCCCGCTCGACGCACCTGCGAGCCCGCCGATGACCCGGACCGAGTTCAGCACCACGACCGGTGTCGTCGGCACCCGAGTGCCGCGCATCGAGGACGCCCGCCTGGTGACCGGCAAGGGAACCTTCGTCGACGACGTCACCCGGCCGGGAATGGCGCACGCGTGCTTCATCCGCAGCCCGCTCCCCCGCGCCGCGATCGGCGACATCGATGTCTCCGCCGCACTCGAACTCGACGGCGTGCTGGCCGTCTATACCGCCGCGGACCTCAATTCCGGCGTCCACGAGATCTCCTACGCGCTGGACATCGTCGGCTTCCCGCCGGTGCCACGGCCGCCGCTGGCCGAGGAGGAGGTGCGGTTCGTCGGCGACCCGGTGGCCCTGGTGATCGCGGTCGACCGATATGTGGCCGAGGACGCCGCCGAACTGGTGGTCATCGACTACGAGCCACTGGAGCCGGTGGTCGACTACGTCACCGCGGCGGATTCGCCGCACCTGGTGCACGCCGCGTTCGCGGGGAACAACGCGGGCGAATTGGCCGGACGCCCCGCCGCCGATCTGGCGCCGGTGTTCGATTCGGCCGCGCATGTGGTGCGGCAGAAGATCTTTCAGCAGGCGTACCTGCCGGTCCCGCTGGAGACGCGCGGGATCGTGGCGGACTGGTCGGCGCCGACCGCGGAGATGACGATCTGGAGCTCCACCCAGTCACCACACGAGGTGCGCGGGTTCTGCGCCCGGCTGCTCGGCATCGCCGAACACCAGGTGCGCGTCATCGCCCGCGACACCGGCGGCGGATTCGGCCTCAAGCAGGTCCCGTTGCGCGAGGACGCCTGCGTCCTGCTGGCGGCACGCAAACTCGGCACCGCGGTGAAGTGGATCGAGGACCGCCAGGAGAACCTGATGGCCGCGGGCATGTCGCGCCATGAGCACGCCGACGTCGGGATGGCGTTCGACAGCGAAGGAAAGATCCTCGCCGCCGCGATCGACCACGTGCAGAACGTGGGCGCCTATCCGACGCCGTCGCCGCTCACCGGCGGGGTCGTGGTCGGGATCCTGTTCCCCGGGCCGTACCGGATCACCGAAGCCTCGTTCACCGCGAAATTCCGGTACTCCAACACCGTCGGCCGCCTCGCCTACCGTGGCCCCTGGCAGTTCGAATCGGTGGCCCGCGAGATCCTGCTCGACCACGCCGCCCGGCAGATCGGCATCGACCCGATCGAGCTGCGCAGGCGGAACATGCTGCGCCGTGACGAGTTGCCGTGGGCGAACCCGAACGGCATGACCTTCGACAACATCTCACCGCTGGAAACGCTGGAGCAAGCGGTCCGGATGCTGGATTACGACGGCTTCCGCGAGCTGCAACGCCGGGCCCGCGCCGAAGGCCGCTACCTCGGCGTCGGCACCTGCACCTATGTGGAGCCGACCACCGGCGGCAGCCCGTTCCTGAGCACCGAGGGCGCCACCATCCGCATCGAGCCGAGCGGCAAGGTGAACGTCTACGTCGCGGGTGGCTCCGCGGGCAACAGTTTGGAGACCACCGTCGTCCAGCTCGCCGCCGACGCGCTCGGGGCGGAGCTCGCGGATGTGCGAACCATCCAGGGCGACACCGCGATCACACCGTTCGGCGGCGGTACCGGTGGCAGCCGGTCCGGCTCGATGACCGCGGGCGCGATCGCCCGCACGGCGTCGATGCTGCGCGAACGTATCCTGGCGATCGCCGCGCACCGGCTCGGCGCGAGCGCCGACGACATCGAGTTCAGCCGCAGCCGGGCCACCGTCCGCGGGACGCCCGACAAGAGCCTGGCACTGGCCGAGATCGCCGAAATCGCCTACTTCCAGACCGATTCGCTGCCGCCGGGGGTACCGCCCGGGCTGGAGGCGAGCGGACGCCACAAGACCCCGCAGCTGGCGATCTGGGCCAACGCCACCCACGTGTGCACCTGCGAGGTCGACATCGAGACCGGACAGGTGAAGCTGCTGCGCTACATCGTCAGCGAGGACTGCGGTCCGATGATCAACCCCAATGTCGTGGAAGGCCAGATCTACGGCGGCACCGTGCAGGGCATCGGCGGCGCGCTCTACGAGCATCTCGCCTACGACGAGAGCGGCAATCCGGTGGCCACCACCTTCCTGGACTACCTGCTGCCGACGGCCACCGAAGCGCCGACGATCGAGGTGGGGCACGTCGAGACCCCGAGCCCGGGCCCCGGCAATTTCAAAGGCGTCGGCGAGGGCGGGGCCATCGGGGCCACCCCGGCCGTCCTCAACGCCGTGATCGACGCGCTGGCGCCGTTCGGGGTGGAGATCTCGACGCTGCCGCTGTCCCCGGCCACGATCGTGGCGCTGCTGGACGAGGCGCGTGCCGCCGGAAGGGGTCCCGAATGAAGCCGGCGAGCTTCGAATACCACGCACCCGCGACCGCCGAGGAGGCCGTGGCCCTCCTGGCCGATCTCGGCGACGAGGCCAAGATCATCTCCGGCGGGCAGAGTCTCGTCCCGATGCTGGCATTGCGGCTGGCCGTCTTCGAGCATCTCGTCGATCTGCGCCGCCTGGACGACCTGCGCGGCATCGTGACCGAGGGAGATTCCGTCCGGATCGGCGCGGCGACCACCCACGCCGAGGTCGGCCGGTCGGAGGCCGTTCGCCGAGGAGTGCCGCTGCTGGCCAGGGCCACTCCACTCATCGGGCACTTCCAGATCCGCAACCGGGGCACGATCGGCGGCGCGATCGCGCACGCCGACGCGGCGGCCGAATACCCCGCGGTGGCACTGACCCTCGATGCCCGCATCGAGACACTCTCGCCGCGCGGGAGGCGCACGATCCCGGCAGCCGAGTTCTTCACCGGCATGTGGACCACCGACCTGGCGCCCGACGAGCTGGTCACCGCGATCGTCTTCCCCGTGTGGCACGGCCGATGCGGTTTCGCCATCGAGGAATTCACCCGCCGCAGTGGGGATTTCGCGATGGCGGGCGCGGCCGTCGCGGTCCGGCTGGACGCGGATTCCCGGGTCGAGCGGTGCGCGATCGGCTTGTTCGGCCTGGCGCCGACCCCACTGCGGGCCACGCGGACCGAAGCCGAGCTGATCGGGCGTCCCGTCGACGCGGCGCCGGAGGAGATCGGCCGCAGCGCGACCGCGGGACTGAACGCCATCTCGTCGGATGTGCACGGCTCCGCCGACTACCGGCGCAGGGTCGGGGCGGCAATGGTGGCGCGCGCATGGCGGCGCGCCGTAGAGGAGGCCCGGAATGACTGACGTCGACATCGAGGTGCGCATCAACGGCGCCCTCCGCCGGGACCGCGTGCCGTCCCGGCTCACCTTGGCCGACTATCTGCGCGACAAGTGCGGTCTGACCGGCACCCATCTCGGGTGCGAACACGGCGTGTGTGGCGCCTGCACGGTCATGCTCGACGGACAGGCCGTACGCGCCTGCCTGGTGTTCGCCGTGCAAGCCGACGGCGCCGACCTCACCACCGTCGAAGGCATCGCCGGACCGGACGGCGAACTGTCGCCGGTGCAGGCGGCGTTCCGGGAAAAGCACGGGTTGCAGTGCGGCTTCTGCACTCCGGGCTTCATCGTGTCGGCCACGGCGTTCCTGCGCGACAATCCCGATCCCTCCGAGACCGAGATCCGCGAGGCCCTTTCCGGGAACCTGTGCCGGTGCACCGGATATCAGGGCATCGTCAGCGCGGTGCGCGCCGCCGCCGATTCGATGAACGCCGCGACCGAGACCCGCGAGGCACGCGTGAGCACCGAAGGACTTCCATGAAACTCGACAACACCTTCACCATCCCTGTTCCGGCCGCGCAGGCCTGGCAGGTGCTGCTGGATCTGGAGCGCATCGCCCCGTGCGTTCCCGGCGCGACGATCACCTCCCGGGACGGCGACGACTTCCACGGCAAGATCAAGGTCAAGCTCGGACCCGTGGGGCTGAGTTACAGCGGCGTCATCAAAGTGGTCTCCCAGGACGAGGCCGCCGGGATCGCCGTGCTGGAGGGGCGCGGCCGCGAAACCCGCGGCAACGGAACGGCCAAGGCCACCATCACCTGCCGACTCGTCGAATCCGACGGCAGCACGAACGTTTTCGTGGACACCGATCTGGCGATCACCGGCAAGCCCGCGCAATTCGGGCGCGGCGCGCTCGCCGACGTGGCGGGCACGCTCATCGGCCAGTTCGCCACCAATCTCGCCGACGAGATCACCGCGTCGGCCACCCCGGAAGCGGACATCGTCGAGGCGGTCTCGAAAGCCGGCGACGTCGCGACACCGGCCGCCTCGCCCACCGCGACCGCGCCACGCGAACCGGCCGAGCCGATCGACCTGCTCCGCACCGCCGGCGCGAGCAGCGCCACGCGCCTGAGCGGGCTGGCCTTCGCCGCCGTACTCGTCCTGCTGCTCGCTCTCCTGCTGCGTAAACGCTCCGCCCGATCGGCGCCCTGATGACCCGGCATATCGCGCGCGTCCGCCGGATGCGGCACATCCGCATAGACACGGGCGCTTTCGCCGTGGAGTACCAGGCGGGCGCGGCGCAGATCGCGGACGTGGTCGCCGAGTTGGGCGCCCACACCGGATTCGTGATCACCGTCGACGACAACGTCCGCCCCGGCCTGCCTCCCCTGCCGTGCGGGGAACTCTGGGAATAATGAGGCGTGGAGTGCCCCTTGCCCACCCTCGTCGTCACGGATCTGCACATGGTGGTGTGCTGTGCGCTGTGCACTGTCTCCTGTGCGCGGTGCTGGGCTGCGGTGTGAGAAGGGGAGTCGAACCCCTCGCACTGCCCATCGTGCGCCGGAAAGTGGCCGGAATATCCCGTCCGGCCCCGGGTTCGTGCACGCCTCCGCGACGACTACCTGCTCCACTCCCTCAGGTCAGTCCAGCAGCTCGACCTCCCAGTTGGAGCGCTGGATGCGCACGTCGAGTTCACGCAGCTGCCTGGCGAGGTCGTCGGCCTGCCCGCGCAGTTCGGCCACCGGCAACGCGGACAACATCTTCAGCTCCGATCGCAGCTGGCGCGCGTACCCCGGCTGACCCTTGCCCGCCGCCGCGTCGGCGGCGGCCGTGACCAGGGAGTGCCGCAGGCGCAACGCGTCCCGGCGGGCCAGTGCGTCGGTCAAGGTGCCGTCGGTTCCGATCCGCGCCGCGGCGTTGGTGCGATTGATGCGCCGGATCAGCGTCTCGTACTCGCCGAGCACCTCCTGCGCCTCGATGAGCAGTGCCGCCGCGTTCTCGGCGGGTTCCTCCCCCTCCTGGAATCGCGCGTTGCTCACAACGCGAGCACGCAACTGCTCGATCCGCCGCGCCGCATCCGCGCGCAACGTCAATGCCTCCGCCAGCTTCAAGTCCCTTACCTCCCCGATCTCGACTCGTGCGGGTCGAGTATGTGTCATTCGGCGGCACGAGTCACGCGAATTAGCCACCGCCACGGGCGCTTCGGATTCGCGCTCACGGTCGCCACGCGCATGGCCTCGTCGTGCCGAAGGCGATCGCCCAGACCGCGACGGTCAGTGCGGCAGCATGTCGGTCCAGCCCCGGCCGGGCGCGGACGCCAAGTCACTCTGCTGGTAGAGACGGCCGTCCGGGCCGAGGTAGTTGCCGGTCCGGGGGTCGTATCGGGCGATGCCGATCGAGGGGCCCGCGGAGTTCGCGGGAGCAGACGCGGGCGCGGCAGGTGATGGCGTCCCCGGGGACCAGCGTGAATCCGGCGGAATACCTTGCCCTTCCAGGCCCGGGTCGCGCGGGTAGGGGCCCAGCAGGGGTTGCTCGGTGGCCAGCGGCCGGAACTCCTCGTCGCTGTTGCACAGCGCCGCTGTCGGCGCCCGCTTGGCGGGATTGTTCGCGCATGGGATGTTGCGCACGCCGCGCACCGCGATATCGGAATCCTGGGGCAGTTTGCAGTACAGCCCGTCCGGGGTGTCGATGGTGTCGGTCTCCTCCGGCGATCGCCACGCCGACGGCGGCAGGAAACCGACCGTGCAGGCCGGCGGATCGGAGATGCCGCCGAGCCGGAAGTCGCCCAGGCCCAGCCCGGAGGCGTTGCGATTCGGTTGCACCGCCTGGATCATCGAGATCGCGGGCGGCAGCAGTACCAGAATCTGCTCCAGCCCGGCGTTGTAGGTCACGCCGAGTTGCCCGATGGAGGTCAGGTCGGACAGCAGGATCGGCAGCGTGAGCTTCACCGAGTCCAGCAAATGCGCGACCTCCGTGGTGAATCCGGGTCCGGACCGCAACAGCGCGCGGATCCGGGGGTCGTCGGCGACGAGCTGATCGCTGACGCCGGCGAGGCTGCGCGTCCAGATCCGGATGGCGTCGGCGGATCGCACCTGGGAATCCAGCAGCGGCCGGGAGTCGTCGATCAGCGTGCGGGTCCGGTCCCCTGCTCCGTTCAACTCGGCGGCCAGAGTCTGCGCCGACGTCAGCAGCGAGTCCAGATCGTCTCGGGCGCCGTGCATGCCCCGGAAGAGTTCGTCGAGCAGTTCGTGCAGCTTGTCGGTCGGGATGCTGCCCACAAGGCTGCTGAGCTGGTCCAGCATGGGGCCGACCGGCTGCGGAACCGTGGTGTGGCGCAGGTCGATCACCGAGCCGTCACGCAGGTAGGGCGGCGAGTCCGTGCGGGGCCGCAGCTCGACGTACTGCTCGCCCACCGCGGACACGCTGCGCACCTCCGCGGTGAGGTCGGCGGGGATGTGGTGGGAGCTGTCGATCTTCAGCGTGGCCCGCACGCCGTCGCCGGTCAGTTCGACCGAGCTCACCTCACCCACTTCGACGCCCCGATAGGTGACATTGCCGAAGCGATAGAGCCCACCGGTCGTGGGCAGCTCCATGGACACGCTGATGGTGCCGACACCCGCCAGGCTGGGCAAACGCATGTAGACGGTCGCCATCGTGGTCAGGCCGACCACCGACAGGACCGCGAAGATCAGCAATTGGGCGCGGACCAAACGCGACAGCAGCATCAGCGGCCTCCGATGGGCGGCGGCGTGATCCCGGCACCGAGCGGGTCGGAGGTCTGCTGGGCGTAACCCGGGTCCCCGACCGCCGCCTGCACCACGGCGGTCGGATCACCCCACGGCGTGCCCAGCAGCATCTCCCGTTTCAGCCGCGGCACCGTGAGATCGACGGTCGCGAACAGGTTCAGGTAGTCGCCCTGGACCGCGCGGTCGATGACGGATTGGCCGTAGGGGAACACCGTCGCGTACGCCAGCGCCGCGTCGATCTGGGGGCCGACGTCGGCCAGCGCGCGCAGCGTCGGCTCCAGGTTGCGCAGGTTCGTCAGCAGATCGGTTCGGACATCGGTGATCACCGCCGTGGCGGTGTCGCTGAAGGTGCGCAGCCGATCCAGCGCCGCGGTGATGTTCGGCCGCTGCGCCAGCAGGACGTCGAGGGCGGGCGGAAGTCGTCGCAGGGTCTCGGTGACGACGTCGCGCTGTTCGGCGAACCGGCCGGCCAGCCGGTTGAGCGCGTCGATCGACGCGATGATGTCGTCGCGTTGACCGTCGAGCACGCCCATCATCGTGTCGAGGCGCACCAGCAGCGAACCGATCTGGTCCTGATGCCCGCTGAAGGCGTCGTTCAGGTTGCCGATGATCTCACCGAGCTGTCCGAGCCCGCCGCCGTTCACGACCACCGACAGCGACGCCAACGTCTGTTCGGTGGAGGGATAGGTCGAGGACTTGTTCAGCGGAATCCGGGTTCCCGAGGCCAGCTGACCGGACGGCACGGCCCCCGCGGGAGTGTTCAGCGCGAGGTGACTGGAACCGAGCAGGCTGGTCTGCCCGATCGTCGCGACGACGTTCGCGGGCACCACCGCGTCCGCGCGGATCGACGCTTCGACCACCGCGTGCCACCCGTCGAGCCGGATCCCGCTCACACTGCCGACCACCACGTCGTCGACGAGCACCGGCGAATTCGACACCAGCGTACCGACATTCGCCATCTCGACCTGGATGACGGTCGCTCCCGCACCCTGTCCGGGCGCACCCGGCAGTGGCAGCGAGTTCACTCCGTGCCAGCCGCATCCGGTGAGCGTCAGCAGCGAACAGGCGCCCACCGCCAGCAGTCCGCAACCCCGTCTCGGAAGAATTCTCACGTCATCGCCTTCCGCCGGGGAACAGGATGTCCGCGATGCTCGGCATGGGCGGCGGAGGACTCTCGGTCGCCACCACCCGCGGAATCAAATGGTCTTCGGTGTAGATGAGACTTTCCGGGCGCGCGGTCGGTCCGTGCAGCGGATTGACCGGGAACGGCAGGTAATTGAAGTTCAGCAGCCCGATCACCGGGCCGAGGTAATCGCGGCATTTGCGCGCCGCCTCCGCGGTCGTCGTCTGCTCCAGGCTCGCGATGGACGAGCACACGAATTGCACCGGACTGGAGAAGTTGTTCACCACGAATACGCCCGCTTCGGTCGCGGTGTCGGGGTTGTAGATGTTGTAGAAGTTGGCGATGCTCGTCGGGAAAATGTGCAGCAGTTCCTCGACGTCGCCACGGTGATCCACCAGATTCCGGGTCACCTCCGCCAGCCGCTGAACCTGTTCGGACGCGCCGCTGCGGTTGGCGGCCACGAACCGCTGCACGTCCGCGACCGCGACCGACAGCTCCGACAGCGCGGCGTCGAGTTCGGATCTGCTGTCGTCGAGCACGCTCGAGAGGCTGGCCAGCCGGTTCTGGAATTCGACGATCCGCACATCGCTGTCGCGCAGCACCGTCACGAAGTGCTGCAGTTCGGTGATGATGCCGACGATGTCGCCGCTGCCGTCGGCCAATACCCGCCCGATCCCGGACAGCTGCGCCAGGGTCTGCCGCAGCTTGTCGCCGTTGCCCGCCATCGCGTCCGCCGCGCGGTCGATGAAGCGGCCGGTGGAACTGCCTGCCAGGTCGAGTCCGGGACCGAGTTCGGTGGCCAGCCGGGTGAGCTGGGTCTTGACCTCGTCCCATTCGACCGGGACGGCGGTGCGTTCCAAGGGGATGACCGCTCCGTCGGGCAGCGTCGGTCCCTGTGCGCGGTAGGCGGGCGTCAGCTGCACGTAGCGGGCGCCGACCAGACTCTGGGCGACGATCACCGCCTTGGCGTCGGCCGGAATCGGTACGTCGCGGTCGACGGCCAGCACCATCTCGGCACTGGTGCCGCGCGGTTGGATGGAGACGATCCGGCCGACTTCCACACCCGCCACGCGTACGTCGTCACCCTGGTAGATGGCGGTGGCGGAGGCGAAGACCGCACGAATCGTCCTCGGGCCGAACGCGGCCCGGTATCCGAGGTGAGCGCCGATGCCGATCAGCGACACGACCAGCACCGCTGCCAGGATTCTCTTCTTCATCGGGGCGGCTCCGGCGTCGGAATCGGGAACTGGCTGGGCGGCTGGATGCCGAAGGCCTGATCGATGGCGGGCTGGATGAGCTGGGCCGGGATCAAATTCGCCACGTAGGCGTTGTAGAACGGCCCGCCGGACACGGCTTCGCCTTGGGTGAGCGCGACTTTCGCCAGGCCGGGGATCGCCGCGGCGATGTTGTCGCGGTTCTTCTGCAGCATCGCCACCACCGAATTCAGCCGGTCCAGGGTCGGCGCGAGCTCGGCTTCGTTATCGGCGACCAGGCCGGAGAGTTGACTGGCCACCGCGGCGGTGTTGGCCAGCAGGTCGACGATCGCCTGCCTGCGCGCGGCCAGCACGCCGAGCAACGAATTCGCGTTCAGGATCAGGGTGTTCACCTGTTCGCCGCGCTGCCCGAGAATCGCGGTCACCTCGGCGGTGGCGTGCAGCATGTCGCGTAGCGAGCCGTTGCGGCTGTTGATCGATCGGGACAGCTGGGTCAGCCCGTCGAACGCCGGGCCCAGCTGCGGCGCGATCCGGTCCAGTGTCGCCGACAGCATGTCCAGTGACCGGTTGAGCGCGCCGGTGTCGATCTCCGAGACGTTGGCGGCCAGATCGCCCACCGCGTCGGTCAGCGAATAGGGCGAGGAAGTCCGCTCCAGCGGGATGACGCCGGAGGGCCGCAGGGTGTGTTCCCCGGCGGAGACCAGGGTCAGCACCCGCTTTCCCAGCAGCGAACCGGTTTTGATGTGCGCCGCGCTGTCGTCCCCGAGCCGGATGGTCTCATCGATCGCGAACGTGACCCAGGCATCGCCCCCGCGCAGCGAGACATCCGATACCCGGCCCACTCGCATGCCGGAGACGAGCACGTCGTCGCCGGCCGCGAGCCCGCCCGCCTCGCTGAAGACGGCCCGGTATCGCACGCTGTCGGCCCACTCGATGAATCGCTGGGATTGCAGCCCGATCGCGATGACGCAGATTGCGAGCACGACGCCGATCACGCCGTGCCGGGCCAGATGGCTTCCGCGGTACTCCAGCATGGCTATCCGCTGCACCTTCCGGTTTCCTGCTTGATCCAGGGCAGCACCGCCACCTGCCCCGAGTCGTCGGTCACCCGGACCGTGACCGCGCAGATGTAGTACTGGACGAAGTTGCCGTAGGCGCCGGTGCGCACCAGTTTGCGGAAGTTGCCCGGGGCTCGCTGCAAGGCGTCGTCGAGCAGCCGCTTGTCCTGGTCGACCAGCGGAGCCAGCCGCGCGAGCTGGTCGACAGTGCCTGCCAGCGGCGGCCGGGCCCCGGTCAGCAGATCGGCGATGGTCGCGGTGCCGTTGTCCAGGGCGTCGATCGCCGCGGCGATCGGATCGCGATCCTCGGACAAGTGCGTGACGAGCTGTTCGAGCCGGTCGATGGTGCCCGCGAACTGGTCGCCGTCTTTCGCCAGCGTCGCCATGACGGTGCCGAGGTGGTCGATCAACTGCTCGATCACCTCGGTGTGGCCGGCGAGCGCGGTGGTGAACGCCGAGGTGCGCGACAGCAGCGAGTCGAGCGTGCCCTCCTTGCCCTGGAAGATCTCCAGCAACGACCAGGTCAGCGCGTTCACCTCGCGGGCGTCCAAGCCCTGGATCACCGGCTTCAAGCCGCCGAGCAGCAGGTCGAGGTCGAGCGCGGGCGAGGTCCGCTCGACCGGGATCTCGGTGCCCGCGGGCAGGATTCCGGCCGGTCCGGCGGTGTCGGACAATTCCAGATAGCGGTCGCCGACGAGGTTGAGATACCGGACGGCCACCGCCGTGCCGTTCGTCAGCGCGACGCCGCGCTCCGCGTCGAAACTCACCCTGACCCTGTGGTCGTCACGCAACGACACCCGCCGGACCGTGCCCACCTCCACGCCGGCGATCCGGACGGTGTCGCCGGGACGCAGCCCGGACGAGTCGGTGAACACCGCCGCGTACTCCACGCGCGATCCGCTGCGGAATTGGCCGAACACGAGCAGCAGGAATCCGGACAGCACGAGCATGACCGCCGCGAACACACCGAATTTCAGCAACGGCGAAGTGCGCGGGCTCATCGCGGACCGCCGTTCCCCGATCGCCCGGCGTAGGGGCCGAACAACGCCTGCGGCAGGTTGCCGACGTTCAGCTGCACGGTCTGGTTTCCCTCCTCGAAGGGGTTGGCGCCGACATCGGCGACGACGAACGGCGGCCGCCCCTCGTACGGGACCGGCAGCACCGAGCACTGCGGACCGCCCGTGGCGGCCACCTTCGGCAGATTGCGCGGATACCGGTACGGTTCGGTGCCGAACAGGAAGTTCGCCGACAGGCCGAGTCCTGGCACATCGACCGGTTTCGATCGCGACAACCACCCGAGACCGTCGAGCGCGCAGGTCAGCGCCTCGTGGTATTCGTCGGTGAGCGTGGTGGTCGGCACCAGAGCCGTCAGCGCGCTGTCCAGCGCGGCGTGGTTGTCGGCGAGCACCGGAGTTCCGGTGTCCGACAAGCCGATCAGTCCGATCAGCAGGGCGTCGAGATTGTGTTGTTCGTCCACGATCGTCCGGCTGATCGCACTCGCGTTGCGTGCGGTCTCCAGCAACGGGCCGGTCGCGTCGGCATAGGTGTTCAACACCGGCGGCGCCATGGCGAGATCCGCGCGCAGCGCGGGCAGTCCCGGCTCCAGCCGGGCGAGGAAGCTTTCCAGGTCGCCGAGCATCAGGCCCAGTTTGTCGCCGCGTCCGCCGGTGGCATCGGCGAGCGCGCCGAGTGTCTCGTTGAGTTTCTCCGGCTCGATGCGCCCGAGCACCGTGGTCAGTTGCTGGAACACGGTGTTGATCTCCACCGTGACGTGCTCGGCGTCGAGCACCTGTCCGGCCCGCATCGCCTGCGCCGCGGGATGTTCCGGCGGGACGAGCTGCACGAATTTCGCGCCGAACACCGTCGTGGAGGCGATGTCGACCCGCACATCGGCGGGAATGAGGTGCAGCTGCCCGGCATCGATCGCCAGCCGGATCGACGCGAGCCCGTCGGCGCGTTCGCCGATCGACTCGACCTTGCCCACCGTGACCCCGCGCATCTTGACGTCGGCGTCCGGATACATCACCAGTCCGGCGCGCGGCGACAGCACGGTCACCGGCACGGTGTCGGCGAATCCGCCGTTGAACATGGTCACGCTCAGGCCGATCACCGCGATTCCCAGGGCGATCGAGGCGAGCCCGGCGGCGGGGCGCGCCGTCGCCAGGGCGAGCGACTTCATCGTCGACAACATCGGCACCTCTCAACCGGACAGATCGAAGTTTCCGTTGGCGCCGTAGACCGCCAGCGACACCAGCAGCGTCACCGACACGACTCCGATCAGCGACGTCCGCACGGCGTTTCCCACCGCGATGCCGACACCGGACGGTCCCCCGCTGGCGAAGTAACCGAAGTAGGTGTGGATCAACAGGATCGTCAAGGCCATCAGGATCGCTTGCAGGAACGACCACACCAGGTCGATGGGATTCAGGAAGGTCCCGAAGTAGTGGTCGTACAACCCCGCGGACTGACCGAGTAGCACGACGGTGGTCACCCTGCTCGCGATGAACGAGGCGATGACCGCGAGGGCGTAGAGCGGGACGATCGCGATCATGCCCGCGACGATCCTGGTGCCGACGAGGTACGGGATGGGTTCGATCGCCAGCGATTCGAGCGCGTCGATCTCCTCGTTGATCCGCATCGCGCCCAGCTGCGCGGTGGCCCCGGCGCCGAAGGTCGCCGCCAGTCCGATGCCCGCGACCACCGGCGCCGAGATGCGCACGTTGATGAACGCCGACAGGAAGCCGGTCAGCGCTTCGATGCCGATGTTGCCCAGCGAGCTGTAGCCCTGGACGGCGAGGGTGCCGCCGGTGGCCAAGGTGAGGAATCCGACGATCACCACCGTTCCGCCGAACACCGCCAGCGCGCCGGAGCCCATGCTGATCTCGGCGATGAGCCGGACGGTCTCACGACGGTAGTGCCAGGCCCCGAACGGCGCGTACACCAGCGCCTTCACGTAGAAGACGGCATGGTCGCCGATCCGTCCGAGCGCCTGGTACGGCCGCCGGATGCGCCGAATGGTCTTGGGGTAGCGCGCGATCAGAGTCACCAGCGCCGCTCCTTCATCGCACGGTCATCTGGATGCCGATCGCCGTGACGACGACATTGATCACGAACAGGGACATGAAGGCGTAGACCACGGTCTCGTTGACCGCGTTGCCGACGGCCTTGGCCCCGCCGGTCACGATCAAGCCCCGGTAGCAGGCGACGAGCCCGGCCACCAGACCGAACAGCAGAGCCTTGACCGAGGAGATGACCACCTCGTCGATCCCGGTGAGCAGCGTGATCCCCGCGGCGAAAGCGCCCGGATTCACGTCCTGGACATAGACGGAGAACACGTAGCCCCCGATCACGCCGATGATGCACACCAGGTTGTTCAGCAGGAACGCCACCAGGCCGGAGGCCAGCATCCGAGGCGTCACGAGTCGTTGCACCGGATCGATGCCCAGCACCTGCATCGCCGCGATCTCCTCGCGGATGGTGCGGGAGCCGAGGTCGGCGCACATCGCCGTCGCGCCGGACCCGGCGACGATCAGCACCGTGACCATCGGACCCACCTGGGTCACCGCGCCGAACGCGGCGCCCGCGCCGCTGAGATCCGCGGCGCCGAGTTCACGCAGCAGGATGTTGAGCGTGAAGCTCACCAACACCGTGAACGGGATCGCCACGAGCAGCGTCGGCACCAGCGAGACCCGCACGATGAACCACGACTGTTCGAGGAATTCCCTGGTCTGGAACGGTCTTCGGAACAAGAACCGCACCGCGTCCGCCGACATGGCGAACAGCCCTCCGACGGCCTGCATCGGACCCGCCGCAGCCCGAGTGATCGTGCTGCGCAGCTCGTGTCCCGGTAGCAGGCGGTGACGCCTCCGCGTCGTATCGGCCTCGGACTGCATTAATCACCCTCTCGGTGGTGGAAAATGCCATTCTCATATATGCATACGGTGACACAGCTCATATGAGAATTCAATACGCGGAGGAGGGTCGGCGCAGACGGAGAGCGGGGGTCAGCCGACGGGACTGAGGTCGGCGCCGATCGGAGGGAACGCCGACAGCCCACTGCGGAAGACCTCGGTGGTGCCGACCGAGGCGGCCGGAACCGCCGCCGCGGTCAGCGCCTGAGCTTTGAACGCTTGCGCGGCCACACTGAGCCGGTGCAGCACCGGATCGACCCGATGCTCCGGCGGCGACGGCCAGCCCTCACCCCAGACCACCACCTGAACGCCACCGTCGTCCAGGGCCTTCAACAGCCCCCGGCGCGCCCGGCGATCACATTCGCAGACGTCGGCGGCGACGGCGAGCGCGTGCGGCTGACGTCCCTGCCCCCGCGAGGCGAGTACCTGCTCGAGCTCCAGCACCTCCGCGCCGAGGATGCGCAGCGGCCGCGTATCCGACAGGTCGGCGACCAGCACCGTGACGTCCCATCCGGCGACGGAGCGGTCGAACAGCCAGCCGCCTGCGTGTTCGACGACATCGACGACGCTGGTCGCGACGACGTCGAGCCGGTATCTCATCGTTCCCCATCCGGCGCGAAGTCGCGGGCCAGTGACCTGGTGTACTCGTGGAACACCTCGGCCAGCGGGATCGAGTGGTCGAGCATCCATGAGATCTCCATTCCATTGATGAAAGCGACGATTTCCACGGCCCGGATGTCAGGATCGAAATCGGGCCGGAACCGTCCGATCTCCTGGTTGCGACGGATCACGTCGGCGACGATGCCGACGGCCACCTTCCAACGGTCGAGCAGGCGCTCGTGCAGGGGAGCCTCGGGCAGCAGGTTCTCCACCAGCAGTACTACGAAGGTGCCCACCAGTTCGGGTGAGCGCTGGATACGGTCGGCGACCTTGCGGATCTCCGAGAACAGGTCTCCGGTCACGTCGGCTTCGCGGGCGTCGTCGGCGTCGCGGGCGTCGAGCACGGCGTGCAGGAGTTGCTCCTTGGACGGGAAATGGTGCAGCAGACCGGCCGGACTCACACCCGCTTCGCGGGCGATCTGCGCCAGTGTCGTACTGCGCCAACCGTTTCGGGTGAGCAGTCGCTGAGCGACGGCGAGGATGCGCTGCCTGCGGTCTTCACCTTTGGCCAGCAGGGAGGCATAGGGACGAGGAGTGGTCACGGGAATCCCTGTTTCGATCAAACCTAGTGAACACACAGTAGGTTGGTTTTGCCGATGTGACAAGGGTCTCAGGACGACCGTTCCGAGCTCCCTGGAAACGCCCCTCTCTCGCAGCGCTGGAGTTCGACGCCGAAGGCGGCCGACTCCGCCCATCCATGGACGCCCTCCGACCAGTTCCCTTCTCACCACACTGAGCGGTAATCACATTCTCGCTGCTGAAGACGCATTTCATGCCGCTTAACAATGGAATGGGTAGGTCACCTTCTCTGATTGTGATAACGTCATTCCCACGACGGAGCCGCAGCGATCCGAGCTGGATCGCCGCCGCGCGGGTCGTCGCGAGCCCGGCCACCGAAGCCGGGCGGATCCGCGGCCGCGGTCCACACGCCGCCGCCGAAGTCCGCGTTCGCCACCCCGCCGACGTGACCGCGGTTCCGTGCAGCGAACAGATCCATGGGAGGGTCAAGATGTCGGTTCCGACCAGCAGTGCCTCGTTGTACCCGCCCGGCGGATTCGGTCCGCCGAAAGATCGCCGCGGCCACGCCGAGGGCTCGGTGGGCCTGCCGCCCGGCACCGAGGTGTTCTCGGCGGACAACCACATCTCGCTGGCGCACGACATCTTCTACGAGCGATTCCCGGAATCGCTGAAGGACCGCGCCCCGCGGGTGTGGTACGAGGACGGCGCCTACCAGCTGGGCCGCAAGGGCAGGTCGTTCCTGCCCGGCGACTTCAGCCACGTACTGATGCAGTACGACCCGCTGGACGGATCCGGCAGCGCCAACCTGGAGGCACGCATCGCCGATCTGCGCGCCGACGGCATCGCCAAGGAACTCGCGTTCCCCAACGCCCTGCTCGCGCTGCTGTTCTACCCGGACAAGGAGATTCGAGAGCTCTCCTTCCGGGTGTACAACGCCTACATCGCGGAGTTGCAGGAGCAGTCCGGCGGCACCTTCTACGGCGTCGGGCTGATCAACTGGTGGGACGCCGACGGCGCGCGCCGCACCCTCGCGGAACTGAAGTCGCTGGGACTCAGGACTTTCCTGCTGCCGCTGTCGGCGGGCAAGGACGACGAGGGCAACGTCATCGACTACGCGAGCACCGCGATGATCCCGGTGTGGGACGCGATCGAGGCGTCCGGTGTGCCGGTCTCCCACCACATCGGTGAGTCGCCGCTGTCGAGCCCCTGCGAGGTGAACAGTGTCGCCGTCGGCATGATGCACAACGTCGCCCCGTTCCGTGAGCTGTTCTCCAAGTACATCTTCAGCGGCATCATCGACCGGCATCCCGGTCTCAGCATCGGCTGGTTCGAGGGCGGGGTGAACTGGGTGCCTTCGGCGATCCAGGACGCCGAGCACATGCTGGCCTCCTTCCAGCACATGCTCGATCGTCCGGTCGAGCACGACGTGCGCCACTACTGGGACAACCACATGCGCGCGTCGTTCATGGTGGACCCGCTCGGCCTGTCGCTGATCGACCACATCGGCCGCGACCGGGTCATGTGGTCGTCGGACTACCCGCACAACGAGAGCACCTTCGGTTACTCGGAGAAGTCCCTGGAAGCCGTCGTGCAGGCCGTCGGCGCGGAGGACGCCGCCCGGATCGTCAGCGGCAACGTGACGGAATTCCTGGGTCTGTCATGACGTCGTCCCCCGTCACGGCCACCTCGTCCGTCGAGATCCCCGAGGTACCGGATCGCGCCCGCATGCGGCGCGACACCGGAGCGCGGCTGCGATCGGTCATGGCCGAGCAGGGCGTCGACGCGCTGATCCTGCTGAACAACAGCAACGTCGTG
Organism: Nocardia sp. NPDC047648; assembly: GCF_040642815.1. NCBI lineage: Bacteria > Bacillati > Actinomycetota > Actinomycetes > Mycobacteriales > Nocardiaceae > Nocardia > Nocardia sp. NPDC047648. The sequence continues at coordinate 130,396 of NZ_JBEYSX010000012.1, read as the reverse complement.
TATTCGACCGGGGCGAACTGGCCGCTCGGCGACGCCGGGCTCGCCCACGTCGAGCGGCCCGTCGCCGTGGTGGTGGCGGGCGATCCGTGGCCGCACCTGTTCCTGCCCTTTCGGGAAGGAGCGTCGGCGGAGTCGGATCTTCCCGCCGATCACCTGCACGGACCCGTCTACCTCGAATTCGACGAAGGCGTGGCGGCTTTCGCGCGGCTGATCGACGATCTCGTTCCGGCCGGGTCGGCCATCGCGGTGGACGAGTGCACCGGCGCCATGCTGCGCGCGCGGTCCACGCTGTTCCCCGGGGGCCCTCCGCCGGACGCCGCCACCGTGATCGGCGCCGCGAAACTGATCAAGACGCCCGACGAGATCGCCTGCATCCGCACCGCGTGCCGGATCACCGAGCAGGCCATGGTCGACGTACAGGCGGCGCTGGCGCCCGGGCGCAGGCAGATCGACCTGTCGGCGAGCTTCGTGCGCCGGGCCTTCGAGCTGGGCGCCACCGCCACCATGCTCGACGCCATCTGGCAGGTCATGCCGGAGACCAAGGCCGACGGCGTCTGGACCACGCACGGTGATCTCGCCCTCCCGCTGCTGACCACCGAACGAGAACTGGCCGCGGGCGACGTGCTCTGGACCGATGTCAGCATCACCTACGGCGGCTACTGCTCCGATTTCGGCCGCACCTGGACGGTGGGCACCGAGCCCGACGCACGCCAGCAGCGGCAGTTCGAGCGCTGGCGGGAGATCCTCACGGCGGTGCTGGACGTGACCCGGGCCGGCGCCACCGCGGCCGACCTCGCCCGGGCGGCGATCGCCGCCAACGGCGGCGCCAAGCCGTGGCTGCCGCATTTCTACCTGGGACACGGAATCGGCGTGAGCGCCGCCGAGATGCCGATGATCGGCACCGATCTCGGCGACGAGTTCGACGAGAACTTCGTGTTCGAACCCAACATGGTGCTGGTTCTGGAGCCGGTCGTCTGGGAGGACGGCACCGGCGGCTACCGAAGCGAGGAAATCATCCTGATCACCGAGGAGGGCTGGACGGCCCTCACCGACTATCCCTATGCCCCCTATGGCCATTGAGGTCGTGCCGGACGATCGCGCCCTGCGACATGGGCGGCGCGATCGTGCCCTGGCACAGATGCAAGCCCATGATCTGGACGTCCTCGTTCTCGGACGTCAGGCCAACGCCCGCTACGTATCGGGCACACCGCAACTGTGGGTCGCGGGCACCCGCCCCTTCGGCCCGGTGGCGACGGTGGTGCGCCGCACGCGCGCGGTGCATCTGCTGAGCACCTGGGACGAAGGCGTGCCCGACGACATCCCGCACGAGCACCTGTACGGCATCGCGTGGAACCCGGTGAACACCATCGCCGTGCTGCGCGGCATCGAGGGAGCCGCCACCGCGCGGCGGGTCGGCACCGACGCGCTGTCACCCACCTTCGCGAAACTGCTGCCGACCGCCTTCCCCGGCGCCGAATTGGTGGACGGTGAGCTCGCGATGCGCGCCGCGCGCCGCATCAAGACCGCCCACGAGGTGGAGGTCCTGCGCGGGACACTCCGGATCGCCGAGACCGGCCTGTCCGCGGCGGTGGCCCGGCTCGCGCCGGAGGTCACCGAACAGGCGCTGATCGGTGCGCTGCTGGAAGCGATGACCGCAGGCGGCGTCAGCACCCCCGCGTCGCAGGACTCGGCCTGGGTGACCTCACGGGAGCACCCGTGGCGGCGGGCGGGCGCGGACCGGCGCGTGCGATCGGGCGATCTGGTGGCCTTCTCCTCCGGTGTCCTCGGTGAGGGCTACATCGGCGAGGTGGGCCGCACCTGGCCGGTCGGCGGCGAAGGCGGCGACGACGTCCGCAAGCTGTACCGGCGCTGGGACGGATTGTGGGCGCGCCTGATCGAGGCCTGCCGTCCCGGATCGGCGGGCACCGATCTGCTCGCCGCCTACGAGACCGCGGGCGAACCGCTGCCGCCGATGCCGGTGGCGCGTGGACTCGGCATGGGTTTCGATCCGCCGGTGGTGACCTCCCAGCTGCGGGCGAGCGCCGAGGCCGAGCGCCTGGAACCGGGCATGGTGCTGGCCGTCACCGCGTATGTGTGGGAATCGGGTGTCGGGGCGGTGTTCGGACGCGACGCGGTGCTGATCACCGAGGACGGCGCCGAGGTGCTCACCGTCGCTCCGCACTGGGAGCACTAGGGTTCGGCGCTCCGGAACCGCCGGAGCACCGAACAACCGTGTCCGGCACGAGGTTCCGGACACATTTCGACTTCGGCAAAGGAGCCCGCCCATGCCCGGTACCGAGCAGCCCTCGGCGGAGGAGATCATCCGCTACGAGAAGGACCCGGAGACCCGGATCGCGACCATCACGTTCGACCGGCCCGACCATCTCAACGCGCCCACCATCGCGGCGCGCCTGCGCTACGCCGACCTGTTGCACCGCGCGAACGTCGACGACGAGGTGAAGGTGCTCGTCGTGCGCGGCGCGGGCGACGATCTGGGCACCGGAGCCGACCTCCCCGAGTTCATGGCGGTGCAGAACGCGCCGACCCAGGGTCCGCGGTTGAGCGAGTACAAGATCGGCGAGGACGAGGTGCGGTATCCCCCCAAGGAGTCCTTCCGGCACGGCGCCACGATCAGCCAGTGGTACGCCAATGCCCAAGCCGGTTGCCGCAGCCTGCAGGAGTTCAAGAAGATCAGCATCCTGGAGGTGAAGGGCTACTGCTACGGCTGGCACTTCTACCAGGCCGCCGACGCCGACCTGGTGATCTCCTCCGACGACGCCCTCTTCGGTCATCCGTCCTTCCGGTACTACGGCTGGGGACCGCGGATGTGGACGTGGGCGCAGACCATGGGCCTGCGCCGGTTCCAGGAGATGGTCTTCACCGGCCGGGCGTTCACGGCGCGGGAGATGTACGAGTGCAACTTCCTGAACAAGGTCGTGCCCCGCGCGGAGCTCGAGGCCGAGACCGAGAAGTACGCGCGGGCCTGTGCGCGCAACCGGCCCACCGACACGGTCTTCATGCAGAAGGTCTTCTTCGAGGTGATGAAGCAGCACCAAGGCGAGTACATGGGCAGCTTGCTGAGCGGGTTCTTCGAGTCGATGGGCGGCCACATCCACGCCGACGACGACGAACTCATGCTGGACAACGCCTTCGACGGCGGGCTCAACAACTCGGTCAAGGACAACGACGCGCAGTTCCCGCCGGAGTTCCGGCTCAGCAAGTCGGGCCGCGAGAAGCAGGTCTGAGTCCGCCGCGCGCCGGGGATCGGAACGGTGAGGGTCATGGCATCGAAGGAATCCGCAAGCAGCGCCGAACGCCCCGTCGAGCCGCCGTTGCGCGGATGCGTGGTGGTCGACCTCTCCTGCGGGATCGCCGGTGCGTATTGCACCAAAATACTGGCCGACGGCGGCGCGGAGGTGGTCACAATCGAAGCGCCGGAGGGGAATCCGCTACGGCGCTGGTCGGCCTCGCACACCGAACTCGCCCCCGGCTCCGACGGCGCGCTGTTCGCTTTCCTGGCCTGTTCGAAGAAGAGTGTGGTGGCCGACCCGGGCGCGCCCGCCGACCTGGAACTCGTCGACGGTCTGCTGGCCTCGGCCGACATCGTGGTGTGGTCGCCGGGGTCGCGGCTCACCGAGCATCCGCGGTTCACCGCCGCCGCGCTGCGGCGCACGCACCGGCACCTCGTGGTCACCGCGATCACCCCCTTCGGTCTCGACGGGCCGTGGCACGATCGCCCGGCCACCGAGTTCACCCTGCAGGCCTGGTCCGGCGGCATCGTCGGGCTCGGCCGGGGTGCGCCGGACCGCGCTCCGGTGCACGTGGGCGGCCGGATCGGTGAGTGGTTCGCCGGCGCCTACGCCTGCGCGGCCACCATGACCTCGCGGCTGCGCACGCTCGGAACCGGCGCCGGCGAACTAGTCGACCTGTCCGTGCTGGAAACCCAGATCCTCGGGCTCACCTATTTCCCGGTCTCGTTCTTCGACGCCCTCGGACGACCGTTCCGCACGGAACGACGGCGCAGCGTGCCCGGGGTCGCGACCGCCGCCGACGGCCTGGTGGCGGTGGGCTGCGGCACCGCGCAGCAGTGGTTCGACCTGTGCGCGATGGTGGGGCATCCGGAGTGGATCGAGGAAGACCCCAACCCCGCGATCACCCAGCGGGCCAACGAGAAAGCACTGGAGATCTTCGCCTGGATGGCCGAGCAGCCCGCCGAGGTGATCCGCGACCTGGCGACGGCCTTCCGCATTCCCAACGGTCCCGTGGTCAACGGGGCCGACGCGCCCACCATGGATCATCATGTGGCGCGCAAGTTCTTCACGGTCAACCCCCGGGACGGCTTCGTCCAGCCCGGCCCGCCGTACCGCACCCGGCCCACGCTGCTGCGCGACCCGCAACCCGCTCCCCGGCTCGGTGAACACACCGAGGAGTACCGAGCCCGGCGCCGCGAGCGCGCGAGCACAGCCCGTGTCGGCGTGCCGGATCCGTTGCCGTTCCGTGAACTTCGCGTCCTGGACCTCACGACGTTCTGGGCAGGACCGTCGTGCACCCACTTCCTCGCCATGCTCGGCGCGGAGGTCATCCATGTGGAGTCGGCCGGGCGACCCGACGGCACCCGCCTCATCGCGGGCGTGCCGCCGACCGAAGATCAATGGTGGGAGAAGTCCCCGATCTTCTCCGGACTCAACACCGGCAAGAAGAGCCTCACGCTGGACTTCCGTTCCGAGCGAGGGCGGGATCTGCTGAAGCGGCTGGCCGCCACATGCGATGTGATCGTCGAGAACTACACGCCGCGCGTCCTGGAACAGATCGGCCTGGACTACCCGGCCGTGCGGGAACGGCGCCCGGACACGATCATGGTCCGGATGCCGGGATTCGGCCTCGACGGTCCCTGGCGCGACAACCCCGCCTTCGCGTACGTCATCGAGGACACATCCGGCTTGACCTGGCTGACCGGTTACCCGGACCAGAACCCCGTGGAGCCCTACTCCATCGGTGATCCCAATGCGGGCGTGCACGCGCTCAACGCCCTGCTGCTGGCCTTGGAACACCGGCGGCGCACCGGTCAGGGAGTGCTGGTGGAGGCCGCTATGGTCGAGGCCGCGCTCAACGTGGCCGCCGAGCAAGTGATCGAATACTCCGCCTACGGCGCGCTGCTGGAGCGGGACGGCAACCGCGGCCCCTGCGCGGCGCCACAGAACCTCTATCGAGCGGCGGGAATGGACGAATTCGGCCGGGAGGATTGCTGGGTGGCGATCGCGGTCGCCACCGACGCGCAGTGGCGGCGATTGCGCGAAGCGCTCGGCACCCCGTTCTGGGCCTTGGATCCCGAACTCTCCTCCGCACCGGGGCGCCGCCGCAGGCACGACCTGATCGACGAGCGGCTCGCCGAATGGTGCGCGCAGCGCGACAGCGACGAGATCGTCCGCGTCCTCTGGAATGCCGGTGTCCCGGTCGCGAAGGTCATGCAGCCGCATCGTCAGACCGAACTGCCCCAGCTGCGATTCCGTGAGTTCTTCGAGCCGGTCGCCCACCCCGTCGCCCAGACGGCCGGACACAGCACGGTGCCGTTCCGGTCCTCGGCCGGTCCGCGGCGCTACCACCGGACGCACGCGCCCCTGCTCGGCGAGCACAACACGGAACTGCTCACCGCCCTCGGCCTGAGCGAGACGGAGATCCGCGCGCTGGAGGCCGACGGCGTCATCGGAGGCTTTCCCGCCGTCGCGCGGTGAATGCGGCGCGGATGACACCCATCGTCGCGATGCGGCTGTGCGCGGCGTGCGGCATCACCGACTGCGAGCCGGAACCGGTACCGCGGCAGCGAACCCGAGTCCCGCGGCCGCCGCGGCCGGCTCGCTGATCTTCGGTCCGGGTCTCCCCTCCATCACCCGGGCGCCCGCGGAATCCCTGTGGGTGCACCCGCATCCGCCACGCGCGGCACCGGAACCGGTTCAGGAGGTTAACGCGGGCAACGTTTCCCAGCCGCGGACGGTCGAGGTGGGCGACAGCTTCGCGTTCGCCAGGTCCACCTCCCACTCGGGGAATCGCGCGAGGATCTCCTCGAGCGCGATCCGTCCCTCCAGGCGAGCCAGCGCCGATCCGAGGCAGTAGTGCGTGCCGACACTGAAGGAGAGGTGCTGGCGGGTGTCGCGGTGGATGTCGAAAACATCGCCGTCCGGCGGGAATTGCCGGTGATCCCGGTTGGCGGCGCCGATGAGCATCATCATGGCGCTGCCCTCCGGCACGGTCCGGCCGTGCACTTCGACATCGCGGGTCACATACCGCGCCACATGCGGCGCGGGTGGTTCGAAGCGCAGCAGCTCTTCGATGGCGTTCGGAATCAACCGCGGGTTCGCCACGAGCTCGCGGCGCTGGTCCGGATGCTCCGCGAGAACCTTGCCCGCCCAGCCGATCAGCCGGGTCGTTGTCTCGTTGCCCGCGCCGGAGACCACGTTCACGTACGTGAGCAACTCCTCGCGGCGCAGCTTGCGCACGGCGCCGGTCTCGTCCTCGAACTCCACGTTGAGCAGCTCGGTCATGATGTCGTCGGAGGGATGCTCGGCCCGCCAGTCGATGTAGGCGGCGAAGATGTCGCCGCCGGCCATGCCCTCGGAGGCGGCCTTCATCGGCTTGCCCTCCTCGGTCCGCATCTGCTCGTTCGCGAAATCGCGGATGGCCTCCTGATCCTCCTCCGGGATGCCGAGCAGCATGCCGATGGTGCGCATCGGCATCTGCGCGCCGATGTCGGCGATGAAGTCCAGTCGTCCGGTACCGACGTGCGGATCGAGACTGCGCGCGCAGAACTCACGGATCTTGTCCTCCAGCGCGCGGATCTTGCGCGGGGTGAACATGCGCGACAGCAGGCTGCGGTGGATGTCGTGGATCGGCGGATCCTCGAAGATCAGCACGCCGGAGGGAATCTCGATGTTCGCTTTGATCAGTTCGATGATCGCACCGCGCGCGGAGCTGTAGGTGTCCTTGTCCAGCAACGCCGCGTTGACATCCGCGTGGCGACTGACCGCGTAGAAGTCGTGCTTCTCGTTGTAGTACAGCGGCATGTCCTCGCGGAGCCGTTTGAACATCGGATAGGGATCGGCATTGAGATCGACGTCGTACGGGTCGTAGTAGACGTCGCTGGCCGCGCTTGTGGTCACAGGGGTTCGCCTCTTCTCTTTCTTGGAGATTGAAATTCTCAGTGGCCCGTCAGGAAACCTTGCGGCCGAGCGCATTCGGCTCGACGCCCTACCAGCTCACCGGCAGCTCGTACAACCCGTAGGCGAGCCGGTCGTGCTTGAACTGGACTTCCTCGAACGGAATCGCCAAGCGCAGCGTGGGAATGCGCCGGACCAGCGTCCGGAAGACGATCTGCAGTTCGGCCCGGGCGAGCTGCTGTCCGACGCACTGGTGCGGGCCGAAGCCGAACCCGAGGTGCTGACCGGCGGGCCTGCGCAGATCCAGCCGATCCGGCTGCTCCCATGCCTTTTCGTCCCAGTTGGCCGGCGCGAGGTCGAAGATCAGGCCGTCTCCGGCCCGGACGGTCTCCCCCGCGATCTCGATGTCCTCGATCGCGACGCGCCGCTGTCCGTTCTGGATGATGCTGAGGTACCGCAACAGCTCCTCGACCGCGTTGACGACGATCTTCGGATCGTCGGTATCGCGCAACAGGGCGAACTGATCGGGGTTGCGCATCAGGGCCAGGGCTCCGAGCGAGATCATGTTGGCGCTCGTCTCGTGGCCCGCGATCAGCAGGCCGGTCCCCAGTTGGGCGGCCTCCTTCATATCGATCTCCCCGGCGCGCACCCGCTCCGCGATATCGGACACCACATCCTCGGCGGGGCTTTCCAGCTTCTTCTTCACCAGGTCGACCAGATACCGCGCCAGCCCCGCGCGCCCCTCGGCGGCCTGCTCCTTGGTCGCGTACCGGTCGACGTTGACGGTGGCGTGCTTCTGGAAGAACTCGTGGTCCTCGTAGGGCACGCCGAGCATCTCGCTGATCATCAGCGTCGGCACCGGCAGCGCCAGCGCCTCGACCAGGTCGGCGGGTTGCGGCCCGGCCAGCAGCCGGTCGATGTGCTCGTCGGTGATCTGCTCGATGACCGGCCGCAGCGCTTCCACCCGCTTGAAGGTGAACGGCTTGGTGAGCATCCGCCGGTACCGGCTGTGCTCCTCGCCGTCGGTGGTGAACAGCGACTTCGGCCTGCTGTCCACGATCGCCGCCATGCCCTCGTTCCAGTGCGGGAAGCCGGGCCGATGATCGTCCACGCTGACCCTCGGATCCGACATCAAGGTCTTGAATTCGGCATATCCGGTGACCAGCCAGGGGGTGCTGCCGTCCCAGATGCGGACGCGGTTGAGCGGCTTGCCCCGGCCCAGCCGCAACGCCTCGGGCGGCGGGGCGAACGGGCATCCGGCCGACCTGGGCATGGGATAGTCGGGGACCTCAGTGGCGGCGGTGGTCGTATCGGTCAATGCTTCGGACACTGTTCACTCCTGAGTGATCGGGTGCGGGAGAACCGCGGGATGCCGGTTCATTCCTCGATGTGGATGGCCATGGCCGGGCAGACCGCCGCGGCCTGGCGCACATCCTCGGCGAGTTCGTCCGGCGGGTTCTCGTCGAGCAGGACGACGATGCCGTCCTCGTCGCGCTGATCGAACACGTCGGCCGCGTGCATGACGCAATGCCCGGCCGCGACGCATTTGACTTGATCGACAGTCACTTTCATCGGGACCTTCTTTCCTACGGGGAGTGAGCGGGGGTCGGGGGCGAGGCGAGCAGGGCATGCGCGTCGGCCACCTGCTGCCGCTGGATCCTGGCCTGCTTGGGCATGTTCCAGCCCAGCACCGCGGTGACGCCCCCGCCTCGCTCGAAGCGCGCGACGAATCGGCCGTCGTCCGGGTCGCCGTCGACGATGGTGGCCGGCGCGTCGGCCGTGATCGTCCCGTACACCTGGATCTTGGTGCCGAATTGATCGCTCCAGAAGTACGGAATCGGCTGATACGCCCGCCCGGCGCCGAGGATGTTCGCCGCGACCACCCCTGCTTGTTCGGTCGCGTTGGTGCGGTTCTCCAACCGGAGGGTCGTCCGCAGTGCGGGATGGTGCCACCGGGCGACGTCGCCGACGGCGTAAATCCCGTCGGCGGCGCGGCAGCACGCATCGCAGACCACACCGTCGGCGAGGGAAAGCCCGCTGCCGACCAGCCATTCGGTGGCGGGCACCGCCCCGATCGCGACCACCACCAGGTCCGCGGGCAACGTCTCGGACGTCTCCAGGACGACGCCGGTGACTTCGCCGTCGCGGTCGGTGAGACCGGAGACGCCGACGCCGAGCCGCAGGCGGACTCCGTTGCCGGTGTGCAGATCGGCGAGCAGGTCCGCCGCCGGAACGCCGAGCTGCGCCGCCATCGGGGCGCGCTGCGGACCCGTCATCGTGACGTCGTGGCCGGATTGCCGTGCGGTGGCGGCGATTTCCGCGCCGAGCACACCCTCGCCCACCACGACCACACGCGCACGGGCCGCCAGGTCGTCGCGCAGCGTGAGCGCGTCGTCGAGCGTGCGCAGTACGTGGACGCCGCGTAGGCCGGGCGGCGCGGGCAGCCTTCGCGGTCGCGCTCCGGTGGCGATCACGATGTTCTCGGCCGTCACCGCGCCGGTCGCCGTGTGCACGGTGCGGGTGGCGGCGTCCAGGGCGAGGGCAGGCGAACCGAGGACGACGTCGATGTCGAGTTCGGCCAGCAGGCGCGGCGCACGCAGGAGAGTGCGCTCGGGCCGCCAGGCGCCGGAGAGGATCTGCTTGGACAGCGGCGGGCGATCGTAGGGCAGGTGCGGCTCGGCGCCCAGCAATGTGATGCGGTCGCGGTACCCGCCTCGCCGCAGCGCCTCCACGGTGGCCAGGCCCGCGGCCGAGGCTCCGACGACGAGGACTCCGGTGCGGCGGGTCATCGCGGGCCCGCCGCGACGGACTGCTCCGCCGGCTTCTTGCGCGGTTTCAGGGGTTTACCCGCGACCGTGCCGCCGTCCACCGGCAACATCGTGCCGGTGACGTACCCCGATCGGTCGCTGCCGAAATACACAGCGACCTCCGCGACATCCTCGGGCGTGCCCTCGCGCGGCAGCGGTCGGTCGGCCTGCATGGACTCGCGCATCGCCTTGGTGAACCGCTCGCCGTGCTCGGCCGACATCGTCGCCGCCGAGGAGGCGAGCAGCGAAGTCGGTATATTGCCGGGCGCGATGCAGTTGACGCGAATGCCGAACTGCGCCAGCTCGATCGCCGCCGATTTGGTGAAGTGCACGACCGCCGCCTTGGACGCCCGGTAGCTCTGCACTCCCCCGCCGGCCTGGATGCCGCCGACCGAGGACACGTTGACGATCGAGCCGCCGCCGTTGTCGGCCATATGCCGGGCCGCGAAGCGGGTGCCCGCCATGACGCCGAGCAGGTTCACGCCGAGCACCCGGTGGAAGTCGGCGAGATCGTCGTGCAGCAGGCTCCTGTGCATCGTGCCGGAGATGCCCGCGTTGTTGCACATCACGTCCAGTCCGCCGAAGGTCCGCACCGCGCGGTCCACGAGCCGCTCGACCTGCGCCGGATCGGCGACGTCGATCTGCTCGAAGATCGCCGCCGCGCCGTAGCCGGCCACCGACGCCGCGCCGCGTTCGGAATCGACGTCGGCGACCACGACGCGGGCGCCTTCGGCGACGAACCGCGCCACGATCGCACTGCCGATACCCGACGCGCCGCCGGTGACGACGGCGACCTTGCCCGCCAATTCGTCGGTCATGCCATATTTCCTTTCGTCAGCTCACCGAGGAATGCCGGCAGCAGGTCGTTGACGACCTCGGGCTGCTCGATCTGGGGACAGTGCCCCGCATTCGCCACGGCGACGGAACGTCCGTCCGGGATGCGCGCGGCGATGTCCGCCGACCAGCCCGCGGGCAGCAACTTGTCGCAGGCGCCCTCGACGAGGAGGACGGGCACGCGGATGCGCTCGTAGGCCCGCTCACTCGACGGGGCGGGCGGCGCCTGCGCCCCCGGACGGCGAAACCGCGCGGCCGCCAACGCCTCCCACGCACCGGGGGCGATGCTCGATTCGTATCGTCTGCGCACATAGTCCTCGTCGGCCGGGTACGACTCCGCGTGGAACAGCGCCCGGACGATGGCTCGCATCCCGGACAGCGTGGCGTCGTAGTCGTAGAGCGCTCGCATGTGCTCGTTGCGCTGGATCTCCCCGCCCCCGCAGATCGCCACCAGGCTGCGCATCGGGAGCTTCGGCGCCGTCGCGGTCGCGTCGACCAGCAGGTTGATCGCGCCCATGGAATTGCCGACGAAGTGCGCCGACTCGACGCCGAGGATCGCGAGGAAGCGTGCGATGTGCCGGATCCGCAGACCGCGGCCGTCGTTGAAGTCGATCACTTTCGTCGACCCGCCGAAGCCGAGCATGTCCGGGGCGAGCACCCGGTAGCGCGCGGCGAGGGCGTCGATGGTGTGCTCCCAGCCCAGTTCCGCGCAGGCGCCGAACTCGCCGCCGTGCAGCAGCACCACCGGTTCGCCCACTCCCGCTTCCAGGTAGGCGGTTGTGCAGCCGTCCACCACGACGGTTCTGCGCTGCGCGATCACGAGACGCTTCCTATCCGGTCGATGTGCGGCGGCGCGAGAGTCATGGCGCCTCGGTGGCCGTCCGACAACGGAATTCGTTCGACGATGCGCACCTGCTCCGGTTCGGCGGCGGTGTCGACCGCATCGCCGAGCAACCGGACTTCGCGCAACCCGAGTTCCTCGAGAATGTCGAAGGCCGATCGGACGTCGCTGTGGTCGGCGGAATGCGCCTGCGAACACCGGTTTTCGGCATCCGGGCGGCAAGCGCGCAAGGTATCCCGCACGGCGGTGCTGCGCGCGCGGATGTAGACGAGCACGCCGCTGCCGGACCGCGCGATGCGATCCAGTGCGTGATCGAGTTCGGCCCGGCATCCGCAGTGCCGGGAGCCGAAGACGTCACCGGCGAGGCATTCGAAGCGCAGGCATACCAGCGGCGCGAGGTCCGCCGTCGGATCGCCGTGCACGAACGCGACGTGTTCGCGATCCAGTCCGTCGGTGAATCCGATCGCACGGAACTCCCCCATCGGCAGCGGAATCCGAGCGACGCCGCGTCGGCGCACCCGGCACAGCTCGCGGCGGCGGTAGGCGACCAGGTCATCGATCGACACCACCGGCAACCCGTGTTCGCGACCGAGGTCGAGCAGTTCGATCCGCCCGGCCTGTTCCCCGTCGGCGCCGCAGACCTCGCACAGCACGCCCACGGGCGCCATTCCGGCCAGCTCGGCCAAGTCGACCGCGGCCTCCGGGGACGCGGGCACCGACAGCACACCATCGGCGGCGCAGCCGAGCGGGAAGACGTGTCCGGGCCGGGTGAACGTGCTCGGTGTGCTCGCCGGGTCGGCGAGCGCGCGAATCGTGTGGGCGCGGTGGGAGGCACGGACGCCGCCCGCCTCGGTTCCGGCCAGGCCCACCGACACCCGGAACAGCTCGCGGCCCGGCCCGGTGGAGGTCGGATCGGCAGGCGGTATCCCGAGCGCGTCCAGCGCCGCCGAGCGCATCGATACGTGGATGAGCCCGCATCCGATGGTGGTCATGGCCTTGGCCGCTTCGGCTGTCATGCGTTGCGCCGCCATCACCAGATCGCCCCGGCACCCACCGTCCGCCTCGCCGAGGACGAGGATCATCCGCCCGTCTCGGAGGGCGGCCGTCGCCTGGGCCACCCTGGCCCGGGCCGCCTGCCGGGGCGAGGTCGTCATGCGCGGGCCCCGCCAGCCGGGGCGAAGGTCAGCACCTGCGTGGCGAGCAGCTCGAGCTGAGCGCTGACCGTCTCGTCGGTCAGCCTGCCCTCGGCATCCCAGATCGGCTCCGCGGAATTGATCGCGACGCCGAGCGGAGTCGGCCACGCGCGCAACGCGTGACCGATCACCCGCAACTGTCCGAGCGTTCCCACGGCGGCCTGCCAGCCGTAGGCGCAGGTGATGCAGCCCCACGGTTTGTTGTCCAGGTACACCGTCGCGTCCCCGCGCAGATCCTCGATGTAGTCGAGGGCGTTCTTCACCAGGCCGGAGACGCCGCCGTGGTAGCCGGGCGAGCCGATCACCACCGCGTCCGCGCCGCGCAGCGCCTCCACCAGCGCGGTCGCTCGCTCGGTGCGGACCGGGTCGTGCGGGTTGTACATCGGCAGGTTGATCTCCTCGCCGCAGAACAGCGCGGTGCGCCCGCCGTGGCGTTCCACCGCCGCCAGGCAGTGCCGCAGCGCTTGCTCCGTCGACGAACCCGCCCGCAGCGTGCCGCCGATGCCGACGACGAACGGCCGCCCGTCACCGGCCACCTCGGGGGCGGTCGCACTTCTCGCGCCTGCGGTCATGACCGATACCTCGTGCTTTCCTCTGGGTCCCTACTTGATGGCGATCGGATTGATGGGGGATCCGACGGCGCCGATCACGCGCAACGGCGGTGCGATGAGCTGGAATTCGTAGACGCCGTCCGCGGCGCAGTCGGCCGCGAGCGCGGTGAGATCCCAGTACTCGCCGAGCATCAGTCCCATGTCCCGCAGGCAGAGCATGTGCAGCGGCAGGAAGGTGCCGTCCACTCCGGACACCGGGTCCTCGACCATGAGGTTGTCCGCGGCCACGGCCGCGATCTCCCGTTCGTGCAGCCAGCTCGCGCACCGCCAGTCCAGGCCCGAGTACGGTTCCGTGCCGTCGCCCGCCTCGAGGAAGCGAGCCCACCAGCCGGTGCGGATCAGCACGATGTCGCCGCGTCCGACTTCGACGCCCTGCGCCTCGACGACCTCGTCCAGCTCGTCGGGGGTGATCGGGTCACCGGCCGCGAGGAAGGTGTCGGCGCCGCGGTGGCGGACCAGATCCAGCAGCACGCCGCGGGTCGTGATGCCCTTGCCGTCGACTTTGTCGATCCCGCAGTGGTACGCGCCCAGACTGGTGACCGAGCTCGCCGGGAAACCGTTGTACAGGTGGTCGTCGTAGTAGACGTGCGACAGCGCATCCCACTGTGTCGCCGCCTGTAGCGGCATGATGATCAGGTCGTCGTTGAAGCGGAACGGGTTGTCCTCGAAGAAGCCGCTGAGTTCGCGTCCGACGCTGTTGCGCAACCACTTCGGGCCGTACTCGGTCAGGGTTCGCGCGTCGCCGCCGTCCACCGTCATCACGTGCACGGGGTTGTGCCGGAACTTGAACGCGCCCTGCGGTCCGGACGAGCCGAAGTCGACGCCGAGCGGGAACACCCGTCCGTGCCGTACCAGGCGCGCCGCCTGGGTGACCTTGTCCGGGGTGATGAAATTGAGCGTGCCGAGTTCGTCGGCGGCGCCCCATCGGCCCCAATTGCGCACACCGTCGGCGACACGCCGGAATTCCGTCAGATCCGCCACGCTGCTTCTCCTTTCACGCCGAGTGCCGGTATTCCGGCGGTCATGAGCCCACGTCCACACCGGCGATCCGGGCGCCCACGTTCCCGCCGTCGACCCAGAGCACCTGGCCGGTGACATAACTCGCCGCCCGGCTGTTGAGGAACAGCAAGGCGGCCGCTTGTTCGGCCGGCTCGCAGACCCGGCCCAGCGGCTTGGGAATGGTGTCGAGATACTCCTGGCCGTAGGCCGAGCGCAGTTGCTCCAGGATGGGCGTCTCCGTCACTCCCGGCCCCGTGCAATTGATCCGGATGCCGCGCGCCCCCAGGGCGACGGCGTTACGCATCGTGTAGTAGATGATCGCTTCCTTCGACAACCGATAACCGCCGTCGGCCACGGCGTCGGGATGGTCTTCGCACCAGGCGATTCCGGCGTGCATGTCCGCGGTGTCCAGCAGGCCGCCGACCTGTTCGCGGTGCTCGAGATAGCCGGCCGCCGCGAGCGAGGACACGCTCGCGATCGTCGCCCCCGGCGCCATCGACCGCGCCAGCGCATCGGTGAACTGCCGCAGGCCGAGGAAATTGATCGTGACCACGCGGATGGGGTCGCCGATGCCCGAGGAGACGCCCGCGACGTTGAACAGGGAGTCGACGCGGCCGGCGAGCGCGGCGACGGCGCGCTCGATCGACGCGGCATCGGCCATGTCCACTCGATGGAATTCGTCGATGTCACCGGCCGGCTCCGCCACGTCCAGACCGGTCACGCGGCCGCCGAGTGCCCGGACCTGACGGGCCACGCAGGCGCCGATCCCGGACGAGCATCCGGTCACGACGACCCGCTTGCCGTCGTAGCGCCACAGCTCATCGGCTCGTTCGACCTCGGGCATCTGCTCTGTCTCCCTCTCGTCCGGCTCGGCCGGGTGCGGCGACACCGCCCGTGCGGTCGCAGCGCGTTCCGCGGCACCACCGCACGGGCCGGGGATCACTGCGCTTCTTCCTTGGCGCGTTGCGCGGCCTGCACCCGGCCCTCGTTGATCTCGGCCATGGCCTCGGGGATCTCGCTGGCGGTGAAGGAGCCGCCCCGGCCGGTGGGCAGGCCGCCGAACGCGTAGTTCTCGTCGAATGCCGGGGAGGCCAACGGCTTACGCCGCGCCTCCACCTTCTCGATAACCGGCTCGAGGCGCTTGGCCTTCGCGGCGACGGCCTTCTCGTCGCGCTCGATGAACTCCGGCAGCACGTGCTTGCCCATGAGTTCGATGGACTCCATGGTGGCCTCGTGGCTGCGCGGGTTCAGCAGCAGGATGATCTCGTCGACGCCGCTCTCCTCGTAGCCGCGCAGGAATTCGCGTACGGTGTCCGGCGATCCGATGGCGCCCCGGCCCGGCCCGTAGGCCAGCGTCTCGTCCTCCCTGACAGCGTCGAGGTAGCGGTCCCAGACACCCGTGCGACCGGGGGTGTGCTGGCCGGTCATGTAGTAATGCATGATCCCGAAGGAGAAGAACCCGCCGCCGAGTCCCAGTCGCCGGAGAGCCTGCTCGTCGGTGGGCGCGACCATCATCGACAGATCGCCGCCGATGGCCAGGATGTTCGGGTTGAGCACCGGCAGCCACGGCTCGGCCTTGTCCTCGAATTCCTGGTAGTACCCGCGGACCCGATCCGCCAGCGGCCCGGGTCCGGTGTAGGCGAAGCTCAGCGCACCCGCGCCCAACCGCGCCGCCATCTGCACCGAGGAAGGCCGGGTACAGGCCACCCACACCGGGGGATGCGCGCGCTGGTGCGGCTTGGGAATCACATTGCGCGCGGGCATCTGGATGTGCTCACCCTGGAAACCGGTGAACGGCTCCTCGATCATGCAGCGGATGGCGACCTCCAGGGCCTCCTCCCACTGCCCGCGCTTGTCGGCGGGATCGATGGCGAATCCGCCGAGTTCGCCCACCGACGACGATTCGCCGGTGCCGAACTCCACCCGTCCATCGGAGATCAGGTCGAGTGTGGCGACCCGTTCGGCGACCCGGGCCGGATGGTTGATCGCCGGAGGCAGGTGCATGACGCCGAAACCGAGCCGGATGTTCTCGGTCCGCTGGCTGGCCGCGGCCAGGAAGATCTCCGGCGCGGTGGAATGGCAGTACTCCTCGAGGAAGTGGTGTTCGGTCAGCCAGACGGTGGAGAACCCCGCCTTGTCGGCGGCCTCCACCTCCGCGAGACCTTCCTTGAAGAGCAGTCGCTCGTCGTCCGGCACCCACGGCCGCGGCAGCGCGAATTCGTAGAACAGGGATATCTTCATTTACTTACTTCCTCCGATGGAATCGAACGTCGAGTTGTCGCGGGCGGATTCGGTGTGGTCCGCCGTCGCGCTACCCGCCAGGTGCTCGACCGCGACATAGCCGAACGTCATCGCGGGCCCGATCGTGGCGCCCGCGCCCGCGTAACTGCGGCCCATGACCGCCGCGGAGGTGTTGCCCACGGCGTAGAGACCCGGGATGACGGTGCCGTCGGACCGCAGCACCCGGGCGTGCTCGTCGGTGCGCAGGCCGCCCGAGGTGCCGAGATCGCCGAGGATGATCCGGAACGCGTAGTACGGGGGCTTGCCCAGCGGATACAGGTTGGGGTTGGGCAGGGTGGGGTCGCCGTAGTAGTTGTCGTAGACGCTGTCGCCGCGCTGGAAGTCGTCGTCGTGGCCGTTGCGGGCGAGTTCATCGAATCGCTTCGCGGTGGCGCGCAGGCGATCTTCGGGCACGCCGATCTTCGCCGCGAGTTCCGTCCAGGAGTTGGCCGCCACGACGACACCCGAGTCCAGCCAGGCCCGCGGGATCTTCCGGCCGGTCGGCACCGGTGCGAACGGGATCTTCGGCAGCGGCAGGTGCCCGGCGACGACGTAGCGGCGCCAGGAGCGCACGTCGGTGATCAGCCAGCTCGGGATGTGCGTGGTACCCGACTGCTGGCCCTCGATCATCGCGTGGCCGAAATCCATGTACGGCGCGGCCTCGTTGATGTACCGCTCGCCCGCGCCGTTGACGATGAACTGGGCAGGCATCATGCGCTCGTTGAGCATGAATTGCAGCCGGCCGTCGGGCCATTGGATGGCCGGGAACCACCACGCCTCGTCCATCAGGTCGGTGGCCGCGCCGACCTGCTGCCCGGCGCGGATGCCGTCGCCCATGGACTGCGGATTGCCGAAACTCCAGTCCTGGTCCACGACCGGCTGGTGCTCCTTGCGCCAGGCCATGTCGTGATCGAAGCCACCGGTGGCCAGGATCACGCCGCGTGCGGCCCGGATCCGCGACGGCTGCCCGTCGCGCTCGACCACCGCGCCGACCACGCCGCCGTCGGCTCCGGCGATCAGGGAGGTCATCGGCGCGTTCAGCCAGAGCGGGATGTCGCGCTCCCGCAGTGCGAGCCGTAGCCGGGCCACCAGGGATTGGCCGATGGCGGCGATCCGGTCACCGAACACCCTGGCGCGGAACATCCGCCAGACCAGCTTCACCAGTACGGCTTTGCCGCGCCAGGACTGGCGCACCTGGTAGAACAGCCGCAGATCCCTGGGCCCCAGCCAGATTCCCTTCGGGGCCAGGGCCAGCGGACGCAGCAGGTTCTGCTCTTCGTCGCCGAGCATGCGCAAATCGATCGGCGGCACGTTGATGGTGCTGCCCTGAGCGGAGCCGCCGGGCAGTTCCGGGTAGTAGTCGGCGTAGCCGGGTTTCCACACGAACCGCAGCCACGGACTGCGCTGTTCGAGGAATTCCATCATCCGCGGCGCCTTCGCGACATAGGCCCGCAGGCGCGCGTCGCCGACCAGGCCTTCGGTGATCGCGCGCAGGTACTCCACCACCCCGTCGGGATCGGGTGTGTAGCCGTCGCGCTTCTGCGCGGGTGCGCCGGGCACCCAGATGCCGCCGCCCGACAGCGCGGTCGATCCTCCGTAGTAGGCCGCCTTCTCGACCACCAGGACGGACAGTCCGGCCGCCTCGGCGGCGAGCGCGGCGGTCAGCCCGCCGCCGCCGGAGCCGACGATCAGAACATCGACGGAATGGTCGAACTCCGTTGGTTCTCCGGGATTTCCGGCCTTCGCGGCGCCGGACGCGGGTGCGTCGATCGGTTCGGATGTCACGCTCGCCTCCTGGCGGTCGAATCGTTGTCCCGGCCCGTGTCCGCGAGGGCGGTTCGCACGGCGAATCCGGCGATCAGCGCGGGAGCCGATCGGTAGTAGCGCACCGTCGTCCGGTACGGCCCCTGGCTTGCCAGCGCGGCGAAGGCGGCGACCCAGGTGCGCACCTCGTGCGCGGAGTTGCCCGCCGCCTCGGTGATCGCCGCGTTGGCCCAGTCGTCGAACTCGTCGAGCCGCCCGTGGTCGAGGATCTCGAGGAAGCGCCCGTCCCACTCGGGGTTGAGCGGCCGGAGCCCGCCGCGCCCGGCGGCGAATTCGCGGGCGGCTTCGATCACCCTCTCCTGCCGGGTATTTCGCTGCTGCGGGGTCATCTGCCCGCCGTGCACGATCCGCTCCAGCGCGGGTCCGGTGGCCGTGGCCAGCGCGGGCACCGGTGGGTCGTGGGACAGCCCGCCCGAACCGAGCACCAGTACCCGCTTGCCGAGTGTCGCCAGGTGCGCGCCGACGGCCGCGCCGAGCGCTCTGGCGCGACGCAGCGGACCGAGCGGCACGGCCACCGAGTTGACGAAGATCGGGACGACCGGTCGCGCGGTCGCGGCGCCGAGCAGCCGCTGCAACGGCT
Source organism: Nocardia sp. NPDC047648 (assembly GCF_040642815.1). Classification (NCBI taxonomy): domain Bacteria; kingdom Bacillati; phylum Actinomycetota; class Actinomycetes; order Mycobacteriales; family Nocardiaceae; genus Nocardia; species Nocardia sp. NPDC047648. The sequence continues at coordinate 111,276 of NZ_JBEYSX010000012.1, read as the reverse complement.
GGACCGTCCCGTGATCGACCTCCATCGTCATCGAGACGGCCACGTCGACACCGGCCGCGAGCACCGCCTCGGCCAGTTCGGCCGCCAGGTCGGCGGGGACGTCCAGCGGCCCGGCGTGCGTGCCGTAGTCGCCGACTCCGGTAGCCGCCGTGCCGACGCAGAACGGCGGCATGAGCTTGTAGAAGAACCCGTTGTAGTGGTCGGGCGCGAACACCACGACCAGGTCGGGGTCGAAGTCGCGCACGAACCGCGACGCCTCGTCGAGGGCCGACTCGATGTCCTCGAGCAACTCTCGCTGCGGCCCGGGCAGGTCAAGAAGAGGGCTGTGCGAGACGCAGCACACGGCCAGCGGCATCGTTTCCTCCTCGGAGCAGGTGGAGCGTGTCGAGCAGTGCCGCGCTCAGTTCGGGTGCCTGTTGCGCGATGGACGCCCCCGCCACGCAGCGGTCCGGCCGCAGGAACAGCACCGAGTCGAGTTGGCCGTCGAACCAGCGTTTCAGCGCGCCGGTGCGGTCGCCCACGACGACGACGTCGGGGTCGTCGTGACCGGTCCAGCGCAATTGGGCGGACGGGCGGGCCTCGAAGAACCGCGCTCCCAGGGCTTTCCATCGTTCGAACGCCGTCGCTCCGAGCACATCGCGGGGCCGGTTGTTCCAGCACAGCACGGCGAACCACGGTCCGAGCACCTCGTCGAGCAGGACGTCGGGGCGGTCTCTGGTGTCCACCCGGGGCTGCACGAACAGGGTGCCGACCGAGGACTTCGGCGAACGGGACCAGTCGTGCACCACCGCCCCGCGCTCGTAGCGCGGCATCGGCTTGAACCGCATGCCCAGCACATAGCGTTTCACCGGGGGAATCGCGGCCGCGGCGCGAACCAGCGCGTCGCGGACCGCCGCCACCTTGCGATCGGTCGGCGAGATCACCCGGCCGACCATCGTCGAGAGATCGATCATCGCCCTGGCGTGCTTGCGGCGCTCCAGGTCGTAGCTGTCGAGCAGGGCGTCGCCCGCCTGCCCTCCGACGACGGCGGCGAGTTTCCACCCGAGGTTGGCCGCGTCCCTGATCCCGCTGTTGTAGCCCTGCCCTTGCCACACCGGCATCAGGTGCGCGGCGTCGCCTGCCAGGAGCAGACGGCCGCGCCGGAAGGCGCCCGCGATCCGGGAATGGTGCGTGTAGACCCGGCGCCGGATGACCTCGAGCCGCTCGGGATGCGGGACGAACGGCGCGACCATCCGCGCCACGAACGCCGGATCCTCGGCCAGTTCGTCGGGTTCGTCGTCGTGGATCATGAACTCGAAGCGCCGGATACCGTGCGCGATCGACACCGACACGTTCGGCCGCGCCGGATCGGCGGCGACCTCGATGTTGGGATGCCCCAGCGGATCCGAGGCGAGATCGACCACCAGCCAGCGCGTGGGCGAGGTGGTGCCTTCGAAGGAGACCCCCATCTGCCGCCGGGTGGCGCTGCGCCCGCCGTCGCAGCCCACCACGTATCGCGCGGTCACGGTGGACGGCCCGCTGTCGGTGGCGAGTTCGACCGTCACCCGCCCGCCTGCCTCCGCGCACGAGGTCATGGCCGTCCCCCAGGCCACCTCGACGTGCGGGTAACGGGCCAGCCCGGCGAGCAGCTCGGCGTCGACCAGCGGCTGGACGAACCCGTTGCGTTTGGGCCAGCCGAATTGCTCGTCGGTGGGGGCGATCTCGGCGAGCAGCCTGCGCCGCGCGTCGACGAACCGCATGATCTGGTTCGGGGTGGTGTGCGGCAGAACGCGGTCGGCCAGCCCGATCGCCTGGAACGTCCGCAGCGATTCGTCGTCCAGGCCGACGCCGCGCGGGTAGTCGATGAGGCTCGGGCGTTCCTCGACCACCCGGGCGCGCACACCGTACATCCCGAGCATGTTGGCCAGCGTCAAGCCGACCGGGCCCGCACCCACGACGAGCACGTCGACGTCGGGCGCGGTGGAGATCCTGCGCTCGGCCATGGTCAGCCGCCCAGCAGGAAGTCGAGGTGCAGGGCGTTGAAGGATTCGGCGTCCTCGTACTGCGGCCAGTGCCCGCAGTCCGGCAGGACTTCGAAGCGCGCGCCGGGGATCATCGACGCGATCCGCCTGCCCTCACCGACGTCTGCGGTGGGGTCGTCACTGGTCCACAGCACGAGGGCCGGCGCGGTGATGCGGCCGTAGTCACCGGGCCCCAGCAGGTTTCGCCGCCGGATCTCCGGATCCTGCAAGGCCATGATGTCGCGCATGGCGGCGGCGAAGCCCGGTTGCCGGTAGATGCGCTGCCTGCTGGCGACCACGTCGTCGTAGTCCTTCGACTTGTCGGCCATCAGCCACTTGATCCTGGCCTGCACCGTCTCCCAGGTGGGGTCGGTGGCCGCTGCCATCGACAGCGTGACGATGCGGCGCATCACCTCCGGGTCGGCCTGGGACCCGCCCGCGGTGTTGAGCACCAAGCGGTCGACGCGCTCGGGATGATCGATCGCCACGCGGGCGGCCACCCAGCCGCCCAGCGACTCGCCGCTGACGCAGGCGCGGCGCGCGCCCACCGCGTCGAGGAATCCGATGACGTGCTCCACATAGTGCGAGATCTCCAGCGGATGCCCGGGTTTGCCGGTGTAGCCGTGCCCCAGCATGTCGATCGACCACGTCGAGAAGTGCGCGGCGTGGGCCTTCAGATTGCGGACGTAGGCTTCGGCGTGCCCCCCGGACCCGTGTAGCAGAACGAGAGCCGGGTAGGTCGGATCGCCCGCGTGTAGGTAGCGGGTCCGGACACCGCCGACGTCCAGGTATCCCTGGGTGAAGGGGACGCCTTGGAGATCGCTCCAGATGCTCTCGTATTCCGGCAACTCGTTATCCTCCGTAGAACCCGGCCTGTTCGCCATCGCGGCGGGGCAGGCGCGATGCCTCTCGCTCTGTGCTCAGATCTCGACCGATTTGCCGGTCGCCGCGGCGTATCCGGCGCGAAAGCCCCACACCATCCCGGGGCCGATGGTTCCGCCCGCTCCGCCGTAGGCCCGGCCGGTCACCCCGGCCATCGCGTTGCCCGCGGCGAACAGCCCGGGGATGACCGTCCCGCTGACGTGCCGCACCCGTCCGTCCCGGTCGGTGCGCGGGCCGCCTTTGGTTCCCATCGCCCCGACGGTGACGGGCACGGCGTAGTAGGGAGCGGTATCGATCGGACCGAGGGTGCGGCCGGCGACGGTGGCGGCGCGTTCGTCGCCCCACCAGCCGTCGTAGGCGCTCGAACCGCGCCCGAAGTCGGGGTCGGCCTCGGCGGCGACGTGACTATTCCACGCGGACACGGTCGCGGCGAGACCGTCCGGGTCTATACCGGTCTTCTTCCCGAGCTCGGCGAGATCCGCGGATTCGCAGAACCATTCGGGGACCGGATCGCCGGGCGCGATACCGAGGAAGCCGTAGCGTCGCAGATGGACGGCGTCGAAGACGATCCAGCCGGGATCGTTGACATAGCCGCCCCTGGGATCGAGATAGTGGAACGCGCCTGCCATCGAGTTGTACTCCGACGCCTCGTTGACGAACCGCCTGCCCGCCCGATTGACCATGATGCTGCGCGGGCGCGTCCGTTCGAGGCGCACACTGCGGCTGCGCGGCTTGCCCTCGATGGTGTCGCCGGGAATCCGGACGATCGGCACCCACCATGCCTCGCTCATCGTGCCGAGGTCCGCGCCGTGAGCCATCGCCATGCGCAGCCCGTCTCCGGTGTTGTTCGGCGGCGACACGGCGCCGTGCATCGGACCGCGCAGGTAGGAGCGGATCAGGGTGGGGTCCCATTCGAATCCGCCGGTTGCCAGGACGACACCGCTGCGCGCCCGGATCGTCGATTCGCCCGCGGCCGTGACGATCCGGACCCCGGTGACGGCGCCGTCCTCGGCGATCAGCTCCGTGGCCCTCGCCCCGGTTCGTGGGATCACCCCGGCGTCGAGCACGCCGGCGAGCAAGCCCGCGACGAGCGCGGTCCCGGCTACGCAGAGGTCGGCCGACTCGTCGGCGACCGTGGCGTGCAGCCGGGCGCGCGTCTCGGCGTCGAATCCGACGTTGCTCCAGTCCGCCGGGAAGGCGGTGATGCGGTCGCGCCACACTCCGAGCCGGGCCAGGTCGAAGGCGACCGGACTCAGCGAGCGGCCGCCGCCCGGCCTGCCGCCGGGCAGTTCCGGTTTGTAGTCCGGGAAGCCGTCGGCGATCTCGAAGCGCACACCGCTGTGCGCCTCGACGAAGTCGACCATCGCCGCACCGGTACGCACGAAGACCTCGACCAGTTCGTCGTCCATCGAGTCCAGCGATTGGGCGTGCAGGTAACTCAGCGCGTCGGCCACGCTCAGCGGTCCGTCGGCGCAGCGGTCGTGGGCGGGAATCCACGCGATACCGCCCGACACCGCGCTCGTGCCGCCGACGGTCGCCGCCTTCTCGAAGACCGCCACCGACGCGCCGTGCACCGCCGCACTGAGGGCGGCGGTCAGGCCGGCGGCGCCGGTCCCGAGGACCACGACGTCGACCTCGGTGTCCGCCGTGGTGGCGGACCGTTCCTGCTGCTGCGAAGGCACTGCGCGACTTCCTTTCGGCTGCACGGATGAGCCTCCGGCGCGCCGGACCCGCTCGTTGGAGCCGGACTCGGCGGCCGCTTCGAGGCCCCTGCCGAGCCGACGGATTCGAAGTCGAGACCGCGCGGGCGCCCGGATCGGATCGGCACGGTCGACTCCGAGCCGGGGCCCGGAGGAATGCGTGTGGGGGAACCGCGAATCCGCGGGGCGGATGCTTCGAGCGACCAGCGGGCGCCCAAAGGAGCGAGACCTCCATTTGCAACTGAGAAGAATGGTATTCTCATCTTGCGGATGTGGCAATCCCCGCCCGGACGAGATGTTTCTGCACCTTGCCGCTCGCCGTCCGCGGATAGTCCTCGACCTCGAACAACCGCTCCGGCCACTTCTGGCGCGCGATGCCCGCGGCGGCGAAGTGCGCGCGCACCTCTTCCGCGGACGGCAGCACGCGCCCCGGCCGGATGCGCAGCACGGCGCCGACCGTCTCGCCGAAGCGCTCGTCCGGCACGGCCACGACCACCGCTTCGGCGACCGCGGGCAATTCGGCGAGCACCTCCTCCACTTCCAGCGCGCTGATGTTCTCGCCACCGCGGATGATCACGTCGGATTTGCGGTCGGTGACCGTGAGGCAGCCGTCCGCGCCGAGGACGCCGATGTCACCGGTGTGATACCAGCCGTCCGCGTCGAAGGCGCGGCCGGTGAGCAGGTCATCGGTATAGCCGAGGCACAGATCGGGTCCGCGGCTGAGGATTTCGCCGTCCTCGGCCAGCCGGATCTCCACGCCCGGCATCGGCCTGCCGTCGGTGTAGAGCCGTTCCTTTTCGGGCGCGGTGTACCGCGACCCGGTGATCGATGGATGCTCGGTACTGCCGTAGGCGCGGAACGGGACGAGGCCGAGATCGGCGAGCCTGCGGGTCACCGAGACCGGGACAGCCGATCCGCCGAGTCCGACATATCGAACGTGTCGCAGATGCTCGGGGGTGAAGTCCGGGTGGTCGAGCAAGCTGGTGACGAAGTAGGGCGGGCCGCCCCCGATCGAGATGCCGTCGCTGCGCATCAGCGCCAGCGCGCGGCCCGGGTCCCAGACGTCGGCGAGGTGCACCGGCTCGGCGTGCAACACCGGAATCAGGAATGCGCCGACCATGCCGATGAAGTGCCCCACCGGGGTGGCCGTGAGCCGCTTGCCCCGATCCGACGCGGTCCGCTCGGCGAGCTGCCTGGCTTCACAGCCCAGTGTCTGATGACTGTGCACCACACCCTTCGGCGCGCTGGTGGTTCCCGAGGTGAAGGCGATCAGGGCGGGACTCGCCGGATCCACGGCGACCACCCGCGCCATGGGCTCGTCGGCGAGCAGGTGATCGAAGTCGATCTCCACCAGCCCGACCAGCGGAACCCCGGCGCTCACCTCGGGGTCGAAACTCAGCCTGCCGAACCGGTGGGCCGTGATGAACACCGCGGGCCGGACGACCTCGAGGATGTGCCCGACTTCCTTGCGGCCGTAGAAGTGGACGATCGGCACCACCACCGTCCCGAGGATCGCGGAGGCCCAGAAGGTCGCGGCGGCCTCCATCCAGTTCGGCAACTGGAACGCGATCGCGTCACCCGGACCGACGCCACGTGCCCGCAGACCCGCCGCGAGCCTGCGGGCGACGCGTTCGACATCGGCGAAAGTGCCCGACCACGGGCGGACATCGGAATGCACCCGGAACTCGGTGCCGGGGGCGGCGGCGAGACCACGCGCCAGCAGCTCACCCAGCGTCTCCCGGCGCCACCAGCCTTCCCGTTCGTAGCGGATTCGCAATTGCTCGGGAACCGTTCGCATCTCGGCACTCTCACTCACTTCTCGGGACCGGCGCGCCGTCGTGCGCGGCCGTTCGGCATCGGCGGGCAACGACCCGGCCGCACGGCCGCCGTCGGTCGACACGTCCGGACGAACCGCTTCCCGTCATGACGGAAACAGCATTCTCCTAAAACGAGATTATTTCATCCGATCGCGCCTCGGGGAGCGTCACCGCAGACGTCCGACCGATCCACAGAACCGCGCCCGGATACCACTTGAACAGGTGAAATCCGCCAACTCGGCGTGGCTTGCGGCGATACTTTTGGTAGAGTACCGTTCTCATTGACGGAAAGGTTGATTCTTGCACCGAGACGGCCTGTCCGTACCCGCTCCGGCGAGCCGTGCGCAAGGACCCCGGCTGCGCGAACGCCGGCCGCCGCCTGTGCGGACACACCGCAGGGGGTTCCTCGGCGTACCGGCCGACGCGTGATCGGTCGTCAGGGCGTGGCCGTCGTGGCCATCGAAGAGGACGGAAGGTTCAGCTGTGGGACGTGCCGAAGACGAGGCCGCGGTCATCACCGGCGCCTAGCTGATCGACGCGCCGGGCCCGTGGCGACCCACGACGATTGCGGAGGAACGAACGATGAAGGTCCGAGTCGATCCGGATCGCTGCCAGGGACACACCCTGTGCTCGATCAACGCACCGGCGGCATTCGAGCTGAGCGACGTCGACGGACACGCGACGGCCATCGCGGGCGAAGTCCCGGCCGACCAGCAGGAGCAGGTGCGGGAAGCGGTGCGATCGTGCCCCGAACGGGCCATCTCCCTCGCCTGAGGCGCTCGGCGCCGGACGCGCCGCATTCCGTGAGCAGCAGAGGAACACATTGTGAGCATTGACGACGCAGTCGCCGACGAGGACCGCAAGAAGAACCGGTACCAATTCGACCGGCACACACCGGAATACCGGCACCGGTTCCAGGAGATCACCGAGGAACTGCACGCCAAGTGCCCGATCGCGTGGAGCGACACCTACGGCGGTCACTGGGTGGCCGGCGGCGGCAACGCGGTCTTCGAACTCGCCCGCTGCCCGCACGTCTCCAACGACCACGATCTGCACGGCGAACGCAAGGGCTACAAAGGGATCTCCATCCCATCCGCCCGGCGCGCGCAGGTGGTGCGCGGAGGAATGCTGGAGATGGACGATCCGGAGCACCGGCTCTACCGCCAGGTGCTCAATCCCTACCTCTCCCCCGCCGCGGTCCGGCGCTGGGAGCCGGTCATCGACGAGATCGTGCGAGCGAGCCTGGACGAGAGGATCGAGAGCGGGCGCATCGATTTCGTCGACGACCTCGCCAATGTCGTCCCGGCCGTGCTGACCCTGGCCATGCTCGGAATCCCGTTGCGGCAGTGGTCCATCTACAGCGAGCCGGTGCACGCCTCGGTGTACACGCCGGAGGACTCGCCCGACGCGGCACGGGTCGCCGAGATGCACCGCGCGATGGGCATCGATCTGCTGACCAACCTGGCCGAGATCAAGCAGAACCCGCGGCCCGGCCTGGTGCACGCCCTGACCGAGCTGCGGATCGACGGCGAGCCCGCGCCGGACCTCGAACTGCTGGGCATGCTCGGCCTGATCATCGGCGGCGGATTCGACACCACCACCGCGCTCACCGCGCACTCGCTGGAATGGCTGTCGGATCACCCCGGCCAGCGCGAGCTGCTCAGCCGAGAACGCGACACCCTGCTGGCCCCGGCGACCGAGGAGTTCCTGCGCTTCTTCACCCCCGCGCCGGGTGACGGACGCACCATCTCGGCCGACTGCGTCGTCGAGAACACCCGGTTCGAAGAGGGTGACCGCCTGTGGCTTTCCTGGGCGATGGCCAACCGCGATCCCGCGATCTTCCCCGATCCGAACGAGGTCGTCCTGGATCGCAAGGGCAACCGGCACTTCAGCTTCGGCCTCGGCGTGCATCGCTGCATCGGGTCGAATGTCGCGCGCACCGTGTTCAAGTCCATGCTCACCGCCGTGCTCGACCGGATGCCCGACTACCGCTGCGATCCCGAGGGCACCGTGCACTACGAGACCATCGGGGTGATCCAGGGCATGCGGCAGCTGCCCGCCACCTTCACACCGGGGCCGCGTCTGGGCGCCGGACTGGAGGAGACCTTGGAGAGATTGCAGCGGATCTGCGACGAGCAGCGACTGGCGGCGCCGGTGACCGAGCGCCCCGACGTCGCGCGGATCGACTGACGCGGCCGGGAGACATTGGATGATCACACTTTCCGACGGCACCGGCACGCCCGTCATCGACGCCAGCGTGCACATCTTCTTCGCCTCGAACGACGATATGCGCGGCTTCCTGCGCGAGCCGTACAAGAGCCGCGGCATCCCGGATGCCGAACTGGACTGGTACGGCGCCCCCGGCGGGGAGTACGCCGAGGGAACCAGGGGACCCTCCCGCGGGTATCCGGGTTCCGATCCGGACGTGGTCGGCGAGCACCTGTTCGAGACGCGCGGCGTGGACGTCGCGATCCTGCATCCCATGACCCGGGGCATCCTGCCCGACCGGCACCTGACCACGGCGATGCTGTCGGCGCACAACGAGATGATGGTGCGGCGGTGGCTGGATTCCGGGGCGTACGCGTCCCGCTATCGCGGCACCATCCGGGTGAACCCCGAGGACATCCCCGGCGCGCTGCGCGAGATCCGCAGGTGGGCGGACCATCCCGGCGTGGTTCAGCTCGGTGTCCCGTTGCAGTCGCGCGAACTGTACGGCAAGCCGCAGTTCTGGCCGTTGTGGGAGGCGGCGGCCGAAGCCGGGCTGCCGGTGGCCGCGCACATCGAGACCGGCGAGAGCATCGCCTTCCCGCCCACGCCGTCGGGGCACACCCGCACCTACGAGCAGTACCTCGGGTTCATGTCGCTGAACTACGTCTACCACCTGATGAACATGATCGCCGAAGGAGTGTTCGAGCGGCTGCCTCGGTTGCGGTTCGTCTGGGCCGACGGCGCGGCCGATCTGCTCACCCCCTTCACCTGGCGGATGGACACCTTCGGCAGGCCACACCTGGAGCAGACGCCCTGGGCGCCACGGATGCCCAGCGACTACCTGCCCGGTCACGTCTTCTTCGTCCACGGCAGCCTCGACGGACCGGGCGATACCGAATGGGCCTCCGAATGGCTCGGTTTCACCGGCAAGGAGGACATGGTGATGTTCGGGTCCAGTTATCCGCACTGGCACTGCGCGAATGTCGATGTGCTGCCGTCCACGCTCACCACCCAGCAGCACGAAAAGATCTGCTGGCGCAACGCCGCCCAGCTCTACGGGATCGATGTCCCGGCCGGGCTGGTCACCGAGTAGTCGCGAACAAGGGAGACGACCATGACGCTGTCCCACCAGCAGCACCGCGCCCCGGCGCCCGATCAGGTCGCCGTCCGGGTTGTCGACTCGGACGTGCACCCCGTGCCACGGCGCCGGGAACTCGTGGAGTACATCCCGGAGCCGTATCGCAGCTCGTACTTTCTCAGCCACCGGGTCGGCGAGACGATCATCTACGACGCCCCCGACTACGCGCATTCCTTCGCGATGCGGGTGGACACCTTTCCCGCCGACGGCGAATTCCCCGGCAGCGACCCGGAACTGGCCTTCCGGCAGTTGATCGTGGAAGCCGGCTCGGACATCGCGATCCTCGAGCCAACGGTCAAGGCCACCCGCCTTCCCGAGGCCACCCAGGCGCTGGCGACCGGAGTCAACCACTGGCTGGCCAACCACTGGCTGGACCCGCAGAACAATTGGCACCAGCGGTGGCGCGGCTCGATCTGCGCGGCGATCGACGACCCGCAGGGCGCGGTTCGCGAGATCGAGCACTGGGCCGGGCACCCGTACATGGCGCAGATCCTCATCAAGGCCGAACCACGCCCGGCCTGGGGCGATCCGAGGTACGACCCGATCTGGGCGGCGGCAACCAAGCACGATCTGGTGGTCAGCTGCCATCTCGGCCGCGGCGCCTACGAGACGATGCCCATGCCGCCGGTCGGATTCCCCAGCTACAACCACGATTTCATGGTCACCTACTCGTTGCTGGCGGCGAACCAGATCATGAGCCTGATCTTCGACGGGGTGTTCGACCGGTTCCCGACGCTGCGAATCGTGTTCGTGGAGCATGCCTTCACCTGGATCCTGCCCCTGATGTGGCGGATGGACGCGATCTACGCGGCGCGCAAGTCCTGGACCGGAATTCGGCGCAAGCCTTCGGAATACGTCAAACAGCACATCAGATTCACCACCCAGCCGCTGGACTATCCCGAGGACAAGACCGAACTCACCCGGGCGTTCGAATGGATGGAGGCGGACAAGATCCTGCTGTACTCCTCTGACTACCCGCACTGGACCTTCGACGACCCCCGCTGGCTGGTCAAACACCTCCCGGCATACGCCCGCGACCGCGTGATGTACCGCAACGGCATCGAGACCTATCACCTTCCGGAGACGGTGCCCGCCATCGACGGCCAGAGGCGGGTGTTCTGAGTGCCGGACGAATCCGAACCGCCACGGCTGGCACAAGGGCGCGAGCACATCGTCGCGACCGTCGACGAGATCCCCCCGGGCTCGTCCAAGGTGGTGCCGATCGGCAGGCATGGTGTCGGCGTGTACAACGTCGACGGGACCTTCTACGCCATCGCGAACTACTGTCCGCACGAAGGCGGCCCGCTGTGCGCGGGCCGCGCCCGCGGACGCACTGTCGTCGACGAGTCCGTTCCCGGTGACGCGGTCATGGTGCGGGACAAGGAATACATCTACTGCCCCTGGCACCAGTGGGGTTTCGAACTGGCGACCGGCACCACCGCGGTGAAACCCGAGTGGAGCATCCGCACCTATCCCGTCCGGATCGTCGGCGACGACGTCGTGGTCATGGCCTGAGGCGCCGCATGAACAGCGAAATCGGCGCCGCCGGCGTGTCCTCGGTGGAGATCAACGGCGGCAAGGTGGTGTACGAGGTCCTCGGTGACCGCGGCGAACTCGTCGTCCTGACGCCGGGCGGCCGGTTCGGCATGGACGTGCCGGGGTTACGCCCGCTGGCCGAAGCCATCGTCGCCGGCGGCTACAGGGTGCTGCTGTGGGACCGCCCCAATTGCGGCGGCTCCGATGTGCAGTTCTACGGGCAGACGGAGTCGCACATGCGGGCGCGGACGCTCGACGGCCTGCTCGCCGCGCTGGGCGCGGGCCCGTGCGTGCTCGCGGGCGGATCCGGCGGCGCCCGCGACTCGATGCTCACGGCCATGCTCTACCCCGACCGGGTGCGCAAACTGGTGCTCTGGAACATCGTGGGCGGCATCTACGGGGTGTTCAACCTGGGCGCGTATTACGTGCTGCCCAGCCTGCAGGTCGTGCGCGGAAGCGGTGTCGCGGGCTTGCCGCGGCTGCGGGAGTGGCGCGAGCGCATCGCCGCGAACCCCGCCAACGAGCAACGCCTGCTGAATCTGGACCGCGACGAGTTCGTGAAACTGTCGTTGCGCTGGCTGGGCGCCTATGTCCCGAAACCGGGACAGACGATCCCCGGCGTGGACGACGAGATGTTCGACCGCATCCGCGTCCCCACGTTGATCATCCGTGGCGGGGCGGGGGATCTCGATCATCCCAAACGCACGTCACTCGAGGTGAGCTGCCTGATCGAGGGCTCGACGCTGATCGATCCACCGTGGCCGGAGGATGCCTGGGAGCGCGCGATCGAGGAACGCGCCGCCGGGAAGGCCGGCCACTACAACATGTTCGACACCTGGGTGCTCGCCGCGCCCGCGATCCTGAAGTTCCTGGACGGCTGATGGCCGGGCCCCCATCGTTGCCCGGCGCCCGCCAGCCCCGTTCACCGGGTGAGGATCCGTACCTCGCAGTTCAACGATGCCTCCAGGGCGGTGTGGATCCGGCTCTCCGGCACCCGTTCCAGGTCGGACTCGAGCAGCGTCACCGACACCACGTCGAAGCCGTCGGCGTCCGGCGCCCGGGTGATCTCACCGGTCACGCCGAAACCGGCGAGGACGCCGTGGGCGTCGTCGTCGGTCCCTCGGCTGACGAAGGTCACCACACCCGCCACCGGGGCGGTGCCGAACGCCGCGGCGCACACCCGCACCGCCTCGCCCATCGCGGCGTCGGGATCGTCTGTCTCGACCAGCAATCGGACTTCACGTCCTCCCGCGGGCCGCGCCGCCGGATCGTCGTCCATGAGCTGGGCCGGAATCGAGGCGGCGTTGGCGCGCAGCTGCGCCGACCCGTCGGCCATCCGCGCCGCGCTGAGCTGCCCGGCCGGGTCGACATCGATACGCAGCACCGCGGTTCTCATGGCCGAAAGCGTAACCGCCGCAGCCGGGCGACGGGGCGTCCCTCGCTCGGAATCCAGCCAGAAGAGGTTGCCATGCAAGAAACTGTCGAGCCGGTCGCGGGGCTCACCGTGGCCCCCGCGCCCGGCTGCGTGCCGCGCCTGCTGCGGATGAGCGACAGCGCCGAAGATCTCGCCGCGTACCGGGAGGCCGGAGGCTACCTGCCGCTCGGCTCGGTCGAGGCGGTGCTCGAAGAGGTGCGGCGCAGCGGACTGCTCGGCCGTGGCGGCGCGGCATTCCCGATCGCGATCAAACTCGCCGGCGTCCGGGACGCCGGGCGGTGCGGGCGCGAGACCGTGGTCGTGGCCAACGGCGAGGAGGGCGAACCCGCCTCCGTCAAGGACAAGTGGCTGATGCGTCACCGCCCGCACCTGGTGCTGGACGGAGTGCGCCTGGCAGCGGCCATCGTCGGCGCGCGTCGCGCCTACGTCTATGTCTCGGATCCGGAGTCCGCGCGCTGTATCGACGCCGCGCTGTCCGAACTCGACGCCGCCGGAATCGGCGCAGTCGCCATCGAATTGGTCACCGTCGACCCGGCCTATGTCGCCGGGGAGGAGACCGCGGCGATCCGGGCGATCAACGGCGGCCCCGCCAAGCCCTCCGACAAGCCACCCCGCCCGTTCGAACAAGGGGTCGACGGGCTGCCGACGATGGTCGGCAATGTGGAGACCCTGGCGCACCTGCCGTTCATCCAGAGGCACGGCGCCGCCGCGTTCCGTGCGGTGGGCACCGAGCATTCCCCGGGTACCTTCCTGGCCACCGTCACGGGAGGCGGGCGGCCGCCCGCACTGTACGAACTGCCGCACGGCATGAGATTCACCGATGTCCTCGCCCTGCACGGTGTGCCGTCCGAGCGCGTGCGCGGCGCACTGATGGGCGGCTATTTCGCGGGCATGCTCGACCGCGCGGTGCTGACGGCCACCCTGGACCACGAGTCGATCCGAGCCCTCGGCAGCGGGCTCGGGTGCGGGGCGATCTCGGTGCTCACCGACGAGTGCCCCGTCGCCGTGGCCGCGGCGGTGCTGAGCTACTTCGACCGCGAGAACGCGGGTCAGTGCGGGTCATGCTTCAACGGGACCGCCGCGATGGCGGCGGCGGCCACCGCGCTGCGGGACGGGCAGGCCACCGCCGCGGACATCGAACGATTGCGGCGATGGTCGGTGGTGCTGCGCGGCCGCGGCGCGTGCGGAACCCTCGACGGCGCGGCCAACGCGGCGGCCACACTGCTGGCGCGGTTCGGCGCCGAGGTCAGCGCGCATCTCGACGGCCGGTGCCCCCTCTGCGCCCGCGGTGTCCGGGTGGCCGAGCGGCCCTTCGACGTGGACGGGGTGGCCCGATGAGGATTCGACTCGACCGCACGCTGTGTGACGGATTCGGCCTGTGCGCCAAGCACGCGCCCGCGCACTTCTCGCTCGACGACTGGGGCTACGCCTCGCTGGAGGGGACCGGTGTCGTGGCCGCGGCCGACCAGGACGCGGTGCTGCGCGCGCTGCTGGATTGCCCCGTGCACGCCATCATCGCGATGCCCGAACCAGAAACCCCCGCTCTCCCAACGGTTTCGACGTCGATTCCGGCGGCCGATGGAACGGGTCAGGAGCCGCTTCGATGAACGAGCACGGCAAGCGTGGCGGCGCACATCGGCACACCGCGGCGGCGATCCGCCGGGCAGACCAGCAGCCGCTTCGATGAGCGAGCACGGCAAGCGGGCGGCGCACACCGCAACCACGGCATCGGCGGCTCGCACGTCGGGCCGGTCACACTGCGAGACGAAGGCGGCGCGATGAGGATCCAGGTCGATTACCGGGCCTGCGAGAGCAACGGCATCTGCATGGGCATCATCCCCGAGGTGTTCGAACTGGACGACAAAGATCAACTGCACGTTCTGCGGCCGGAGGTGACCCCGGACGTCGAATCCCCCGTGCGTGACGCGGTGGCGCAATGCCCGCGCGCCGCCATCTCGCTCATCGAGTGATCCGGGCGACCGGCCGGCACCCGACCGCCCGCCGGTCGATTCGAAACGCGCGGGTGCGCAACGGGTTCACCGGTCGGTGGTCGAGGCGTGTGCCGATGCCGACCGGCGGGCCCGTCACTGCCGGGGCAGGCCGAGGATCCGCTCGGCGATGATGTTGCGCTGGATCTCCGAGGTGCCGCCCGCGATGGTGCCCGCGAAACTGCGCACGAACCGCTCGAACCAGCCCGGCGCGGTCTCTTCCAGGTTGAACACGCTGTGCCGCGCGGTGACATCGGGATGCGGCAGACCGTTCGGCCCCGCGGCCGCCAGGGCGTGTTCGGCACCGCGTTGCACCGCTTCGGATCCCAGCAATTTGAGCACCGAGAGCGCGGCCCCGTCGTCTTCGCCGCGGGCGGCCTTGGCCAGCGCGTCGGATCCGAGCAGGCGCAGCGCGTGCGCGTCGAGCACGAGACCGGCGTAGCGATCGGCGGCCACGGCCGTGTCCGGCCGGAAGTCGGCCAGCAGGCCGTCCAGCCGGTCGGCGAAACTGAGCCACAGCAGGGTGCGCTCGTGCGTGAGCGATCCGTTGGCCACCCGCCAGCCCTTGTTCAGCTCGCCGACCAGGTTCTCGGCGGGCACCTCCACCTCGGTGAAGAACACCTCGTTGAAATCCAGGTCGTCCGGATCGCACACCGAGGCGAACGGACGGCAGCGCACTCCGGGCAGATCGGTCGGAACGAGCAGGGCCGAGATGCCCCGGTGTTTCGGCGCGTCGGGATCGGTCCGCACGAACGCGAGCACGACGTCGGCATCGTGCGCGCCCGAAGTCCAGATCTTGTGCCCGTCCACGACGAACCGGTCACCGCGCAGGACCGCCCTGGTACGCAGGCCGGCCAGATCCGAGCCCGCCTCCGGCTCGCTCATCCCGAGCGAGGCGGTGAGGTCGCCGCGCAGGATCGGCACCGCCCAGCGCCGCTGCTGCTCCGGCGTCCCGAAGGTGATCAGCGAGGCGGCGACGATACCCACGCCCTGCGGATTGAAGTTCTCGTAGATGCCGCGCCGGGCCAGTTCCTCGCGATGCACGTACTGCTGGAGAATTCCCGCGTCGCGGCCGCCGAACTCCCGCGGGTAGCCCGGCACCAGCCAGCCGTGCTCGAACAGCAACCGCTGCCACTGCCGCGCCCAGTCGGGGACATGGGAGGTCGATCGCGCGCGTTCGCCCGCTGCGGCCTGCGGCGGCAGATGCCGGTCGAGGAATTCGACGAACTCGGCCCGGAACGCTTCCACATCGTCATCGAAGCTCAGCTGCACGGTACTCCCTCGCGATCGTGGCGCGATGCTCGTCGGCGCCGCCGAGGAGCAGTTCCCCGGCCTTGGCCCGCTTCAGCGCGAACTGCACATCGTTTTCCCAGGTGTAGCCCATGGCGCCGAAGAGCTGCAGGCCGTGCCGGAAGACCACCGCCTGGCACTCGCCCGCGGCCGCCTTGGCCATGACGGCGGCCAGATGTCTGCGCGGATCGCCCGCGGAGAGGGTCAGCGCGGCCCAATAGGTCAGCGCGCGCGCACGCTGTACGGCGACGTGCATGTCGGCGGCTTTGTGCGCGACCGCTTGGAACGCGCCGATCGGCTTCCCGAACTGGCGGCGCACGCCGACATGCTCGACGACCAGGTCCAGCACCCGCTGACACGCTCCCACCATGGTGGCCGCCAGGCCGGTGAGCGCGACCTCCCTGGCGTGCCGCACATCGCGGTCGAGCCGGTCGCCCGCGTCGACGCGTACCTGTTCCAGCGTCACCTGGGCGACGTGCAGCAGCGGGTCGAAGACCGTGATCCGGCGCGCGGCGACTCGATCCGCGGAAAGTACGAACACCCCGGCCGGGGTAGCGACCGCCACCCGTTCGGCCCGGTCGCCGTCGAGCACCTGGGCGGTGCCGTTCAGGATCCACGTCGCCCCGTCGCGGTGCGCCGAGATGCCGTCGAACACCGCGGTTCCCGCCGTCGCGGGGTCGGGCTCACCGGTCAGGGGCGCGTAGTGGGTCATCGTGGCCAGGTACGGGGTCGGATCGGTGGCTCGCCCCAGCTCTTCCAGCACGATCGTCAGCTCGACCGTGTCACCCGGGTCGGTCAGCGAGGTCCACCCCTGGTCGCGATAGACCTTCCACAGGGGCCCGGCATCCGCGCCACGATCGGCGATGTCCCTGATCAGCGCGGTGGGACAGTGCCGAGCGAGCACCTCGCGCACGGTGTCCTGCCACAAACGCTGATCGGAGTCGAACTCCAGCAACATCCGATCGTCCTCCTCGACGACTGTCCGGGAAACCAGTTCCCTCGCATCGTATTGAGAATATGGTTCTTCATTCAAGATAATAGTAGTTTCACTTCTCGAATGATAAGTGCCGGAGGCGAAGAATGAGGGTTCCGAACGGGTATCATGCCGTGATGCGTGATTCGCGGCGAGTGCGGGCGAGTCGGCGCGCGGGACGCGGCGACCATGACTGACGTGGAGGGGCGGCGCGAGCCCGCCTGGAAGCAGCGCGCGGTGGAGCGGTCGCTGCGGACAGCGAAGCTGCGGGCCGGGCAGCGAGTGCAACGGTTCCTGGACGCGGCGCAGGCGATCATCACCGAGAAGGGCAGTACGGATTTCACCGTTCAGGAGGTCGTCGACCGGTCGCGGCAGTCGTTGCGCAGCTTCTATCTACAGTTCGACGGCAAGCACGAACTGCTGCTCGCACTCTACGAGGACGCGTTGGGCCGCACCGTGGAGCAGATCCGGGCGGCCACCATCAACAGCGGCGAACCACTGGACCGATTGCGGACGGCGGTGGAGCTGCTGTTCCAGTTGTGCCGGCCGGATCCGGACGCGCGGCGGCCGCTGTTCACCGAGTTCTCACCGCAGCTGCTCAGCTCCCATCCCACCGAGGTCAGGATGGCGCATGCGTCGCTGTTCGCCCTGTTCACCGAGCTGATGACGGACGCGCAGACGGCGGGAAGGCTCACCGCCGCCGCCAATCCGCGCCGACTCGCCGCGATGATCATGCATACGGTGATGTTCACCTCGCAGCCGGCGAACGCGGATCCCGACGCGAAACCGCTCACCCCCGAGGAGGTCTGGACCTTCTGCGCCCACGGCATCACAGGCCGCCGCACGCCCTGATTGAGAATGCTATTCTCGTTCACAGGTAACTCTCCTTACACTTCCGGTGGACCGTGGCGGTTCGCGCCCTACTTCGAGGAGGTCAGCCGGTGGCTTACGTCATCACCCAGAACTGCTGCAAAGACGCCAGTTGCGTGGCGGCATGCCCGGTCGACTGCATACGCCCCACCGAGGGGGCCGACGCGCCTGGCACCCAGATGCTGTTCATCGATCCGGAGACCTGCATCGATTGCGGCGCCTGTGTCGATGAGTGCCCGGTCGACGCGATCTACTCCGAATACGACCTTCCGCCCGAATTGGAACGGTTCAGGGAGATCAACGCGGCGTACTTCCGCCGCCACCCCTTGGAGCCGGGGGTGATCGAGCCGCCGAGCACACGGGCGCCGATCGCTCAGGGCACGCTGCGCGTGGCGGTGGTCGGCGCGGGGCCCGCGGCCTGCTACGCCGCGGCCGAACTGCTCGAGGGCGGCGTCGAGGTCGACCTCTTCGAGCGGCTGCCGACGCCTTTCGGCCTGATCCGGGCCGGAGTGGCGCCCGACCACCAGCGCACGAAGTCGGTGGTGCGCATCTTCGATGCCGCCTTCGCCGACAATCGCTTCGCCTGCCATCTCAATGTGGAGATCGGACGGACGCTGACCCATGCCGATCTGCTCGCCCACCACCACGCGGTGATCTACGCGGTCGGCGCCTCCGCGAGCCGCGATCTCGGCATCCCCGGCGAGCGCCTGCCCGGCCACCACGCGGCCGCCGATTTCGTCGGCTGGTACAACGGCCACCCCGACCATGCCGCGCACCGATTCGACCTGTCGTCGCGCCGGGCGGTGATCGTAGGAAACGGGAACGTCGCACTGGACGTGGCCCGGGTACTGCTGATGCCCCCGGAGCACCTCGCCGCCACCGATATCGCCGAATACGCCTCGGAAGCCCTGGCGCACAGCCGCATCGAGGAGGTCGTCGTCCTCGGTCGCCGGGGTCCGCGCGACGCCGCGTTCTCGGTGGGCGAGTTCCACGCGCTCGGACATCTCACCGGTGTCGACGTGATCATCGAGGGCGGCGACCTCGCCGCGCACCCGGACGACGACGTGGAGACGGCGCTCAAATTGGAGATCGCGCGCGAATTCGCCGCGCGCCCGGCCACTTCCGGCAACAAGCGGATCGTGTTCCGGTTCCTCACCTCGCCGGTCGAGATCGTCGGCGGCGAACGGGTGGAGCGCGTGCGCACCGTCCGCAACCACATCACCGCCGGGGGAGCGTTCGTCGCGGCCTCCCCCCACGGCGACACCGACTCGATCGAGACCGCTCTGGTGCTGCGGTCGATCGGCTACACGGGAAGTCCGGTCGACGGCCTGCCGTACGACGCGCGCACCGGCACCGTGCCCAACGAGCGGGGCCGTGTCGTCGACGGCGCCGGCGCCGCGCTGCCCGGCGTCTACGTCACCGGATGGATCAAACGCGGGCCGCGCGGTGTGATCGGCACCAACCGCGGTTGCGCCGCGGAAACCGTCGCGGCGCTGCTGGCCGACTTCCACAGCGGAGCCCTGTCCCGGGAGGTGGCCGACCGGGCGGGTTTGCGCGCACGGCTGGCCGAGCGGGGCGCCGACGCGGTCGGCTGGCCGGGTTGGCGTGCCATCGATGCCGCGGAGCGCGAGCGGGGCGTCGCGGCCGCTCGGCCCCGGGTCAAGTTCTTCTCCGTCGAGGAGATGCTGGCGGTGGCACGGCGATGAGTCACCGGGGGCGGCGCCTTCGACGCGCCCCCGGTGGATCCGTCAGTCCGCCGCGTGCCCGTCGCCGCGGGCGCGCCACACCGACACGGCGAGCGTCGACGCATCCAGCGCCTTGCTGAGCCGGATCTCCCCGTTGGCCGCCCGGGCCAGGAACGCTTGCACGACCGCGTCCGGATCGTCGCTCAGCTCGTACACCGCCAGATACCGGTGCGCGGGCGCCGCGCCGTTTCCGCCGGGCAGGGCGGCGGGCACGATCTCGAACCGTTGTCCGCTCGACACGCCCGGCACGTCGACTACCTCGGCGAGATGCTGATTGTCGTACCACTCGTTGAACGCATCGTCCTGGCCCTCCACGGCATTGGAGAACACCAGCATCTTCGATTCCGCCACGTTTCGCGTCCTTCCGCTTCGCCTTCACACCGGCCACGCACCGGAGCCGTGAGGCTGTGAGAACCCGGTCAGGTCAGTCGCTGGCCGGGAGGGGCTTTGCTTCCTTCAGAGCCAAGGGTGTGGCGCCTACGCTGAGCGTGCCGATCCCGGCCTTCGTCACGAGGATCTCCGCGCCGGAATCGTCGACGTAGCGCTTGCCCATCAGATTGCCGTCGGTGCAACCCGCGGCGGGCTCGGCGCCCGCAGGGCGTTCGGCGCCGATCGGGATCATCGGAACGCCCCCGGCGCGAAGGTCGGCGAGACTGTCCGCCGCCTTCACCACGATCACCTCGGTGTCGCACACCTGGCTGCGCAGGCGAGTGCCGTTCTTGACCATTGTCATCCTTTCCTGACGGTGACTACGTATTGACGGCGACATCCGCCGCGGGCTGCGGGCCGTACTCGTCGACGAGTGCGCGGCGCAACACCTTCCCGGTCGGTGTCGCGGGCAGCGAATCCCGGAAGACGACCCGGTCGGGCGTGCGGGAGCCGCGCAACCCGGCCCGGACGTAGTCGCGCAGTCGCTCCGGGTCCGGTGCGGCGCCGTCGGCGGGCACCACCACCGCCACGATGATCTGGCCCCACTGCGCGTCCTCCACGCCGATCACCGCCACCTCGCGCACCGCCGGGTGCTCCACCAGCACATCCTCGATCTCGGCGGGCGCGATGTTCTCGCCGCCGCGGATGATCGTGTCGTCGGAGCGGCCGCCGATGAACAGGTAACCGTCCGCGTCGAGCATCGCCACGTCCCTGGTCGGGAACCACCCTTCGTCGTCCAGCACCGAGCCGATCCCGGTGTACCGGCCGGACACCTGCGGCCCTCGGACGAACAGCTCCCCGGTCGCGCCGACGGGCAGCACCCGGCCGTGGTCGTCCCGGATCTGCACCTCGATGCCGGGCACCGGCTGCCCCACCGAGCCGAGCCGCCGCGCGAGGGCCGGGTCGGCGCAGCGGTGCGCCGCCCGGTGGTCCTCCGGTCCGAGCACCGCGATCGTGGAACTGGTCTCGGTCAGGCCGTAAGCGTTGACGAAACCCACTTCGGGCAGCAGGTCGAGTGCTTTGCGAACCAGCGGCAGCGCGACTTTGGATCCGCCGTAGGCGAGGGTGCGCAGGGTGGGCAACCTCGCCCCCGAGCGCTCCAATTCGGTCACGATGCGATCGAGCATGGTCGGCACCACAGTGGCGGTGGTGACCGACGCACCGGTGACCAGCTCGATCCACCGCGCCGCGTCGAAGTGGCGCAGGTACACCATCGTTCGGCCCGCGTACAGGTTGGACAGCGCCGCGCCGATACCTGCGATGTGGTAGGGCGGCACGCAGATCAGCGCCGTGTCCGCGGGTTCGGCCGAGTCGAATTCGACCGTCCCGGTGATGTAGCCGACCAGGTTGTTGTGCGAGAGCTCGACCGCCTTGGGCTTGGAGGTCGTCCCGGAGGTGAACAGCACGACGGCCACCTGATCCGGATCGGGCGGCTCGGCATCGGTGACCGGATCGGCGGCGGCCGCCGCCTCGACCAACGCGGACGAGCGCATGATCCTGGCGCCGGAGGCCGCGACGATGTCGTGGTACTCCTCGTCGCAGACCACCAGCGGATCCTCCAGCCGAGCGATCAGTTCGGCCAAGGAGTCGACGGCGAGCCGATAGTTCAAGGGCGTGAACGGAATTCCCGCGCCCGCCGATCCGAAGATCAACAACGGCAGCAGGTGTCCGCCGGTACCGACGTAGGCCACGCTCCGCGCGCCGGAGTTCGCGATCACCGCGGCCGCTCCCTGGACGCGCGCGCTCAGCTCGGACGTGGTCCAGCGCACCTCGTCGCACACCACCGCGAGCCGGTCCGGGTTGCTCGAGGCAGCCATGTCCAGCAAGAGCGAAACGCTCATTCCGCACCCTCCGCACGACGATATTGTCATTCTCGGAATCGGAGAATAGCATATTCACACTGGGCTGGAGGGCGGCCGAGGAGCCCTTTCGCGATCGCCACCGGCGACGATGCCGACGCACGAGGAAGGCCGAAGACTTCGTGTTCCGAGTGATCGAGGCGACCTCCGCACCGGACGCGGGAATCGACGCGGCGCCACCGGGAGTCGTCGTGGCGGTCGGCACGAACCCCACCGGGCCCGCGGCCGAGCACTGGCTGAACCACGCCAGTTTCACCCTGACCGAAGCGGAGAGCGACGATCCGCGGGTCGTCACCGTCGCTTCGGTCGAGCAGACCGTGGCCGAACTGCGCGAACGCTTCGAGCGCCGCCCCATCGCCGCCACGATCTGTGACGACGTCCTGCGCGCCGCGCAGACGACGGACGTGCGGACCGGCCTGCTCACCGAGTCGCTGGCGTATTCGACCCTGCAAGGCGGGCCGGAGTTCCGCACCTGGCTGCGCGAACGCGGACCGGCGGCGATCCCGCCGGAGGAGTCCGGCCCGCTGGAAGTCGTTCGCAGCGGCCACACGGTGACGATCCGTTTCGACCGGCCGCGGCGGCACAACGCGTTCGACAACCGCACCCGGGCCGCCCTGCTCGACGCACTCGCGATCGCCCGGCTCGACCCTTCGGTGCGGGTGGTCGAACTCGGCGGCAACGGTCCGTCGTTCTGTAGCGGCGGCGATCTCGCCGAGTTCGGCGCCTTCACCGACGTGGCCGACGCGTATCTGGCGCGCACCCGCCACAGCCCGGCGCTGGCGTTGCACGAGGTGACCGAACGCCTCGGCCGCGACTGCCGCGCCGTCGTCCACGGACGGGTCCTGGGCAGCGGATTGGAAATGGCCGCCGCCTGCGGCACCGTCGTCGCCGACCCCGGCACCGAATTCGGCCTGCCCGAACTGAGCCTGGGACTCCTCCCCGGGGCGGGCGGGACGGTGAGCGTCACCCGCCGCATCGGCCGCTGGCGGACCGGCTACCTGGTGCTCAGCGGCCGCACCATCCCGGCATCGACCGCGCTGGCGTGGGGGCTCGTGGACGCCGTCGCGCCGCATCGGCACACCCGACGATCGTGACCACCCTCTCCCCCGAGGCCGCGTGGGCGGCAGGCGGGCTGGCTCGGCTGACCGGGTTGCGCGACGGCCCAACCGATTTCACGCGCGCCGGGATTCTGTCCCTGGCCGACGCCGTCGCCGGCGGATTCACCGCGCGCACCGGGGTCCGTATCGACGTCCCCGTCGAACTGGGTGGGCGGGCCGCGCTGTCGGGAGCCTCGCGGCGCGGACGCGTTTCGGTGGGTGGCGCGAGCCGATTGCTCCCCACCCGGGACGGCTGGTGCGCGCTCACTTTGTCACGCACCGCCGACCTGGAGGCCATCCCGGCGTTGCTGGAGGCGGCGGCGCCGCCGGAAGACCCGTGGGCCGCGGTGGCGGCGTGGGCCGCGCAGCGCCCGTCGGCGGCGGTCACCGAGCGCGCGAGACTGCTGGACATTCCCGCCGCGACACTCGGCGAAGCAGACGCGGCGCCCCCACGCGTCCGCCCGCTGGGTGAGCGCAGCCACCCACGCCCCGTTGCCGAATGCCTGGTGGCCGACCTCACCTCGATGTGGGCGGGTCCACTGTGCGGCAGGTTGCTGGCCGCGGCGGGCGCCACGGTGGTCAAGGTCGAGAGCCCGCGGCGGCCCGACGGCCCACGCCACGGCTCGCCCGTGTTCTTCGACTGGATGAACGCCGGAAAGCTCTGTTACGCGGCGGATTTCGACGCCGACGGCGCGGCATTGCGGGAGCTGCTCGAGGTCTCGGACGTGGTGCTGGAGGGTTCCCGCCCGGCCGCCCTGATGCGCAGGGGGCTCGGTCCCGATCGCATCGCGCACCGCCCCGGCCGGGTATGGCTGCGCGTCACCGCCTACGGCACCGACGGCCAGGACGCCGACCGCCCCGGATTCGGGGACGACACCGCGGTGGCCGGTGGGCTGGTCGGCGTCGGCGATGCGGGCCCCGTCTTCTGCGCCGACGCGATCGCCGATCCGCTCACCGGGTTGGAGTCCGCACGCGCGGTCGCCGAGTCGCTCGCCCGCGGCGGAGGCGAGCTGATCGAGGTGTCCATGGCCGCCGTCGCCGCGACGTACGCGGCGATCCCACCGTGCCCCGCCGACGCGCCGTACGCCGCCCTCGCACCGACGCCGCCACCCCGCCCCGCTTCGCGCGCCTCCGCGCTCGGCGCGGACACCACGGCGGTCCGGCAGGTCGTCGCCGCGCGACGCTCACGCGAGGGCCGCGCGACGCTCACGCGAGGGCCGCGCGACGCTCACATGAGGGCCGCGCGACGCTCACATGAGGATTGATCCGCATGCGCGGACCGGTGCACTGACCGAAGACTGCGCAGCATCACCCACATCTGACGAAAACGCTATTTTCGCTATCTGATCCGCCTTGATTGGCAGCAACAGCAGCCGATCCCGGCTCGTACCCACATCGCTGTGATAACGTCATTCTCGTCAAAGTCGACGCAATCGGATTCGTGACGATCAGTCCCGCTCGACGATCCGTTGCGACACCGCGGAGGTGGTGATGAGCCCGAGCACCGGACGCACCGTCGAATCGCCACCCCCGCCGGACGGTGATGAACAGGCCCCGCTCGACGAGGCCGATGCCGAAGAACTCACGCTGGCCGCCGAGGCCGCGGAGGCGGAGGCGCGGGCAGCCGAGGCGCGCGCCGAAGCGGCCCGCGCCCGGGTTCGCGTGGCCGAGTCGCGCCGCCGGGCGCGCACCGCCCCACGGCGGCCGATCGCCGCGGAAACGAAGATCGCACAAGCGCCTTCACGGCAGGCGATCGCAGGGGACGAACCCGGTGCCGAGCAGACGACGGGCCACCTCCCGGAAACGCGCTCGGCCGATCCAGCGCAGCCGATCACGTCGACGGACGACCCCGGTGACGTCACGCATCCGGCCGTGGCCGAATCGCTTCCGCGCAGCGGCCGCCTCCGCGGCACTCTCGTTCGCCGCCTCCGCAGTCGTTCCACGATGGCCGCAGCCGCCCTCGTCGTGATCGCCCAGGCGCTGGCCGGCAGCGGATACTCGATCCGGCACCATCACGAAGTCACCGAGAACGCCCGGCGCGCAGCGGAATTCACCGCCGCCGCGCGGCAAGGCGTCGTCGCTTTGACGACTCTCGACTTCAAACGGGCGAACGAGGACGTGCAGCGGGTCCTGGACAATTCCACCGGATCCTTCCGCGGCGACTTCCAAGCGCGCGCCACGGATTTCACGACCGTCATCCAGCAATCGCAGGTCGCCACCGAGGGCAAGGTGAACGCCACCGCGATCGAGTCGATGACGAAGGATTCCGCGGTCATCCTCGTCGCCGCGACCTCGCAGGTCACCAATTCCGCCGGGGCACGCCAAGAACCTCGCGCCTGGCGGCTGAGCGTGACCGTGACCCGGGACGGAGATCAGCTCAAGATGTCGAAAGTCGAGTTCGTGCCGTGACCACCGGCAGCGCATCGGTCGCCGCGCGTGCGACCGGAACCGAGCAGGACGCGCACGAGCCGACGGACACGAAAACTCCCGTAGCGAAGCGCATCCGGAAGTCGGGCTCAGCGCGCGGTTCGTCCCGCACGCTGCGGACCGAGTACGTCCCGGCCCTGCTCGCCGTACTCGTCGTCGCCTCGGTCGCCACCGCGGCGTGCTTGTTCTTCCTGCAGTACCGGCCCGACAGCCGGACCGATGACGACGCCGCGGCGGCCCTCGACGCCGCCTCGCGCGGCACGGTGGCGCTGCTGTCCTACGCACCCGACACCCTCGACCGGGATCTGGATTCCGCGAAGTCCTTTCTCACCGGCGACTTCCTGTCGTATTACAGCCAGTTCACCCAGCAGGTCGTGGCGCCCGCCGCGAAGCAGAAGTCGGTCCGGACGACCGCGACCGTCGTGCGCGCGGCGGTGTCGGAACAGCGGCAGGACGAGGCGGTGGTCTTGGTGTTCATCAACCAGAGCACCACGAGCGCGGAGAAACCCGACCCGGCCCTGGCCGCAAGCAGCGTGCGGGTCACCCTGCGCAAGGCCGACAGCGCATGGCGGATCTCGGCGTTCGACCCGGTCTAGCCGGTCGCGGCCACTCCGGGAAACTTCATTCTCCTTTTCGAGAATCGGCATACAATTCAGGTGTGCATAACCTCTGGAGTGAGCTGCTCACCTGCCTCGACCTCCGCCAGCGGCCGACGTCACCGCCGTCCGGAGCGGCGGAAACCCGGCCCGGGACCGGTGGCCGCCGCCGCGAGACGCTGACCGTGTACGAGGGTCCCAGCCAGCGGCTGGACCACGGCTGGCTGTACGGCGGGCAGCTCCTGGCGCAGATCGTGCGTGCGGCCATGTGCGCCTGCCCCGCCAAGGCGGTCAAATCCCTGCACGTGGTGTTCGCCCACGAGGGAAAGGGCGACTCGCCGGTCTTCTACATCGTGCAGCGCCAGCACGAAGGCCGCTCGTTCGCCGCGCTCACCGTCACGGCCCGCCAGAAGCGGGACGTCGTCGCCACCGCGGTCGTCTCGATGCATGCCCATGAGGACGGGCCGGAGCACCAGACCGTTCCCGGCATCCCGCCTGTGCCCGGACCGCGGCACCGCACCGACGTGCCGATCCTGCCTTGGGAGACCCGATCGACCACCGACCTCGATTCGACCGACGCGCATCCGCCCGACTACGAGCTGTGGATGCGAACCCCGCGGGTACCCGAAGACCTGCACGCCGCTTTGACCGCCTACGCGACCGACCTGAGCCCCATCGGAACCGCGTTGCGCCCGTTGGTAGGAATCGGCCAGAGCGGCAACGGCACCGCGTTCACCTCGGCGACGATCACCCATTCGATCTGGTTCCACCGCGCGTTCCGCACCGACGAGTGGTTGCTGTTGCGCCACCACAGTCCACTCGTCGCACACGGCCGCTGTTTCGGCAAGGGCGACGTCTTCGACCGAGACGGGACTCTCGTCGCCTCGTTCGCACAGGAGGGCCTGCTCAGGTTCCGGCCGTAACTCCTCCCTTCCCGACTACGGAATGGACACCCCCATGGACCCGAATCGCCGGCCACACGGTCACGACGCCACGCGAGGCCCCTATCGGGTCATCCAATGGGCAACCGGCGGCGTAGGTACGCACGCGTTGCGCGCCGTGCTCGACCATCCCGACCTCGCGCTCGCGGGTGTTCGGGTGCACGATCCCGCCAAAGCAGGCGTCGACGCGGGCGTTCTGTGCGGATCCGGCAGCACCACCGGCGTCATCGCGACCACCGACGTCGACGAGATCCTGGCACTCGGCGCCGACTGCGCGCTGTACATGCCGCGCCTCTTCGACGTGGACGATGTCTGCCGCCTCTTGGTCGCCGGCGTCAACGTGGTCACCACCCACGGCGACCTGCGGCACCCCGACACCGTGGACCCCGAGGTATGCGCGCGGATCGAGGCGGCGTGCTGGTTCGGCGGGGCCTCGATCCTGAGCACGGGCATCGCGCCGGGTTTCGTGACCGAAACGCTTCCCGTCGCACTCAGCTCGGTCCAGCGCAGGATCGACCGGCTGACGATCGAGGAGAGTGTCGACCTCGCCCGCCCGGGTACGTCGCGATTGCTCGTGGAGACAATGGGTTTCGGTACCGCGCCCGCACCGTTCGACGAACAGCGCCTCGCCCACGCCACCCATACCTTCGGGCCGTCGTTGCGGCTCGTCGCCGACGCCGTCCGCCTGCCCCTCGACGCGTTCGAAGTGGTCGGCGAGGTCGCGCTCGCCGAGCACGACGTTCCACTGGAGTTCACCACGCTGGCGGCGGGAACCGTGGCCGCACAGCGCATCACGGTCTCCGGACGGGGCGGCGGCCGTGTCCTGCTGCGCTTGCGGTCCACGTGGTACTGCACCTGCGCACTGCGGCCGGGCTGGCCGGTGCGCGAGACCGGATGGAATGTGGCCATCGACGGCGAGACACCGATCGAGATGGATCTGCGCTATCCGGTGGACCCGAGCCGGATGAGCGCCATGTCGCCGCGATACGCGGCCAATCGCGCCGTCAATGCCGTCACCTACCTCTGCGCCGCGCCGCCCGGGATCCGCACCACCCTCGATCTGCCCCCATTGACCGCGAATCTCGGCTGACTCGAAACGCACTTTCCACATAGGAGAATGCTATTCTCGTAGATATGGACGAAGGCAGCGCGCCGACCGCGCACAGCGAAACCGGTTTCGCACGAGGCCATTCCCTGCCCTTCGGGCACACCGAACAGAGTCCGCCCGCTTCCGGCTCAGCGCGCCGCCCCGAGCGCACCCGGGCCGGAGCACCGCGAGCCCGTGAAATCCGCGCACGCTTGTGGAAACACGACCGGCCGAGGACGGCCACGCCGGACACCGACGCCCCGCTGCGCGTGACGGTGCGGGAGGTGCTCGACTACTTCGCGAAATGCCCCGACTGCGGATACCCCGCCCAGGCGTCGGCGACCGTGCGGGAACTGCACGACGGACGGGTAGAGACCGAGGTCAGGCCCAGTTGCGGGCTTCCATGCGGCTGGCAGGGGCGCCCTCAGATCTCCACGAGCCCCACCGGCCCGACTCCGGCGCGGCCATAGTCCGAGTCGCGAGCGGGGGCGGGCGAATCCCGCCCCCGCTCGCACTTCTCGCGTTCAGCCCGCCGCGACGAGGTCGGTGCCGCCCCACCGTCCAGTCAGTAGCAGTTCCCCGCTGCGGAACGCCTCGGCGGCGCCGACGTCGGAGGCGGGCACACCCGCCGCCGTCAGCGCACAGCTCTTGAATGCCTGCGCCGCGACGCTCAGCGGGTGACGCACCGCACCGAGCCTGCGGTCGAGCTCCTCGGGCAACCCCTCGCCCCACAGCGCGACTTCGATCAGCCCGTGGTCCAGACAGTCCAGCACACCCTGCCGGACCCGGGCGTCGGCGGCGAACAGCTCCGGGGCCACCGCCACCGCATGCGGCCAGGTGTCGTGCACGGGCGTGGCCAGCGAGCGCTCGAGATCCAGGACGGTGGCGCCGAGGATTTGCAGCGCCCGCGCGTCGGAGCAGTCGGCGAGCAGCACGGTCACCTCCCAGCCCGCCATCGTCCGGTCGCACAGCCAGCCGCCGGCATGGCGCACCACATCGACGGCGTTCGCCGCGACCACCGCCAGCCGGTATCGCAGCAGATGCTTGCGCGCGTGGGCGCGCCACCCGGTGACCGAATGCGCTCCACCGAAGCCCCGGTCGACGGATTCGAAGTCTCGAGCAGCCATGCTCACCCTCCCTGCACTGGGCCATCGGCCGATCTCCGAGCGGCGGCGTGGTGCCCCGCGGAGTCGCCGACCACCTTCGGTAACACACTCTCGGCAAATGAAAGGTAGCTTCTCTTCAAGAGAGAATCAATACTCGGCGGCGCTTGGAATGGCCGTCGGGGGAAGGTAGCGCTCGCCAGCGCAACACCTTTGTGTCCTTCGCGCCAGTCGGGGCCGAACAGCCGCGTCCCTCGTACGTTGACTGCGTTGGAAGAGTCTGAAAATGTAGTACTCAAATACGAGAGTTACATTCTCTAGATGGATAGGAGAAGGCGATGAAGGTGAGCCCACTACCGGAGGACCAGTGGGACGACACGGTGAACGCCGCGTTGTCCCGCATGCTGCCCGCCGACCGCCGCAACCCCGCGGCGGCGGGGAACGCCCTCGCGACCATGGTCCGCCATCCGGCCCTGACGAAGGCCTTCCTCGGCTTCAACGTCCATCTGCTGTTCGGGTCCACGCTGGCGCCACGGCTGCGCGAACTGGCCATCCTGCGGGTAGCCCATCAGCGCGGGTGCGAGTACGAGTGGCATCACCACGCCCGAATGGGCGCCGCGGCCGGACTCACCGAAGGTGATATCGCCGCGGCCAAGGGCGAGGCGGCCGCCGACGACGATTTCGACCGCCTGCTCCTGCGGGCCGTGGACGAACTCGGCGAGAAGTCGGCGCTGTCCGACGACACCTGGGCCGCCCTGGGCGAACGTCTCGACGAGCGGCAACGCATGGATCTCGTCTTCACGGTGGGCGGCTACACGACCCTGGCCATGGCCTTCAACACCTTCGGCGTCCAAGTCGAACACTAGCGCTCGCCGCCGTTGCCGCCTGGGCGCTTACGCGTGGAAGTGCGCAGGCGGCAATGGCTTTCGCGGTTCAGCCGCGCGGCAGGCCGAGCACGCGCTCGGCGATGATCGTCCGCTGGATCTCCGAGGTGCCGCCGGCGATGGTGCCCGCGAAACTCCGGATGTAGCGCTCGAACCAACCGGCGGAGAAGTGGTCCAGATTCAGGAAATTCGGGCGGGAACTCAGCGCGGGATGGGCCAGCCCGTCCACCCCGACGGCGTTCAGCGCCTGCTCCGACGCCGATTGCACGGCTTCCGAACCCAGCACTTTGAGAATCGAGAGGGCGGGCACATCCTGCTCCCCGCGCGCCTCCCGCGCCAGGGCCGCCGACCCGAGCAATCGCAGGGCGTGCGCGTCCATGACCAGCTTCGCGTACGCGTCGCGGTCGAACACGGTCCGGGGCCGGAAGTCCCCGAGCAGATCCTCCAGCCGGTCGGCGTATCCCAGCCACAGCAGCGTGCGTTCGTGACCGAGCGAGCCGGTGGCCACCGACCAGCCCTGGTTCGGTGCGCCGATCAGGTTCGCCGCGGGCACCCGGACACCCTCGAAGTAGACCTCGTTGAAATCCAGATCGTCCGGCGAGCACACCGAGGGGAACGGGCGTCGCGTCACTCCGGGCGAGTCGGTCGGAATCAGCAGAACACTGATGCCCCGGTGCTTCGGCGCCATGGGATCGGTGCGCACGAAGGTCAGCAGCACGTCGGCCGCATGGGCGCCGGAGGTCCACACCTTCTGGCCGTCGACGACGTACTCGTCCCCGTCCCGCACCGCCCTGGTGCGCAGCGAGGCCAGGTCCGAACCGGCTCCCGGCTCGCTCATGCCCAACGCGGCGGTGATCTCGGCCCGCAGGATCGGCACCGCCCAGCGCCGCTTCTGATCCTCGGTGCCGAACGACAGCAGCGAGGCCGCGACGATTCCGACACCCTGCGGATTGAAGCTGTGGTAGATCCGCCGCTTGGACAGCTCCTCCAGATGCACGTACTGCTGTAGCACCGTGGCGTCGCGCCCACCGAACTCCGGCGGATTCGCCGGAAGCAGCCAGCCGTTGTCGAACAGCAGGCGTTGCCAGCGCCGCGCCCATTCCGGCACGTGCGCGCTGGAGAGGGAGCGCTCCGTGGCCTCGGCTTCGCTCGGCAGATGGGCGGTGAGGAACGCGACGAATTCGGCGCGGAACGCCTCGACGTCGGGATCAAAGGTGAGCTGCACGGTACTCCTCGGCGATGAGCGCCCGGTGTTCGGCCGCGCCGCCGAGCATCAGCTCGCCGGCCTTGGCCCGCTTGAGCGCGAACTGTAGGTCGTTCTCCCAGGTGAAGCCCATGGCGCCGAACAGCTGGAGCCCATGGCGGAAGACCAGCGCCTGGCACTCCCCCGCCGACGCCTTGGCCATGGACGCCGCCATCCGCCGCCGCGGGTCGTCCGCGGCAAGGCACAACGCGGCGAAGAACCCCAGCGCGCGGGCGCGCTCGATCGCGATGTGCATATCGGCCGCCTTGTGCTGCACCGCCTGGAACGATCCGATCAGCCTGTCGAATTGGCGACGGCCGCGCACGTGCTCCAAGGCGAGATCGAGAATGCGCTGACAGGCGCCGACGGTGGTCAGCGCGAGCCCGGTCAGCGCGTGCTGACGGGCGCGTTCGGGATCGGCCCCGCTGCGGTCCGCGTCGGTGACCCGCACACCGGCGAACCGGACCTCCGCGACATGCAGCACCGGATCGAAGACCGACGTGCGCTCGGCGGTCACCGCGTCGGCGGGCACCACGAACACACCGGCGTCGGTGACCACGGCCAACCGTTCCGCCCGGTCGCCGTCGAGCACGTTGCGCGCGGTGCCGTCCAACCGCCATCCCGAGCCGTCGCGGCGGACGGCGACGCCGGAATACACCGCCGTGCAGGGTCGTTCGATCCGTCCCGCGCCCGGGACGAGCGGGGCGAACCGGGTCATCGACGCCAGGAAAGGGGTGGGGTCGGTGGCGCGTCCGAGTTCTTCGAGCACGATGGCCAATTCGACGCCGAGGGCCGGATCGGTCAGTTCGGTCCAGCCGACGTCGACATAGGTCTGCCACAACGAGCCGGGTTCGAGGTCCTTGTCCACGATGTCCCGGATCAGGGCGGGTGGACACTGCTTCGCCGTGACCTCACGCGCCGTCTCGCGCAATAGTCGCTGGTCGGCGTCGAACTCGAACAGCATCTCGACCCTCTTCCCTGTCGCAGCATCGCGTGCACCGGTCTGAGAATAGCATTCTCATTTTGGAAAGCGACACTTCGGCACGGTGTCGATGCGCGGTCAGACCGCGTGCACCTCGGAGACCCGGCCGGTCGCGCGGACGAGCGCCGAGTTGACGTCGCGGACGAAAGTCAGCAGGGTCAGCAGGGTCGCGTCATCGTCCGGCAGGCCTCCGTCGAGCGCGGCGAGTTCACCGAACAGCGGGGCCACCGCCACCTCCGCCCGCACCGCGACGAGTTCCACCCGCACCCGCCGCCGGTCCTCCGAATCCCGGCTCCTTCGCACGTATCCCGCGCGTTCCAGCCGGTCGACGACAGTGGTGATCGCGCCGCCACGGGTGATGCCGAGCCGATCCGCCAACTGCCCCGGGGTGAGCGGCCCCAGCATGCTCAGCAGGTTCAGCGCGCTGAGATCGGTGACCGTGATGCCGAGCCGTGCGGCGACGGCCGAATGGAACACCACCGTCTGGGTGGCGTGCCTGCGCAATTCCTCACGCAGCGCACCCAGGGTCTCCTCGCGCGTGCTCGGTGCCGACATCACGTCTCCTCCTCCGGATTCTCTGATATCGAGATTCTCTCAGAAGGAGAATAGCCTTACATGCGACGCAGTGGGCTCGCGAGCGGCCCCTTGCGGATGCCCTCGAAGAGCGAGGTAATCGATCAGAGCGGGTGAGCACCGAATCCGCTCGGTCGCCGGGTCCCGTCACCCGGCGGCGGACCATCCATCGAGCAGCCGAATTCGCCGGGGAGGGAGGAGCCCGGCACCGACCACAGCGAGGTTCGTCATGCACAAGAAGTTGCGCGCCGGGGCGACAGCCCTGATGATCGCCCCCGCCATCGCAGCCGCTTCGGCCACGGCCACCGCCGAACCCGGGCCCGCACCGCAGCGACAAGAAGTCATGGCCGGGTTCTCGGCCCCGCCGTGCTTACCCTTGATCCTTCCGCCGGCCGTGAACGTCAACGCGTTCCTGATCTGCCTCGCGTGAGGTTCGGTGGTTCCCGGCCCGGCGCCCGGCGATATCAGCTGGGCGGCGTGTCCGCGCTCGCACGCCGTGCACGGGCGCGCCGCTTGCCTTCGTGCATCGCCTGCACCCTGGCCACCGGAATGGTGTGGCCCTCGGCGACCAGGTCCCGCGGAAGCTTCTGTGGGGCAGGCATTTCCGTTACCCAGGGATCGTCGTCGCCGATCAGGCCCGGCACCGTGCGCAGCGTGAAATCGGCCGGCGTCACGTCATCGAGGTCCGACCAGCGCAGCGGGAAGGACACGGTAGCGCCCGGCCGGATACGCGGGCTGTAGGCCGCGGCCACGGTGGCACCGCCCGCACGGGTGGCGTCCAGAAAAACTTTGCCGCCGCGATCTTCCCTGATGAACGCTGTCGTGCCGACCGAAGGATCGATCCGCTCGGCTCGCGCCGCCACGGCCCGCGTCGCCGCGGCCGCATCCTCGACGTCGATCCCCGGGACCACCGGCACGAACACATGCAATCCCCTGGAACCGCTCGTCTTCACCGCTCCGGACAGCCCGTCCGCAGTCAGCGCTTCCCGGATCAGCCGGGCACCCGCCACGGCGTCGGCGAAGACCTGCCCCGGTGAGGGATCGAGATCGAGCACCAGATGCGTGGGTTCCGGCGCGGATTCCGCGAGGAACAAGGTCGGGTGGTATTCGATCGCCCGTTGATTACCGAACCAGATCAGGGTCCGCAGGTCGTCACAGAGCGCGTAGGTGATCTCCCGCCGCGAACTCTCCGCCCAGACCTTCGTCCGCGCCACCCACTCCGGCGTGTACTTGGGAAGGTTTTTCTGGGTGAACGGCTCCTGTCCCGGCCGCACCCGTACCACCGAGAGCGGCCGTCCGCGCAGCACTCCTAGCAACCGTTCCCCGACGAACTCCAGATAGTCCACCAGATCCCGTTTGCTCGCCCGCGCCTCCTCGAACAACGGCTGATCCAGATTGGACAGTTCGACCCCGTGACGCAGCTCGCCTCCCGCCATCGCTCCACCCTCCACCACCCACCGGTCGCCGGTCAATCACCGGAGTCGTCTTGCCCAGCCGCAGGGCACCTCGGCGTATAGCCGCCGTCGCGACGTCGGCCGACATCGCGTCGCCGACCGGGAGATCACGATCGCCCGGCCGTGCTGCGCCGACCCCGAGCGCTCATCCGCCGCACAACAGTCCCACTCCGAGGCCGAGCAGCACCGCCGCGATCAGCGAATCCAGCACCCGCCAAGCCAGCGGGCGGGTGAACAGCGGGCCGAGCAGGCGCGCACCGAAGCCGAGAGCGGTGAACCACAGCACGCTGGCCAGCATCGCCCCCGCGCCGAGAAACCAGCGATCCGGGCTCGCATAAGTGCTGGCGAAGGAACCCAACAACACCACGGCGTCCAGGTAGACGTGCGGATTGAGCCAGGTCAGCGCCAGGGTGGTCGCCACCGTCGCGCCGAGTGCCGCGCCGGCCCGCCCCGCTTCGGCGCGCAACGCCGCGGCGCCGAACGCCCGCCGGACCGCCAGGACCGCATAGCCGATCAGAAACACCGCGCCCGCGTAGCGCGCCACCACGAGCACCGCGGGAGCCGACTCGACGAGCACGCCGAAGCCGGCCACCCCGGCCGCGATCAGCACGACGTCGGACACCGCGCACACCGCCACCACCGCGTGCACATGCCCGCCACTGATCCCTTGACGCAGCACGAACGTGTTCTGCGCGCCGATCGCCACGATCAGCGACAAACCGAAACCCAAACCGGAGGCGGCGGCCAGCGCCGCGGAGGAAACGCTCACGTCCAGCGACGCTAAGGGCGCGGATCATACCCAGGCAAGCTAAAGATTCTTAAGTATCATTAGCATCTCTTGATATGGATCTGCCACTCGACCAGCTTCGCGCACTCGATGCCGTGATCACCGAGGGGACGTTCGACGCCGCGGCGCGCCGCTTGAGCGTGACGGCGTCGGCGGTCAGCCAGCGCATCAAGGCACTGGAGGACGCCGCGGGCCGGATCCTCGTGCAACGCACGAAACCGGTGCGCGCCACCGAATCCGGGCTGGCGGTGCTCCGGTTGGCCCGGCAGATCCAGCTGCTGTCGGGAGACACCGCGCGCGAACTCGGCGGCGCGTCCGCCGATGGTCCGATTCGGGTGCCGATCGCGGTCAACGCCGACTCGCTGGAGACCTGGGTGCTTCCCGCGCTCGGCCGCGCGCCGCGGGGCGTGTGTTTCGAGATCCACCGCGAGGACGAGGAACACACCACGCGCCTGCTGCGCGACGGCACCGTGATGGCGGCGATCACCTCGACCGCGCAACCGGTGCAGGGCTGCAAGGTCGAGCGGCTCGGCGCGATTCGCTACCGGCCGATGGCCAGCCCGGAGTTCGCCGTCACCTGGTTCGCCGACGGCGCGACCGCGAAAGCCTATGCCGCCGCACCGGTCGTACTGTTCGACCGCAAAGATGATCTACAGGATCGCCTGTTGCGCAAACGCGGTCGCAAACCACTGGATCCGCCGCGCCATTACGTACCGTCCTCCACGGGATTCGCCGAGGCGGTCCGGCTGGGGCTCGGCTGGGGGATGCTGCCCGACCTGCAGACCCGAGACGACCAGTCCACCGGCCGTTTGGTCTCGATCGACCCCCGCGCCGTCATCGATGTCCCGCTGTACTGGCAGCAGTGGCGGCTGGACTCCCCCGCCCTCGGCGCCGTCGCCGCGGCCATCGCGGCCGAAGCGGCGGACGTGCTGCGCTGAACACGAGTTACGCTGCCGAAAACATGACCATGGTCGTCGGGGCCCAAACGACTCCGGGATGGCATGACTCGTAATATCGGACACACTGTTGCCCATTCAGCTGGACTTCCCGCGTCCTTACCGGCAACACTGTAGCCATTATGGAGAACCGATCAGCCCTGGACAAGGACGTCAGGAGGAATTTGCGCCGCACAAGCGCGCGCGATCCCCGCAGCCGATCTATGGGGCAGGCCGGCTACGCCTTCGCTGTGGTCATGCTCGGTACGACGATGCCGACGCCGATGTACACCTCGTACGCCGCCGAGCTCGGATTCTCCATCAGCATGTCCACGGCGATTTTCGCGATGTACGCCGCTGGGGTCGTCGCGGCGCTGATTCTGTTCGGCCGGTGGTCGGACGTGCTCGGACGTCGACCACTGCTCATGGCCGGGCTGGGCTTTTCGGCGGCCAGTTCGCTGGTGTTCCTCACCGCGGGGTCGGTGTGGCAGTTGCTGCTCGGGCGAGCGCTGTCGGGGCTGTCGGCCGGAATCTTCACCGGTACCGCGACCGCGACGATCGTCGAAGCCGCACCCGCGAGGTGGAAAACCCGAGCCCACGTGGTCGCCGGTGTCGCGAACATCGGCGGATTGGGTATAGGTCCGACGCTGTCGGGTGTGCTGGTGCAATACGGCCCGTGGCCACTGCGGTGCGTATTCGCCGTACACCTGGCGATGGTCGGCTCGGCTGTCCTCGCAATCCGGCAGACGAACGAGACCGTCGCCGCACAGCCTCGGTCTCGGCCCACCGTGCAGCGGCTGTCGATTCCGCCCGAGGCCCGAGGGGTGTTCATTCGCGCGGCGACAGCGGCGTTCGCCGGATTCTGCATGATCGGTCTGTTTACGTCGGTCGTGCCGACGTTTCTGAATCAATCTCTGCACGTGCACAACACGGCTGTCGGCGGCTTGCTGGTTTCCACAGCGTTCGCCGCGTCCGCAGGCGCCCAGATACTCACCAGAACCTTAGCTGTTCCCCACGCCATGATCCTCGGTTCCACGGCCCTGATAATCGGCGCCGTGCTGATCGGTGCGGCGTTGAGCGCCCAGTCGGTGCTCATCCTCATCGCGGCCGCGGTAATCGCCGGTATCGGACAGGGTGCCGGCTTCAGCAAAGGACTGAGCGCGGTAGTGGAAGCGGCTCCGCCATCGCGGCGCAGCGAAATCGCCTCCACCTATTTCGTCGTCGCCTATTTCGCGATCTCTGTTCCCGTCCTGGGTGTCGGGTTCGCCGCCCAGCACTGGAACCTGTCCCGCATCGGCATCGTCTTCGGAGCAATCGTCGGCGCTGTAGCCACGGTGTCACTACTCGGTACCGTTTGCCCGGAGTACCGGATTCCGGACCGGCTGCTACGCCTGCGCCCTCACCCGCCGCGGCGGCGCACTTGCAACACAAACCACTACCGAGACACGGCCTAGCAGTGTTCATACCGACGCGCGTAAGGCTGCGACTCCGGTGAAACGTCACGCCAGGGTGGCTGGGGGCAACCGCCGAGGAAGACCGCGAAACCGGGGCCGTTGCGTGTTTCGATCGTGTAGTCGACCACGGCACCGGGCTGGGCCAAGTAGGGAAGATGCCGGTCGGCGAGTTGTGTTGCCTGCACCGCGGTGAGTTGCTTTCCGATAGGAGGATATATCGCGACGTCCAAGGTGCGGCCCGCTTCGCCGGGCGGGTCGTATACGGAAATCTGGACGAAGAATGGGGTGGGTTGATCGGTCAGGAACCACTGCCACATCTCGAGTTCGCTATTGGACGGGAAGCGGAGTCGGTTGGGCGGTCGGCGGCCCGAGTCGAGCCACCCGGGTTCCAGTCTCGAGTAATTCTTGTACCCGATCTCCACAGGAACGGTGGACACCGTCCACTCGTTGGGCGCCAGTTCGGGAAAGTCCTTGATGATTCGGCGCATCGCCGCGGTGGCACGGTGGGGTTCGGCCTCGGAGCCCACTGCGACGCTGATGGCGTTTCTCATGTGGTCTACGTCGTTGCCGAGTGACTTCCAGTGCACCTGTGTGCCGGGGGCCGAGATTCTCACCCAGGTGTGTGCCGAGTTCGCTTCCCTGCTCACGTCCCGACCGAACCGCCAATTCGCGGAATAAGAGTCCGTCATCCGGTCGAGATCGACCTGGGTCTGGTCGCCTTGGTAGCGCGGTGGAAGCTGCTGGGCGCCCATGACACGCACCACGGACGCGGCCTCGTCCGGTGTAGCGCCATCCTCGAGCCGCACATCGAGCCGGGAATGGTACGTGCGGGACTTGCCCTCATAATCGAACAAATGTGACGCATCGACCACCCCGGGAAGATCCTGGATTGCGGTTTCGATCACGCGTGACCAGCTGTCACGCTCGGCCTGGTCGGGTCCTTGTGTCGGTATAGAACATCCTGTCAGCAGGACTGCCACCATCATCGATATGACGGCCGGGGTGGTTGAGCGCATAACGTTTCATTCTGGCGTCCGGGACGCCAGGCGATGCTAGCGGATTTCGGTCATGACGTTGGGCAGATCCGAAATCCATTGCGAGGCAGTGATTGCGCCTGGTGTCGGGCGCCGGTGCGATGGTTGAATCGGTATCGAGGCGAGTGCCGCAGCGTCGACAATCGGGAGGAGAGGCCTGATGCCGGTCGAAGGCGTGGTTCGTGATGGCGGGCGGCGATGCCTCGGTGGTGGGACAGCAGGCGCGAACGCGGCAGGACGCGAGGGGCGGTTGTGGGTGTGGCGCTGAGACGGCGTACTGTCCGCGCGGACACCGGATACGGCGCGTTCATTTCCTACAGCAGTGACCGGGACCGGGCAGTGCTTCCGCTGGTCCAGAACGCGATCGAGAAACTGCCACGACCGTGGTACCGCTTCCCACGCATGCGCATCTTCCTCGACTACAGCGGTATCTCGATCGGTCCCGGACTGGAAGACAAGATCGTCGCGGGCCTGTCGCGTTCCCAGTGGCTCGTCGTGGTGGCTTCGCCCGAGGCTGCCGCATCCGTGTGGGTGGATCGCGAGATCGAATGGTGGCTGGCGAATCGGTCTCCCGAGACGATATTGCTGGTCCTGAGCGCCGGGACCTTGGCATGGGACGAGGTGGCGGGGGATTGGGACCGAGTTCGCTCGACCGCGCTCCCGCCACGCCTGTTCGGCGTATTCGCCTCCGAACCCGTGTACAAGACGATCAAGTGGCGCGAGGGCGCGGACGGAGCCCCGCGTCCGGACATCGATGCCATCGCGGTCGGCATCGCCGCGGTGATTCGCGGCATCTCCGAGGCGGACCTCAAATCCGAGGGTTACCAGCAGACCAAACGAAACTTGCGCGTGGCGAACATCGCCATCGGCGCACTCGCCATGCTGTTGGTCATCGCGCTGGTCGCAGCGTTCATCGCCTGGGTGCAGAGCAATCGCGCCGAAGCGGAGGCCAGGATTGCCACAGCGCGGCTCATGGCTTCCGTCGCCGATACCAAGATGGCCACCGATGTCCGCGCGGCCCTGCTTCTGGCGGTCGCGGCGTACCGTCTCGACCCGAGCCCCGCACATCATGCCGCTCTGCTCCGCGCGAATTCGGCCAGTCCGAGAGTTGCCCGTTACGGCGCCGCACCTGCGGAGGTCACCACCTTGCAGAGCAGCGCCGACGGTAGGACTGTGGTGGCCGGACTCGCCGACGGACAAGTCGTGACATGGGTGCCCGGCAATCCGGAGACGACTACGGTCGCGCGTTTACCCGGCAAGATCCTCTCGGTCGCCGTCGCCGCGGATGGCCGAACGGTTCTCGCCACGGACGGCGCCTCGATCACACTGTGGGGCAGCACTGCGGCTCGGCCGGACTTCGGCGTGTCCGACGCGAGCGAAGCGAAAGTCGTCGCCATATCCGCGTCCGGAAAGTTCGGTGCGGTGCATCGAAGCGAATCCAGGGCGGCGGGTGGCACTTCAGGGGCGGTCGACATCATCGACGTCGCCTCTGGAGCGGTCATCGCCACACGTCCGACCGATCGCGAGATGAACAGCATGGTATTCATCGACGACACGACCTTGCGTCTGCTGGGCACCGACGGCAAGGTGCGGCAGGTTTCGCTTCCGGACGGCGCCGCCGTCGACCTCTCACCCCTCGACACCGACACCGACAACGCCTGCGGCGTAGGTCAAGCCGTCGGAGAATTGTCCCCCGACGGGTCCTCGTTCACCTGCGCGGTCTTGCCCGGCATTCCGGTACCCGTCTTCCGGCTGCGGCCGTCGCCTGCGGCGGTCCGCCCAGAGCCGGAATATGTAGGTGTCGCCATGACCAGGCGATCTGCTCCCGCCGTGCTCAGCCGATCGGGGCGTATAGCGGCGGTGCCCAGTGGTGACGCCGGGTTCTATGTAGCGCCCGTGACCGGCGAGCCGACGCCTGCGAAGCCACCACCACTGATCACGGGTACTGCCGTCGACTTCGACCGAAAGCTGCTGCGTTTCCTCGGGACCTCCGAAACCCAACTGGTTTCCGCGTCCGGGCGATTGATAACCCTGTGGGATCTCGCGCAGCGCGACCGGCTGGCGAAATCCCTTTCCGTGCCGATCGTCAAGGGATGCAATTCATGTCCGCCCAGCTTGTCGCTGTCCCCGGACGGACGCACAGCGGTGATCACAGGCGTGGGCAAGGACCCGGATGGTTCGGCGCTGGACAACAACGTCGTGATCGTGCAGGAGCTCAGGCCGGACTCGTCCCGGCAGCTCTCCATACCGGGACTGTCCGGTGTTCCGGCGTGGCGCGCGGATGGCGCCATGTTGGCAATCGCCGCGAATCCGGCAGTCGGTTACGAGCGCCGGGTATCCGCCCACCGGCCACCGGCGGAGACTCCGTTCGAGGTGGCGATCCTGTCGTCGCCGCCGCCGTATGTCAGCGTCAAGGCGGCCGGAGTGTCGTCCTCGTCACCGACCGCTGTTTCTCTGGACAGCACGGGACGGGCGTATCTGCACGATCTGGCCACCGGCCGAATCGATTCCGAATTCGTCCCGCTGGGCGGCGCGGTGGACACCGATCATGTCTCGGAAGCGGGAATCGACGCCGCCGGAGAGTTCCTGGTCATGCGCGATGCCGACGACATATCGGTCTACGACTTGTCGGGACAGCAGAACACGCACGATATCGACGGCAAGGACGTGCAGGCGGTCTTGTTCGCCGGGCGGCATCTGCTGATCCGCCGGGAAGACAGCGTCGAGATATGGGATCGGACCGGCTCGCAGCGTGAGCGAACGATCCCTTTCCGCAGCACGCGCGACGCGTCCGCGCAGCTCGCCGCCGCCGCGGACGCGACCGTGGTCGCCGCGAAAGACCAGGCGGGCTATATCACTCTCTTCGCCGCCGACGGCACGAATCTGGGCGAACTCGAGCCGGATTCCGTCTGGCACGTCGCATCCGCCGTCGCCTTGTCCGCTGACGGACGGTATCTCGTGACGGTGAATCCCGGTCCAGCGTTCTCCGGCGGCGTCGATGGAACGCTGATCGAACGGGACATCTCACCGGACGGCCTGATCCGGACCGCTTGCGCGCATGCCGGTACCGATCTCACCGACACCGAGTGGAGCGCCTTGATGGGAGTCGCGCGGCCCGCGCGGGCACGCTGTCCGTAAGGGCGCGTTCTACCGCCGTCAGCCGTGTCGCCCACTGGGCGTGACGGCTCCTTCAAGGTGTGTCTGTGGCCAACCGCGCCTACAAGCTTGTCGGCTACCAGGATTCGATCAGCGGGGCATCCTGCCGGCGCCGCTGCCATTGTTCGGTGAGGCGGCCGAGTCGGCGCGGGGCGGCGATCCCGCGTATGCCCGCGATCTTGTCGTCGCGGATCTCCAGGATCGTGACGCCCAGGACCCGGGCGCCGAGTGTGAAGAGCACGGCCGGGCAGCCGTTGATCACGGCGGCATGGACAGCGGGAGAGCCGCCGACGAGTTTGCGTTTGGCCGCGGACGGTTTGAACCCGGCTCGCACCGCACGGGCGATCTGCCCAGGGTTCAGGTAGCGGATCAGCTTCTCGGCCATGCCTCCGGCGCCGTCGGAGACGCCGCTCGCGTCGTCGGTCAGCAGCGCCACCAGCCGTTCGGTCCGGCCCGAGGAGGCGGCGGCAACGAACGCCTCGACGATTCGACGTGCGGAGGCCTGATCGACCTCGGTGCGTTTGCCTGCGGCGGTGATTCGACGCCGGGCGCGGTGCGCGTGTTGCTGACTACCGGCCTCGGTGATGCCGAGAATTTCGGCGATCTCGGCGTGGCTGTACGCGAAAGCTTCGCGCAGAACGTAAACAGCTCGCTCCGTCGGCGACAGGCGCTCCATGAGGGTCAGCACCGCCAGGGTCACCGATTCGCGCTGCTCGGCGGTCTCCGCGGGGCCCAGCATCGGGTCGCCGTCGAGCAGCGGTTCGGGCATCCAGGCGCCGACGGCGCGTTCGCGCCGCACCTGCGCCGAACGAAGGCGATCGAGGGCCAGATTGGTGACGATCTTGGTCAGCCAAGCTTCGGGCACCTCGACGTACTGCTGGTCGGCGGCCTGCCACCGCAGGAACGCGTCCTGCACCGTGTCCTCGGCGTCGGCGGCCGAGCCGAGTAGCCGGTAGGCGAGCGAGGCGAGGCGGTTGCGGCTGGCCTCGAAACGCGTCACGGTGGCGGTGTTCATGCTCCCGACCCTATGCGGTGAGCACTTCGGGCAAGCGCTCTCGGTTGGTGGCCGAGCGGTGCCGGCGGGTCGGCATTCCGTAGGTCGGTCGGCTGATGGCCCATGCGCTGGTCGCCACGATCGCCGACTTGACTCGCGCCGCAGGCCTGCCGCACAGGGCCCCGGCCTTCGCGCGCCCGGCACCGTCGACAAGCTGGAAGATCCCGTCCTTGCGCCCGAGGCTGATGTGGTTGCCGACATAGCGCAGCGCGGTCGCCTTGATCTTGCGGCCGGTCAGATCCCCGACGATCGCGGCCGCCGCCTGCGTGCCGGTGAATCCCGCCGAAGCACACGACATCGGCAACGGCCGACCGTTCTCACCGATGACGAAGACGCTGTCACCGGCGACGTAGACATCCGGGTGTGAGACCGACCGCATCTGACGGTCTACCGTGATCCGCCCGTCGGCTTCCACCGCGAGACCGCTGGCGGCGGCGATCGGGTGGACGGCGAAGCCCGCGGTCCACACGATCGCATCCGCGGCGAACACGCTGCCGTCGGCGGCGACCGCCTTCGTCTCCTCGACACGCTCGATCTCGGTGTGCTCGTGGACCGCGATGCCGAATCGATCGAAGGAACGCAGCAGGTGCCGGCGCGCCTTCGGACCCAGCCAACCCCCCGGTTCGCCGCTGGTGACCAGGCCGACCCGAAGACCCGGACGGGCCTCCGCGATTTCGGTGGCGGCCTCGATCGCGGTCAGGTTACCGCCGACGACCAGCACCTTCCCGGTCTCGCCCAGCTCATCCAGGCGGGCCCGCAGGCGCAGCGCGGACGGCCGTGCGGCCACGTGGAAGGCGTGCTCGGCGACGCCGGGCACGCCATGGTCGGCGGCAGTGCTGCCGAGCGCGTAGAGGAGGGTGTCGTATCCGATCCGGTCGATGACCTCGCCATCGGCCACCGTGACGGTCCGCCGCGCGACGTCGACGTCGGTGACCCGGGCCACGCGTAGCCGAATTCCGGTGCCCGCGAACACCTCCCCCAGCGGGCGGTGGGGAAGATCGTGCCCCGCGGCGAGCTGATGCAGGCGCAGCCGCTCGACGAAATCGGGTTCGGCATTGACGACGGCGATCTCGAAATCGTCCGGATGCAGGGTGCGGGCCAGATATCCGGCGGTGAAGGCTCCGGCGTATCCGGCTCCGAGAACGACGATGCGGTGCTTCATGATTCGCTCCTGTCTGGTTCGCGTACTTCCTGAACGCGACAGCCCCTGAATTCCTGACAGCCACCACAGTGATCCGCGTCACCAGATGTCAGGAAATTCGTTGCCATGTCGTCATGTCGACGAACCCCCTGCAACGAAGGAGCGGACATCATGATCCCCGCCCCGCGCACCGGCTTCGGCCGCGACGCCGGAATCTTCCAGCTCGGCCGCGAAGGCGCTCACTTCGCTTTGAGCCGTGCCGCAAATCCGCTTTTCGAGGAGTAGACATGACCCCGCAGACAACGACGCTCACCACCGATTCGTCGCCGACGCCGTGGCCGACGGTGGCTGCGACGGTCGCCCTTCTCACGGTGATCACCAGCGTGCTGCTCACCGCCTTCGCGTGGCCGTCGGTGCGATCGTCGGTACACGATGTGCCCATCGCCATCGCCGGCCCGCCCGCTGCGGTCGCGCAGCTACGCACGACCCTCGATCAACGCTTGCCGGGCGGCTTCGACATCACCGAAGTCGCCGACACCGCCGCCGCCGAACAACTCATCCGCGACCGAAAGGTATACGGGGCCATCGATCTCAGCTCCGGCGCGTCGCAGATCATCATCGCCTCCGCCGCCGGTACCGCGGTCGCCCAAACCCTGCAGACCATCGCAACCGGCCACACGCAATCCGGGAATTCCACCACTGTCCGCGATCTCGCCGCGCTGCCCGTCGACGACCCACGCGGCGCCGGCCTGGCCGCAGGCGCCCTGCCAT
Source organism: Nocardia sp. NPDC047648 (assembly GCF_040642815.1). Lineage (NCBI taxonomy): Bacteria > Bacillati > Actinomycetota > Actinomycetes > Mycobacteriales > Nocardiaceae > Nocardia > Nocardia sp. NPDC047648. Next base: position 66,687 of record NZ_JBEYSX010000012.1, on the reverse strand, counting down.
TGGTGATGGGCGGTCTCCTGGCCGCGGTGCTACTGACCAGGCTCGTCCGCGGCACCGCACGCCGGATCACCGGCGCGCTCGTCTTCGCGGCGACCGGAGGCCTGGCGGTGACCGCGATCCTACAATTCTGGTTCGGCTCACTGAGTGGTTCGTATCCCGCCAACGCCGGTGCCGTCGCGCTGACCATCGCCGCGACCGCACTGACCGTCCTCGGGCTGGAATCCCTACTCGGATACCTGGGGATCGGGATCGGTGCCATCGCGATGATGCTCATCGGCAACCCCCTCTCCGGCACCGCGACCGCGCCCGAGATGCTGCCGGGCCGGTCCGGCGCCCTCGGTCAGTTGCTACCGCCCGGAGCAGGCGGCCGCCTGCTGCGCTCCACCGCCTTCTTCGAGGGCCACGGCGCCACCCACGCCCTCACCGTCCTGGCCGTCTGGATCGCACTCGGGGCAGCCCTCTGCCTGACCGGCAGTACATACCAGCGGCATCGTCTGAACAGGTTGTGATCCGACGTGCCTGCTTCTGGTCGGCCCGGTATCCGTCGATCGGGAGACCGACACCGCCATCAGCGTGACGAGGACGGCCAGCACAACAGCGAATGCCACGCCGATCAGCCTGCGCGGACCCGGATCCGTGTTCGGAGTAGGCGGTGGCAGGCCACCGAAGCCTCCGTAGGGTCGGTAGCGCTTCACCGATTCCAACACATATTCGCTCCCACCCGAATATCGGTCGGTGGTGAAGGAGATGGACCCGCCGTCTTTACCCCCGGTGTTGCGGTAGGCTTCGACTTTCAGATCGCAGATGATGAGTTGGCGTGTGCTCGCGTCCCAGCGCGGCCAGCCGCCGGTTTGCTTGTACTTCTCTTGCACCAGCGGATCGACCATACGCGCGACCAGGAAGACACTCTTCCCGGTGGGATAAATCGCCAATCGGTCGATTTCACGCCACGAGAAGCGGTGGACGACGCCGACTTTCCTGACCTCGACTCCGCCCGCATCGATCGCCAGTTTGTCGCCGCGACTGAGCATGTAGAAGTGCCCGGCGACGACGGAGACACCGAAGAGCACCGAGAGCAGATCGCGCAGTTCGCCGTGCACGCGGAATACGAACCAGACGAACAACGGGATCGCTATGCCCGCGATGGCCACGTTGAGATAATGACTGGCATTCTCTCCGGTATCGGGAAAGACGGTACCGCTCTCGACCCTGCGATCAGGGACCGATTGGGCGACCAGACCGTCGACGATGCGGATCAGCCTGTCGGTGTCGTCGTCGTACACCTCCGACCTGATCCTGGCCGCGTTGTGCTCGAGCAGATTCCGGATACTCGGCGGCAATTCGCCCGGATGGGGCAGTCGGGCGTCATCCACCAGAAGAGGGAGGATCACTTTCCCCAGACGCAGCGCGGTCTCGATTTCCATGCGTACCGGGTCATCGGGGGCGTGCAACCGGCTCCTGTTGTGGGGGCTGAGCCACTCCGATCCGATGACCACGATGACCACGGCCGACCCGGCGATGGCTTGCACGATCGCCTCACGGAAGGGCACCCCGACATCTATGGAGTCTCTGTCGAAAAAGGTCAGATCGTCCGGAAGCTCCTTTTCGAAGGTAGCTCGAAGCCGGCCGACGAAGTGGTGTGTGCCATCCCTGCGATAGCTGAGAAATATCCGATAGCGATTCACGTACCCCCGGCCTTCCCCCGCAAGAGAGCTGCTCCCGAGCCCTCTAAACATGGCGAGATCTCGAACGGCCATCATTATGGCGTAGCCGAACAGAGAATGTCAGCCGGTGGCGATTTTCCCGCCATTTCTCGAATGCCCGAAACTACATCTGTGCCCCGACCGCGGCGGCGGTGAAGTTACGCCGATCGTCGCTTCTTCACCCGGGTGTAACCGTCCAGCGAGAGGATGGGCCGGTGTGGCGGATATGCGTGGCAGGGGTGCTGGCGGCCGGTGTCCTGATGGTCGACGTGGCCCCGGGCGCGGCCGATGGTCCGGCCGCGTTCGACCTGCAAGCCCATCGGGGCGGGTTGGGGCTGGTGGCAGAGAATACGTTGCCCGCGTTCGCGAACGCGTTGGAGCTCGGGGTGAGCACGCTGGAGCTGGACGTGCAGATCACCGCGGACGGCTACGCGGTGGTCACGCACGATCGCGATCCGAATCCGGCGAAGTGTGTGGACACCACACCCGCCGTTCCCGGCGATCCGAAGTTCCCCTATGTCCCGGGAACCACCTACATCCGGGATCTGACCCTGGCTCAGGTCCGGACGATCGACTGCGGCTCGGTGCCGTCCGCCGAGCAACCCGAGCAGCGAAGGGCGCCGGGAGCGCGAATACCGTTGCTCGCGGAGGTTTTCGACCTGGTGCGCACCTATCGCGCCGAGCAGGTGAAGCTGAACATCGAGACCAAGGTCGAGGCAGCCGCCCCCGAGCAGACCGCGCCGCGTGAGCAGTTCGTGGACGTCGTGGTGGCGGAAATTCGCCGGGCGGGAATCGGGCGGCAGGTCACCATCCAGAGTTTCGACTTCGGCACCCTCATACGGCTGCGCGAGGTGGCGCCCGACCTGCCGATCGTCGTCTTGACCGATGGTCAGCCGAAGTTGCGTGCGGGCGAACCCGGCGGCTCCCCGTGGCTGGGCGGCATGGATATCGACGACTTCCCTGGATCGTTGCAGGAGAAGTACGTCGCGGCGGCGGCCGCCATCGGCGCAGCCGCGGTTTCACCGGTGCACGGCACTCCGCAGAACGCCGGCGTCAACGCCTCCGACTACCAGCCTTTCACCACGATGGACCTCGTTCGCGCCGCTCACCGCCGCGGCATGCGGGTGGTGCCTTGGACGGTGGACGACCGGCCCACCATGACCGCCCTGCTCGACCTCGGCGTGGACGGCCTCATCACCGATCGGCCGGATGTTCTGCGTGCGCTCCTGTCCGACCGCGGGTATCGGCTGCCACCGGCCTGTCACCGCCCCTGACAGGTACGTCGACCGAACAGCGGGCGCGGTGTCGATGCCGTCGCATTGGCCCGCCGCGCCCGTTCAGCGGCCGGACCGACAGGTACCCGTGGTCATGAGAGCGCTTTCAGCAACTCGTCGGCCACACCCCCGGAGGATGCCGGATTCTGGCCGGTGATCAGAGTGCGGTCCACGACGACCTTCGGGGCCCACGGTTCGCCCTCGCGGAAGTCGGCTCCGATCGCGACGAGCCGATCCTGCAACAACCACTCGGCCTTGTCCGCGAAGCCCGCCTGGGCCTCTTCGGCGTTGGTGAAGCCGGTCAGGGCATAGCCCGCGAAGATGTTCGCTCCGTCTTCTCCCTGCGCGGCGAGTAGAGCCGCGGGCGCATGACACACCACCGCCAGCGGCTTGCCGGATGCCAGGATGTCGGCGAGCAACCGACCGGAGTCGGCGTCGACGGCGAGATCTTCCATCGGGCCGTGCCCGCCGGGGTAGAACACCGCCGCGTAGTCGTCGAGGTCCACCCCCGCCAGGTCCACGGGGTTGTTCAGTTCGGTGCTCGTGCCGATCACGTGCGCTCGATGGTCGGCGTTCTCCTGACCGCCGTTGGCCTCGGGCGCGAGGCTGCCCTTGTCCACGGTCGGTACGACGCCACCCGGTGTGGCTACCACGATCTCGTAACCCGCCGCTTTCAGTTTCTCGAAGGGCACCACGAATTCCTCGGCCCAGAAGCCGGTCGGGTGCTGGGTCCCGTCGGCCAGCGTCCAGTGGTCGGCTCCGGTCATCACGAAAAGGATTTTCGGCATAATTCGTTGTCTCCTTGTCCGGAACCCGGACGGCCGGGTTCGGTCATCGAGTCCTGTCACGCTGGTCCGACTGCTGCCGGACGCCGACCCCCGCACGCCGGGATCGTCAGCGACGACACTGTCGACGCTAGCCTTCCCGATCTTCGGGCTGCCAAAAGGCCGGGTTCGCGGCCATTCCTGTTTCACTTTTCGCGCTACCCGGCGATGCGGCGGCCCCGAGCCGGGAGGTGCGCGCCACACAACGCCGACCTCCCACCTGACCTGGGGCTGTATTCGGGCCATACTGGACCGGTGACTGAGATGGGACAACGCGAGCGGGAGACTGCACGCAGGATGCTCGGCGGTTGCCCCGATATCGGCAACTTTCGGTTCTGGTTCGCGGACCAGCGGTGGGAATGGTCCGAGGAAGCCGCCGGGATCTTCGGGTACGAGCCGGGCGAGGTCGAGCCGTCCACCGAACTCTTGCAGAGCCACCAGCACCCCGACGACCGCCGGCGGGTCGCCGAGGCCCTCGCCGACGCCATCGAGACCGCGACTCCGTTCTGCACCCGCCACCGGATCATCGACACCGAGGGCGAGACGCACGACGTGATCGTCATCGGCGAACAGCTGTTCGACGAGCAAGGCACCGTGGTCGGCTCCGCCGGTTACTTCATCGACGTCACCGAGACGCTCGAGGGCAACCTCCAGGAAGCCCTCGACGACCTGCTGCCCGATGTGATCGACGCGCGCGCGGTGATCGAACAGGCCAAGGGCGTCCTGATGTTCGTCTACGGCGTCAACGCCGATCAGGCGTTCCGGGTGCTGCGCTGGCGCTCGCAGGAGACCAATGTCAAGATCCGCACGCTGGCCGAGCAGCTCGTCGCCGACGTCGTCGCGATGGGCGGTGCGCTGGTCCAGCAGCGCACCCGCTTCGATCATCTGCTGCTGACCATCCACCAGCGGGTGGCGCCCCCGGAACCCGTCGCGGATTAGCCGACCACCGCTACCGGCCCGGCCATCCTGAAAAAACAGGTATACCCCGGGTCATTCCACCGTCGCTCGATGTGGCTCATCGGGGGGAGTCTGGAGCGGAAGTTGCCAGCACCGTTCCGGAGAAGCTCGTATGCACACGAACCACGTGACGCACAGTTCGAATGCCGTCGGGAGCGGCAGCGCGCCGGTCAGGGATGACAGGCTGATGATCTACCGCTGCGTGCGGTGCGACAAGCTGCTCGCGCCGATAGCCTCCGTATGTTCGTCCTGCGGATCCGGCGAGCTCGCGCGTGTGCCCTCGTCGGGTACCGGTTCCGTCGTGTCATGGCGGGTGGTGGATCGCGCCCCGACCGACAGGCAGGGCGGGTTGGTGCCGCTGACGATCGCCATTGTGGAACTCGACGACGGCCCGTGGGTCTATACATCGCTCGAAGGGGAGATCCCCTCGTCTTCGAGCCGGTCGGTACGCGTGCGATTCCAGCCCCATCCCCCGGAAGGCCGGTTCCCGGTCTTCGAGACCATTACCGATTCGCGAAGCCAATCGTGCGCAGCTCCGCCGCACCTTTCCGCGCAGGAGTAGTAGCGGTGCACTGCCACTATCGTGTACTCACTCTTACCGATCGGAATAGTTGAGGAGAATCGACATGGGACGTTTTGTCCCTCGTGCGTTGACCGCGGCGGTGTGTGTGGGATTGGGCGGTATCTGCATGGCCGGCCTTGCGCCGACCGCCGCGGCCACGCCCTCGATCTACGAACCGAGCATCACCCCGTGCAGTCACCTGTTCACCACCCCGCTCGAACCCGGCCGCCCCGGTACGAGCACCTATTGGAGCCCGTTCGGCACCGCCGACATCGTCTGCTACGACGTCGGTTCGCTGCCGGTGAGCTACTACCAGCGCGACCCGGCGGGACAGTGGCACGCGATGAACCAATTGATCCCGGGCAACTACTTCATCAACGTCTTCGGCTACGGCCACCTGCCCGCATAACAAATCGGTTGCCTGGCGGCGAAGGCGCTGGATCCAATGTGCGGCATGGTCGTTCAGGTGTGCCCGCCACGGCGAGATCGAGATGCACACGCACTACGGACGTTGCCATTGCGGGCCTCCGGACAAGCTGCCACCGAATCGCCGCAGAGGAGACGCCGACGCGTGAATGCGCCTCTACCGCCGCCTGAAGCGAGCCGGGCCGATGGATCATCGGTCCGGATCGGCGCTCTCGCTCCGCTGACCCGGCCCGGCTGGGCCGAGGCGGGCCGACACTTGCTCGCCGGACTCGAGCTGGCTGTCGGCGAAGTCAATGAGGCCGGTGGGATCGCCGGAAGACCACTCGAGTTGGTGGTCCGAGACACCGCGGCTGATCCGCGGCGGGCCGCGGCGGCCGTAGACGAATTGGCTCGCCTCGGCGTGGCTGCCTTGGCGGGCGAGTATCACAGTGTCGTCGCTCGCGCCGCTGCCGCCAGGGCCGACGCCCTCGGCCTGCCTTTCCTCTGCTCGTCGGCGGTTCTCGACGCGCTCACCGAGCAGCCGACGCGATGGGTCGCGCGCCTGGCCCCGGCGCAGTCTCGGGGCTGGCGTATCTATGCGGACTTCCTGCTCAACGCGGGCCACAGCCGAATCGCCGTGGCGGCGGAATCGAGCGTCTACTGGGCGTCCGGTGCCCGCGTTCTGCGGGACTGCCTCGCTCCACGCGGCGGCACCGTTATCGAACTCGACATGCGCGCGCTCACCCTCACGACGGTGTGCGATGAACTCGCCGACAACCGCGCGACAGCTCTGCTTCTTCTGGTCGGCTACCCGGAGCGGGCAGTGTCGATCGTCGAGTCTGTTCGCCGTGACAAGCGCCTCGCCGAGATCATGATCGGTGCTCCCGCCGGGCAACCGGAGTTCGCCGAATGGGCGAGGTTACTGGGCGCGGACAGCGCCGCGATTTCGTTCTTGCGATATCTGCCGGAGCGCCTCGGCCCCCTCGGCGCGCGAGTCGAGAAGGCCCTGCGCGAGCGGCTGACCGAAGCGCCCTCCTTCGTCGCCTTCGAGGGCTACGACACGGTGGCCGTCCTCGCCGACATGCTGCGTTCGCACGGCGCGGACCGGACCCGCACCGCCGAATCCTGGCCGCGCGTCGCAATCGAAGGCACCCGCGGGATGATCCGGTTCTCCCGCATGCCAGGCATCAGCGTTTGGCAATGGGCTCGAGCGCCGATCCAAGTCGCCGACCGGGATCCGGTGCGACCCGATCACTTTCGCGTCCTGTACGCCGGCTGAGAGACACGTCCCGGCACGGCTTCCGGTCCGGTCGTAACCGAGATGAGCGGGCTTCGGATCGGACCACACGGCCCCCGCCTTGCGATCCAGCGCTCGGCGGTGCGCCGATCACGTCGCGGCCGACGCCATCACCCGCTGACCGGTAGTCCTTTCGACGGTGATCTCCGACTTTCGACGGAGGCGAATGCACCCCTGCAGGGGGATGTTGCCGCGGCGGCGACAGGAAACACTGGAATCACGTCATACGGGATCCCGTGGCGTGAATGCTCAGCGAAACAAGGAGTCGACCGATGCAACAGCAGGAATGGCGGGGGACGGTTGTCGAGAAGTCGCGCGGGTTGTTCGACGGGGCGAACCTGTACCGGCGCTTGACCGTCAGGCTGTCGGACGGCAGTACCGTGAAGGTCCGGGTCGACCGGAAACTGTGGAAGACCGTGCGAGCCGGTGATTCGGTGACCAAGCACGTGGGAGCCGATCCGGTGAAGGACTGACGCGCCCGCAAGCCGGATCCGCACACTCGAAGGATTGGTTGTTCGCCACGCCGGGACAGTGGAAGCCTTCTCGACGCCGTCCGTCCGGCCCTGCACACCGATATCCGCGAGGCACACCTCGACGGGCCGCACGTGCGGCTTGTCTCCCCTCCAGCCCGAGAACTCAACCAAACGTTGTGGCCGACAGCTGGTTCGGTTGTTTGATCGCCCATCGCTTCCCCTGGTTGCATTACCTTCGATCAATGCGGGATTGTCCGGATCGGGTGGTGGGTCGAGGCGTTTCCCCGCTCCCCCGGCACTCCGCACGGCTTGCGGCTCGAACGGGAGAACATGGAGATCGGACTGAAGCGGCTGATCGATGAGCGGTCAGGCGCGTATGTCGAGGAGAGCAGACAGTTCAATGCGGCCGCGAAAGCTGTCGCGGGCCCGACCACTGTCGAGGAGCTACGGCAGGCGCGGCAGAGGCAGGCCGAGTCCCGCACGCCGGCGGGCGACCGGGCTACCCAGCACATCGCCGAAGCCGGTGGGCGTCGAGTTCCCGTGCGGATCACCGTCCCCCGGGAGGCCGAGATCCGGGGCGCTTATCTCGACATCCACCCTGGAGGCTTCTACCTCGGATCGGCGGCGAGCGGGGATGCTCGCAACGCTCATCTCGCCGACGGCCTCGGAGTCGCCGTGGTGAGCGTCGAGTATCGACTGGCGCCCGAGCATCCGTGGCCGGCGGCGCCCGACGACTGCGAGACCGCGGCCCTCTGGCTCCTGGAACAGGCGGAGTCACTGTTCGGGACAACGGTACTGGCGATCGGCGGAGCGTCGGCGGGATCCACGTTGGCCGTGAGCACTCTGCTACGGCTACGAGAGCGGGGCCTGACCGATCCGTTCGCCGGTGCCGTCCTGCAGTTCGGCGCCTATGACCTCAGCGGGCGATCTCCCGGCGGCAAGCTGTATGCCGACGAGTTCTTCATTCAGGCGTACGCCGGCCACGTCGCCGATCGGACCGACCCCGATATCTCCCCCCTCTACGGCGACCTCGGTGGCCTACCACCGACGCTGCTGGTGGTCGGTGGACTCGATATCCTCCTCGAGGACAACCTGGCGATGGCCGCCCGGCTCTCCGCGGCGGGCAACGAGGTGGACATCCGGGTGTATCCCGAGTCCACGCACGCGTTCACCTACCGTCCAACCGGCATGGCCGCCGTCGCCCTTCGCGGTATCGAAATGTGGTTGGCAAACCGCTTGGTCAGAGCGTAAATCGCCGCCGATTCACGCCGGATACCGCCGTTTATGAGTCGTCGCGGGGACGCCTTTTGTCGCAGCGCCGAGACATCGGGCGTCGCACAGCTCGAGACGAGGTCGCTGCGGACCGCGGTGCTCAGCCTAGGCTCGCCGATTCTTCCGCGCGAAGCGCGGTGATCGTCGCGCGCAGGGAGTCCGCGGTAGGTGTCGGTTCGATGCCGAAGGCCGCGGTCGCGGCGGAGGAATCGATGACGAACGGGCGATCGAACTGGTAGCGCATCTCGCGCATTTCGCGAGCGTCGGGATCGAACAGCCCTGCGGCCCACAGCATCGCGGTGGGCATCCGGCTCACGCGCGCGGGCGGCGCGTCCGCCACCGTCGCGGCGAGTCCGGCCAGTTCACGGATGGACATGGGCGGCGCGGTCGGCGTGTGCCATGCTCGGCCCCACGCACTTTCGTCGTCGGCGACCGCGACCAGCGTGCGCGCGGTGTCACCGACGTCGGTCCAGCTGTGCGCGGCGTCCGGATCGGCGGGGAACTGCGCCCGGCGCCCCGAGAGCACGGCGGGCAGCGCCACCATGGTGAACGCCGATTTCGCCCCCGCGCCGAGGTAGTCCGATCCGCGCACCTCCGCGGCGCGGACGCGACCCGCCTCGTGCGCGGCCAGCGCCGCGGCCCATATTTCCGCCCGAACCCGCCCTTTCACGCTGTTGGGGCGCAGGGCGTGCCGCTCACTGATCGGGCCGTCGACCGGTCCGTAGCCGTACAGGTTTCCGACGCTGAGCAGCGCGGCGCCGGTCACTTGCGCCGCCCGCAACGCGGCGGCGGCCAGCGGCGGAAAGTCGGTCGCCCAGCGGTGATACGGCGGCTGAGCGCATTGGAAGACGACCTCCGCCCCCTCGCAGTGCCGGATCAATGCCTCGGAATCGGTGGCGTCGGCGGCGACGCGCTCGATCAGCGGATGGTCCGGACCGCTACCGCGCCGGGTGATCACGCGCACCCGCCTGCCGCGTGCGGCGAGCAACTCGGCCGTGGCCGTTCCGACCGGACCGGCTCCGATGACGACGTACAGGGACATGGCATTCCAACCTGTCTGACGTTCTTGTAGAGAACACTGCTCTCTAATTGACGACTCGAGCCTAAGCCAGAACACCTATCCGAGTCAAGAACACTGTTCACAGTCTGTGCAGCCGTTCTCCTTTCCGTCCTTTGTTCCCTACACTGGGAGGAATGTCCGCCCAGTCACTGCGCGCCCGCGTCCGCTCCGAGATGATCGAGGAGATCAAGGCGGCCGCGCGCAAACGGTTGGCGGTGGACGGCGCGAACTTGTCCCTGCGCGGGGTCGCCCGGGACATGGGGATCGTCGCCTCGGCGCTCTACCGGTACTTCCCGAGCCGCGACGACCTGCTGACCGCGTTGATCATGGAGGCATACCAAGCGCTCGCCGCCGAAGCCGAAGCCGCGGACACGAGGCTGCCTGCCGCCGATCTGCGCGGCCGGTGGATGGCGGTGTGCTCGTCCGTGCGGGACTGGGCGCGGGCTCATCCGGCCGAATACGGCCTGCTCTACGGCAGTCCGGTGCCCGGATACGACGCGCCGGACGACACCGTGGCCCCCGCCGCGGCCGTGGTCTTCCGGCTTGTCGCCATCGCGCAGGCGGGTGCGGAAAAACTGACGCCGCCGCCGCTTTCGTCCGTGCTGCCCGCACCCGTGCACGCCGACCTGCGCAGGCTGATCGAGCAGCAGTCCTCCGACTTGCCCGAGGACGTGCTCGACCGGGTCTTCGTGGCGTGGACCCAGCTGTTCGGCCTGCTCAACTTCGAGATCTTCGGACGGCTGAACGGCATCATCGATGCCCGCGCCGACTACTTCGCCCACCACATGAACGTGCTGGCCGATCTGGTCGGCCTGCCGTAACCCCGGATTCCGGCTCTCACGACGTACTGCGCACCGCCGCAAGCGTCCCGGCCCAACCGAACGGGCTCCACCCGACCGGTCATTTGCGGCGATCACCTGGCGGCGTGTCCGCACCGGCGTGCGGCTACCGCGAGCCGGGCAGCGCTACGGTGACAGCACCGAGATTCTCCGCGTTCCATTCGCCCGACGAAAATCACTCATTCGTGGAGGAACATTGCCGAGCTCGTTCACTCGCAGGGGTTTTCTCTCCAGTGCGGCCACCTCGGCGACGGCCGCGGCCGCCGTCTCGACCGGAGCCGCTCCGGGCAGAGCGCGTGCCGACACCGATCCGGACAAGCCGAACATCCTGGTGATCATCGTCGATGAGATGCGGACGCCCGTGTGGTTTCCCGATCAGCAGACGTTGGACACCGTCCTGCCGAATATCGCCCGGATCCGCCGGGGCAGTGTGTCGTTCGAGAATCACTACACGGCGGCCAACGACTGCACGCCCGCTCGCGGCTGCCTGCTGACCGGCCTCTACGCGCAGCAGACCGGGGTCATGGTCGTGTCGGAGTCGACCTTGTCGCCCCTGTTCCCGACGTGGGGATCCATGCTGCGCGACCACGGCTACGACACCACGTACTGGGGCAAGTGGCATCTCGGCAGCTACCCGGATCGCACCCCGGGCGCGCTGGAGGCCTACGGTTTCCACGGCGGCACCTATCCCTCCCCGAACGGCGCGCCGGGGCAAGGGCTGCAAGCGGACCCGAAGATCGTCGACCAGTTCGCCGACTGGTTCCACAACGATTCCGGCGCCGCGCCATGGTGTACGACGGTGTCGCTGGTCAATCCGCACGACATCCAGTGGTGGCCGCGCTGGACCCGGCGCGACCAATTCAACGCCGACATCCCGCGGTGGATGAACGAACTGCCGCCCAACTTCGAATCCCTCGAACAGCTCTCGCGCAAGCCGCGCCTGCAGATGGCGCTGGTCGAGGTCTCGGCGGTGGCGTTCGGGGTGGCGCCCTACGGGACACCGGAAGCCATGCAGGCCTGGATCGAGATGCGCAACCTGTATCTGTGGGCGCAGCAGCAGGTCGACATCCAGATCGGTCGCGTGCTCGACACCTTGCAGTCCCGTCCCGATGTCGCCGCCAACACCGTCGTCGTCTTCACCTCCGACCACGGCGATTACGCCGGTTCCCACGGCCTGCACGGCAAAGGCGGCGCCGCCTACGACGAGGCGCTGCGGGTGCCGCTCTACGTACACGACCCGCGCGGATACCTGAGCCCGGTGGACGGCACGACCACCAGGGACCAGCTCACCTCCAGCGTCGACTTCACTCCCCTGCTGCTCACCATCGGCACCGGCGGCAACGAATGGCGCGGCGACGGACGCTACGAACATCTCAGTGGGCGCTTCGACATCGCCGCGCTCTGCCGCGACGCGGGCGCGGCGGGCCGCCCGTGGGTCGCGCACACGACCGACGAGGCGTCGATCGAGGAAGCCGCGATCCTGTTCAACCAGGACGCCCCCGGCCACGTCGCGATGGTGCGCACCGCCGAGGCGAAGTTCGCGTCCTATTCCCAGTGGGTGCACGGCCGGATCCAGATCGATCCGACGCGCGAGCAGGAGTTCGAGCTCTACGACTACAGCACCGACGGCGGCCGGCTCGAACTCGACAACCAGGCGGCGACCGGGAATCCGCTGCGCGGCGACATGGAGCCGCTGCTCGACAACGTCATCCGCACCGAGATCCAGCAACCGCTGCCGCCGTATCTGCGGGCCGCCCAGGACGAAGGCATCGGCGACTACATCTCGGCGCAGACGAACATCCTGGTGCAAGCCGAACGGATCGGCAACGCCCTGCTGGATGCCGTGCCGAGGCCGTCCTGACTCCTACAGCAGGCCCCGTAATCGCAGGTCCGTCGCGTATTTCTCGATGAGTTCCCGCGATATCTGCGGAATATCGTGCTCGGCGCCGATTTTCGCGGCTCGGACGGCGGAGCGGAACCTCTCCGCGGGAAGCGCCGAGCCGCGAACGGCCGGGGCCGGTCGCCGATACGCGTGCAGCAAGGGCAGGACGGAGGCCTGGCGCTGCCATTCCGGCAGCGCCCGCAGGGCGGTCTCGAACCGGGTGAACCACTGCTGGTAGTCGGCGATGCGCTCGATCCGGTGGCCCGCGGCGATCAGCCAATCGACGAACTCGTCGAGCGAGCGGCCGTCGTCGTGCGGGTTGAGCACATCGAAACTCTGGAAGCCGGTGCCTGCCGTCGCGCCGAGGGCGGTGATCGCGTCCGCGGTGAAATCGGCGGGCAGGCCGTCGTAGTGGGCGCGCGAGCGGTTGCCGTCGGCGTCGGTGCGGTAGAAGGAGAACGGCGCGATCCCCGTGACGATCAGGCTCAGTAGCAGCCGGGTGAAGATATCCGGCACATTGAGCTGGCCGGCGTAGCGCCGGTCGGCGAGGATCATGTCCGACCGGAACACCGCCACCGGCAGTCCGCACAGGTCGTTGGCCTCACGCAGCAGCACCTCACCAGCCCACTTGCTGTTGCCGTAGCCGTTGGCGTAACTATCGTCCACCGCGCGGACCGGGCTGATCTCGCGAATGTCCCCGTCCTCGGCGAAGACGGCCGGATCGATCTGCGCGGCCACGGCGACCGTGGACAGATAGGTGAACGGCTTGAGCCGCGTGGTGAGGGCGAGGCGGATCAACTCGGCGGTGCCCACCACGTTCGGGCCGAACAGTTGCCGGTACGGCAGCACGTGATTGACCAGCGCGGCGGGATGCACGATCAGATCGACGCGGTCGGCCAGCCGATCCCACGTCCGATCGTCCAGGCCGAGGTTCGGCTCCCCGATATCGCCGGGGATCACCTCGAGATGCGCGGCGGCCAGCTCGCGGAATTCCCGGACCAGCGTGGGATCTCCGGTGTCGAAAGCGCTGTCGAGGCGTTGGCGCGCCGCGTCGGCGTCGGAGCCACGGACCAGGCAGACGAGTGTGCCTGCGGTGTCGTGCATCCGCCGCAGCCACTCCAGGCACAAGAAACGCCCGAGATAGCCGTTCGCGCCGGTGAGCAGCACCGTCCGCGCGGTCTCCGTGGGGCGCGGCAGCGACGGCGCCGCGGCGAGCGTGGGTGCGTCGAGGAACTTGTCGAGCGTCAGATCGGCGGCACGCACCTGCGACCCGGCACCGTGCACCGTGGTGTACGTGGCGCCTCGTCCACCCGAGACACGCACGGCCGCGATGTAATTCGCCACCTCGCGCAGATTGTTGGCCGGGCTGATCACCACCGACACCGGCACCTCGACATCGAAGATCTCGTGCAGCAGGTTCGACAGCGACAGCGCCGACAGCGAATCACCGCCGAGATCGGTGAAGTGCGCGTCGGGACGCAGATCGGCGTCCGCGCAGCCCAGCACGGCCTTCGCCGCGCGGCCCACCGTCTGGAGCACGGGCAGATCGACCGCGCTGCGGCGCAGATCGAGCAGTTCGTTCGCCTGCCCGGCGTCCAGGTCGGCGTACAGCTGCCGCAAGCGCGGCTCGTACCGCTCTCTCAGCTTGGGGCGAAGCAACTTTCCGATGCCTGACAGCAAACCGTTGGCGGTGGTGAACGGCTCCGGCTCGATCAGGAAATCGCGCGGGATCTCATAGGATTGCAGTTCGGCGTCCTTGGCGAGCTGTCGCAGCGATTCGCTCAGCGCCGTCTTCATCTTCTCGGGGTCGCCCCAGCCGAGCACGTCCTCGGTGGGCACGATCACGGCCAGGAGATACGCACGTTCGCTGCTGCCGTACACGAAGATCTGCTGGATCAGCGGACTGGTCGCATAGACCGCCTCCAGGTGCGAGATCGCGACGAATTCGCCCTGGGAGAGTTTCAGCACGTTGTTGCGCCGATCGACGTACGCCAGGCGATCCGGGGCGAGTTCGGCGACGATGTCGCCGGTCTTGTAGAAGCCCTCCTCGTCGAAGATCTCGGCGGTGAGCTCCGGCCGCTTGTAGTAGCCGGAGATCAGGGTGGCGCTCTTCAGCAGCAGCTCACCGCGCGGATGCGGTTTGTCGGTCCGGAAGTAGCCCAGCTCGGGGACGTCGGCGAGCTTGTAATCGAGCACCGGCGGCCGCTGCACCCGTTCGTCGATGACGACGACGCCGCCCGCCTCGGTGGACCCGTACCCGTCGTGCAGTTCCAGCTCGAGCACCGACTCGACGAACGATTTCATCTCCGCCGACACCGGCGCGCTTCCGCAGATCGCCATGACCATGCGTCCACCGAGGAAGTGCTCGCGCAGTTCGGTTTTCACCTGCGCTTCCAGCGCGGCCCGGTCGACGCCCGGCCCGTCGCGCCGATCCACCTCGCCCCGGAAGCGCTGGAAGATCATGTCGCACACCCGTGGAACGAAGAACAGCTCGGTGGGCCGCGCCAGCGCGATGTCGTCGAAGAGTGTGGACATATCGCTCTCGGCGGTGAAATAGGCGGTGCCGCCGCGGGCCAGCACGCCGGTCAGCGACCCGCGACCGGCGACGTGGCTCATCGGCATGTAGTTGAGGTTGATCGCGGCGACATCGCGCCGGTTCACCCATCCCCTGGCGACCAGCCGCTGGGAGTACATCGCCCCCTTGGGGGTTCCGGTGCTGCCCGAGGTGTAGATCAGCAGCGCCAGCGGGTCCGCGCCCGGCTCGGCGGCGAACAGCGGCGCGGGCGGCAGCGATCTGCCTCGCGCGAGCACCTCGTCGAGCGGTTCCACGAGCACGGAGCTGCCCGCCTCGGCCAGGCGGGCGCGGGCCGCTTCGAACGCCGAGCGCTGGTCGTCGTCTCCCGGGTGGTAGTCGAAGACGACCAGCCGTTGCGGCCCGGCCTGCGACAGCGCGCACGTCACCGCGGCGTCGAGCAGCTCCGGCGTCGCGGCGAGCACCCGCGGCGCGGTCTCCGCGACGATCGCCGACAGCTGGGCGACCGGCGCACTGGATTGCAGCGGAACCGCGACCAGCCCCAAGTGGATGCAGGCCAGGTCGAGAGTGGTGTAGTCGCTGCTGGTGAAGCCGAGAATGCCCACGAAATCGCCCGCTCGGAGCGGCTCGCGCGCATCACCGTGCCACGCGGCGGCTACGGCGCGCACGCGCTCCCACAGCTCGCCGTAGGTGATCGTGTGGAACTCCGGCAGCAGGCTCAGTGTCGTGCGGCCGCTCTCGCCGGTGCGCAGTTCGGTCGCGCGCGTGCCGAGGGCGGGCCGGTCGGCGTAGCCGACCATGACCGTCTCGACGATCTGGGCGAGCCCCGCGCCGGGCTCGCGAAGCTTCTCGGCGATTTCCGCACGCGGGGTGGCGTTGCGAATGTCGTCGTTTTCGGCGTACAGCCGGGTGATGCGGCGCATGAGCCGCTCCCCGCGTATCTCGAGTGCCACGACGGCCTCCTTGGTCCGGGAACGCGCGTTCACCAAACACGTTAGCTCGCCTAAGTACTTCGGGTGGGCGATAGCGGAGGCAAGTGTCTGTGACACCGGACACAGTGCCGGATATGTCCCAAAATTGTGCGGTATTCCCTTGCGGCACACGCTCAGCCTGGTGCTGCCGGTACCAGTGTCAACGGGCTCCTGTTACCGGTGCACGACGCACCGCATGCTCGGAGCATGACACAGACCATATCGCCGGGACCGGCGTCGGCAACGACGCCCGCCGCCGCTCCGGCCGCCCCACCCGCCGCGCTGGGAGCGCGGCGCTCGCTCGCCGTCCTGGCCGTCATCCTCACCGGCCAGTTCATGGCGGTGCTCGATTCCTCCATCGTCAACGTCGCGATCCCCTCCATCCGGGGTTCGCTGCACACCAGCGGCGCGGCCCTGCAACTGATCGTCGCCGGCTACGTCATCGCCTACGCCGTCCTGCTGGTCACGGGCGCACGACTCGGCGACCGGTTCACCCAGCGCCGCACGTTCGTCGCCGGACTGGCGCTGTTCACCCTCGCCTCGCTGGCTTGCGGACTGGCCTGGAACGAGACCTCGCTGATCGTCTTCCGGTTCGCTCAGGGCGTCGGCGCGGCCGCGATGGTGCCGCAGATCATGACGCTCATCCAGCGCACTTTCACCGGTCATGCCCGCGCGCGGGCGCTGAGCGTCTACTCGGCCATCATCTCCGGCGGCATGGTCGCCGGGCAGGTGCTGGGCGGACTGATCGTCAACGCGGACCTGTTCGGCAGCGGCTGGCGCGGCGTGTTCCTGGTGAACGTGCCGATCGGCGTCGCGCTGCTGGTCGCGGCGCCGCGCATACTGCCGCCCTCGGCTCGGCGTCTGGAGCGGCGGCTCGACCTGCCCGGGCTGGTCACGCTCACCGCCTCGGTGCTTTCGCTGGTGTTGCCCCTGGTGCTCGGGCGCGAGCTGGATTGGCCGATGTGGTCGTGGATCGCGTTGATCGCCAGCGCGATCGGCTTCGCGCTGTTCGTGGTGATCGAGCGCATCGTCGCCTCCCGTGGCGGCGAACCCCTGTTCGCACGGGCCGTGCTCACCGCGCCGGGCCTGATCTGCGCCGCGGTCGCGTTGTTCGTGATCATGGCGACCTTCGGCGGCTGGATGTTCGTCATGGCGATCCACTTGCAGAGCACGCTCGGCTACAGCGCCCTGCACGCGGGCCTGCTGTTCGTCCCGCTCGGCGTGACCTTCGCCGTCGCCAGCCTGAACTGGGAGCGCATCCCGGCTCGTTTCCACCCGGCGATGATCCCGCTGGGGCTGGTTCTCGGCGCGGCGAGCATGGTGACCCTCGGCGCGCTGCTGCGCGACGGCGCCGAGGTCGGTCCGCTCGCGCTGACCCTGCTCGGCTTGTGCGGCGCGGGCAACGGCATCGCGTTCAGTCCGCTCATGACCCGCACGCTGGCCAAGGTCCCGACGACTTCGGCCGCGGACGCGAGCGGCATCCTGGTGACCAATGTGCAACTGGGCATCGTGGTCGGGATCGCCACCTTCGGCTCGCTGTTCCTCGGCCTGGCGGGCAGCACGGTGACCAGCGCGGCGCACGCGCTGGGCGGCACCGCGATCGCCGAGGGCTGCACGGTCCTGGTGGCGGCGGCTTTCGCGGCCCGCGCCGCGCGGTAGCCGGCCGCCGTCCGACGACCTTCGAATCATCGCGAGTCGAACCATCGCGAATCGCCGCCGCCGCCGCGCATCCTCAACAGTGGGTGCGCCGTCGGTGGCCCGAGCCGGATCGTGCCCGGCTCGGGCCACCGCTCCCGGCGGCGGCTCGCCGGCTGGGATCGCGGCGTCTACCGCACCGAGTACACCGGCACCACCCTGCGTGACCACCTCGGCTTACGCGAGCCCCTCACCCGGCGATCCTGACGCCGACGTCGTCGCGTGGCGCATCGCCGAGAGGATGCGCCACGCGTGCCGGGCTTCTCGCGACCGCTTCAGAGCACGGCTTCGATGGCCGCGACCAATTCCGGCGCCTCGGGGGTGGTGCGCGGGCGGAAGCGGCCCGCGACCTTGCCGTCGCGGTCGATCAGGAACTTCTCGAAGTTCCACTGGATGTCGCCCGCGTTGCCTTCGGCGTCGGGGGTCTCCACCAGCTGCTGGTAGAGGGCGTGGCGCTGGTCGCCGTTGACGTCGGTCTTCTCCAGCAGGGGAAAATCGACGCCGTAGGTGGTGGAACAGAACTCCTGGATCTCCTCGGCGGTGCCCGGCTCTTGGCCCATGAACTGGTTGCACGGCACGCCGACCACGCTGAGACCGCGCGGACCGAAGGACTGATGCAGCTCGACCAGACCGGAATACTGCGGCGTCAGCCCGCATTTCGAGGCCACGTTGACCAGCAGGACGGTGCGGTCGCCGACCAGGTCGGCCAGCGTCGTCGATTCGCCCGACAGCGTGCGTAGCGGAACTTCTCGAAGACTCATGCGTATCCGTTCTCGATGCACTGGGATCCACCCCGACGGCCACGCTACCGGATCGGCGGGGGCGGTGACCGTTGCGGGCGCGACGGTTCCAGCGGGGGAACCGCGCTCAGCGCAACCTGGTTCGGCGCATCAGCCGCAGCGACGTCAGGGTCATCTTCAGCTGCTTGTCGTAGGGCTGACCTGCCCGCGCGGCGAGCACCTGTTTCTTGAGCACGCCGACGTTCACCGTGTCGGTGTACTTCAGCAGGCCCTGGTCACCGTGCCGGGTGCCGACACCGGATTGCTTCACGCCACCCGATGGCGTTCCTTTCGCGGCGTAGGTCGCGACGAAACCGTCGTTGATGTTGATATTGCCCGCCTGCAACTGGGCGGCGATCCGCTCGCCGTGCGCGAAGTCCCGGGTCCAGACGCTGGCGTTCAGGCCGTAGTCGGTGGCGTTGGCCAGGCGCACCGCCTCCTGCTCGTCGTCGAACGGGTACACGGTGACGACCGGGCCGAAGGTTTCCAGCGTCGCGTGGGTCATCTCGGGGGTCACCCCGGTCAGTACCGTGGCCTCGTAGAACGCCGGACCGACGTCGGGGCGCGCCTGCCCGCCGACGTGCACGGTGGCCCCTTTCGATCGCGCATCCTCGACATGGGCGGCGACCCGTTCCAAGTGCTGGGGGGAGACGAGGGAACCGAACTCCGGCGTGTAGTCGTAGGCCCCGCCGATCTTTCCGTTCAATTCCGCCGCGGCGGCGACCAACCGGCGGAGGAACTCGTCATGGATGGAGCGGTGCACGTAGATCCGCTCGATGTGCATACACGCCTGCCCCGAGTTGGCGAACACCGCGAACACCGCGCCGGGGACCACCTCGTCCAGGTTCGCGTCGGCGAGCACGATCATCGGATTCTTGCCGCCCAGCTCCAGGCTGCACCCGATGAGGTTGCGACCGGCCTGCTCGCCGACGATCCGGCCGGTGGCGGTCGAGCCGGTGAACATAACGAAGTCGACGTTGTCGATCAGGGTCGGCCCGATATCGGGTCCTTCACCACACACCACCTGCACCAGACCGCGGGGCAGTCCGGCGCGGTGCAACAGCTCGACGCCGAACAGCACGCACAGCGCGGTCTTGTTGTCCGGCTTCAGCACCACGCCGTTGCCCGCCATCAGCGCGGGCATGGCGTCGGACAGCGCGATGGCGAAGGGAAAATTCCACGGCGCGATCACCGCGACGAGCCCTTTGGGACGGTGCTGCTCGGTGGAGGTGGTCAGCAGCGGCATCGGGCCGCCGCGCCGCTTCGGCCGCAGCACCCGGCGCGCGGTCTTGAGATAGTGGCTGACCACCATGGGCACGTCGCAGGATTCCTCGACGGCCATGCGACGGGTCTTGCCGCATCCGATCTGGATGAGGTCGGCGATGGTCTCCACTTCACCGAGGATCAGCTCGTGCAGCCGTTCGAACACGCGCAGCCGTTCCCGCAGTGGCCGCGCGGCCCATTCCGTCTGCGCGGCCCGGGCGGCGGCGCACGCGCGCAGGACGTCCTGCGGGGTGGACTGCGGAAGCGCACCGACCGGCGCGCCGGTGTAGACCTCGGTCATCTCGAACGGCGCCGCGCTCCCGTCGGCGGCGACCAGGCTGGTCAGCCGGGTGATCAGCTCCCCGGTGATCCCGGCGGGCAGGGTGCCCGTCGCCTTGTCGGTGTGTGCTGTGCTCATCGGATCATCTCCATGACGTCGGACATCGCCGCAGGTGCCGGGCCGGACAGTGCGCCTGAATTAGAACACGTTCCGGTTTCGGATTCATCGTATTCGCCCCCGCCCGCCCTGCCTACCCGCCGCGCGCGAAGAATTCCGCTCACTCCTCCGCGGCGATCGTCAACGCCTGGGTGGGGCAATAGCGGACCGCGCGCTGCACGTCGGCCCGTGCCCGCGGGTCGGCGACGGCATCGCGGATCTCCACTTTGCCGTGCTTGGGGACGTGGAACGCCTCGGGTGCCTCGTCCTGGCACACGGCATGCCCCTGACACAGATCCAGATCGGCCAGCACTCGCATCGTCGCTCCTTACTGTTCGTTCGATCCCGGGTCGTCCGCGAGCGGACGCACCGGCGCCTCGGGTTGCACCTCGACGAGCACCAAGTGCGAGCCGCGCGGCGTGGACACCACCGCCACCACCGCGGCGGCCAGGTCACCGGCGCGCAGCATGTACGGGTGCCTGGCGAAACCCCACGCTTTCCAGTCCTCCAGCACCGGGCCGACGATCTCGGGCGTGGAGTCCATGCCCATGCCGGTCAGCGTCGGGCCGGGCCGGACCTGCGACAGGCGGATGCCGCTGCCCTCGAGTTCCATGCGCATCTGCGCGGCCATCGCTTCCAGCCCCGCCTTGGCGGCACTGTAGGCGCCCGTGCGCGGACGCGGTTCGGACGCGCAGTCGGAACTGATCAGCACCACGTCGCCGCGCTGCCTGCGCAGCATGCCGGGCAGCACCCGGTGCACGAGGCGCTGCGCGCCGACGAGATGCACCTGCACCTGGCGCACGAACCGTTCCGGATCCATCGCGAATGCCTGTCCGAACTCGATGTCGCCCGCGCTGGACACCAGGATCTCGGTGGGGCCGAGCGCTTCTTCGGCGGCGCGCACGAACTCGTCGACCGAGTCGGGCTCGGTGACGTCGAGGCGGTGGGCGAAGGCTTCACCGCCGTTGGCGCGGATCTTGTCCGCCAGTTCGGCGCACTGCTCGGCGCGGCGCGCGCCGAGCGCGACCGGGTGACCCAGCTCGGCCAGGGCCACGGCGGTGGCCGCGCCGATCCCGGAGGAGGCGCCGGAGACGAGCGCGGGCCTGCGCTCGGGATGGGGTGCGAATCTTGGCATTATCGAGTCTCCACGGTGATGGGAAGGTGGGCGAACCCACGCACATTGGACGAATGAACACGCGCGATCCCGGATTCGAGGACGTCGTAGGACCGCACCCGGGAGCCGAACTCGTGCAACGCGACGGTCGCTTCCAGCCGCGCCAGATGCGCACCCAAGCAGAAGTGCACTCCCGCACCGAAACTCGCCAACCCGGACTTGTCGGCACGATCGATACGGAAACTGTCACCGTCATCGAACACCGCGGGATCACGATTGGCCGAACCGATCAGCAGCAGCACCTTCGCCCCCGCCGGAATCACCCCGTCGTGGTAGGCCAGGTCCGCGGTGGCCGTACGGGCGACCATCTGACTGGAGGTGTCGTAGCGCAGCGTCTCCTCCACCCAGTCCGCCACCAGGTCACCGTCCGCGACGACTTTGGCGTACTCCCCCGGGTTTCGCGCACCCCAATACAAGGCATTGCCCAGCAGTTTCGTGGTGGTCTCGTTCCCGGCCACCACCATCAGGAACAAGAAACCGATGATCTCCTCATCGGACAACCGATCCCCTTCGATCTCGGCATCCAGCAACGCCGAGGTCAGATCCTCCTTCGGGGCCCGCCTGCGCTCCGAGACCATCTCCGCGTAATAACCCAGCAGCTTGATCGATGCCTCGACGGCGGCCATCGGGATGTCGAGCACTCCGTCCTCCCGGTGCACCACCAGATCCGCCAACCGCCGGATCTCCACCCGGTCCGCGGACGGGACCCCCATCAGCTCGGAGATCACATCCATCGGCAACTTGCCCGCGACCTCATCGATCCAGTCGAAACCCGCACCGGCCAGCGCCGGTTCCAGATACGACAGCGTCAGCTCCCGGATCCGCACTTCCATCTCCGCGACCCGTTTCGGCGTGAACCCCTTGAACACCAGTCGCCGCATCCGCATATGCCGCGGATCGTCCATCGCCAGAAACGACATCACCCGATGCGCGTGCGGCCCCCACGCCGCCGGATCCAGCGACACCCCGTTCGCACTCGACAGCCCCGCGCTGTCCCGGAACGCTCCGGTGACATCCGCGTGGCGCGACAACGCCCAGAAGCCCAGATCCGGGTTGTGGTACAGCGGCGCTTCTTCTCGTAGCCGTCGATAGGTCGGATACGGGTCCTCGTGAAACCCGTAGTCATACGGATCGAACGTCACCGGTTCCACCGCGGCGGTCATCGCCCACACTCCGGAACCGATAACACGTTCCGCCTCGCGGCAGCGTGCCGCCACCGGGGCGAAGACAGATAGCTGGACATGTGTCTGGACAGTACCACCGCCCTACTGTTCACGACAATCCCCCTCAGAACACCAACCGTTTCGCCGTGCCGCACTCGATCCTCTCGCGCGCATCCGGCCGGAGCACACCCCTCCCCGCTCGGCCCCGTCGAGAATGGCAGAGTTAGAACCTGTTATTGCCACAGATCGACGTCCGAGACTATATTCCGTACACGTGTCCAGACAGTATCGGAGTAATCCATGAGCAGCCTTCTGCCCGCCGACGGGTCCCGCCTGCTGATCGGCGGCAAGCTGGTCGAGGGCGCCGACGGTGTCTTCGCGACGGTGAACCCGGCGACCGAGGAGGTCCTGGGCCTCGCCGCCGACGCGAACGCGGCCGATCTCGACGCGGCCGTCGCCGCCGCGCGCACCGCGTTCGACGAGACGGACTGGTCGCGCGATCACGCCTTCCGCGCACACTGCCTCGAGCAGTTGCGCACCGCGTTGCAGGCCCACGTCGAGGACCTGCGCGAGATCACGATCGCCGAGGCAGGCGCCCCGCGGATGCTGACCGCGGGCCCGCAGTTGGAAGGTCCGGTCGCCGACCTGGGTTACGCGGCCGGACTTGCCGAAACCTACGACTGGGAAACCGATCTGGGCGTGGCCGAACCGATGGGCATCAAGACCCGCCGCCTGCTGCGCCGGGAACCGATCGGCGTGGTCGGGGCGATCACGCCCTGGAACTTCCCGCATCAGATCAACTTCGCCAAATTGGGTCCCGCGCTGGCGGCGGGGAACACCGTCGTGCTCAAACCGGCCCCCGACACCCCGTGGTGCGCGGCGGCGGTCGGCGCCGTCATCGCCGAGGAGACCGACATCCCGGCCGGCGTCGTGAATATCGTGACCTCCGCCGACCACACGCTCGGCGCCCGGCTGACCGCCGACCCGCGCGTCGACATGATCAGTTTCACCGGCTCCACGGCCACCGGCCGGGCCGTCATGACCGGCGCCGCAACGACTTTGAAGAAGGCGTTCCTCGAACTGGGCGGCAAATCGGCGTTCATCGTGCTCGACGACGCCGACATCGCCGCGGCCTGCTCGGTCGCGGCGTTCTCGGTGTGCGTGCACGCAGGCCAGGGCTGCGCGCTGTCCACCCGGCTGCTGGTCCCGCGCGCCGCCTATGACCGAGCGGTGCAGGCGGCCGCGGCCACGCTCGGCGGGATCAGGCCGGGCGATCCCACCGACCCGCGCACGGTGTGCGGGCCACTGATCTCCGAACGCCAGCGCGCCAGGGTCGAACGCTATGTCGACATCGCGCGCGCGGAGGGCGGGCGGATCGTGGTCGGCGGCGGGCGGCCGGCCCGGCACGAACGCGGGTTCTTCGTCGAACCGACATTGATCGCGGACGTCCCCAACAGCTCGACCGTCGCCCGCGAAGAGATCTTCGGCCCGGTGCTGGTGATCATCCCGCACGACGGCGACGAGGACGCCGTCCGCATCGCCAACGACTCCCCCTACGGCCTGTCCGGTTCGGTGTGGGGAACCGACCCCGAGCGCATCCGGCGCGTCACCGAACGCGTGCGCACCGGGACGCTGGGCGTCAACGGCGGGATCTGGTACTCCGCCGACGTCCCCTTCGGCGGCTACAAGCAATCCGGCCTCGGCCGTGAGATGGGCATCGCCGGTTTCGAGGAGTACCTCGAGACCAAAGTCATCGCCACCGCGGTCTGACCGCCGCGGGACAACACAGAGGAGCTGAACTCCATGGCCCGTTTCACGGGAAGATCCGCCATCGTCACCGGCGCCGCTCAGGGCATCGGCGCCGCCTACGCGCAGGCGCTGGCCGCCGAAGGCGCGAACGTCGTCGTCGCCGACAAGAACGCCGAGAGCGGCGCGGCGGTCGTCGAGAAGATCGTCGCCGACGGCGGCACCGCGGTGTTCGGACAGGTCGATGTGTCCGATCCCGACTCCGCCACCGCGCTGGCCGATCTCGCCGTAGCCGAGTTCGGCGGCATCGACCACCTGGTCAACAACGCCGCCATCTACGGCGAGATGAAACTGAACCTGCTGCTGACCGTGCCGTGGGACTACTACCGGAAGTTCATGAGCGTGAACATGGACGGCGCGCTCGTCATGACCCGCGCCGTCTGGCCGCACATGTCCAAGCGCGGCAGCGGATCGATCGTCAACCAGTCCTCCACCGCCGCGTGGCTGTATTCCAGCTTCTACGGCCTGGCGAAAGTCGGCGTCAACGGGCTCACCCAGCAACTGGCCTTCGAACTGGGCGGGTCGAACATCCGCGTCAACGCCATCGCGCCGGGACCGATCGACACCGACGCCACCAAGGCGGTCACCCCGGAGGTGATCGTCGACGACATCGTCAAACGCCTGCCGCTCAAGCGGATGGGCACGCCGCAGGACCTGGTCGGCGCCTGCCTGTACCTGCTGTCGGACGAGGCGAGCTGGGTCACCGGGCAGATCTTCAACGTCGACGGCGGACAGATCGTGCGGTCATGAGCGCCCGCATCGGATTCCTCGGCCTCGGCAACATGGGCGCGCCGATGGCCGAGCGCCTGCTGCACTGGCCGGGCGGGCTGACGGTGTGCGACACGCGGCCCGAGGCGGTCGAGCCGTTCCTCGCGGCCGGCGCCGAGGCGGTCACCTCCGCCGCCGAACTCGCCGAGCAGGCGGCGGTCATCTCCATCACCGTGGTGAACGACGCCCAGGTCCGCGACGTGATCACCGGCCCGGAGGGCATATTGCGCACCGCCGCGGCGGGCACCGTGGTCGCCGTGCACTCCACGATCAGCGATCGCACCGCCGAAGAGCTCGCCGCGGTCTGCCGTGACCGCGGCGTCGAACTGGTGGACGCGCCGATCAGCGGCGGCGCGCCGGGCGCGACCCGCGGCGCGCTCGCGGTCATGGTCGGCGGCAGCGACGCGGCGTTCGAGCAGGTGCGCGAACCGTTCGGCTGCTTCGCCGATTTGATCTTGCACGCCGGGCCGGTCGGCGCGGGCACGCGGATGAAACTGGCCCGCAACCTGCTGCACTTCGTCTCCTTCACCGCCGCCACCGAGGCGCAACGCCTGGCCGAGGCGGCCGGTCTCGACCTCACCGCGCTCGGCAAGGTGGTGCGCCACTCCGACGCGGTCACCGGCGGGCCCGGCGCCATCATGCTGCGCGGCACCACCGCGCCGATCCAGGACGGCGACTTCTGGCTGCCGATCCTGCGGCACGTGCGCGACCTCGGGGAGAAAGACCTCGGTCTCGCCCTGGAATTGGGCGAACGGCTCGGCACCGCGTTGCCGCTGGCCGAACTCGCCATCGACCGGCTCGGTCCCGGCCTCGGCGTCGGGACGGGCACCTCCGCATCGGAAAGGCAAACCTCATGAGCGACAACGGTTCCGGCGACAGCGTGCGGCAGCGCGGTCTGGCCAGGATGGCCGAGGTCTACGGCACGGAGTTCCAGGAATATCCCGGCGCCCACTTCGCCGTCACCGCCGACCACCTCTTCGCCGACATCTGGTCGCGGCCCGGACTCACCATCCGCGACCGCAGGCTGCTGCTGCTCGGCGCGCTGGCCGCGCAGGGCGCGATCGACACCGCGGGCATCCAGATCGGGGCCGCGCTGCGCAACGGCGAACTCACCGAAGACCAGCTGCACGAGATCGCGGTGTTCCTGTGTCACTACGTGGGTTGGCCGAACGGCACCAAACTCGACATCCTGGTGGGCACGATTGTGGCGCAGCAGAAGAAGGCCGCCCGCGCGCAGTCCGCGCCCGCCGAGCAGTGAAGGATTCGTTGACCATGTCTGACGCCACCACCATTCGCCCCCTGCGCGCGAGCCGGGTCGAGACCTGGGACCACCGGGCCGACGTCGTCGTCGCCGGATACGGCATCGCCGGGGTCTGCGCCGCCATCGAGGCCGCCCGCGCGGGTGCGGACGTGCTGGTCCTGGAGCGTACCGGCGGCTGGGGTGGCGCCGCCGCCCTGGCGGGCGGCTTCATCTACCTCGGCGGCGGCACACCGCTGCAACAAGCCCTCGGTTTCGAGGACACGCCGGAGAACATGGAGACCTTCCTGCTCGCGGCGCTCGGCCCCGGCGTCGACAAGGCGAAGATCGCCGACTATTGCCGCGGCAGCGTCGAGCACTTCCAGTGGCTGGTGTCCTGCGGCGTGCCGTTCCGTGAGGCGTTCTGGGGCGAGCCGGGGTGGGAGCCGCCCCACGACGAAGGACTGATGTACTCCGGCGGCGAGAACGCCGCGCCCTTCAACGCGATCGCCGAACCCGCTCCGCGCGGCCATGTTCCGCAGATGGCCGACAAGCGCACCGGGGAGAAGGGCGGCGGCTACATGCTGATGAAGCCGCTGGCCGATACCGCGGCAGCGCTGGGCATCCGGGCGGAGTACGACATGCGGATCGCGCGGCTGATCGTCGACGACGACGATCGGGTGGTCGGGGTGCTGGCCCGCCGCTACGGCAAGCCGGTCGCCATCCGCGCCGAGCGCGGCGTCGTGCTGGCCACCGGCAGTTTCGCCTACCACAAGGAGATGATCGAAGGATATGCGCCGCGACTGATCGGCAGGCCCGCCGCGGCGATCGAGGAACACGACGGCATCGGCATCCGGCTGGCGCAGGCGCTCGGCGCCCAGCTGGCGCACATGGACGCGACCGAGGTGGCGTTCTTCGGGGATCCGCAGCTGCTGGCCCGCGGCATCCTGGTCAACGGGCGCGGCCAGCGCTACATCCCGGAGGACACCTACCCCGGCCGGATCGGCCAGGCGACACTGATCCAGCAGGACAATCAGGCGTACCTGGTGATCGACGAAGCGTCCTACGAGGAGGCGCTGACGACCGAGACCTCCACGCCGTTCTTCCGCCAGCCCCCGACCTGGGTGGCGGAGACCATCGCCGAGCTGGAAGCGGAGATGGGCCTGCCCGGCCAGGCGTTGCAGGCGACCGTGGAGTGCTACAACCTGCACGCCGCCGACGGCGCGGACCCGGTGCTGGGCAAGAAGCCGGAATGGGTGCGCCCGCTGCGCGGACCGGTGGCAGCCTTCGACATGCGCGGCTTCACGGCCGGTTTCACCCTCGGCGGACTGCGCACCGACCTCGATTCGCGGGTGCTGCACGTCTCCGGAGAGCCGATTCCGGGATTGTTCGCGGCAGGCCGGTGCACCTCCGGCCTGTGCGCGGGCGGCTACGTCAGCGGCGCGTCGCTGGGCGACGGCAGCTTCTACGGGCGCCGGGCCGGCATCGCGGCGGCCAAGAACTGACCCGCCCTGGCCGCTAGTAGGATCCAGACACATGTCCGAACCC
Source organism: Nocardia sp. NPDC047648 (assembly GCF_040642815.1). Taxonomy (NCBI): domain Bacteria; kingdom Bacillati; phylum Actinomycetota; class Actinomycetes; order Mycobacteriales; family Nocardiaceae; genus Nocardia; species Nocardia sp. NPDC047648. The sequence goes on along the minus strand of NZ_JBEYSX010000012.1, from coordinate 38,766 downwards.
GATTCCGTCATTCTCGAGGCGACCCGCCGCAGGTTGTCCGGCAAGCAGGCCGACACCGTCGACAAGCTGACCCGCGCGGCGGTGGAAGTGCTGGCACGGGAAGGATTCGCGGGCATGACCATCCGGATGGTCGCCGCGGCGGCCGGGGTCGGGACGGCCACCGCGTACACCTACTTCTCGTCCAAGGAGCATCTGGTCGCGGAGATCTTCTGGCGGCGGCTGATCGCGTCGCCGTCGCCGGTCAGCGAGGACAAGGACCCGACCGTCCGGGTGATCGCGGAACTGCGGAACATCGCCATGCTGGTGGCCGACGAGCAGGAGCTCTCCGGCGCGGTCACCAGCGCCCTGCTCGGCCGCGATCCGGACGTGGAGCATCTGCGCGGACGCATCGGGACCGAGATCCGCAAGCGGATCATCCGCGCGCTCGGTCCGGATCCGGACCCGGACGTGGTCGAATCGCTGGAATTGCTCTACGCGGGCGCGCTGGTGCGGGCGGGCATGGGTTACGGGTCCTACTCCGAGATCGCCGACCGCATCGAGACCTCCGCGCTGCTGATCCTGCGATAGCGCGTGATCCTGCGATAGCGCGGACTTCGCCGCACGACTTCGCGCCGGGTTGCCCGAAATCGGCCACGCGACGCGGGCATGCTCGTATCTTTGCCGTAGTCGGTGCAGATCGGAGTGGGAACAGTGCAACCTGGTGAGCTTTCCGCGGACTACGTCGTCGTCGGCTCGGGATCGGCGGGCGCGGTGGTGGCCAATCGGCTCAGCGCCGATCCCGGCACCACGGTGGCGTTGCTGGAAGCGGGCCCGCCGGACAAGAACAAGTTCGCGCATATCCCCGCCGGGTTCGCCAAACTGTTCCGCTCCGAGGTGGATTGGGACTACCTCACCACGCCGCAACCGGAACTGAAGAACCGCGAGATCTACTGGCCGCGCGGCAAGATGTTCGGCGGCTCGTCCTCGATGAACGCCATGATGTGGGTGCGCGGATTCCGGGCCGACTACGACGAGTGGGCGCTGCTGGCGGGCGAGGAGTGGGGTTTCGCCGCGGCGGTCGAGCAGTACCGCCGCATCGAACGCGTGGAGAACGCCCAGTACCCCGACGAAGGCACCGAGGGCCCGCTGCACGTCTCCCGTCAGCGCAGCCCGCGCGGTCTCACCGCCGCCTACCTGGCCGCGGTGCAGGAGGCGGGCTACCAGGTGGAGCCGCCCAACCGTCCGCAGCCGGAGGGGTTCAGCGAGACCATGGTCACCCAGCGCGCCGGCCGCCGCTGGAGCACCGCCGACGCCTATCTGCGGCCTGCGCTGCGTCGTCCGAACCTCACGGTGCGCAGCGAGGCGCTGGCCACCCGGGTGCTGTTCGACGGCACGCGCGCGGTGGGCGTGGAGTACCGCCACGGCGGCGGCACGCACACAGTGACCGCGCGGCGTGAGGTCGTCCTGTGCGGCGGGGCGATCAACAGCCCGCAACTGCTGATGCTCTCCGGCATCGGTGATCGCGACGAACTGGCCCGCCACGGCATCGAGGTGCGCCACCACGCGCCGGAGGTCGGCGCGAACCTGCAGGATCATCTCGTCGCGGGCATCGGCTACGGCGTCGCGGGCGATTCGCTGTTCGGCGCCGAGCGGCCGCGCCAGCTGCTGGACTACCTGATCCGCCATCGCGGCATGCTCACCTCGAACGTCGGCGAGGCGTACGGGTTCGTGCGCAGCAATCCGGATCTGGAGTTCCCGGACCTGGAGCTGGTGTTCGCACCCGCGCCGTTCTACTACGAAGGACTTCAGGACCCGACCGAGCACGGAGTGATCCTGGCGACGGTGCTGCTGCGCCCGCAGAGCCGAGGACGGATCACCCTGTCCGGCGCGGACCCGTCCGCCAAACCCGTGATCGATCCGCGCTACCTGTCCGACAGCGCAGGCGCCGACCGCGCCGCCATCATGGCCGGATTGCGGGTGTGCGCCGCCATCGCCGCGGAGCCGTCGATGGAGGCGGTGCTCGGCCCGCTGATCTACCCGCCCCAGGCGCCCGCGGAACCGGAAGCCGTGCTCGAACTGACGCTCAACTCCTACGCACACACGCTCTACCATCCGGTCGGCACCTGCCGCATGGGCACCGACTCCGCCAGCGTCGTCACGCCCCGGCTGGAAGTGCGTGGCGTCCAAGGGCTTCGGGTGGCCGACGCCTCGGTGATGCCGCTGCTCATCCGGGGCCACACACACGCACCCGCGGTGTTCATCGGCGAGCAGGCGGCCCAGTTCATCCTCGCGGAGTAGTGCCACGCGCGTCGCCCCGCATCTACGCCGCGACGGACAGTCCCAGCGATGCGGCCGCCAGGGCCAGGTATGGCAGCGGGTAGCCGATGTGCGCGTACTGCCGCGCACGGACCACGGTCACCACCGCGCCGGCGAAGTAGCCGACCAGCCCGGCCGCCGCGGCAACCGCGATCGGCGGGACCGCCAGGCCGACCAGCAGCCCGGCCCCGCCGACCGCTTTGACGACCGCGAGAGGCGTCAGCCACGACTCCGGAACGCCGTAGGCGCGCATGTTCGTCCGCACCCACTCGGACCGGACCACGTCTATGCCCGCCGCGAGTAATGCGGCCGCGGCCGCCAGTACGGTGACGACGACGTAAGCGATCTCCATGGCAATACCCTTTCGTCAGGTGGCGCACCCGGTCACCTGGGCGCTGTCCGATCCGTCATCTCGATGACGGACCATGGAGCGGAAAGGTGACCGATGCCCACCGAAGACGGTTTCGCGCGGGAATTCGAGTCCCAGCGCGGCCACCTGCACGCGGTCGCCTACCGCATGCTCGGCTCACCCAGCGAGGCCGACGACGCGGTGCAGGAGACCTGGCTGCGGCTGGCCCGCCACGACGTCGAGGACGTACGGAACCTGCCGGGCTGGCTCACCACCGTCGTGTCCCGGATCTGCCTGGACCTGCTGCGCGCCAAGGCCGCGCGGCGCGAGGAACCGCTCGACCACCCCGCCCGCCTGGAAAGCGGCGCCGAGGAGAACGAACCGGAGCACGAGGCAGTCCTGATCGACTCGGTCGGCCGGGCACTGCTGGTGGTGCTGGACCGGCTCGGCCCCGACGAGCGGGTCGCGTTCGTCCTGCACGACCTGTTCGCGGTGCCGTTCGACCAGATCGGGCCGATCGTCGGACGCACGACGCCGACCACCAAGAAGCTGGCCAGCCGGGCTCGCCACCGCGTGCGGGATGCCGATGCCACCCCCGAACTCACCGCGCAGCGGCATGTCGTCGACGCGTTTCTCGGCGCGGCACGCGACGGCGACCTCGACGCGCTCCTGGCCGTCTTGGCCCCCGATGTGGTTCGCACGGCCGACGCCGCCGCGCTGCCCGCCGGAGTGGCCACGACCGTACGCGGCGCGGCCTCGGTGGCCGAAGAGACCGTGCTGCTCCGGCGGCGCGCACAGGTGGCGGCACTCGCGCTGGTGGACGGTCACCCGGGCGTCGTGGTCGCGCCGCACGGCAGGCTGCTGCTGGCGCTCACCGTCACGGTGCGCGGCGACCGCGTGGCGGGATACCGGGTGATCGCCGACGCGGCCCGGCTGCGCGGCCTGTCGATCAGCCTGCTGCCCGGCTGATTCCGGATGCCGTCCGGTTCAGGACGTGGGCACCGGCTCCCGCGCGTCGCCCGGCATGGCGCGTTCCGCCGCTCGGCGCCGCCGGAAGTTCCGCGGCGTCTCACCGAAGCGCGCCTTGAACGCCGCGGAGAACCATGCCGGGGTGAACCCGGCGCGGGCCGCCAGCGCGCTGATGGGATCGTCCTCCCGCGCCGGGTCATCGAGCAGGTCGCGTGCGGCGCGCAGGGCTTCGTCCCGCCGCACGTCGCGGTAGGTGGTGCCGGCCTGCTGCAGTACCGCGCGCAACTGCCGGGGCGACCAGCCCAGCGCGTGCGCCACCGCGGGCAGGCGCACGTCACTCCGGCCGACATTGGCTCGCACGTACTGCCGGATCTGCGCGACGACATGGGCGTGATGGGTTCGCTGCGGACCGGTCTCGCCGAGCGAGATCAGGCTGAGCAACTCCGCGATCCGGTCGCAGACCGCGTTGAACTCGAGGTCGGACAGATTCGCCTGTTCGTCGTGGGTGCTGCGGATCATGGCCTGGGTGATCCGGCCGAGTCCGGAGTTCAGGTCGATCGTCATCCCGCGTTCGGCGAGCGGTCCCGCGCGATGGTCCAGTTCGGCACGGGGCAGCTGGAACGCGTAGGCCGACAACAGCGGAATGTGGATCTGGCACAGATCGTCGAGCGCGGTCACCGCCGCCTGTTCGGGTCGCGCTCGCGTCTCCTCCCCGCGATAGCGCACCGAGTACACGCCCCGCTGGGGGACGACGACCCAGTAGAAGTCGTCACAGGGACCGTGGCGGATGTTCGTCCGGGTGCGGTAGGAGGTACTGGTTCCCCGCTGCTCCCAGCGCAACAACCGGTAGACGGCCGACTCCTGAACCGTCAGCCCCGAATACCATCGGTCCGGATCGCCGTAGCGGTAGTCCATGGGAACGAAGCTGTTGGCGATCTCGGTCCACGATCGGGCGTCGCTCGCGGTTACGCCATAGCACTTCATGGTGACAAACCTATCGCCGCCGATTCACCGATACCGCATTGTCCATCAACACGATACGACTCCAGCGCGCTTCCTCGCGCAGCTGGGAAGCCTCCGGCGCGCTCACCCGAAGCCGCAGGCCGGGCGCGTATCACGCGGTGACACCGCGCTCGTCTCAGCGCACGGGCACCCTGGCGAACCCGAGCGGCGGCGTGGGAGCGGGACCGGTGCGCAACACCGGACGGAAGTCCGGCAGCACCGGCAGGACGTCGGCGTTGCGGGCGGCGTAACAGCGCACGGCGGGCAGCGCACGGGCGACCTCGGCGCGTTCCACCGGCTCGTGGTCGATGAAACCGATGGCCTCCGGCCCGAGTCCGAGGGTGCGCCCGATCCGCGTGATCGCCGAAGACTTGGGGCCCCAGCCGATCTCGATGGCCGAGAACATCTCGTAGACGCCGTACCGGTACAGCTTGTCCAGCGTCCATTCGCGCTCGCCGCGGCTCGCCACGGCATGCCAGATCCCGCGCTCGCTGAGCACGCGCAGGGTGCGCAGGGCGGCGGGTCGCAACGCGCCGACGGTCGCGTCGCACACGGCGCCGTCCCACAAGGTGTTGTCCAGTTCCCAGACAAGACATCTCAGAGCCGGTGTCATCGCCCTGCCCCTATCGTTGTGTCCGCACTGCCTTTCCGCCGTGGCGTGCGCGGCGGATGGGCACTGCACACCATCCAGGACACGACACGTGCCGGACAAGACACTCGTTACATGGCCATGCCCGGCGCGGGTGATCCTACCGGCATGTCCGTCCGCGCTCGCGGCGACGACCGAACCCGGCGCCGCCCGCCGGGGGTCGGTAGCCGCCGTCCGGCCCGGTCCTGTGACCGCTCACAACACCGCACCGACCGGTCCCTCCCAGCTCTCACAGAACCGGTCGATCGGGTCCGCGAAGGAGATCCACCGATTAGTGTGAATGCGCTGCACACCAATCGTGGGCGGAAGGGAGTCGCCAATGTCCGTCGACAGTTCGGCCCGGCCGAGCCTGACCCTCTCGGGGAAGCCGATGTCGTCCCCGCTGAAGGATGTTCGCGGGCTATCGCGTCAGATGGTCGGGCACTTCGTCGAGAACGTCATCCCGTGCGGGACGCTACCGGGTGACGCGATCGCCGGCGACGTCACCACCATCACCCGGGTCTGCCTGGAGCTGGCGGTGAGCATGCTCGACGGGAAGGACCTTCCGGAGAAACTCCAGCGGCTCGGTGACGCCGCCGCGGGGTGGGCGCGGGAGGGGGTGCCGATCGACACCATCCACCACTCGATCCACGAAGGCTTCAAGATGGGCCTGGACCTGGTGGTGTCCGACGCGACGATGAAGGACTACGACGATCTCGTCGACGGCGCCAAGATGGTCGTCGAGATGCTCGACATGATCAACTCCGCTGTCTCCATGGCCTACGTCCGCGAGCTGCGCGCGGTGGTCAGTGAGCACCACACCGCCGTGCACACGCTGACCTCCGCGCTGCTCGGCGGGCACAGCACCTCCACCATGGCGCGCGAGTGCGGCATCGCCATCGCGTCGTCGTACGCCGTTCTGGCCGTGGCGATCCCGCCGCACCGCGAGGAACGCAACCCGATGGTGGACGGCAAGGTCGTCGCGCGCCGGAAACTGCGCCGGGTCCAGGCCGAACTGGCCACACGCTGTGGCGAGGCCGTGCTGTCGCTGCTGAGCGTCGACGGCGGCACGGTGCTCATACCGTCCGGCCATCTGGACAACGAGCAGTTGGACGCGCTGGTCACCCAGCTGTCGCACGCCGCGCAGGTGGGCGTCACCGCGACCATGGTCGAGGCGACTCCCGAGAAGATCCCCACCGCCGCCGATCAGGCGCACGAACTGCTCGACATGGTGCAGCGATTGCAGGCGGTGGCCGGGCTCTACCGCTTCGACGAACTGGCACTGGAGTACCAGCTCACCAGACCAGGGCCGGGCCGCGAATATCTCGGCTCGCTGCTGGACCCGCTGGACGCGCATCCCGAGCTGCTGGAAACGCTGCAACGGCACATCGCCAACAACCTCAACCGGCAGCGCACGGCACGCGTGCTGCACGTGCACACCAACACCGTGGACTACCGGCTCAAGCGGATCGGACAGCTCACCGGTTTCGACCCGTCCCAGCCGTCGGGTCTGTGGTACCTGCGCTCGGCACTCGTGGCCCGCACCTATCGCACGACCTGATCATCCGGCCCCGATTTCGTCGCGGGTCCCGGCCCGCGAGTGCCGGGAACCGCGGCGATCTCCGGCGCGACATGCTCTCCGTCCGGACCGGGTCGCCTGCGTCGAGAACGCGAGGTACTCGCCGTGTGTCGCGCCACTCGTTCCCATGCGCGGGAACGAGCGGCGCTGGTCGTTGTGGGTTCACCCGTCGGCGATTACCGTGGGCGGCGAGTCGCGAAGGCCGGTGGTGGTGCCGCAGCGGTCGTCGCGATCCGAGGTACCGAGGAGAGTGTGATGACATGGGCGGGCGCGCCGGCGACCGAGATCGCGGCGGGCGTCCGGAGCCGGACGGTATCGCCGCTCGCGGTGGTCGACGACCACCTGACCCGCATCGCGGCACTCGACCCGCGGCTCAACGCCTTCCGGATCGTGCGCCATGAGCAGGTCCGCCACGAAGCCCGTGCGCTGGCCACCCGCGGCGATCTTGGTGACCTTCCGCTCGCCGGGGTTCCCGTGGCGGTGAAGGACAACCTCGACCTCGCCGGGTGCGTGACCGGCAACGGATCCCGCGCGGCACGCCAGACCGCGGCCGGTTCCGACAGCGAGTTGGTCGGCCGGTTGCGCGCCGCGGGCGCGCTGCTGATCGGCAAGACCAATGTGCCCGAGCTGTGTCAGTGGCCGGTCACCGAGAGCGCCGCGCACGGCGTCACCCGCAATCCGTGGCACGACGCGTACACGCCGGGCGGCTCCACCGGCGGCGGCGCGGCGGCGGTCGCCACCGGGATGGCCGCGCTCGCAGTCGGTTCCGACGGCGGCGGGTCGATCCGCATCCCGTCGTCCTGCTGCGGGCTCGTCGGCCTGAAACCCGGGGACGGCGTGATCGCGCGCCCCGCCGAACTCGGCTCGAATTGGCTCGGCATATCGACGTTCGGCCCGCTGGCGACCACGGTGGCCGACGCGGCGCTCCTGCTCGGGGTGCTCGCCGCCGACGACCGCTACCGGACGCCGCCTCCGCTCGAGCGGCCGCTGCGGATCGGCATGACCACCCGGTCACCGGTGCTGGGGGCGTCCGTCGACCCTCAGGTGCGCACCGCGATGCTGGCCGCGGCCGAAGCGCTGCGCGAAGCGGGCCATACCGTCACCGAGGCGTCGCCGCCGTGGCGGCCGCAGGACGCGCTCGGCTTCCTCGCACGCTATTTCGCCGGCGTCGCCGAGGACACCACGAACCTGAGCGCCGATCTCCTCGAACCGCTGACCCGCAAGGTGGCGCGGGCCGGACGGGTGATCACGAGGGTGCACCGCGTACCCGACGCTCCCCCGCCGCGGCAGGCGGGCCGATTCGCCGCGTGGTTCACCGAGCACGACCTCCTGCTCACGCCCACCCTGGCGACCCCGCCGGTGCCCGTCGGGGCCTTCGCCGGGAAAGGGTTTCTGCGAACCATGCTCGACGTGCCCCGCTTCATCCCGTTCACGCCGCCGTTCAACACGGTGCGCTACCCGGCGATATCCGTTCCCGCCGGGCATTCCGATGCCGGGCTGCCCATCGGCGTCCAGCTCGGCGCGGCGCCCGGCGGCGAGACCACGCTGCTGGCGGTCGCCGCACAGCTGGAGCGGATTCGTCCGTGGCAACGGCACGCTCCCCTCGGCGACGAGGCGATCCGTTGAGCGACCGCTACGCCTGAGCGGCCCCGGGGCTCCCACTGGTCTCCGGCCACAGCGCCGTGATTTGGGCGGGTGCGGTGTCGAACCTTTCGGCGGCGGCGCACATCGACAACGCGGTGTGCCCGCCTCTCGGATAGCCGTGGTCGAACGGGAATGGCTCCAGCACATCCTCCCCGGGCAGCAGCACAGTTGTCGCGAATGTCCGTGCACGTGATACCAGTTCCGGCCGATCCGGCCGCGTATCGCGCACCCTCCGGCACGGCGCCCGTCCGCGTGTAGGCATCTCCCCGTACATGCGTCGTTAATGTCGTGTTTACGATGTCTCGGTGCTTGTGGACGACGTGCGAGGGAGCTTGACCCCACCGGGCGAGCGAGTGGGTATCGAAGAGCTCCGAGAGCGTCGGTTCCGGCCGGTGGTCGTGTGGTGCGGTATCGCGGCCATCGTGCTCGCGCTGGTCGGTGGTGAGCTGATGGCCGCGCACATCGGGGCGCTGGGGCCGCTGACCAGCCTGCTGCGGGACTATGCCGGAACGCCGAAGTCGGCGACCACACCGTGGGCCGGGTTCCTGCTGGCGTTGGTCGGGATCACGGCTCGCGCACGGGTCGGCGCCGTCGCCGCGGCGATCGCCATCGACCTGGTGTTCGTTCTGATCAGGGCGGCCGAAGGACGGCCGTTCACCGTCGGCAACGGTCCGACCCTCGTGCTGACCGCACTGGCGGTGATCGCGTTCGTGCGGTGGGACGAGCAGCGACGCCGCACGGCGTTGCGCACCATCGCCTTCGGCGCCCTGCTGATCTGCGCGACGAAGGTCAGCGAGATCTGGTTGGACATCACCGCGTGGGCCTGCCCGATGGTTCTCGACCCGTACGTGCAAGTCGCCGACCGCGCCCTCGGCAGCCCGTCATGGTTGGTCGGGCACGCGCTCGACGCGGCGGGACCGCTGGCCACGGGCGTGGTGCGCTGGGTGTACTTCGAGCTGCCGCTGGCGGCCGTGCTGGTCGCGGCGTGGCAGTTGCGCGGCGTGACGACCGGTGCGTGGCCACGGCACTACCTGGTGCGAACGTTCCTGACACTCGGGGTCGTCGGGCCGATCTGGTATGTGGTGTTCCCGGTGGTGGGGCCGGTGCTCGCGTACGGGCCGCAGGGGCTGGGTTTCGAGATCGCCGACGTCTGGCCGAATGTCGTTCCCGGGGTGCCGTCCGCACTCGAGGCGCTGCGCTTCGACGGCATCACGCCGCGCAATTGCATGCCCTCGCTGCACACCGCCTGGGCACTGTCGCTGTTCATCCACTCCCGGCGGGGGCCACTGTGGTTGCGCTGGGGCGGCGCGTTCTGGCTGGTGTGCACGCTCATCGCGACACTCGGCCTCGGCGCCCACTACGGCGTCGACCTGATCGTGGGCGCGGCACTGTGCCTGACCGTCGAATCCGCGCTGCGCGACCCCGACCGGGGCTGGGATCGCCCGCGCGTCCGGATCGTCGCCATGGGGGTCGCGGTCTGCACCGGTGTGCTGCTGTGCATTCGGTTCCTCGCCGCGCAGATGGCCGCCTACCCCATTCCGTCCGGAATCGCGCTCGTTGCTTCGCTCAGTGCGCTGGCGATCATGTTCTACAGCACGTGGTTCGGCGCGTCATCGGTCGAGCCGACCCGGTCGACGGGTTTGTCGGCGAAGCTCTGAACGGCCCGTACCGGCCGCGCACCCCGTGCGCGGCCGGTGCGGCGGGCGGCGCTTTTGCTTGTCGCACCGCCGATTCGGGGATACCGGCGAGCCCTCGTTCGGAGCGAAGCGCCGACGGTCAGTGATCGGCCTCGGCAGCGCGAGCGCCACGACGGTGCGCGGCCAGCGTCGCGGCCAGCGCGGCTCGATCCAGCTTGCCCCGCGGGGTGCGCGGCAGGCTGTCCACGACCAGTACCTGCACCGGCATACTCGGACTCGGTAAGGTGGCGCGCAGCCGCCGCCAGACCTCCTCGGCGCCCGGTGCGGCCGCGCCCACCACGATCGCCGCCGCGGGCGCCTCCCCCATGCGTGCGTCGGGCACGCCGACGCAGGCGGCCTCCGCGACCCCCGGTATCGCCGTGAGCGCCGCTTCGACGGCCGCGGGTTCCACATTGAGACCGGCCCGGATCAACATGTCGCTGTCCCGGCCGAACAGCCGCAGCTGGTTGCCGATCACCTCGCCCCGGTCGCCGACCGTCATCCACCCGTCCACCGGACCGCCGGCCACACCGTCCTCGGTGAGATAGCCGTCGAAGAGCATGTCACTGCGCACGTGCACCAAGCCGTCGCGAACGCGCGCCTGGACCCCGTGGAACAGTTCACCCGCCGACTTCTCGTCCATGCTGCCGAGCCCGCGATCGAAGGAGACGAAGCTCAATTCGGACGCACCGTAGAAGTGCACGAGCGAGGCGTTCGGCAAGACCTCCTGCAACGCTTCCCGGCCCGTGCGCGGCCACCGGGCCGCCGAGGACAGCACTTCCCGGACACCGCCGAACCGGCCGATACCCGCCCGCGCCACGTCCCACGCGATCGTCGGCACGGCATATAGATGCGTCGCACCGTCTTTCAGCGCATCGCCCACCGGCCGCAGATCGACCGTCGCGCCCCGGCTCGAGGCGTGCAACGCGCCGTAGAGGAAATGGGTGTGGTCCAGCACGCCGGGCACCGAGACCCGGTCACCGGCGCCGATGTCGAACGTTCGATCGGAGCGATCCAATGTCGTGGCCCACGACCGTTGGTCGCGCACGAAGAGTTTCGGTTCGCCGCTGGTGCCGGAGGTGATGCCGACCAACAGTTCGGCACCCGACTCCACCCGGCCCACCGCACCATCGGATTCCAGTGTGGCGGCGGTCCGCACGATTCCGTCGTATCCCAGCCGCCGTAATCGCCGGTGCTGCTGCGGCGCGGCCACGACGGCTCCCGGCTCGGCGAGCGCGAGTACCCGGCTCAGCTGGGCGGGCAGCAGATGACGATGCAGCAGCACGACGCTCACCCCGGCGTGCATCGCCGCCGTCACCGCCACCAGCGATTCGACATCGGAGGTAGGGAGCACGGCCACCCGGCGCATGCCGCCGAACCCGGCCGCGACCCGAACGACCTTCGACCAGAACCGCTCGTAATCCACCCGCTCGCGTCCCGAGATCACCGCGCACGCGGCCGGGTTCGCGGCGGCCTGCCGGGCGATCCGCTCGGCGAGCAGTTCAGTCATCGTCCACCCCTCGTGCCGCGAGGGCGTCGCCCATCGCGTCGGCCGTCCGCAGCGCCCGCACCAGCACCGGGGTGACCAGCGCCGTCATCGACCAGTGCAGGCCACGAGCGCGCCGCGCCTCGGCGACGTCGTGCACGATCCCCGCCAGCAACGGGACACACCGGATGGCCAGAGCCAGCAGCAGGCCGATCCGCTCCGGATCGACACCGGCCCTGCGCAGCGGCCCGAGCCACCGGGTCACGACGTCGAGCATGTCGGTCACCCGCGTGGTGAGGGTGAACAGCGCCGCGAGCGCCACCGAGACCACCAGCACCCCGCACACCACCGCGGCTCGCGCGGGCGAGGTGATCAGCACCTGGAAAACGGCGATGAGCAGCAGCATCCACACCAACGGACGCAGTTGTGCCAGCGCGACGCGCCAAGGGATCCGGGCCACCGCGAACAGAACGGCCACCACCCCCGCGGCGGCCAGCACCTGGAGCGGAGTCCGCACGAACACCGTGGTGGCCACGATCGACCCGAGCAGCAGCACCAGCTTCACCCCGGCCGGTATCCGGTGCAGCGGCGAATCGCCCGGACGGTACAGGCCGATCATTCGACCGCTGCCCGGTACGCCGCGACGGCGTCGCCGGGTGCTCCGTCGAACGCCACCGCGCCGTCATCGATCACGATGACGCGTTCGAAACTCTCCAGCAACGACAGCTGATGGGTCACGACGATCACCTGCTGATCCACGTTGTCCAGCGCGTCGGCCACGACCCTCGCGTTGCGCAGGTCCAGCAGCGTGGTCGGCTCGTCCGCCACGATCACCTCCGGCCGCCGGATGAGAACGGCGCCGAGGGCGAGCAGCTGTTTCTGGCCGCCGGACAACAGATGTGCGGGGTGCTCGGCATGACCCGCGAGCCCGAACCGTTCCAGGATCTCCTGGACGCGCTCCGCGATCTCTCGCTTGCCCAACCCCGTCCGCCGCAGGGAGAAGGCGAGATCCTCGGCGACCGTGGGCATTACGATCTGGGTGTCGGGGTCGGTGAAGACGAACCCCACCTTCCGCCGCACCTGTGCGCCCTTGCGGGAGGCGTCCACGCCGTCCACCGTGACCGTGCCGGAACTCGGCGTCAGCAGGCCGTTGATCATGCGCGCCAAGGTCGATTTGCCGGAACCGTTGGACCCGATGATGCCGACGCGGCGCTCGGTGATCCGCAGGTCGATGTCGCGCAACACCTTCCGCTCACCGAAACGGTGGTGCACCGAGTCGAAGACGATCTCACTCATGACACTCGCTCCACGAGCACGGCGATTCCCTGCCCGCCGCCGATGGCGCAGGCCGCCAGACCGAGCGCCGGGCCGTCCGCCCGCAGCATCCGACTCGCCAGGCGCACCAGCAAGATGGCTCCGGACGCGCCCCACGGGTGTCCCATCGCGATGGCGCCGCCCTGCGGGCAGATCGTCGACTCGTCGAGGCCCAATTCGTCCGCCACCGCGAGCACCACCGAGGCGAACGCCTCGGTGATCTCGATGACGCCGAGGTCCGCCACACCGACGCCGGTCCGGCGCAGCAGTTTCCGGATCGCGGGCACGGGCCCGAGACCGGGAAACGCGGGATCGGATCCGGCGACCGCGCAGCCGAGGACCCGCAACGCGGGCAGCCCGGCGGCCATCGACTCGCTGGTGACCGCCATGACCGCGGCGCCGTCGGAGATGCCGCAGGAATTGCCCGCGGTGGCCGTGCCGTCGACGCCGAAGCTCGGGCGAAGGCGCGCGAGCCGGGCAGTGGTCATGCCCGCGCGGATACGTTCGTCGCGGCGCACGTCACCGATCGGCACGATCTCCGCGGAGAAGTCGGTGGCCGCGGCGAGCGTGTGTGAGCGGGCCGCGTAAGCGTCCTGCCGTTCCCGGCTGATGCCGCGCGCTCGCGCGAGATCGTCGGCGGCCGCGCCCATGTCCGGATCCGGAAAGCCCGGTGGCGCGAAGGGAGCCCGGGTGTAGCGCACGGGCTCGGCGCCGGCCACCGGCGGCCAGAAGCGCCACGGAGCGGTACTCGCCGATTCGACACCTCCGGCGAGGATCAGCTCGTCCGCGCCGCTGCGCACCCGCAACGCCGCCTGCATCACCGCGTCCAAGCCCGACCCGCACTGCCGATCCACCGTGACACCGGGGACGTGCGCACCCAGCCCCGCCCGCAGTGCCGCCACCCGGGCGGGATCGCCGCCGGGTCCCAGGCAATTGCCGAGCACCACGTCGTCCACGTCGGCGTCCACACCCGCGCCGCGCAGCGCGGCCAGTACGTCGCGCAGCACCGGAGCGGCGAGGTCGGTGACGGTCAGGTCCGCCAATCCGTGTCCCGCGTTGCCGATCGGCGTGCGGCGCGGCGCTACCAGAACGGGAACCGGGCTCATGTCAGCAAGTCTTTCAGCCTGCCCCTGGCGATCTTTCCCGCGGCGGTTCGCGGCAGCGCGGGCAGTGGCACCCACCGGCGTGGCATCGCCTCCTTGGCCAGCACGCGACGCGCTCGCGACCGGATCTCGTCGAGTCCCGCGCCGTCGTCCAACTGCACAGCGGCCGTGACGGTTTCACCGAAAACGGCATGCGGCGAGCCGATCACGGCCACCGCGACGATGCCGTCGAGCGATTCGAGGACGCGCTCCACCTCCTCGGCGACCACGGTGGTGCCGCCCACATTGATCGCGCAGTCGCCCCTGCCCAGGACGGTCAGTTCGCGATCGGGGCCCAGTTCGGCGAGATCGCCGACTCCGAACCAGTCGGGCGCGCCGAGCACACGGTAGGGCGATCGAACGTAGAGCAGTCCGTCGCGCACTTCGGCCTCGACGCCGTCGAGCAGCCGCATCGGCTCGGGAACGCGGCGTGCCGCCACCAGCGAGACCTCCGAGGACCCGTAGTACTCGACCACCTCCAACTCGCCGGCCGCCGACAAGGCGCCGTCGTCCAGCGCGATGCCCGCGACGATCGCCGTACGCAGGCGCGGGCAGGTGTCCACCACCGCACGCAGTACCGCGGGAACCGCGTGCACCACCGTGGCTCGCGCCGGATCGTCGGTGACACACGCGCCGCGCCACAACGCGTGCAGTGCGCCGAACAGGTGCATGGTCGCGTGCAACGGCCCGGTGATCAGGACGCGGTCGGCCGGTTCCACGCCGGTGATCGCCGTGAACGCCGGAAAGCTGTCGTACCAGGAGGCGGCCGTTCGCGCGAGCGGCCTGGGACGACCGGTCGAGCCGGAGGTCGTCACCAGCAAGAACGCCGCGGGCGGTATGCCCGTCCGGGGCGGGCGGGCTTCGGGATTCTCCACGAAGACCGGGATACCGTGCCGTGCCGCCGCGCAGACGCAGATCAGCGCGTCCGCGACGGGTAGGGCCGACGCGTCGTAGACGGCCGCGTCCGGATCCCGGGCGATCCATCGCTCGATGGCCCGGTCGAGTTCGCGGTAGGTGTAGGTGTGGCCGTCGAAGTCGAGGGCAGGCGCGTCGCCCGCGCCGCCGAGTTCGCGACTAGGCACGGATCACACCGGGATACGCGCGGTGCACTCCTTTGGCCACGACGCTCGCGACGACGACTTTGAGCAGGTCACCGGGAATGAACGCCCAGTTGGTGGTGATGGCCGCTCCGACGCCAAGGTCGGTGCGCAGCAGCAGGCCCACCGTGCCGAACAGGTAGATGATCAGCAGGCCGCCGATGGCGTTGATCAGCAGACCGAGCGCGATCGGATATTTCGGCAGGATGCGGGCGGTGCACAGTCCGATGAACAGCGCCGCGGGGATCCAGCCGATCAGGTACCCGGCACTGGGACCGGCCAGCGCCGTCAGACCGGTACGGCCGCCGGACAACAGCGGCAGGCCGATCATCGTGAGCGTCAGGAAGACCACGACCGCGGCCGTCCCTTTGCGTGCCCCGAGCACCGCACCCGCCAGGATCACACCGAGGGTCTGCACCGTGATCGGCACACCACTGAACCCGACCGTGATGGCGCCCGGCAAGCCCAGCGCCGCGATCAGCGCCGCGAAGACGGCGATCTGCGCCATGTCCCGCGCGGAAATACCGACCCTCGGCTCCCGAGAGTCCTCGACACCCTCCACGACAACCCTCCGCATAGAACTTGAACGACGTTCAAGGTAGCAGGCCGGATACGCTCCCCCGCCGTGGACCTCCCGCGCCGGACCTGGCAGGAGGCCTACCGATGCGTCCAATCGGGTTGGGCGAAGTGAGCGACCCGGGCCGCGGAAGGCGCTGTACCGAGCAGGACGACTTCGCGGAACTGCCACAGCAGTGCGCCGGTCGGTGCGTGGATGGTCATCTTCGGGCCGAGCCGCATCTGCAGCAGGCCGGCTTCGTCGGCAGGCGCGGCATCATCGCGCAGTTCCGCCTGGCGTACCGCGTCCTCGGCCCGGACCCAGCGCGGGGTGTCCTCGGCGGCGAGCCGGGCGACGCCGACCAGGTGCACCGAGTGGACCTCGTCGGGGTTCGGCCGCAATCGCGTGGCGTCGGTCAGCACCAGAACGAGCGGCGTGATCGTGAAGCCGGACGCGGCGGGAAAGTCGTCGAGCGCACCGAGCAGATCTTCGGGACGCGCGTGCAGCCCCAATTCCTCGTGCAGTTCACGGAGGGCGGCTTGTTCCGCGGTCTCACCTTCGTCCAAGCGGCCACCGGGCAATCCCCACTGTCCGGCGTTGCGGCCACGGTAGGCCCGCTTGATGACGATCACCGCCGGTGGTCCACCGGGCTCTTCGACCACGCACAACACCACAGCGGCGCGGCGCACACCGGGCGCGTCGGCGACCTCGATGCGCGGGAATCCTGCCAGCCGGGCGGTCGCGAGCACGCGGAACTCGTCGATGCTCCTGGGCAGAGGCGCTTTCGGAGTCGGCTCCATGGCCTCGATCTTGCCCGAACCGGACACGAGGGGCGACGCGGGAGTCGTTGACAGCAAATGCCGCACCTGTCACCGTATCGGGAACCTCGGGGCCCCGGCCGTGCCTCGGGCGTTCGCGATCGGAGCGTGCTTGATGGGGTTTCTCGAGCCCGACCTGCCCGTGGTCGACCTGGCGGAATGGAGCAAGGGCACGCGCGGCGAGCGCATCCGCCCCATGGCCCGGCACTGGGCCGAAGTGGGCTTCGGGACACCCGTGGTGCTGCACCTGTTCTACGTCGGCAAGATTTGCCTGTATGCGCTCGGCGGCCTGCTGGTCGCGCTGACCACCGCGGGCATCGACGGATTCACGAACATCGGCGCTTGGTGGACGGAACCGATCGTCTTCCAGAAGATCGTGCTGTACACGCTGCTGTTCGAAGTGGTGGGGCTGGGCTGCGGCTTCGGCCCACTCAACAACCGATACTTCCCGCCGCTGGGCTCGATCCTGTATTGGCTGCGCCCCAACACCATTCGGCTGCCACCGTGGCCGGATCGGGTACCGCTCACCAAGGGCGACAACCGCACTCCGGTGGACATCACTTTGTACGCGGCGCTGCTGGTGACGACAACGGTCGCCTTGCTGTCCGACGGCACCGGCCCGATCCCGGAACTGGACACCACCGTGGGATTGTTGCCGCACTGGCAGGTCGCGGCGATTCTCGGCCTGCTGGCCGTCATCGGCCTGCGCGACAAGGTGATCTTCCTGGCCGCCCGTGGCGAGGTCTACGCCACGCTCACCATCGCCTTCCTCTTCCCGGGCGCCGATTCGATCGTCGCCGCGAAAGCGGTTTTCGTCGTGATCTGGATGGGCGCGGCCACGTCGAAACTGAACAAGCACTTCCCTTTCGTGGTCTCCACGATGATGTCCAACAGTCCGGTGTTCCGGCCGAAACCACTCAAGCGCGCGTTCTTCGAACGCTTCCCCGACGATCTGCGGCCGGGGCGGTTGTCCCGCGTGTTCGCCCACGGCGGCACCGTCATCGAGATGTGCGTTCCGCCGGTGTTGTTCTTCTCCCACGGTGGTTGGCCGACTGCCGTCGCGGCGTTCGTCATGGTGTGCTTCCATCTGGCGATCCTGACCGCCATTCCGATGGGCGTGCCGTTGGAATGGAACGTCTTCATGATCTTCGGCATCGCCGCCTTGTTCGTCGCGCACGCCGACCTCGACCTGAGCAGCCTGCGAAATCCGGTACCGGTCGCAGCGCTGTTCGGCGTGACCGCGAGCATCGTGATCGCCGGGAACCTGTTCCCGCGCAAGATCTCCTTCCTGCCCGGCATGCGCTACTACGCGGGGAACTGGGACACCACGATGTGGTGCATCAAACCCTCGGCCGCGCAGAAGATCGGCACGAGCATCGTCGCCATCGCGAGCATGCCGCAGGCGCAGCTGGAGCGGTACTACGGGAAGGACCGCGCGCAGATTCCGATGTACCTGGGATACGCCTTCCGTGCCATGAACACCCACGGCCGCGCACTGTTCACGCTCGTCCACCGCGCCATGCCCCCCGGCCGCGAAGACGAGTACACCATCACCGACGGCGAACGCATCTGCAGCACCGCCGTGGGCTGGAATTTCGGCGACGGCCACATGCACAACGAACAACTCATCGCCGCCATGCACCGACGCTGCCACTTCGAACCCGGCGAAGTACGCGTGGTCCTCCTGGACGCCCAGCCGATCCACAAGCAGACCCAGCAATACCGCCTCGTCGACGCGGCCACCGGCGAATTCGAACGCGGAGAGGTGAAAGTCGCCGACATGGTCACACGCCAGCCCTGGGCCGACGATGTACCGGTACGGGTGAACTACAGCGCCGGCCAACAGGGCTGACGTTTCTTCGTTTCTCGGCCTTCATTCCCACCGAGCATTGTTCGGGCAATCTATGGCTAGATGCGCATATCCAAGTAACATCATCATTCACTGTCTTCGGAGGCGGGTTTCCGACGCGGATCGAGTCGGTTGTTCACTTCGGCGGACTTCACGGCCCTCGGCGCAGGTCCGCATCTCCCGGCTGACCATCGATCAACGCGTGGATCGCGGCTTCCTCGACGCGCTCCCCCACCCAGGTGAGGAAAGTTCGAACGTCGGTCGCGGGCAGCGGAAGCGCTGCCGAGCGTGGACGCTGGAAGCTGCGCAGCGCGGTTTCGACGAGGGGGCGGAAATCCTTCTCGGATGTGGCGATCATCTGCGCCGCTTCGCGTTTGGCCGTCCAGCGACCCGTGCGGCAGAACGCTGCCGTCCGGCAGCCGTTCAGCACCCGGTTGTCGCCCAGATGCCCCGCTCCCCCGGCGTGCTCCCGGACCGAAGCCCGCATCGCCGCGTACAGGTCGCGCTCAAACGGTGCCGCGAGGACCTCCCGTACCGGGGTGCCGTGAAGGAGACGCCCGGCCTGGTGAGCGATGGAACGATCGACGACGTACCAGAAGTCCGATGATTCCGCCGGATCGAAGCTGACGCGGTTCGGCAACATCGGGCCGGTGTTGAGGTCCATGAGGTAACCAGCCGCGCCGGATGGTTCGGCGACGAAGTCCGCGCCGTAGACAACCAGCTCCAGCCCGGCCGCAGGGCAGGGCAGCGAGGCATGGGCGAGCGATTCGGCCAGTTCCTGCAGTACCCGCACGGGAATCGATGGGTCCGCGACGATTGTCATGTCGACGTCGCTGCGCCCGTGCCTGTAGTCGTCCAGCGCGATCGACCCTACGGCGAAGACGCTGACCAGATGACCTCCACAGACGGCGCGGGTGCGACGCACGAGACCATCCAGATAGGGACGCAACTCAGCCGGCAGGGAGTGCGAGTCCACCAAGGCATCGGTCATGCGGGCCAGTATCCGCCACGGCCGGATTCCGGGCCTACCGCCTGCCGCCGATCCGGACCGGAGATCCCCGACTACGGAATCGGACCATTCGACACCGGCGGATTGCTCGCTCCTGTGCGGATCGCCGATCCCGATCCCGATGCCGGATCGAGCTGCATTGATCGAGAAGCCCAGAGCATTCAGGCGATCACGCAGTGACACCGCTTGGTACTCGAGTTCGGCCATGCTCGATTCCGGTGCACGCGAAGGTGGCGCAAAGCGGGCCCCGGGGCGTCGGGCGCTACCGCGTGGTCGAGGCCGTCGGCCGCCCAGACTTGCAGATCGCGGCTGCGGGTGAGCATCGACTCTTCGTAACCGCGCAAGGCCGCATCGAGACTCGCTCCCCGGTGCAATGAATCCGCTATGCGGGTGCCGAGTTCTGCGCCGTCGAGCATCGCGAGGTTGGCGCCCTGGCTGAAGAAAGGCGCCGTCATGTGTGCGGCGTCACCGACCAGCGTCAATCGCGGATGGCCGCGCCAGGTGAACGATGCCGGGAGTGCGTACGCCGGGTGGATGTCGAACGTGATCCGTCCGTCGAGGAGCTTGCGGAACGGGGGCGCCCAGTCGTAGAAGATCGCGGTCAGGGCAGCACTGGCCGGTTCGGGTCCGGCCTGTTCGAACGGGCCGTCTATCAGCCAATTCATCCCCGCCCGGAACCCGGCGACGACGCGCGTGGCACCGCGGGCCGGGCGATAGACGAACAGTGCCTTGTTGTCGGACAGGACGAAGGTGTCACCGTCCGCGATCAGCTCGTCATCGAGGAGACGGCTGTCCTCGCACCATCCCACGGCGAACACGACGCCGAGATAGCCGGGATCGACCGACGCTACGGTCTCGCGAACCCGAGACCAGCCGCCGTCGGCACCGACCACCGCGGTGACCCGCACCGAGCGGCCGTTGTCGAACCGCAACAGCAAACCGTCATCTCGCTCGTCGCGGATGCCGGTCAGCCGGTGCGACCATCGAACAGTCCCGGGGGTCAGCGAATCGAGCAGGGTTGCTTCGAGCACGCGTTGAGCGACCTCCGGATCCGCCCGTGCGTCGCTGCCGCCGTCGTCGGCGTAGTGAACGGTTCCGTCTCTGCCGAGCAAGCGCACACCGGTGCGTTCGGGTACGGACTGCGCCACGATCGTATCGAGCAGGCCGGTATATCGCATGGCACGCCGACCGGAATCAGAGTGCAGGACAACGGTTTCGGATGCACTGCCCGAAAGCCCAGGGCGACTGTCGAAGACTGTTGCCGCAATGCCGTGACGTTGCAGTACGCGGGCCGCAGTCAGTCCCCCCGGGCCCGCTCCCACGATACCCACCACCGCACGCTCGCCGGTCGCGCCGACGCTCGGCCCTGTCGAACGCACGTCCCTTCCCTTCCGACGATGCCTACCCCGACGACGGCTGGGCACCGAAATCCGACCAGCCATGGCGGAGTTTGCCGAAGACGGCCCGCAAATCCGCCGGCGAATGCGCACCGTACGTGGCGAGGAACTCGGCGTCGAGAACGTAGCGAGCCAGGGTGGTAGCCAGCAGGTCGTCCGGCGGCCGACCCGCCTCGTCGGCGATGGCGACGGCGAGGGCGGTCTCCCATCGGTGGCGCATGCGACCGGCGTAGTCGAGCAGCGCCGGGGTGGCCTTGACCAGCTCGACGAACTCCGCGCCGGAGGGTCCCTCGACGGCCGGATGTTCCGGCGGCACCAGGTGCTGCTCGAGCGCGTCCAGGATCGAGACGCCGGCATCGCGTTCGCGGACCGCCGCTGTCAGCGCATGCTCGTAGGCGTCGCTTTCGTCGAAGACGAGCGCTTCCTTGCTCGGGAAGTAGGCGAACAGCGTACTCACCGCCACTTCGGCGGCATCAGCGATCTCCGCGACGGTCACATTGTCGAAGCCTCGCTCCCGAAACATCTCGAACGCTGTGTCGGCCAGCCGCTTACGCGTCTGCGCCTTCTTCCGTTCTCGCAGCCCTGACACCTTGCCAACCCCTTTTTGTGTGCAGACGTCGCTACCTCGTTGTCGCGCCGAGTCTACCTCGACTGCGAACCGACTACGGAACACGATCGACTCCGTATTGACACCTTCACTAAATAAGTATTCACTACAAACTCGTAGTTACTGCGGAAATATGAGAGGACTTCGATGGAAGTGACACCACTGCGCCGATGGCTGGCCATCGGTGCGCTCGCGCTGGCGATGTTGACCGTCGGGCTGGACATGACCGTGCTCACCATCGCGTTGCCGACACTCGCGCAAGATCTGAACGCCGGTACCGCTGCGCTGCAGTGGTTCAGCACCGCCTACACGCTGGCGGTCGCGGCCGCGATGCTGCCCGCCGGTGCGCTGGGTGACCGGTTCGGACGGAAGAAGTTCGTGTTCGGCGCCCTGCTGCTGTTCGGCGGTGCGTCCGTCTGGTGCGCGCTCGCCTCGACGGCCGGTGAGCTCATCGCGGCGCGAATCACCCTGGGAATCGCCGCGGCGGTGCTGATGGCACTGTCGATGGGGATGATTCCCGTCCTGTTCCCCGGCCCCGCGGAACGCACTCGGGCGACGACGGTGTGGATTACGGCGGTCACACTCGGGATGCCGCTGGGCCCGATCGTCGGGGGCCTGCTGCTGAAGAACTTTTGGTGGGGCTCGGTATTTCTGATCAACATCCCCATGGTGCTGATCGGCGCGGTGGCGGTCGGCCTGCTGATACCCGAGTCCCGCAGCCTGGTGCGCCATCCCATCGATCCCGTCAGCGTCGTGCTGTCCGGTGTGGGACTGGCCGGCCTGACCTACGGCTTCATCCGTTTCGGCGAGAACAGCTGGAGCGACGGCGCCGCATGGATGACCGTGCTCGGGGGTATCGGACTCCTGGTCGGCCTGATCGCCTGGCAGCGCAAGCTGGTTCACCCCCTCGTCGACCTCGGACTGTTCGCCGACCACGGGTTCCGATGGGGCACGGCCTTCCAGCTGTTCAGCGCGTTCGCCATGTTCGGGTTGTTCTTCAGCATCCCGCAGTACTTCCAGGCGATCCTCGGCGTCGATGCCCTCGGCAGCGGCCTACGGATGCTGCCGATGATCGGCGGTCTGCTCTTGGCCTCCAACTTCCTCGAAGGATTGCGCGACAGGATCGGCGTCCGGCCGACATTGGTCGCCGGGTTCGCGCTGCTGGCGGTCGGTATGGCGGTCGGAGCTACCACAGGTGTCGGTACGGCGTACTGGTTCATCGCGGTCTGGATGGCGGTGGTCGGGCTCGGCATCGGATTGGTCCTGCCCACCTCCATGGCTCTTGCCGTGGGTGCGCTCACCCCGGAGCGCGCCGGGGCGGGCTCCGCGTTGTTGTCGGCATTGCGCCAGGCCAGTGGCACGATCGGAGTAGCCGTGCTGGGCACCGTGGTATCCGTGCGGTACCACTCGGAACTCGGTTCGCTGAACCACGAGCCGATCAGTGCCGGGGTCGGCTCCGGAGTCGCCGTCGCCCGCGGCATCGGAGATGACGCGCTGCTGCACCACGTGCAATCGGCCTTCATGAGCGGCATGAGCCTGCTCATGTGGGTATGCGCCGGCATCTGCGTCACAGCGATCGCGCTGGTGGCGGCCACCGAAACGCGGACGACCTCGGATACGGCAGAAGATTCCGAACCGGAATCCACCCGAGTCGGCTGAATCGTGCATCCCGTCCGTCCGGCCCGCGATGACTTCTCGAAAGAAAAAGAAGTCGAGCAGCATTCGGCCGCGGGCGGGAGACCCCGCGCCGTCAGTGCGGCAGCTCCAACCCGTCGGCCAGCACCGGCCACGAATTCTTCAACGCCTCCTGCCAGTAGCCCCAGGAATGGGTCCCGGTGGGCTGGAAATCGTAGGTGGCGGGGATACCGAGGGCATTCAGGCGGTCGCGCATGTTGTGGGTGCACCAGTTCACCGCGGCCTCGATCACGCCGCCCAGCACCAGCTGATTGAGATAGCCGCGTGGTCCTGGCTGGGCATACGCGCCGTTGTAAGTGTCGTACATGCCCGGCACTCCGGTCCCGGTCGACAGGAATAGGCGTATGCCACGGAGCTGGTCGGCGTGCAGGTAAGGGTCGTTGGCCGCCCACATCGGGTCTTCCGGCGGGCCGTACATGTTCTCGGTGTCGCCGCCGCCCCAGCTCTCGACCGCCAGTTTCACGAACTCGCGGCCGATCGGGTCGCTGATCTGCGCACAGCCGCTGTACGCCGCGACCGCTCGATACAGACCGGGTTTGGCGATCGGCAGTTGCAGTACCGAGGTTCCGGAGGTGGACAAGCCCGCGATGGCGTTCACGCCGGTGGTGCCGAACTCGGCGTCGATCAGCGGCGGCAACTCCTCGGTGAGGAACGTCTTCCACTTGTACACACCGAGTTTCGGGTCCGGGGAGCGCCAATCCGCGTAATAGCTCCAGCGGCCGCCGACCGGTTGCACGACATTCACGTCTTTGCCCGCGAGGAAGCCCAGCACGTCGGTGTTCTTCTGCCAGGTCGCGCTGTCCTGGCCACCGCCGCCACCGTTCAGCAGATACAACGTCGGCCGTGGTACCGAACGGTCGGCCGGGCGCAGCACCTTCACCATGATGTCCTGCCCCATCGCCGCGGAATGCACCCGCAACTGCACGGTCCGGTCGTCCTCTGCCCACGAACCGGTGATCGATGGCGAGTCAGCGCTCGCGGCCGGTGACGCCGCGATCACCCCTGCGGTCAGGGCGGACACCGCCGCCAGCACGCCGAGTGCGTGCACCCCGAAGCGGGAGACCGACTTGATCCTTGCCTGCACGCTGCCCGAATCGGCAACAGCCGCAAGCCCTGCGCCGACGTGGATACTTCGTTTCATCGCTTGCATCCTCCACAACCACAGCGTTCGTCCACCGGCTCCGTCGTAGCGGCTCGACAGCGCCGAAGCTCGGATAACGCTAGAACCGAGGAAGGCGTGGCGTTCTGCCGGAAAGAGTGGTCTGGACACCTCACGAATCGGACCGATTCCGCTAGGTGCGGAACACAAGCGCGGGCATGCGGCGATGATGAAAGCCGCTTTCCACCTCCATACCGGCGCGGACCACTCGGTCACAAGCTGCGTGGCCGACGGGCTGAACCCGCGGCCGACTGGATACCGACGGCCTGCCCGACGGGCACATGAGACCGGGGTGACCCGCGGGGTCGGCGTGCGGCCCGCGTCGTTCAGACCGCGCTTCGTGCCGGCGACGTCCCGAGTGGGCGTATGGCCTCCGCGGTCGACCACTGGCCTTCCACCTGCGCGAGGGCAGCATGTGCCTGTACCTGAGCGATCACGTTCCGCCGCTCCGCGCCGCTGACCGCGTCGCCGGCGGTCAGGCCACTGAGCAGCGCCCTGGAACAGGCGGATTCCCGGAGGGCCCCGGGAGAGAAGACGCCGGCTTCTATCGGCTGGTTGTCGCGGAGACGCCCCGGTTCCCCCAGCCGGCAGCGATCTACCGGCGCGCGATGGAGCGCTTCGGCGCCCCGCTGGCGTACTACCTGCGTGACCAGTCCGCTCGCGGCGTCCTGGCCGTTCCCGATGTGGATGCCGCGGCCCGCCAATTCGGCATGTTCGCCTACGGCGAGGTGAGCCCGTCATCGCGCGCAGGCTCGCCGAGACGACGAATTGCTCCCCGGCCGCGGTGAGCAAGACGCTCGCGAAACTGGAGCAACGCGGCTACGTCGAGCGCAGGCCCAGCCCGGCGGATCGTCGTGCCGCTCTCGTCACCCCCACCGAATCCGTTCGGGCCGTGATGGATTCGATGTCTCCGCATCAGCTGGCGATCGAAGCCGAGGTGCTCTCCGGTCTCGGCGCCGACCGGGAGCGTGTGGTGGACGCGCTCCGCATTCTCGCCGACGTGCTCGAGCGCGGCGTGCGCGGCGGAAGCCGCAGGCCGGTCCGTCATCCGCCACCCTCGTTCGACGAATCCGCGGGCGCCCAGCGGCCGAGTGGAGCCACACCGTTCCGGTCCATGAATTCCAGCACGTCGCGACGCTGTGGTTTGCCGAGCTTCGGATGCAGACGGTCCAGCGCGGCCCATTCATCGGAGGATCCGGTCGCGCCGCGCGGCATCGCCTTGACGATCTGCAGGCAGATATTGCGGATCTCCGCCCTGTTCTGCATATGTTCGCCGATCCGTGCCGCTTCTCCGAACCGCCCGAGATCGACCAGGTGCACGGCGATCTGTTTCTGCTTTACTTGCGCGGCCTGCGCCGATACCGCGATCGCGATCAAATCGTCCAGGCGATCACGAGCGATGAGTGCTCGAACGTCCTCGGCCCGCACATTGGTGTGATTCGCGGTGACGGTACGTTGCAGCCGTTCCAGGGTGCGCTCCAGATCCGCTACGGCCTGCCGCTCACGGATGCGCGGAATCTCCCTGACCATCTGGTGCGCCACAGGAGTCACACCGGAGGTCGGTTCGCACCCGGTTCGGTCGGCGATGGTGCGAAGAAAGCGGGTCAACGACGATACGTCGAGCAGGTCGACAGTTTGGAATGCGCGCATCGGCTCCCACAACCGGTCGACGCCGACCTCGAGGAGCAGCGGTGTCGTCGACTTACCCTGCATCCAGAAGCACGCCCATTCGGCCGAGACCCAAGGGCGGAGCACCGACTCCGGGGTGATGACGGTGAACAATTCGTCACTGTTCTCGACACCCAGTTTGATCTGTTCGATCCACGGTAGACCGTGCGGCGCGTCGTCTGGGAGGAGGAAGAACTCGACCCCGAGATCGTGTTCCAGCAGGCTGCGCAAGTACCTGACCACTCCGGCGTCGTAGCTCGTGTGGCTGAGAAATACCCTCATTCCGCTCCCCCTGCGCGGTTCGAGCGAGGTATCCCGAGGCTCGGAAAGCCCCCGCATCCTGCGATCCGGCTCGCCGCCCACCTCGAAGCGAGCCGCGGGATCGACTCACATCATGACACGAGAGCCGCAGATGGCGATCGAAAATGCGGACTGTGCCGGGACTTGGAGGCGGAGAGCCTACGAGCGGTTCGGCGATATCGTCCGGTAGGTCCACTCGAATACACGCGCGCGGCCTATCGCGGTATTGCGGAACCGTGGTGTCGGGATGAAGTGCTCGTAGCCGCCACGATAGGGGATCTTGATTTCAGCGGTCGGAGCAAGCGGCAGAGCGTGTTCGGCCAGACCATCCGGTCCGCCTTCGAGATAGATGTTCAGTTGTGGCATGGCTTACCTCCCGTCGACGAAACAACGCACACGGGCCCTGATTGCCGATACGTCTGGCGGTATGGGGGCATCCCCGGCGCCGAAAAGGCGGAATCCGGGGATGCCAGGTCGTCTATTCGCGACTCCTTCCGGACTGCGAGCAGACGTTGTCCGGTGGTCTCAGATGCACCAGACCACGCTGCCCAGGGGGAAGCAGATTGCCACTGATCCCCATCCTGATCCTGTTCCTCCGGCAGGAACGACCGCTGTGGATGTCGAACTCGCGGGCGCCGTTCCGAGGGGGGTGGCCGAAGCCACCGGAGCTGCAAGAGTGGCCAGGGGCAAGGCAATAGCGGTTGCGGCGACGAACTTGCTCATTTTGCTGGACATATTTGTTCCCTCGATATCGAGTGATTGATTCGACGCGCGTGCATTCCAGCCGACCAGCGATGTGGTGCCGTCGAACCGACGTGACGGCTGGCGGGTGAGCGAAATCTGCCGACACAGACAGTGCCCGGCTGCGCCGACCATGACGCGCTTGTTTTGTTCTCGACCCCGACCCGGTTGTTATGGTCTCGCACGGCGATCGTCAACCGTGCGGCGAAATTGCCGAACCACACCCTGTGCAGGACGGTCCGGCGCCAAGCCCTGTCGCGATTGCGTAGACCTGGCAGCTTCGACACCGGCGCTCCGGCCGAAGCGATGACCTTTTCCGCGACGATGAGGAAAGGACGTGATTCAACCAGGTTACTGCGATCGGCCGGAAGCCACTAGAGAACGGGATGCACCAGATGCGGTGAGTCTCCGTTTCGGGTCCCATCGGCACCCGGCCGGGTGCGATCCGCTCACCGGCCCAGGCCGATGAGTGTCCGTACGATCATGAAGACGGCGGCCAGGCCGAAGCAGGCGAGTCCGACGACCCAGACCGTGAACATCTGCCGCATCGGTATCAGGTTGCCCACCCATCCGGCGTCCAGGTCGGCGATGTCCTGTTGTGTGTCGAATGCCGCGCCGTGTGCGCCCCAGGTGCCGACCGCGAGTTGGGTCTGTTCGAAACGCTCCAGCCAGAGCGCATCCTTACGAGCGGCGAGGCGATGGCTCGCCATCAGCATGATCGAGATGACCGACACGTTCAGCGCGAGCAGCGAGGAGGCGATCCGCGCGACGGCGTCGTTGCCTGCTCCCATCGAGATACTGAACAAGAAGGCCTGAGCTGTGAGACTGACGGCGGGTACCTGCCAGAGGAGGTTGTGGTGTTGCAGGTGTCGGTCCGCCACCGCCTGATAGAGCAATTTGAACTCGGGCGAATGCCGCGGCGGTGGCTCGTTCACGAGAGTTGCCGCCGAGATTCACCGCGCTCGTCGCGCTGCTGGTCGATCCGTCCGGCGCGAGCCAGGAGCATGCCGCTGACCACGAGCACCCACACCGGGAACACCAGCGTCACCCACCGGTTCATCTCGCTGGCGACCAGCAGCGCCACGGCGAGCAGGTAGCTGAGACCGACGAGCCAACGGGGCATCAGCCGGGTCTTCGCCCAGATCGTCGCGAGCGAGATCATGAATACCGCGGCCATCCGCAACGCGTAGGTTTGGCTCGCCGAAACCACCACCATCCTCCCGAAGTCGATCACCTCGGCGCGGGCGCCCTGGTCGGTGACGCTGTCGCTGCTCATCACCAGGCCCGCGGCACCAGCGGTCGCGACGAACATCATCGCCAGGAAGAGCAGTCCGCTGCCCAAGAATACCGACAGGAAGAACCGGTCTTCATACTGTCCGAACCCGTCGCGCACGACACCGATAAACCACAGAAAGCTGATTCCGGCGAAGGGCATCAACACTGTCGCCATGGTGATCACGCCGTGCCGATCCTGTAGCCATTGCATCGAATCCTCGGCGTGTTTCGGCATTGTGATTCGAATCGAGACCAGCGTGGTGCCGAGTAACACCGCGAAGACCACCCCGGCCAGTGCGGCGGCTCGCGGCGTTGACAATCGACGCAGGGGCGGCGCAGGCTTGGTGTGTTGCGACGGAGTCGGCATAAGGCCATCCTGCCAAAATCGGATGCCGGCCGACGTAATTTCGCGGGTGCGGCGATGCGAATGCCTCGCCACGTCACGAATCCAAAACGATTTTCGACTTCTGGGCCTCGGTTGGCTCACGCAGCGAAGGTAGGTGCACAATATGCCGACCGCCGATCAGGACTGGAGCAAACCAGCGGCGCTGGCCATTCCGGCAGAGGGCTACTTCGACCTGCAGCGCGGCCGATACGGTCCCGTGTTTCCACGAACTCCGGCCTGCTACGGGTTCTCGATCATCGCCAAGGTGAAACCCGGCCGGGAAGAGGCCATCCGTGCGCACGGCAAGCAGATCGAAGACGCGGTAGCGGCAAGCCCGGACGTACTGGCACCGCTGCGGCTGCACTACCTGCGGTGGCTGCTGTTCGACGTCGGTTTCGGACTGTATTTCCAATATCAGGGCATCTTCGATACCGATTTCGACAAGTACACCGAAGACGCCGTGATGCTGTTCACGCAGACCGGTATAGACACCGTTTTCACCAACCTGGAGGGATTCCCGGAGGATTGGAAGGAAAACCCGGACGCGTTCGTCGAATACGTTCGTGAACATCAGTTTCCGAGTTTCCTCGAGTACGGCGAATACCCTTACGTCAGCGCTGAGGAGATCAAGAAGGCGCTGCGGTTGAAGGCGGCGTTCTCCGGCATGCTCGATCAGATGCAGTAGTCCGGCGCCATGCTAGAACTCGACGACATTCAACACATCCTGCTGACCCGCACCCCGGCAGTGACCGGCCGCTATGAGTTCCTGTCCTTCGACGACCCCGCCGCGGGCCGAGCCTGGTTGACCCCGCTGCTCGACCGGGTGCAGTCGGCCGCGGACGTGCGCGCCACTATGGACAGCTCGCAGCGCTGGGTCACACTGGCCTTCACCTGGAACGGGCTGCGGGCGCTCGGGGTGCCGGAGCAAGCGCTCGCCACCTTCCCCGACGAGTTCCGCGAGGGCATGGCCGCCCGCGCCGACATCCTGGGCGACACCGGCGCCAATCATCCCGACAACTGGGTGGGCGGGCTGGCCGGTGACGACCTGCATGCCATCGCGATCCTGTTCGCCCGCACCGAGGCCGAACGACAGCGGTGCACGGCCGAACACGAGAAACTGGTGGCCGACTGTCCGGGTGTGCGCGTGTTGTCGTTCCTGGATTTGAACGCGACACCGCCGTTCAACTACGCCCACGACCACTTCGGATTCCGCGACCGGTTGTCCCAGCCCGCGATCGAAGGGTCCGGCGAGGACCCGACCCCCGGCTCTGGCGCGCCGTTGCAACCCGGTGAATTCATCCTGGGCTACCCCGACGAGGAAGGGCCGCCCCGCGGGCAGCCGCAGCCGGAGGTCTTGTCCCGCAACGGCAGCTACATGGCCTACCGGCGGCTGCAAGAACATGTGGGCGCATTCCGGGACTTCCTGCGCGAGCACGCCGATACCCCCGACGGGCAGGAACTACTCGCCGCCAAACTCATGGGCCGGTGGCGCAGCGGCGCCCCGCTCGTGCTTTCGCCGGACCGCGACGACCCGGAGCTGGGAGCGGATCCCGCACGCAACAACGACTTCAACTACAAGGAGATGGACCCGCACGGTTATGCCGTGCCGCTGGGCGCGCACGCGCGGCGACTCAATCCGCGTGACACCGCGGTGCATATGAACCGGCGCAGGATGATTCGTCGTGGCGCCACCTACGGGTCCGCGCTGCCACCGGACGCCTCCGACGACGGCGCGGACCGAGGTATCGCCGCCTTCATCATCTGCGCCAGCCTGGTTCGCCAGTTCGAGTTCGCCCAGAACGTCTGGATCAACGACAAGTCGTTTCACGAACTCGGCAACGAGCACGATCCCATCTGCGGCACCCAGGACGGGACGCTGGAGTTCACCGTCCCGAAGCGGCCGATCCGCAGGGTGTTCGCGAGCCTGCCCGCGTTCACCACGCTCAAAGGCGGCGCGTACTTCTTCCTGCCCGGTATCAGCGCCCTGCGCTACCTTGCCGGGCTCGACAGCCCAGAGGTGACCTCATGAGCAGCCTGCCGACGGCACGCACCTACAACCAGAGCCACATGCCGCGCAAGGCCGACGGGCGGCGGCGGATCAGTATCTACTGGACGTGGAGTTACCCGTGGGAAGCCCAGCGCGACCCCGCCGAAATCTACAACCGCTTCTCCACGATGACCGAAGTCCGCAACGCCACGTGGCCGGCCTACGAGACCCCCGACTACGACAGAGCGCATTTCCTGCAAGGCATCGCAGGCACCCTCGAACTGTTCCACCGCTCGACATTGGATTTCCAACGGCTGGCCGAGGAGGCCACCGGTCATCCCGTCGCGGTCTTCCAGCGCATCGACCAAGCCGGTTACACCCTGCCCATCGACGAACGCATCCTGGCCGACACCGACACCCTGATGATATTCGGGCTCGACCACATCCTCTCCGAACAGCAGGCCGCATCCGAGGAGAGCGACGCCATCGGCGAGTGGCTGCAACGCGAGGGCACCTGCCTGCTGCTCGCGCCGCACCACGACGTCGGCTTCAGCGACGACAACGCGCAGCGACAAGTCGAATACCGCCATCACGGCGATCCGCTGGTCCCCCGCCAGCAGCGATTCGGCCAGTACACGCGTTCGCTGATGAAAACGCTCGACGTGCCGATCCACAACACCTGGGGCCTACGCCCGGCGGTCGTGAACGGCACCGATCAGATCTCCCCCGTCACCGCCTACCGCGACCTGGACACACCCCGCCTTCTCGACCAGGTGACCACATTCAACTTCCATCCCCATCTGCCGCACTACCAACTCACCGCACCCGAAAGCGACTCGCTCCGTGTGCTGGCCCGCCAGCGCGTCGACCCCACCCGTCCCCACCCCTTCACCACCGCGGGCAACACCGAATTCAACGCCCTGATCTGGATGCCGCCCACCGGGCGACGCACCGGCGACATCGTGCTCATCGACTCCACCAACTTCACCACCCTCTTCGGTGGCACCGACAGCCTCAAACACCTCTGGCACAACCTCGCCACCATGAAATGACCACGACCACCCGCGAGGAGGCTCGTTGTGCACAGCCCGGACGACCCGACAACGGTGGTGCTCCGATACGTCGACGCCTTCAACAACGCCGACCCGAACGCGATGGCAGCGTTGTGCGCCGACCCGATGCAGATACTCGACGGAATGTCGCCACATGTGTGGCACGGGCCGACAGCCAGTGAAGATTGGTGGAGGGACGTACAAAAGGAAGGCGAGCGAACAGGAGCATCGGGCTACCACATCGCGGTGGGCCAGCCGCGGCACGCCGAGGTCTCGGATAACCACGCCTATGTCGTTGTTCCCGCGACCATGACAGTCGATCTCCAGGGCAAGCGGGTAACGCAGACCGGCTCCATCTTCACCGTCGCGCTCGGAAAGTTCGAGACACAGTGGCAGCTGACAGCCTGGGCTTGGGCGAAAGGCGCCTGATCGAGGCTGCTCGACGACGATCCTCCTTCCCGGGACCGGCCGCCCAGGCGTGACGCGAGTTCGAGGCGGCTGGGCGCGCCGCTCAGAGCTGCGGGATGTCGGGAAGGTCGCCGGAGCTGAGACGCTGCGCGGTCCGCTTGTTCATCCCGAACATGCGCAGGATGCGGTAGGTCATCTCGTCCGACAGCGCGTCGGCGTCGACGGCCGGGTCGGCATCGAGCAGTTGCAGCAACCCCAGCATCGCACCACCGGCGGCCATGACAGCCAGGTCCGGATCCATCGGCTCGAACCGGCCTGCCTCCTGGGCGGCGCGGATGTCGCGGCGGGCGCGCGGCGCGAGGCCCTCGTCGAGCAGCATCACGGCCATGCCGGAGTTGAGCACCACGCGCACCATCTCCGGGATGCGCCGCTGCAACCGACCGGTCAT
The DNA here is from genome assembly GCF_040642815.1 of Nocardia sp. NPDC047648. Taxonomy (NCBI): domain Bacteria; kingdom Bacillati; phylum Actinomycetota; class Actinomycetes; order Mycobacteriales; family Nocardiaceae; genus Nocardia; species Nocardia sp. NPDC047648. The sequence goes on along the minus strand of NZ_JBEYSX010000012.1, from coordinate 6,231 downwards.
CCGGAAGCTCACGGCGAACACTTCGGCCGGGTCCTCGTAGAGGGCCACGATCTTGTCGCGCATTTCGCTGTAGACCTGCAGCGCCGAGCGAACCGCCTCGTCGAAGAGCTGGTCCTTGGACTCGAAATGGTTGTAGAACGAGCCGAATCCGACGTCGGCGGCCTCGGTGATCTCTTGGATGCTGACCACCGATCGCCCCTCGGACAAGAACTTGCGCGCCGCACCGATCAGGGCGTTGCGGGTGCGCTCACGGCGGCGATCGGTGCGAGTACGCACCACTGGTTCGGCAGTCATCAGACCTTCCCCTGTTCGTTCTAGAGAAATCATAACTGATGGATCGGTCAGTTACGATTCGCGAGACAGAAACGTTTCTGATCGAATCATCAATATCGGCTTGACAGACCCCTCCATCGTGACTGATGATTTCATCATTAGAACTGTGGAGGTGGCTGTGCCAAGCACTGACAACGGAGTCGAGGCCGGGCGGATGGTCCGGGTCGGCGACCGCGATATCTACTTCACCGAGGCCGGTGCGGGCCCGGTCGTCGTGCTCCTGCACGGCGGCGGCCCCGGCGCCTCCGGACGGTCGAACTATTCGCGCAATATCGAGGCTCTGGCCGGGAAGTTCCGGGTGATCGTGCCCGACATGCCGGGTTACGGGCGCTCCACCAAGCGGGTCGACCACACCGACCCGTTCGGCGATCTCGCCGCGGCGGTCGGCGGATTGCTCGACGCGCTGGGCGTGCCCCGCGCCCATCTGGTCGGCAACTCCTACGGCGGTGCCGCGGCGCTGCGGCTGGCGATGGACCGGCCGGAGAAGGTGGACCGGATGATCCTCATGGGGCCCGGCGGAGTCGGCACCACCCGCGCGCTGCCGACCAAGGGCCTCCAGTCCCTGCTGAGCTACTACAGCGGAACGGGACCGAGCCGGGAGAAGCTCGCGCAGTTCGTGCGGGACTACCTGGTCTACGACGCGAGCGCCGTCACCGAGGACATAATCGACAACCGCTATCAGGCCAGTCTGGACCCAGAGGTGATCGAGAACCCGCCACTGCGGCGCCCGTCCGGGCCGGGCGCGCTGCGCACCGTGTGGCGGATGGACTTCACCCGCGACCCGCGGCTGGGTAAGGTCCGGCACCCCACCCTGGTGGTCTGGGGCGCCGCGGACCAGGTGAACCGGCCCAGCGGCGCCCGCATGCTGGCCGACCGCATGCCCGACTGCGACGTCTACCTGGCCGCGCGAACCGGCCACTGGGTGCAGTGGGAACGCGCGGAGCTGTTCAACGATCTCGCCGCGACATTCCTCGGACACTCGAGATGAGCGATTTGCTGCGCCCGAACGCCGATGCCTCGGTCTACGGTGCGGTCCACCTGGGCTACCTGGTGGTGCAGTCGCAGCGGTTGCCGGATTGGGAGCGCTTCGGCGCGTCGGCGATCGGGCTGCACGCCGATCGGCTCGACGCCGACACCCTGCGATTCCGTCTCGATGACCGCGCCTGCCGTTTCCTGATCCGACGCGGCCCCGCCGAAGATGTGACGGCCTTGGGCTGGCAGGTCGACGACCACGAGACATTCGACCGCGTCCTGGCCCGGGTCGGCGACCGCGGCGTGCCGATCGAGGAAGGCACCGCCGAGGAGGCCGCGCTGCGCGGGGTGCAGCGGCTGTGGCGCTTCCCCGGCCCGAAGGGCATCGCCACCGAGATCTTCACCACCGCGCTGACCACACCCGAGCCGCTGCGCATGCTCAGCTCCGGCTGGGTCACCGGCGAAGCCGGCTTGGGCCATGTGGCGATCGTGTCTCGGGAACCGGAATCGATGCACGCCTACTACCGCACCCTGTTCGATTCGCGGCTGTCGGACTTCATCGACGAGAACATCTCCGGGCTGAAGATGAAGATCCGCTTCCTGCGGGTCAACGAACGCCACCACTCGATCGCCGTCGCCAACATCCGCGGTATCAAGATCGACCCCATCCGCACCCGGGTCCAGCACGTCAATATCCAGGCCGCCACCCTCGAGGACATGCTCGCCGCCTACGGCCGCGTCAACGATCTCGGGTTCCGGATGGCCTGGTCGGTCGGGCAGCACACCAACGACCGCGAACTGTCGTTCTACTGCATCACTCCGTCGGGTTTCGAACTCGAGGTGGGCTGGAACCCGGTCGTCATCACCCCGGAACTCGACGCCGCATGGGCGGCCACGACCTATCAGGGCATCAGCATCTGGGGGCATCACACCGTGTCGGAGACCCCGCTGGACAAACTCGCCCAGCTGCGCACTGCGGCCGCACGCCTGCGCACCCCGGAGATCACCGTCCCCGAACTCACCGGAAGTTTTGTCAGATGAGCGAATTCGATTACGAGATCGTGATCGTCGGGCTCGGCCCGACCGGCCTGACCCTGGCCAATATGCTCGGCCGCCGCGGCATCGACGTGCTCGTTCTCGAACGCGAACCCGAGTACTACGGCCTGGCCCGCGCGGTCTACACCGACGACGAATGCATGCGAATCTTCCAAGCCGCAGGTGTCGCCGACGAGATCGATGCCGAGATGGTCCTCGATTCCACCGTGCAGTGGGTCCGCGGCGACGGAAAGGTGCTCGCGCAGTTCAATCAGATCGACCGGCCCCTGGGCTGGCCGGTGTCCAACTTCCTCTACCAGCCCTACCTGGAAAACAGCCTGGAGCGCGCTCTCGACCGGTACCCGCACGTCACCGTGCGCCGCGGGCGCGCCGTGACCGGTTTCGACCAGGACGCCGAGTCGGTGAGCATCGAGCACGCCACCTGCACGGGTACCGGCTACGGCAAACGCGATGCGGAGATTGTTGCGGGCAGCACCGAACGCGTGCGGGCGAAGTTCCTCGTCGGCTGCGACGGCGGGCGCAGCATCGTGCGCACCGAGCTGGGAATCGATATGTCGGGCACCAGCTTTCCCGAGCGTTGGCTGGTGGTCGATCTGAAGGCACGCGAGGGCGTCGACGCGTTCCGGCACCTGCCCTACTTCGACTTCGTCTGCGACCCCGAGCTGCCGATCGTGTCCTGCCCGCAGCCGGATAGGCACCACCGCTTCGAGTTCATGCTGCGCGCCGAGCAGACCAAGGAGGAGATGGAAAACACCGACACCGTGCGCCGCCACATCTCCCGCTACGTCGACCCCGACGAGGTCGAGGTGCTGCGAAAGCTCGTCTACACCTTCAACGCCGTGGTCGCCGACCGCTGGCGCGAAGGCCGGATCCTGATCGCGGGCGACGCCGCGCACATGACCCCGCAATTCATCGGCCAGGGCATGAATTCCGGTGTGCGCGACGCGGATAATCTGTCCTGGAAGCTCACCACGATCCTGCGCCGCGGCGCGGACCCGGCGATCCTGGACAGTTACGAGAGCGAACGCCGACCGCATGCCAAGGCCATGATCGACCTGTCGGTGTTCAACAAGAACGTCGTCTCCCTCGACAACCGGTTCCTCGCAGCCGCCCGCGACACCCTCATCTCCACCACGGTGCGGGTACCCGGCCTCGGCGGATGGATCCGCCAGGCGAAGATCAAGCCCGCCCCGCGCTTCCGCCGCGGCGCCTACCTGGGCCTGCCTCGCCCGCTGATCCGCGGAGTTCAGGGCAGACTCGCGCCCCAGCCCGAGATCCGCACCTACCAGGGCAGGCACCAGCGACTCGACGACACGCTCGGCCTCGGTTTCGCCGTCCTGGGTTACGGTTCCGATCCACGCCGCGCATTCTCCCCCGCGGACCTGGACGTTCTGCGCGCCCTCGACACCCGCTTCGTGACGGTCTACCCCCTGGGCGGCCGCCCGCAGGGCAAACCCGGCGGCGGCCGCGACGACCTCACCGACATCGAAGACCACACCGGCGCGCTGGTGCGCTGGTTCCGCCGCGCCCGGTTGCGTCCGGGCGGAGTGGTCCTGCTGCGCCCGGACCGGTACGTCTTCGGCACCGCCGAACCGTCCGAGACCGCCGCACTGGTCGCCGCGCTACGGCATCAACTGCACCTGCCGTCCCCGTCGGCAGGGCACACACAGCCCGCCTCGGTCCGGTTGCCCGAGCCTGCCGAACAGTCGGCCGAGCCCACATCCGCCAGCGCAAGGCGGGACGAGTCGGTGTCCGAATCCGCCGCCAATTAGTACCGCGTCCAGAATGGTTGATGCCGTAATTGGTCGGCGCTGTTTCGGTGGGCCCCAGTCGAACTAGATCCCGTAACCGCCGAACCAAGCGGATTCGAGAACATCCTTCCGCAACGACCCGACGCGTCAACCTCTGACAGGATGAACGGCTATGCGCTTCTCCGTGCCCACCATCGTGTTGATGATGGCGGCAGTCCTGCTGTCCGGATGTTCGCTCTTCCCACAAGGGCCCGATCAGGCCGAGCGTGACAGCTGGTCGGGGGTGATCGAGTCGGCCATCGAGGCCCTTCCAGGGGTGGCCAACGCGTCACATGCGTTCGAATACCACCCGTACGGCCCCAACTCGTACTACACATCCCTGCTCGACGTGCGGCTCGAGGCTGACGCCACCCCAGCCGAGGCCGCGTCTGTCGTGCGTGTCATGGGCGCGCAGCAACTGCCGCCGCACTATCAAGGCGACTCGACCGTGGTCAAAATCCACCGGGTGACAGACTCCTATTTCGGGGACTGGCGGTTCGGGCGGAACGTGGACATGGAGGCGAACGCGGCATACACCTGGACCCGAGTGTCATCGGCCGATACCGGTGCGGAGATTCACTGGGCCACCCACGGCGTCAAGCTCACCGGAGACCCGCGCGGACACGCCGAATCCATCGATGTCCGAGCGGGCTCCGAGGCCGAACCCCAGCGTGCGACCGCAGCGATGCGCCGAATCATCAAGGACTTCCCGGAGCTGGCATCCAACGACTGGACAGTGTCCCCCCTTCATAAGCACGGAGCCCACTCGAGACTGGCACCCAGTTTGACCTACGTGGACCGCCGCCCCCGCTTCCCCTCCGACAGCGAACTCGAATTGTGGGAGTGGTTCCTGACCGATCAACCAACGCCGTTCATCGCCGAGGTGTCTGTATTCGACCCGCCCGCGACAGCAGGCCGCGCACTGGGCGTCATGATCTTCCCTCCCGCCGGAAAGAAATTCAGCGCTGCGCAGGCGACACAACTTGCCGACCAGCATCTTCGCTACTTGTCCCAGCGTGGTGTCGTGGTCGATTACACGATCATTACGCGCAACGGCCCCCCGTTCGCCGTCCTTGTCGGCGGCTGCCCAGAATCCGGGCGCGAGATTTCACCGGAGTCGGAGCCCTTCATTGGTCAGTATGAACACTGCTAGTGCCTTGTCCAGGTAGGTTGCGGCATAGCCTGCATTGCCCGGTGCTGCCCCCGCGACCTCAGCCATCCGTTCTCGACCTGGAGCCTCTCGAAACTCCAGGACATGCTGGTCACCAGCAAGATAGCTGACATCAGCCGCGAGACACTACGCACGATCCTGCGTGAGCAGGGTGTGTCGTGGCAGGCCACCAAAACCTGGAAGGCCGGTACCGACCCCGACTTCACCACCGAGATGAACCGGATTCTCGATCTCTACGATCACCGGCCCGCCGACGGGCGGGTGATCTGTGTCGACGAGTTCGGGCCGTTGAACCTGCAACCCCGCCCGGGCCGCGGCTGGTTCCCTGCCCCGAAACCCCGGCGGCTGCGGGCGACCTATCATCGCGACCACGGGGTGCGGCACCTGCTCGGTGCGCTGGACCTGGCCACCGGCCGCATTCACTACCGGATCCGGGACCGGAAACGATGGATCGAGTTCCTCGCATTCCTCAAGACCCTGCGGGCTCGTTGGCCCGGCGAGAAGCTCTACCTCATCGCCGACAACTTCTCCCCGCACAAACGGGCCGAGGCCCGGGACTAGGCCGCAGCGAACAATGTGGAGCTGGTGTTTTTACCCACCTATTCGTCCTGGTTGAACTGGATCGAATCGGAGTTCGCCGCGTTGCGGTACTTCGCCCTCAACGGCACCGACCACCGCAGCCACACCGAGCAAGACGCCGCGATCGGCGCCTACATCCGCTGGCACAATCAGCACGCCCGACCCAAACGAGAGTTCGCGGTCAACTCCACAATCCGCCGCCCGGATTACCTACCCAACATTGCTTGACGAGGCACTAGTGTGTCGCGCCTGAAATTAGGCCAGTAAGTACGTAGTCTGTTTCCGTGTCGCATCGTGGGCCTTCTGCTGTCGAGATTGTGTTGTCGGATG
>NZ_JBEYSX010000011.1:0-285886 GCF_040642815.1 Nocardia sp. NPDC047648 | reverse complement strand
CAATCAGATCAAAAACCAGAGTCCGAAAACCCAGCAAAACAATCGCCAGCAAAAAGCTGACAAAAATGTCCGACCCTCCACACGGGGGGTGAAAGACCGGAACCAAATAAAACATTTGGCACTGACATTCATCGACACACTATTGAGTTCTCAAAGAACACACGCACACACATCCAACCCGGCCTGAACCGAACCTTCTGTGAGGCAACTTTCCCAGTCTAAGCAAGCAGCCCACCGAAGTCAAGACTATCGGCTGATCCACTGCACTGAGCTACCAGGCGCTCCTCGTACTACCTCGTTTCCCGGTCCTGCTCGGCGTCTCCGCCTCGCTTCGGCTCCGGGTTGGTGTCCGTGTCGCTCTGACTTGGATAAAGTTACGCGGCGGAAAACGCTACGTCAAATCGCCTGGACAAGCTGGCGTTTCCGCAGGTCAAGAGCATGGGATCGCAGTGATGGCCGGCTTGAATCACACGGATGTGATTCAAGCCACCGCGATCTTCATGCACCTGCCCGCAGAACCCCGGCGAGATTCTTCTTCCCGCGCCGCAGGACGAGCCAGTGTCCGTGCAGGTAGTCGGCATCCGCCGGGGTCCACTCGATATCGGCGATCTTCACGTTGTTCACCGAGGCGCCGCCTTCGTTCACCGCGCGGCGCGCGGCGCCGCGGCTTTCGCAGAGGCCGGTGGCGACGAGCAGATCCACGATGGTGCTCGGCTCGCCCGCTTTGATCTGCGCGACCTCACCGTCCACCGCCGCTTCGCGCAGGGCCGCGCCGAGCGTCGCCTCGTCGAGTTCGCGGAGTTCACCGCGACCGAACAACGCTTGGCTGGCCAGCTGCACCGCACGGGTATGGGCCTCCCCGTGTACCAGGGTCGTCATCTCGGCGGCGAGCCTGCGCTGCGCTTCTCTGGCATGCGGTCGCTCTGCGGTGGCCCGCTCGAGTTCGTCGAGTTCCTCGCGGGACAGGAAGGTGAACCAGCGCAGGTACCGCACCACGTCGGCGTCGGCCGTGTTCACGAAGTACTGGTACCAGGCGTAGGGGCTGGTCATCTCGGGATCGAGCCACAGGCTGCCGCCGCCGGTGGACTTGCCGAACTTCTTGCCGTCCGCGGAGGTCACCAGCGGAACGGTCAGGGCGTGCACGGACGCGCCGTCCACCCGGCGGTTGAGTTCGACGCCCGCGATGATGTTGCCCCACTGGTCGGAGCCGCCTACCTGTAGCGTGCAGCCGTAGGCGCGGCGTAACTGCAAGTAGTCGTTGGCTTGCAGGAGCATGTAGCTGAACTCGGTGTAGGAGATGCCCTCGCCATCCAGCCGCCGCTTGATGGTGTCGCGCGCCAGCATGACGTTCACCGAGAAGTGCTTGCCGATGTCGCGCAGGAAGTCGACCGCGGACAGCCGCCCGGTCCACTCCATATTGTCGACGACAACCGCACCGGTCGGCGAGTCGTCCAGGTCGACGAAGCGCTCCAGCTGGGAGCGGATTCGCTCGGCCCAGCCCGCGACAGTGTCGGTGGAGTTCATGCTCCGCTCGCCGACGTCGCGCGGGTCACCGATCAGCCCCGTGGCGCCACCGGCCAGCACGATGGGGCGATGTCCGGCGCGCTGGAAACGCTTCAGGGCGAGCAACGGCACCAGATGTCCCGCGTGCAAGCTGGCTGCGGTGGGATCGAAGCCTGCATACAGGGTCAGCGGCCCGGCGGCCGCCGCCGCGCGCAGGGCATCCAGATCGGTGGACTGCGCGATCAGTCCGCGCCAGGTCAGTTCGTCGATGATGTCGCCGCTCACGTTGTCCTATCTTTCCGCACCGGATCCGGGGCTTCGTGCGCACCTCGGTGTCGCGGCGCGGCGCGGCGCGAGTCGAACGAATTTGCTGTGCACCGACCACCCTGCCGCGCGGCACGACGGCCGGTGGACCGAAGTCCACCGGCCGTGCGCGTGGCGCGAGCGCTCACCGCGCCAGGGCTTCGCGCACCGCGACGATGCTGTCGCGGCGCTGGTAGGCGATCCAGGCGAACACCGCGGCCAGTACCAGCGGGAACGGCGCCAAAGCTGGGGCGCCGAGGAGGAAGGCCTGGGTGGCGGCGGCCAGCACCATGGTGATCGACAGTCCGGACGCGGCCGGGCCGCTGAGCCGCGGCACCAGCAGACCGGCGCCGCCTGCGACCTCGACCAGGCCGGTGAGGTAGCGGAACCAGTCGCCGAAGCCGATCTCGTGGAAGATGCGCACGGCATCGGACTGACCGGCCAGTTTCGGCAGGCCCGAGGCGATGACCAGGAACAGGCCGAGCAGGATCTGCACCGTCCACAGGGTGCGATCGAGAACCTTGCCCGGCTGGGCGGCGGCGGGCGCGGTGCTGGTGGCGACGGCGGTCATGTTTCTGTCCTTCAGGTCGGTCGCGCCGGGGTTGGAGGCGCGTTCACCTGATAGGACGAGGAGCTTTGCGAGAAGTCATCGCCGCGGCGAAACTTCCGCGGAGCGCTCAGGCCGACTTCTCGGTGGGCAGTGGAGCACGCGGACTGCGCCGGTAGACCGACACCGCCCGCGAACCCGGAAGCCAGAAACGCCATGGCAGGTCCGCCGCGCTGCTGACCCCGACCCGCGGACCACTGGCGATCTCGGCGTCCGCGATCGGATCGTGCAACTCGAGCCGAATCGCTGACGCCGGATCGAACAGCGGAGTTCCGTAGTCGCTCAACGTGATTCCCAGCGCGCTGCCGAGGTTGCCCGGGCCGCGGGCCAAGCCGAGGTCGCTTCGAGCTCCGGGGCGCCGTTCGCGCACCTTCTCCAGCCCCTCGACGACCTCGCCGGAGCGGATCAGCGCGGCGCTGGCGACCCCATCCGGGCCGCTCGTCACGTTGATGCAGGTGTGCATGCCGTAGCTGAGGTAGACGTACAGCACACCGGCGGGACCGAACATCACGTCGTTGCGCTTGGTCCGGCCGCGCCCGGAATGCGATGCCGGATCCGGCCATGGCCCGGCCGGGTCTCCCCCGTAGGCCTCGACTTCGACTATCCGGACACCGACCGGGCCCGACCACAAGGTCGCCCCGAGCAGACGCCGGGCGGCAGCGGGTGGTTCGACCGCGAGTTCCTCGACAGGCTGGGCACACACAGCCGCCATTGTCCTCGACCGCGAAACGGGCGAGTGGCAAGGCTGTAGGTCAGGGCCGTTCCTCGCCTCAGCGCAGGCTGCGGCCTGGCCCCGCAGGCGCACCGGGTGGTCCGGCGCCGGCCGCGACGAGCGCGCTCCACAGCCGCTCGGCGACCGAACCGCCCTCGGCGCGGGCGATCGCGCGGGCAGAAGCAACGCCGAGTGCGCGGCACGCGTTCGCGCGCGCAGGCCGGGACACCCGGCTGAGAGCCGAAAACGCAAATCCGCCCGAAGAAGCCGGGCGGACGGCGACCGCGGCACTCAGAAGTACGTACTGTGCTCGCCGGACCGCAGCGTGAGCAGGTCGTCGGCGATGACCGCGGCGTAGCCCACGACGACGATCGCGACCAGTTGGGCCCACGACACCCAGAAGATGCCGATCGGCGTTGTCGCCGCCACCGCGAGCGCCGCGAGCAAACGAGCCCATGGGCGCGGCAGCCGCAGAGTCAGGCGGAAGAAGAACTGGCCGAGGAAGTACAGCGCGACGCCGCCGGAGAGCGCGGCGGCCACGGCGACGGAGGTCGCTTCGTCGCCGTGGGCAACGCTCATCTGAATGCCCGCCGCGGCCACGATGACGCCGATCAGCAGCGGGTACAGGGAGTAGCCGTAGGCCAGCAGGGCGGGCCGGGAACGTTCCCGGTCAGGCACCGCGGCCAGCGCGTGCTCGCCACGTTCGTCGTCGACGCCGAAATACGCCCACCACAGGACGTAGGCCAGGCACAGGCCGAGGCCTACGGTGGCGATCAGCTGCGGGGTGATCTTCTCTCCGGCCAGCCCGGCGCCGACGGCGACGATGGATTCGCCGATCGCGACGATCACGACCAGCCCGTGCCGCTCGCAGAAGTGGCGCGCTCGGATCACGAAGTCACGGGTGTCGACCAGATAGGGGCTGATCACCTGCACCGTGAACGCCACGGTCCAGCAGGCGTACTGCATCCAGCCGTGCACGAACCCGCCTGCCAGTACGAGCGCGGCGGCCAGGGCGTTGAGCGGCGCGATTCTGCGGATCGCGATCGCCGCCGATTCCCCGCCCGCCGAGGCGAACAGCGCGGTGTGAACGGCGGTGACCAGGACGTACCCGAAGCCGAACGCGATGCCGGTGCCGTGGAACGCATCCGGGATCGCCAGGGCGAGAACGAAGAACGCGAACATGCCAACCAGCAACCAGGTCCGCCTGCTGGAACTGTTCGGGGCCACCTCGTTGGTGAGCCAGACGTAGCCGGAATACATCCACCAGACCAGTCCGAACAGCAGCGCGACCTGAACGAGCGCCTGGAAGCCCGGATGATGCGTGTAGACGTGCGAGAGCTGGGTGATGGTGAGGACGAAGACGAGATCGAAGAACAGTTCGAGCGTCGAGGCCCGCAGCTGCCCGCCGTCGGCGGACAGGGCGCTCTGGTTGGTCACGGCTGGAGCCTAGAACGACCGCCGTCACGCCAGCGTGTCGGTGCCCATGGAGAGGCCCTTCAGCTTGTACGGGTTGACCTGGAACCGGAGGTTCTGGATCCGTCCGTCGGCGATGTCGTAGGTGAACACGGCCACCGGATTCCCGTCGATGAGCGCCAGCGCGCCGAGTTCACCGTTGATGTGCGCGGGTTCGAGCACGAATCCGGCGACGATCGGCTTGGCCAGCACGCCGAGTATCCAGCGCGCCACGTGGTCGGGTCCGTACAACGGCCTGCGCGCCGCGGTGACCACGCCGCCGCCGTCCGACCACGAGGTGACATCCGGGGCGAGCAGATCCATCAGCGCGTTGAGGTCGCCGCCCGAACACGCGGCCATGAACCGGGCGGTGACATGGTCGCGCTCGGCCTTGTCGGTGTCGAAACGCGGTCGGCGGGATTGCACGTGCCGCTTGGCGCGATGCGCGATCTGCCGGATCGCGGGCTCCGGCCGGTCCAGGGTCTCGGCGATCTCGGCGTGCGTGTAGCCGAAGACCTCGCGCAGCAGGAAGACCGCGCGTTCGACGGGACCGAGTGTTTCCAGGACCACCAGCATCGCCGTGGAGACGGTGTCGGCCAATTCGGTCTCCTCGGCGACGTTCGGTGAGGTGAGCAACGGCTCGGGAAGCCAGGGCCCGACATAGCTCTCGCGAGTGGCCCTGGCCGAGGTGAGCCGGTTGAGCGACAGGTTGGTGACCGCCCGCACCAGGTAGGACTTGGGCTGACGCACCGTGGAGCGGTCGGTCTCGTTCCACTTCAGCCAGGCGTCTTGAAGAACGTCCTCCGCGTCGGTGACGGTGCCCAGCATCCGGTACGCGGTGGCGAACAACAGACGCCGGTGCTCGAGAAAAGGATCCTGCTCGGATGTCGGGTCGGCCATGGCTAGATTCTCTTGGTTGCCCGGCCACCTTTGGACAGCGTGACCGACACCGTCATCCGCTTGCTCAGCGCGAAGACCGGCACCGGGCTGCCGCTGACGGCCTCCTTGTAGCGGACGGCGGCGCGTCCGGTCAGGTAGCCGCGGCGCGGACGGTCGTCGGCCTCGGTGAACTGGATGACCGCGTCCTTGCGCCCGAGGCTGACCGGCTGGTGGAAATAACCGAAGCGGAACGGCCGCACGCGCTTGCCGCGCAGCTGCCGCGCGATGACGTCCGCGGTGTAGGCGGCGGTCGGCATCCCGCTCTGGCAGGTGCCGTGGATCCGCCCCCACGCCTGGCGGACCGCGGCGGCGTCGCCGATGGCGTGAATCGTAGGGTGCGACACCGACTTCAGGGTCGGGTCGACCACGATCAACCCGTGCGGGTCGGTCTCTATCCCGGCCTGCGCGGCCAATGGGGAGACACGGACACCGGCCGTCCACAGCGTCAGGTCGGTGTGCACGAGTTCCCCACCGGCCAGTTCGACCGCGTCGGGCAGCACCTTCACCACGGCCCGGCCGGTCTGCCGGGTGACACCGAGCCGATCGAGTGCCCGATGCAGGTAGGCGCGGGCCTTCGTGCCCATCATGGCGCCGGGCTCCCCGCTGCTGATCAGGGTGACGCGCGCGCCGGGATGGCTTTCGGCGATCTCGGCCGCCGCCTCGATGCCGGTCAAGCCGCCGCCGCAGACCGCGACCGTGCCGCCGCGCGCCGCGACCTCGGCGAGGCGCAGGCCGAATCGGTGTGCGGTGGCGGGGTTGTCCAGGGTCCACGCATGGTCGGCGGCGCCGGGCACGATGCTCGTGTCGGCGGTGCTGCCCAGCGCGTAGATCAACTCGTCATAGGGAAGGCGAGAGGCGCCGTCGACGGTGACCTCTCGAGCCAGCGGGTCGATGGCCGTGGCCCAGCCCTGGACGAAGGCGACGCCGGTGCCTTCCAGCAGCGCGGGGATTTGGTGGTCGGCCAGCTCTTGGCCCGCGGCCACCTGGTGCATGCGCAGGCGCTCGGTGAATCGCGCCGAGGGGTTGACCAGCGTGATCCGGACGTCCAGCGCACGGGTGCGCCGGGCCAGCCGCACGGCGGCCAGCATGCCGGTGTAGCCGCCGCCGAGGATGACGATCCGATGTGCGGTGTTCATGACAGTGCTCCAATGGTCGGGTCACCGAGGCAGTGTTGGCGGATGGTGACGACCATGGGACAGCTGAGCGGTCCGGAACGTGACACCCGGCGGTGTGTTCCGGGTCACATTCGACGGGCGCGGCAGGCCGAGCGAATCCCGCGCGCACCCTGAGGCCGCGGCACGGGTATCAGGGGCGGGATCGGGGAGGAAATCGGGACGCTTCCGGATGTGTTGTGGCGCCGCGGATTTCTACCGTCGGTCCATGTCTTCGGATTCCCGGCCGCGCAGGCGGTTGCTCCTCGTTCTCGGCTGCCTCGCGGCATTGCCGGTCCTGGTCCTCGGTGGTGTCGCGTGGGTGTACGCCGGGGCGGCCGTATCCACCGTTGGCAAGACGGAATTCCGCAACGAACTGGTCGTACCCGCGCTGGCTCCGTCGCGGGTAGGCGCCGACGGCACGCGCACGTTCGAACTCGACATGCGTGCCGGGCAACGGGAGTTCCTTCCCGGCCGGGCCACGCCGACCTGGGGGTTCAACGGCGACTATCTCGGTCCGACACTGCGGGCGCGGCGCGGGGAGAAGGTGGCGGTGACCGTGCGCAACACCCTGCCGGAGGCCTCCACCGTGCATTGGCACGGCATGCACCTACCGGCCGCGATGGATGGCGGCCCGCACCAGACGGTGGCGCCCGGCGCCGCTTGGACGCCGCAGTGGACCGTCGATCAACCCGCGGCGACGCTGTGGTACCACCCGCATCCGCACGGCGCGACCGAAACCCACGTGCGCCGCGGGTTGGCGGGCATGTTCCTGCTCGACGACGACGTGTCCACCTCGCTGGCGCTCCCCTCCACCTACGGCGTGGACGATCTGCCGGTGATCGTGCAGGACGTGAAGTTCAACGGCGCCGCGCTCGACTCCTCGCACGGAATGTTCCGCGATGTCGGTTTCCTCGGCGACCGGACGATGGTCAACGGCACGCTCGCGCCCTACCGGAACATCGGCGACGAACTGGTCCGGCTGCGCCTGCTCAACGCCTCCACGGCGCGGATCTACACCTTCGAATTCTCCGACGGGCGACCGTTCGCGCTCGTCGCCACCGACGGCGGATTCACCGAACGACCGAGCACCCAGGATCGGCTGCGGCTGTCGCCGGGTGAGCGCGCCGAGATCGTGGTGCGGATGCGACCCGGCGAGCGCACCGTATTGCGCTCCGGCGAACTCGACGCCGGACTCGATTTCTGGACACAGCGTTTCGCCGGGGGTGACGACACCTTCGACATCCTGGAACTGCGCGCGGCCGAGACGCTGCGGCCGTCACCGGAGCTGCCCGCGACCCTGGCTCCTCCCAGCACACCGGACGGCGGCGATTCGGTCCGGGAACGGAATTTCGACCTGAACCTCGCCGGGATCAACGGCACCCCGATGGTCATGGACCGGATCGATTTCGCGGTGACGCGTGGCACCGCGGAGACGTGGGTGGTGCGCAACGGCGACGGCATGCCGCACAACTTCCACATCCACGATGTGCGATTCCGCGTGCTCGCGGTGGACGACGGCCCGCCACCGGCGGCGCTGACCGGCCCGAAGGACACCGTCTTCCTGCCACCGGGCAGCACCGTGCGATTGGCCATGCGCTTCGACGGCCCGGCCGATCCGGACGCGCCCTACATGTACCACTGCCACCTGCTCTGGCACGAAGACCTCGGAATGATGGGCCAGTTCGTGGTCGTGAACCCGGGCCAGGCACCGGGGACCCCGCCGGCGCATCACGGCCACTGACTCCCCGACCGACGCTCTTGCCTGTTCAGCGCGGGCGCGCTAAATTCATCACATAGTGAATTCAACACTCGATGAATTGAGGCGACCGTGTCGCAAGCCATCCCATCCCCCGCCGTCGAGGTACGGAACCTGCGGGTCCGTCGCGGCGGCCGCGAAGTACTGCACGACGTCTCGCTGACCATCCCGCGCGGCTCGATCACCGGGCTGCTCGGCCCGTCGGGATGCGGCAAGACCACGCTGATGCGCAGCATCGTCGGCACGCAGATCATCGAATCGGGCGACGTCAGCGCGCTCGGACGCCCGGCGGGCTCCGCGGCGCTGCGCCACCTGATCGGCTACGTCACCCAGGCGCCGAGCATCTACAACGACATCAGCGTCCGCGAGAACGTCGCGTACTTCGCCGCGCTCTACGGCCGCGACCGCGCCGACGTCGACGACGCGATCACGGCGGTCGGTCTGACCGATCACGCCCACCAGCGCGGCGACGAGCTCTCCGGCGGGCAGAAGACGCGCGCGTCCCTGGCGTGCGCGCTGGTCGCCCAGCCCGATCTGCTGGTTCTGGACGAACCGACCGTCGGCCTCGATCCCGTGCTGCGCGTCGAGCTGTGGAAGCAGTTCCACGAACTGGCCTCGAACGGGACGACGCTACTGGTGTCCAGCCACGTCATGGACGAGGCCGAGCACTGCGACCGGCTGTTGCTGATGCGCGAGGGGCAGTTGCTCGCCCAGCTCAGCCCCGACGAACTGCGCGCGCAGACCGGCGAGCAGAACCTGGAGACCGCTTTCCTCACCCTGATCACGATGGGACAGAACGCATGACCGCCACCATGGAAGCCGCGCCCCGGCGGACGCCGACGCTGCGCCCCTACGCCGCTACCACCGGCCGCATCCTGCGTCAGCTGCGCAACGACCACCGCACCGTCGCCATGATCCTGGTGGTCCCCGCGCTGCTGATGGCGCTGCTGTATTTCATCTACAAGGACACCCCGACCAACCCGCTGAATCCCGTCTCGCTGTTCGACCGGGTCGGCATCAGCATGCTCGGCATCCTGCCGTTCATCGTGATGTTCCTGATCACCGCGATCGCCATGCAGCGCGAACGCACCTCGGGCACGCTGGAGCGGCTGCTGTCGACGCCGCTGTCGAAACTCGACCTGCTCGCCGGTTACGGCACCGCGTTCTCGCTGGCCGCGGCCGCGCAGGCCGTCGTCGCCTGCCTGGTCTCCTTCGGGCTGCTCGGGCTCGACGCGGCGGGCAGTCCGAGCTGGGTGGTGCTGATCGCGGTGGTCGACGCGGTGTGCGGGGTGGCGCTGGGTCTGCTGGCAAGCGCGTTCGCGCGCACCGAATTCCAGGCCGTACAGTTCATGCCGGTCGTGGTCGCGCCGCAGATCTTCCTGTGCGGTCTGCTCGTTCCCCGCGGCCAGCTGCCCGATTGGCTGGAGGTGATCAGCAACGTGATGCCGTTGAGCTACGCGGTCGACGCGCTGCAGCAGGTTTCGACGCATCCGGAGGTCACCGGCCAGATGTGGCGTGATCTGGCTATTGTCGCCGGGTTCGCGATCGTCGCGCTGTGCCTGGGCGCTGCCACGCTACGACGGCGGACCACGTGACGGCAGGCAACGGCTCCGGCGGCGGCGAGCGGCCTCCCCGCACGGGCCGCCGACCGGGGCAATCGGGCGCCCGCGAGGCCATCCTCGCGGCCGCCCGCGCGCGTTTCGCCGACGCGGGCTTCGACAAGACCTCGGTGCGCGCGGTCGCCACCGACGCTGGGGTGGATCCGGCCCTCGTGCATCACTACTTCGGCACCAAGCAGCAACTTTTCGCCGCGGTGGTGGAATTCCCGGTGAATCCCGAGACGACACTGCGCATCATCGATGCCGCGCCGCTGGATCGCTTGGGCGAGACCATCATTCGCGCGGTGGTCGGGGTGTGGGACTCCCCCGCGGGGCCCGGCATCGTCGCCGTGGTGCGCAGCATCCTGTCCGGCAGCGACGACCCGTCCCTGGCCAGGAGATTCCTGTTGGAGGTGGTGTTGGAGCGCGTCCGCCTGCGCATCGCCACCCCGGAGGACGACGGCCGGGTCCGGATCGGCCTGGTCGCGTCGCAGATGCTCGGTGTGCTGGTGGGCCGCAAGATCGTCGGGGTGGAACCGCTGGCCTCGATGCCCGTGGACGACCTGGTCACCGCGGTGGGCCCGACGTTGCAGCGCTATCTCACCGGAGATATCGGCCGGGGACCTGCGTCCCGATGACCGCGGCGATCACCGGGGCACGCCGGAGCCGTCACTCCACGACTTCGACGACGTCACCGGGCCAGAGGTATTCGTAGAACGCCTTGGCTCCCTCGTGGGTCATCCGGACGCAGCCGTGCGACTTCTTCTCGATCGGGCCGACGTGGAAGGCGATGTCGCCGTTGAAGAAGGTCGCGTACGGCATCGGAGCGTTGTGCATGGTGCTCCAGTGGAATTCCTTCTTGAACGACACGTGGAAGACTCCGGGCGGCGTCTCGTACCCCGGCATCCCGTGCGAGATCGGCGTGGGGCCGTAGACCACCTTGCCCTCGTCCATCAGCCAGGCTTCGTCGGTGGACAGCCGCATGCACGCGCGGGCCGCTGTGGAGCACGGCGCGACGGGCGGCGGTGGCGGAATCAGCGCGGGCATACCGGGAATGTCCGGGCCACCCGGCCAGAGCGGCTCGGCCTGGGCGGGCACCGCCGTGGCGAATGCCGCCGCCGCGACTCCGCAGGCGATCGCGCATCGAGCCGTCCAGTTACGTAAACGCGAAGCGCTCATTACGTTCCCGACCTCTCTCCCATACGCCACCTGTGCCGCTCATCAGGTCGGCCGCAGCGCCCCTTCGCTGGAGCGCGTGGACCGTCGCGAAGTGCAAATGATCATGGCGGACCCGGCTCCAAACGGTCAATGGCCGCAAAACGACCGTGACGCATCCGTTGCCCGGCGGCGGGCGAGTCGTGAGAAGAGAGGTCGGCGGGTCAGGCGTCGGGCTGGGCGGTGAACGCCTCGTGCTCGGCGTCGGTGACGTCCCTTGCCTCGTCGACGAGCAGGACCGGGATGCCGTTCTCGATCGGGTAGGCCCGGCGCAGGCGCGGGTTGTAGAGCAGCGCGCTGCCGTCGGCGGCGCGGACCAGCCGCAGCGGGCCCTTGTCCTGCGGGCAGGCCAGCAGGCTCAGCAGTGTGGCGTCCAAAGTGGTGTGCTCAGGCATACGAGGAACCTACCTGCCTGCCGTGCCGGACCGGGAACCGTCCGCGTCGAGTGCGGGAGCGCGGCGGAACGAGATGTGGCGATGCCCGAAGAAGCTGGCGCCCGCCACCAGCGCCATCACGGCGACCGCCGACGGAATGCTCGGCAGGTGCAGCAGCGACACCCCCAGCTGGAGCAGAACCATGTTCAGCACCAGCCCGCCGGAGTTCACCGCGACGAACGCGGCGAAATCCCGCATCAGCCGCCCGCGCACCCGGAACACCAAGGTGCGGTGCAGGACGAAGGCGACGACCACGCTGATGCTGTAGGCCAGGGCGGGCGCGAGCGCGGCGGGCGCCCGGTTGCCGAGCACCGCCAGCCACATCACCGTCAGCGCCATGCCCAGACCCGTGTTCACCACGCCGACGACGGCGAAAGCGATCTCCTGGCGACGCACCAACCGCAGCAGCGGGCCGGGGTCGGCGGGGAGTTGCACGGCACGGGGAAGCGGGGCATCCGCCTCGGCGGACGGTGACGTGCTCGTCGCGGCATCGTCGAAGCGTCGCACCTCCGATGCCGCCCCGGCTCCGTCCCCCGCGCCCGCGCTCATCGGGTGGCGTCGGCCAAGTCGGTTTCCGGTGTCACAGCGGCATCGGGTGCGGACGGCTCGCCGCTCTCGCCGATCGGCCGGTCGAGCCGCCGCCTGCTACGCAGGTACACCCACTCCAGCAGACCGAGGCCGAGCAGCCCGAGCAGTGCCGCGGCGACGCCGATCCACCAGCCCGGCGGCTGCCAGGACAACTCCAGCTCACCGGAGGCGCCGGGCGGGAGATCGACGGCCACGAAGGTTTTCCCTACCAGCGTGGTGGGGATCTCCCGGCCGTCGAGCGTCGCCCGGTAACCGGGCCACCCGAGCCGGGCGAACACGATTCGCCCGCCGTCCGGGGAACTCACCCGCACCCGGCTGGTCGTATCCGATTCGCCGATCGATGTGGCCGTCACGCCTTGGGCGGCCGCCACCCGGCCGTCGCGGGTCGAGATCAGGCCGTCGGTGCGCTCCAGGACCGAGATGTACTTCTCGTGCCCCGGATAGTCGACCCATTTCCAGCCGGAGGGTGCGGGCTGGTCCCGCGCGTCCGGGTACAAGGCGCGGTGCAGCACCACCCGGTCGACCTTCATCAGGTCGACAATGGTCCGGCCGGTGGTCGGCTCTGTCGCGAACGCGCGGCGGTAGGCATCGGGGCAGACGCTGGTGTCCCAGCGCATGCACAACGTCTCGCCGAACCAGTAGTGCCCGTTGGGGGTGTATCCGCTGACGTAGGTGAGCTCGAGATCCTTCGCGTAGTTGCCGAAGACCAGTGATCCGTACGCCCCGGAGAGGTTCCGTTCCGACGGCGGGATGAGCATGCGGTCCGCGAGTTGCAGCGTGGTGCCGGGGAAATCCGGGAACGCGGCCTTCATCTCCGACCGCTTCTCCGGCAGATTCCACCCCATCGGAGTCGGTTGCGCGTCCCACACCTGCAGATACGCGATCGGGAACACCGAGACGACGATCAGCGCGCACGCGGCGGCCGCGCCACGGCTGCGGCCGAGCCATACCGCGACGGCGCCGAGCGCCGCCACACCGAGCGCCGCGATGACATGCCTGATCACCTCGTGGGGTGCGGCCGAGAAGGAGCGCACCCACAGCAGACCGATCAGCACCGCGGCCGCGATTGCGCGCCGCCGCCAGTCCTGAACGGTCGCGAAGCGGCCGAGCAGCACGCATACGAGCACCAGCAGGCCGAGCGCGACCATCGGCAGCACACGGACGGGCCAGCGCAACGGGCCGATGGCGCCGGGACCGGCCGTCCACATCAGCGCCATCACCGCGAACAGGGCGGGCGCGACGAATTCCCGCGCCGAGCCGAGCGCCCTGCGCCAATCGACGAAGGCCAGCGCCGGAACGAGGAACCACGCGATGTAGACCACCGGCATCGGCTGCACGTAGCCCCACCACGAATTGAACGCGGGCAACGTGCTGGGCAGGCTGGCGTTCAGCGATTCCGACCACGGCACCGTGAGGAACTGGTCGTTGTTGATCTGCGCGGTGCCACGCCAGGTCACCTTCGCCGACAGCATGCTCGGCAGGTAGGTCGCCGATCCGGCCACCGCGGCACACGCCGCGACCGTGAGCAGGCGCAGCGACGGGCGCCACGCCTTCTGATGGACGAGTTCGCCGATCGCGACGGCGCCCACCATCAGACCGGCCTCCACCGCCGGGAAAACGTATTGCACCGAAATGGCCAGATACAAGAAGACGAAGGTGGGAATCGGCCCGCTGCGCCCGCGGGCGTAGCGCACCCCGGAGGCCCACGCGTGCGCCATCCAAGCCGTGCCGGTGAACGCCGTCATCCAGCTGGCCTCGTCGAAGAACAGCAGCCACCCGCTGAACGGTATGGCGACGCCCGCGACCGCCGCCCACGGCGCCTTCGCTCCGTAGGCCAGGCAGATCCGGTAGACGCCGAGCGCGAGGATGATCGCGAAGATCAGTTTCACCACGGTGGCGTACACCGCGAGGTTGTCCACCGAAGGCGCGATCAGGTCGATCAGCAGCTGAGGCGGATTCAGCAGCCCGGCTTCTTCGATGGTGTAGTTGCCCGCCATCCAGTGCTCGGGCACGAGTGCCGGGAACCGTCCTTCGCGGAGGTATCGCCCCAGCATCACCCACAGCGGCGCGTACTGCGATTCGGTGTCGTCGGTATAGAAGTGCCGGACGTTGGCCAATAGAACCGCACCGTATCCCGCGATCACCCCGAGCGCCGTGATGACGCCCCAGGTGCGGACTTCTCGCGAAGAAATGGTGCTACGTTCGGCCACGAGTCCCAGACCCTACCCGCACCTGTCCGCCCACCGGGCAAGCCAGTGCCGGGATGCCGTCCGCGACCGCGCTATCCGGCCCCGCTCGCGGACCCGGCTTCGGGCCCGCGGCGGAACGAGATGTAGCGATGGCCGAAGAAACTGCCGACCGCGACCAAGCCCATCACCACGACCGCCGACGGAATCCGCGGCAGGTGCAGCACCGAGACGGCCAGCGACAACAGCACGGTATTCATCAGCAAGCCACCGGAATTCACCACGACGAAGCCCGCGAAGTCGCGCAACAGCCTGCCGCGGACCCGGAATACGAGGGTCCGGTGCAGGACGAAGGCGACGACGATGCCCACGGCGTAGGCCAGCACCACCGCGACGGCGGGCGGCCACGCGTCACCCAGCACCGCCAGCCAGGCGACGGTCAGCCCGATGCCGAGCAGGGTGTTGCACGCGCCGACCATGGCGAACGCGACCTCTTGGCGCCGGACCAGCCGCAGCAGAAGCCCCGCCGCAGGCCCGTCGCCCGTCGCGTCGGAATCCGCGGCGACCGGCCGCGCATTCGTCTTCACGAAACGACGTCCGCCAGCTCACGATCCGGCTCGGCGCCCTCGGCGTCGCCGGGTTCCTCCGGTTCGCCGCGGCGGCGCGACCGGACCTGGAACCATTGCAGGACGCCGATGCCGAGCACGCCCGCCACCGCGGCGGCGATGCCGATCTTCCACCCGGGCGGGCGCCAGGTCAGCACGAGTTCGGCGTCCTGGGTGCCCGCGGGAACGTCGACCGCGATGAACGATTTGGCGACCGTGGTGATCGGCAGCGACTTCCCGTTCAGCGTGACCCGATAGCCCGGCCAGCCCAGCCGGGCGAACACGATCCGGCCGCCTTGGGCCGAGGACACGCGCACGCGGCTGGTGGTGTCGGTCTCGGAGATCGATGTCGCGCGCACCTTCGCCGCATCGGTCACGCGGCCGTTGGTCGTCGAGATGGGGCCGCCCACGCGTTCCAGCACCGCGATGAAACGTTCGTGCCCGGGGTAGTCGACCCACTTCCAGCCCTCGGGCGCCGCCTGGTTCGGCGCGTCCGGGAACAGCGCTCGTTGCAGCACCACGCGGTCCAGGTTCATCAGGTCGACCAGCGGCCGCCCGGTGGTGGGCTCCGGTGCGAACATCCGCCGGTAGGCGTCCGGGCAGACGCTGCCGTCCCAGCGCATGCACAGCAGCTCACCGAAGTAGAAATGGCCGCTGGGGGTGTAGCCGTTGACGTAGTCCAGTTCGAGTCCGCGGGCGTAGTTGCCGAAGACGAGCGACCCGTAGGCGCCCTCGATGCTCTTGTCCTGCGGCTGCAACAGCCCGCGATCGCCCAGCTGGATGGTGTTGCCCGCGAAATCCGGGAACGCCTCTTTCGCCACCGAGCGCTGCACGGGCAGGTTCCACGACATCGGCGTGGGTTGCGCGGCTTCGACCTGGAAATAGGCGATCGGGAACATCGCGACGATGGTCAGCGCGCACGCCGCCGCGGTCCCCTTCGCGCGCCCGAGCCACACTGCCCCGGCCACCAGCGCGGCCAGCGCGAAGGCCGCGATCACGTGCCAGATCGCGTCGTGCGGGTCGGCGGAGAACGAACGCACCCACAGCAGACCGATCAGCACGCCCGCCGCGACGGCGCGGTTCTTCGGATCGCGCACCGTCCCGTAGCGGCCGAGCAGCACGCACACCAGCACGAGCAGGCCGATGGCCAGCATCGGGAGTACGCGCGCCGGCCAGCGCAGCGGTCCGATCGAACCGGGGCCTGCGGTCCACATCAGCATCATGATCGCGAAGATCGCGACGGCGCTCAGTTCCCGCCACGCCTCCCTGGCGCGGCGCCAGTCGACGAACGCCAGCGCGGGGATCAGGAACCAGGCGATGTAGGTGACCGGCAGCGGCTGCACGTATCCCCACCACGAGCTGAACGCGGGCAGCGAGCTGGGCAGGCTGGCGTTCAGCGACTCCGACCACGGCACCGTGAGGAACTGGTCGTTGTTGATCTGCGCGGTGCCGCGCCAGGTCACCTTCGCCGACAGCATGCTCGGCAGGAAGGTCAGCAGGCCCGCGAGCCCGGCACAGCCCGCCGCGACGGTCAGCCGGAGCACCGGCTGCCACTTGCGCTGGTAGACGAGTTCACCCACGGCCACCGCCAGCAGCATCAGCACCGCTTCGACCGCCGGGAAGATGTACTGCGTCGAGATGGTCAGATACAGGTAGACGAAAACCGGGATGGGGCCGCCCTGTCCTCGCGTGTACCGCACCGAGGCCGCCCAGGCGTGCACCATCCACGCGGTGCCGGTGAGCGCGGTCATCCAGCTGGCTTCGTCGAAGAACAGGAAGAAGCCCGAAAGCGGCAGCGCGATACCCGCCACCGCCGACCACGCGGGCCGCCCGCCGTAGACCAGGCAGATCCGGTAGACGCCGAGCGCGGCGATGATCGAGAAGATCAGCTTCACGACGGTGGCGTACAGCGCGACGTTGTCCACCGAGGGCGCGATCAGATCGATCAGCAGCTGCGGCGGGTTGAACAGGCCCGCGTCGTCCATGGTGTTGTTGCCCGACATCCACTGCTCGGGCACCATGACCGGGAACTCACCGGCGCGCAGCGCACGGCCGAGGCCCACCCACAGCGAGGTGTACTGGGATTCGGTGTCGTCGGTGAAGAAATGGCGGGCGTTGGCGAGCAGGACAGCGAGGTAACCCGCGACCACTCCGAGCGCGGTGATGACCCCCCACCGGTAGACCTCTCGCCGCGAATAGACATCCGGCCGCGAGCCGGGCACTGCACTGTCCGTCACGAGTTCCAAACCCTACAGGGCGGCTCTCCGCTTGGCATGAGTCGTGGACGCCACCAAGATGAGGGCATGATCAGCTGCTCCGGTAGCCGGATATCGCACCGTGCTAAAGTCCACACCGGTTCGGGCTCCGCAGTTCTGCGACGAGTACCGGCACGCACCGTCATCGAAAGTCGATCCAGCTGATGCCGATTCCCTCCGCCCGTGCACTCCGTTCCGGCGCCTCCGCGACGAACGGCGCCCCGGCACGGCCCGGCGTGGACCGGCCGCACCGGGTGTCGGTGGTCGTGCCGGTGTATCGGGGCGAGGACACGATCGCCGGTCTGGTCGCCGAGCTGCACGATCTCACCCGCCCCGCCGAGACCCCGGGCGGCACCACGTTCGCCGTCACCGAGATCATTCTGGTGCACGACCACGGCCCCGACCGCTCCGATGTGGTCCTGCAGGAACTGCAACGGACCTACCCCACGGTGCGCGCCGTCTGGCTCAGCCGCAATTTCGGTCAGGACGCCGCGACCATCGCCGGAATGTCCGTCGCGGCCGGTGACTGGATCGTCACCATGGACGAGGACGGCCAGCACGATCCCGGCTTCATCAGCACGTTCCTGGACACGGCCCTGGCGCAGCGAGCCGACCTGGTCTACTCCAAGCCGACCAACACCAGGCCGCACGGATTCCTGCGCAATCTGACCTCGCGCGGAGCCAAGCTGGTGCTCGCGACGCTGTTCGCCTTCCCGGACTCCACCCGGTTCGAAAGCTACCGGCTGATCCGCGGGGACATCGGCAGGCAGCTGGCCGAGGTCGCCTCCAACGGCGTCTACCTGGACGTCGCGCTGACCTGGGTGGTCGGCGCCGTCGCGCAGGCGCCGGTGACGTTGCGCGCCGAGGGCAGGGAGGAGTCCGGCTACAACTACCGCCGCCTGTTCTCCTTGTTCTGGAAGATGGTGCTGTGCAGCGGGACCCGCGGGCTGCGGCTGGTCAGCATGCTCGGCGTCACGCTGGCGCTGGCCGGTGGCGTGATGGCCGCGATCGTCGTGTTCGAAGCGCTGACCACCGACGGCTGGGCGCCCGAAGGCTGGGCATCCACCATCGTGGTATTGCTGCTGTGCTCCGGCGCCGTGCTGTTCTCCCTCGGGCTCATCGCCGAGTACTTGGGCGTCGCGTTGCACATCTTGGTGGGCAAACCGCTCTATCTCACCGTCGAGACGCCGACACCGCGTCCGGCCGACACTTCGGAACCGACCGCGACCGCAGCCAGCAGGGGGACCGACCGGGTTGAGCACTGACCGCGTCATCTTCAGCCGCCCGTACCGGGCGCGCCGGGAATTAGCGAACCTGGAGGCCGTGCTCGCCTCCGATCACAGCCATGGCGACGGACAGTTCACCGCGTCGGCCACCGCGAAGCTGAGGGCGATCACGGGCGCGCCGCACGCCCTGCTCACCACCTCCTGCACGTCCGCGCTGGAAATGGCGGGCCTGCTGCTGGAGCTGGGCCCCGACGACGAAGTGATCGTGCCCAGCTTCGCGTTCACCTCCACCGCCACCTCGATGGCGCTGCGTGGCGCGACCTGCGTTTTCGGCGACATCGATCCGGCCACCGGGAACCTGGACCCGCAGTCGGTGGCGGCCCTGATCACCGAGCGGACGAAGGCCGTGGTGGTGATCCACTACGGTGGCGTCGCCGCCGATATGGCCGGCCTGCTCGACCTGGCCGGCGCGCACGGCTTCGCCGTCGTGGAAGACAACGCGCACGGGCTCGGCGGCAGCTGGCGGGGCAGGAAACTGGGCACCATCGGCACCATGGGCACGCTCAGTTTCCACGACACCAAGAACGTGCACTGCGGCGAGGGCGGAGCGCTGCTGCTCACCGACGAGATCCTGATGGCGCGCGCCGAGATCATCCGGGAGAAGGGCACCGACCGGGCCAGGTTCCTGCGCGGGGCCGTGGACAAGTACTCCTGGCAGGACATCGGCTCCAGCTATTTGCCGAGCGAGTTGAACGCGGCCGTGCTCGACGCGCAATTGGACGAGTTCGACACCATTCAGGCCGGACGGCACCGGGTATGGGACGCCTACGCCGCCGCCCTGCCGGATTGGGCCCGCCGCAACGACGTGCGCCTGATGTCCGTGCCCGACGATCGCGAGCACACCGCCCACCTGTACTACTTGCGGACCCCGACCGAGCGCCGCCGCGACGACCTCATCGCGCATCTCGCCGCACACGGCATCTCCGCGCCGTTCCACTACATCCCGCTCGACTCCAGCCCGGCCGGCTTCAAGCTCGGACGCACGCCGCGCGCGTGTGTGCGCAGCGCCGAGTTCTCCGGAACGGTCGTGCGCCTGCCGCTGTGGCCGGATCTGACCGACGCGCAGGTAGCCCGTGTCGTGGACGCGGTCACCGCCTTCACCGTGTGAGCGCGCCGGCCCGGCGCGCGACATCCGGGCTCACGCGGTGAGGACGTAGAGCTTCTCCCTGCCGCCCGCGATCAGTGACTGCCGGGCGACCCGCGGCCGGTACGGCGTGAAGAACTCGTCCAGCGTCCGTTCGGTGAAGCGATGCGCCTGCTCGCCGTCGCCCGCGTCGGTGAACCGCCTGCCGATCGTGGCGAGGAACGGATTGGCGCTGCTGGCCAGGTTGCGCACCGGCTCGGCGACGATCACCCGCTCGGTGGCCGCCGCGAGCATCCGATCGAGCAGGGGACCCGGCTCGGGCAGGAAATGATAGAGGCTGGCCTGCATGACGACAAAATCCGCCGCGGGCAGCGGGTCACCGGAACGCAGGTTCCATACCCGCCCGCGCCCGCCCGCTTCGTTCACGCGTGCGACGAAGCGTTCGTTCAGATCGAGGCCGGTGTAGTCGACCGACTTGTGGCGCAGGTAGCGGGTGTAGAGCGTCGCGGGTCCGCAGCACAGATCGACCACGCTCGCACCGTCCGGGACGAGTTCCGCGATAGCGCGATACCGAGCCGCGTAGTGCCTGCCGTACAACCCGCGCATCAGGACCTCGTAGACGGTCCCGTTGCGGTAGATGAGGCTCGTTCTCACAGGCACAAACTATGCCATCGGTCGGCGAATCCGGTGTTTCGGCAACAGGAATCGCGTCAGCCGCCGAACAGGATGCTCGCTCGGTCCTCGGTGAGGATCTCGTAGGCGTCCGAGGCGCGGTTGTACCACCAGGTATCCGGTCCCGGCTCCGGCCGCTCGGCCGCCTGCACCGCACGGGCGGAGGGACGGAACGACGGGCTGCGCGGGATGTCGTCCACCACATAGACCAGATCGGGCCGCTGGTCCGGTTCCAACACCCGCAACGCCTCGGTGACGTCCTTCGGTTCCAGGCGGAAGCCCTCGCGCACGCTCACTGCGGCCACCGCGAGGCAGTGGTCGCCGACATTGAGCCCGTAGGCGACTTCCATGTCGACGGGGGTGATGTCGTTGAGCACGTCGACGATCGGCTGACCGAAGACCGGTCCGCGCCGAGTGTGGATCACCGTGTCCGTGCGGTCGACCAGCCAGTAGTCGCCGTCGCCGTCGCGGCGGAACAGATTCTCCGTCGGCATCCAGGAGTCGCCCGCCGTGAAGACCCCGCGCAGGCCGCCCGCGGAGATGTCGACGCCGTCGGACGCCCTGCCGATCAGCAGGCCCACCTCGTTGTCCGCGCAACGCCTGGCGAAGCCGGATCCGTCCACCAGGATGCGTTCGGTGAGCGGGTCGTAGGCGACCAGCTCCACCTTCGCGGTGCCGGGAACCGGCCTGCCCTTGCACCCGCGCTTCACTCCGGCCACATTGGCCAGCACCACGTCGCCCTCGATCGAGGCGTAGAACTCCAGCACGCGGGCCGGGTCGAACTGCTCGACGGTGCGCCGCCACAGCCCGGCGGGCATGCCGGAGCCGATGAACAACCGGATCGGATGGCGATGGCCGACCGGGAACACCTCGGCATCGAGGATGTCGCGCAGCATGGTCCAGGTGTAGGTGACCACGGTGACGCCGTAGCGGTGCACCTCCTCGGCGAAGCGCTGCGGGTCCAGCGACCGGGCCAGCGCGATCCGGCTTCCGCCCGCGACCGCCCCGCCGAGGCTGACCAGCAGTCCGGACGAATGATGCAGCGGCGCGAGGCAGTACACCGTGTCCTTGCGATCGAGGTCGGCCGTGGTCGCGGTGCCGAACGCCGACAGCGCCCAGCGGTGGTTGCTGATGTACTTCGTCTCCAACCGCTCGCCGGTGCCGGTGACGAGCACGAACGCCAGCTCCCGCGCCAGGCCGGGATCGGGCCGGTACCACGCGGGCACCCGCACCCGCGCCGGATCGATCTGCTCGAGGTCGATCAGCCGGTCGCTCGTGGGCAGCGCCAGCTCCCTGGTGTCGCCACCGCCGAGCACCAGCACCCTGGCGCCGGTCTCGGCGGCCCGCCGCAGGTTCTCCGGGTCGGCGATGAGGGTCTCCACGCCGGTCAGCTCGATCGCGCGGCTCAGTTCGCCGTTCGGGGCCAGCAGGACCGCCACCGCGCCGAGACGCGACAGGGCCGCGACGGAGGCCAGCGCGCTGGGCCGGGTCTCCATCACCACGCCGACCCGCATGGCGGGGCGCACGCCGACCGAGATGAGGCCGCGCACGACGTTGTCGATGCGTTGGTTGACCGCCTCGTTGGTGTGCACACGGTCGTCGAACAGGAACAGGTCCCGCTGCGGCGCGCGCCGCGCCTGCTCGGTGAGCAACCGGCCGAGCGATACCCGCGTGTGCGGCTGGATCATGCCGAGGCGGGTCAGCCGGGGCAGTGCCCGCGCCGCTTCACCTGCCAGTTCGATGGAACCCCGCACCGTGTTGTTAGCGATGCCCTCGAGGGCCTTGCCCACGCCGGTGCCCGCCTCCGCCAGCGACGCGGCGGTGTGCACCACCCGGGTCGCCGCCGACCGGGGGCGATTGCTCGCCACGTGCTCGGCCATCGGCACGATCTCGGGGGGCAGCGACTTGTCGCCGTTCATCCATCCGACCCATTGGCGCACCAGCGGCCAGGTGTGATTGGTGGCCGTGCTCCCGGCCACCAGGCCGAAGTGTCCCGCGACCAGCGTCGCCTCGTAGACCTCCGCGTTCGGCGCGGCCCGCACGATGCCGCGCACCGCGGCGGGCTGTCCGATGTCGTCGACTTCGCCGACGAACGCCAGGATCGGGCATTTCAGCTCGGCCAGCGAGATCGGATGATCGCGGATGACGAAACCGCCGAGCATCAGCCGGTTGTGCGCGACGAACTGCTTGAGCAGATCCGCCGCGGCCGGGCCCGCGTAACCGACCCAGCCGTCGCTGTTGAGGAAGCGGCGCTGGCGCTCCTTGGGCAGCAGCGCTTCACGGTCGTGCAATTGCCGGAGGAAATCGATTCTGGACTTGGCCGTCTTCACCGGGTCGAGCAGCTGGAAGCCGATCCGCACCATGGAATCGGTGATCGGCAGCCGGGTGACCACATGATCGGCCAGGAAGTCGGCGAGGTCGGAGACCATGCCGTAGGGCAGCCCGAACGGCATGCCCGCGACGATGTCGACCGGGCTGCCGAAGGTCACGATGCTGTCCACGCCCTTGCCGTACCGGTAGGCGGCGGTCTGGTAGGCGAACATGCCGCCCTGCGAGTAACCCATCAGGTGCACGCCGGAGCCGGTGGCCTCGTTGACGGTGTCGATGGCGCTGTTGACGGCCAGCACGTGATCGGCGAGGTCGCGCTGCCAGCCGCCCTCCTCGCTCGCGGGCGAGCCGAAGTCCACCACCCAGCAGTCGACTCCGCCGCGGTGCAGGATCCCGACCGCGCCGTCCTCGGCGTTCACATCCCAGATGTCGGCGTTGACCATCAGCGGTGGCACCAGCAGCGCCACCGGCCGCCCCGGGGTCGTGTCGTCGGGGAAGTAATGGCGCAGCCGGTACATGCGTCTGCGTTCCACGACCTCGAACGGCGAGGAAGCGACGTCATGGGTCAGCCCGCCGAAGCGGATGACCTCCAGGCCGTTCTGCGCGGTCGCCATCAACCGCTGCACCGAGCCCACCACAACATTCGCGTTCAACTTCACCATCGCTCCTGGCCTACCCTAGAACGTGACCCGCATCACACACCGCGAGGTGTTCAGACGAGCTTCCCATACCACCTGTCCATTATGTGTCCGCTGTGACACGTCGCATGCCAGGTTGCCACGGTCGGCTCCCCCTCGGCATTCCCCTCTCGACCCCGAGCACACCCCCGCGGACGCTCGAGCCGCCGGGAACCGAGCCGCCCGGCGCAACCCGTGCGCGCGCCGCCTCGGCCGACCCCGGCGTACCGAATAGGGGTCGGCGTCCGTTCGGGACGTGATCGCCTACCCGGCTCGACCGAGGAGCGACACTACACGCCCGGCTTCGGCCGAACGTCTCATCGCCTTCCGGCGGCCGGACGTGACGTCCTCGGCGACCACCCGGCGCGGCCCGATGGATCGCCCCGGCTCTCGGGCCGATCGGCACGAGCGTGGGACGAGCGCTCTGCGGGGAGGCCAGGAGGCCCACCGCAACGCAGCTAATTCCTCGCTACCAGAACGCAATTGCAGGGTCGCTCGGCAACGCCACCCGCCGTTACCGGAATCGACCGCGTGTCGTGACCATCCGTAGGCCACCGGGACGATCTTCGAAATTTTCCTGTGCACAGCCGCTTTCGGCGTCTACCATCGAACACGTCTGGAACGCCGTGGCGCGTAGGCAATTTCGTTCGATGAGCTCTCCGCGGGCATGCCCGCTGCTGTTTGATGTGAACACCCAGCGACTCTGAACTATCGACGACTTCTCGATTTCCCCTGCCCCAAAACCCGTCACCATGTCTCGGTGGCCGTCTCGAGGTGAGGACCACGCATGACCATAGAAATGCCAGTCCAAACGGAAAACAACGTGCGCAAGAGCCTGAGTACCAGCACGGCAGGCCTGCTCGCGCACACCACCAAATCCGAACCGCAGATGCAGGGCATCAGCTCGCGGTGGCTCACGCGCGCGCTGCCATGGACGCAGGTCAATGGCGGGGTGTACCGCGTGAACCGCCGTCTGACCCACACGGTGGGCAACGGCGAGGTGGAATTCGTCATCGACGGGTCCAACGCTCGGGTCATTCCCCTCGAATTGCAAGAGCTTCCGGCACTGCGCGGATTCGACGACGAAGACGTGTTGCGCGGCCTCGCAGACCGTTTCGAACAGCGCGATCTCGAACCGGGTACTGTAGTAGCGGAATTCGGAAACCCGATGGATCAGGTCCTGCTGATCGTGCACGGCAAATTGAGCAAGATCGGGTCGGGTGAGTACGGCGAGCAGACGAAGCTCGGAATCCTGGGTGGCGGCGACTTCTTCGGCGATACGATACTCACCGAGCCATCGGCGATCTGGCCGGTCACGATCAAGACGGTCACGCCGACGACCATGCTGGTTCTCCCCCGGCGATCGCTGACCGAGTTCATCGACAGCGCTCCGGCACTGCGTGAGCAACTCTCCCGCGTCGCCGCCGCGCCCACGCGTCCGCAGAACCACAAAGGCGAGGCGGACATCGAGGTCGCTTCGGGCCACTCCGGCGAGCCGCTGCTGGAAGGCACGTTCGTCGACTACGACGCCTCCCCCCGCCAGTACGAACTCAGCCTCGCGCAGAGCGTGCTGCGAGTGCACACCCGCGTCGCCGACCTGTTCAACGACCCGATGAACCAGGTCGAGCAGCAACTGCGCCTGACCATCGAAGCGCTCTACGAACGGCGCGAATACGACCTGGTCAACAACCCCGACTTCGGCCTGCTGCACAACTGCGACCTGAAACAGCGCATCTACGCCGAGTCCGGCGCGCCCACCCCGGACGACATGGACGAACTGCTCAGCATGCGGCGCAGCACGAAATTGTTCCTGGCCCATCCGAAGGCGATCGCCGCGTTCGGACGCGAATGCACCAAGCGGGGGCTCTACCCCGACCCGGTCGAGGTGGACGGGCACCGCGTCCCCGCATGGCGGGGCGTGCCGATCTTCCCCTGCGGCAAGATCCCGATCAGCGCCACCCAGACCACTTCGATCCTGGCCATGCGCACCGGCGAGAAGGACCAGGGCGTCATCGGCCTGCACCAGACCGGGATCCCGGACGAATACGAGCCGAGCCTCAACGTGCGCTTCAAGGGCATCGATGACCAGTCGATCATCTCCTACCTGGTCAGCTGCTATTACTCGGCCGCCGTCCTGGTACCGGATGCCCTCGGCGTGCTCGGCAACGTCCTGGTCGCCCGGCAGGCCGACTGACCGGGGGGATGGGCATGTCGGTGCTCTCCCGCGCCGCGGCGGCGCATGCCACCGATGAGGTGGCCGCCACCGTCGTCGCGCTACTCACCAACACACGGACGACCGCTCCGTCCGAGCTATTCTCGCCGAAAGTAATTGAGCCGAAGGGTATTTCGGCTTCGGATGGACCATCAAATGTGACGCCTCGCGGGCTGCTCGGCCCGTCCGGCCTGGGTGCCGCCGCGCTGCTGCTTCCGGGCAGCCCGGGCCGTGCCACGACGCCCGCCGCCACTCCGGCCGCTGCCCCGGCGGCCGCCACCGGCGGCGTGGGGGTAACGCCGGGACCTGTTCCGGTAGCGGGACGGACACGGTTGCCGACCGCGCCACGCATTCCGGCCGGCCCCACCGGGCTCAGCACCGCGTCGGCGTTCCTCGGACGACATGGCATCGCCGCAACGCCACGCACGGCCACGCATGCGGCGCCCGCCCCGCCAACCGGGTCGGACTCCGCTCGCGGTCGCGCACTCGTACCGCGGGCGCCGGGCGGCCCGGTCACCGCGACGGTGGACCGGGACCGCCCGGACCCGATTCCGCCGCTGTACTGCCCGCCGCCGCTGCGGGACGATCCGGCGCTCGCAGAGACGGTCAACACCGGGATCGTGGACTGGGCGGAGGATATCGGGCTGTACGAGGGCCGGCTGGATGAACTGCGCGACGCCGATTTCGGCCGGCTGATCATGCTCGCCCACCCGGACTGCGACGACGCCGATCGCCTGCTGGCGGCGGCGAAGTGCGCGGTCTCGGAATGGTCGGTGGACGACTACTACTGCGAGGAGGATGCCGACGACCGGGCTCCGGACGGCACCCCCTCCAGCGCCGAGGCGGAGTTGGGTCCGCGGCTCGAATTGGCCGCCGCGGCCATGGATCCGGTCCACCTTCCCGCGCGTTACGCCGCCGAACTCGAGGCGGCCCTCGAGGCCGACCCGATCCTGCGCGCGTTTCGCACGTCCTTCGACCATATGGCTCGCTACGCGCGCCCGGCGCAGCTGGCCCGGCTGCGCACCGAGATCGCGGGCTGGTTCATCGCGCTCGGTGCGGAAGCGGGCTGGCGCGCGGCCGGGCGGATGCCGCCGGTATGGGAGTACCTCACCAACCGGCAACCGCACAGTTTCCTGCCGTGCATGGCACCGACCGACGTGCTGGGCGGCTACGAGCTGCAGGCCGCGGAGTACACCGCCCCCGCGGTGCGCCGCGTCGTCACCACGGCGGCGCTGGCCAGTCAGATGGTCAACGACCTGTACTCGATGGCTCGCGAGGACCTGTCCAACGGCAGGGAGTTCAATCTGCCGACCGTCCTCGCCGCCGAGGAGCGCTGCTCGCGCCGCGAGGCCGTGCTGCGCACCGCCGAGGTGCACGACGAGCTGGTGCACCGGTTCGAACGGGAGGCGGCGCCGTTGGCCGCGGCGGGTTCGCCGGAACTACGCCGCTTCCTCACCGGCCTGTGGGCGTGGATGGGAGGAAACCGCGCCTGGCACGCCGACAGCAAACGCTATCGCGACCCGCAGTGAAAGCAATGAAGCAGTACCGCACCGAGAGAGGATGATCACGCATGACCATGCTCAACCCGGAGACCGGGACCGTTCTGCGTACCAGCTACCAGAAGTCTGTCGCCGCGTACTGGAACAACAACCCGAACGACGACCGGGTCAACACCAAACTCGGTGAGGTCGACGGGCTCTACCACCATCACTACGGCATCGGCGACCCGGACCTGTCGGTGCTGACCGGTCCGGAGGACACCCGCGAGGAACGTCTCGTCACCGAACTGCATCGACTGGAGACCGCACAGGCCGATTTCCTGCTCGACCATCTCGGCGACGTCCGGCCCGGCGACCGGCTGATGGACGGCGGCTCCGGCCGCGGCGGCACCAGCTTCATGGCCAATCAGCGCTTCGGCTGTCAGGTCGACGGCGTGACCATCTCCGAGTATCAGGTGGGCTTCGCCAACGACCAGGCCGTTCATCGCGGCGTCGCCGACAAGGTGAGGTTCCACTTCCGCAACATGCTGGACACCGGCTTCGAGTCCGGTTCCATGCGCGGCATCTGGACCAACGAGACCACCATGTACGTAGACCTGTTCGATCTGTTCCGCGAGTTCTCCCGGCTGCTGGAGCCGGGCGGGCGCTACGTGTGCATCACCGGCTGCTCCAACGACGTGACCGGTGGCCGATCGTCCTCGGTGAGCTGGATCGACGCGCACTACGGCTGCATGATCCATCCGCGCAGCGAGTACTTCCG
Source organism: Nocardia sp. NPDC047648 (assembly GCF_040642815.1). NCBI lineage: Bacteria > Bacillati > Actinomycetota > Actinomycetes > Mycobacteriales > Nocardiaceae > Nocardia > Nocardia sp. NPDC047648. Next base: position 258,061 of record NZ_JBEYSX010000011.1, on the reverse strand, counting down.
CGCCATGGCCGAGAACAACCTGGTGCCCATCACCGTGACCGACCTCACCGCGGCGACCATCCCGTACTGGGACCTGCGCACGAAATCCGAGCTCGCCACGGGTGTCGAGAAGCCTTTCCTGACCGCCTATCGGGAGGGCAGCTTCCAGTACCTGCTCATAGCCGCCGATAAGGTGGGAAGGTGACCGACGCCCTCGCCCAGCCGCACACCGACCGCGAGGCCCTGCCCGTCGAGCTCGTCGACGACGTGGGCCGCGCGGTCGGCGCGTGCTCGGTCGCGGAGGCCCACCTGGCCCCGGGACGGCTGCACCGCGCGTTCTCCGTGTTGCTGTTCGACTCGGCGGGCCGCGTGCTGCTGCAGCAACGCGCGGCGGTGAAGACCAGGTTCCCGTCGCTGTGGGCCAACACCTGCTGCGGCCACCCCGCACCGGGTGAACCGGTCGCTACCGCGGCGGGCCTGCGGCTGGCGGAGGAAATGGGCCTGACCATCGCGCTCACCGAGGCGGGGATCTACCGCTACCACGCGGCAGACCTCCGCACCGGGCGCGTCGAGTCCGAATGGGACCACGTCCTGATCGGGCGGCTGGACATCGGCGCGCCTCGCCCGGACCCGGCCGAGGTCGCCGATTTCGCTTGGATCCACCCGGACGCTCTACGGGACGCGCTGGCCGACAATCCGGACACCTACACGCCGTGGCTGGCCGGTGTCCTCGACGTCGCGGAACACGCGCAGGTCAGAAGAATCTCAGCCCCCTGATCGTCGGCGTTCAGCACCCTTCTGGTCCGAGGCAGTCGAGCGCGTCATCGACTGCGGCCGCGCGGCTGTCTCGGCCCAGCTCGGGAGTTCGGGAGGGCACCGTTTCCCGGCTGTGCTGTAGGTCGGTCGCCCCCTGTCGCCCTGGCCCCCGGACTGGCCACATCCATAGATGCGCATATTTCTGTAACACCATGGACGGAAACTGAGAGAACTCAAAGGAACGGCACAGGCTGCGGCCAGGACCGTTCGGCATCGTTGATGTTGTAGGAGTTCTCGGTGAAGTGAGGTGCGTGATGGTGGAATTCGAAGTCACCGGAACGACGGTGACAGTGCACGTACTCGGTACCCATCAACTGCTGGCGCTGCGCGACCAGCTGACCTTCGACCTGTCCGACATCACCGCGCTCGGCGTGGCCGGGGTCGACCGCCGCCCGCCGTGGGTGCGCACGCCCGGCACCTTCTTCCCCGGCGTGATCGCGGCCGGGACATTCCGCGGCAAGGGCCGCAAGGAATTCTGGGACACGCGTTTCGACGGGCACGCCATCCGTATCGACTTGGCGGGCGCTGATGTCACACGACTCGTCGTCGACGTGGCCGACCCGGACACCGAATTGCGCAAGCTCGCCACCGCGGTGGCTGCCTGACCTGTTCGAGCGCCGCCTGCTCGCAGCGGGCCGGTGTGCGGCGGGGCGGACTCTCGCTCTGACTCACGCAGATCCGCCCCTGCCGTTTCCCGGCCCGTTCGGTGACACTCCCGCACATTCGGGCCGGGGCCTGCGGGCGCGTGAGCGATTGCCTCCGGTCCCGTCTGCCTGATGGCAGCATGACGGTATGGAGTCGGTCGACATGTCCCGGATCGAGGCGGCCGCGCGGCTGCTCGCCCCGGTGATCCGGCGCACACCGCTGCTGGCCTCGCGGGTGCTGTCCGAACGTACGGGTGCCGAGGTGTGGCTGAAGTGTGAGAACTTGCAGCGCACCGGTTCGTTCAAGCCGCGCGGCGCCTACAACCGGATCGCGAATCTACCGCAGGAGGCGCGGGAACGCGGCGTCGTGGCCGCGAGCGCGGGTAACCACGCGCAAGGGGTCGCGTGGTCGGCGGCGGCGCTCGGCCTCACGTCGACGGTGTTCATGCCGATCGGGGCGTCGCTGCCGAAACTGATGGCCACCAAGGCGTACGGGGCGCAGGTCCGCCAAGTCGGCGAGACCATCGACGAGTCACTGGACGCCGCTCTGGAGTTCGCCGACCGGTCCGGCGCGACGCTCATCCACCCGTTCGACCATCCCGATATCGTGGCCGGTCAGGCCACCGTCGGCACGGAGATCGCGGAGCAGTTGCCGGAGGTGGGCACGGTCCTCGTACCCACCGGCGGCGGTGGGCTCTTGGCCGGCGTCGCGGTGGCGCTGCGACATCTGGCGCCGGACGTGCGCGTCATCGGGGTGCAGGCGGCGGAAGCGGCCGCCTGGCCGGACTCGCTGGCGGCGGGGCGTCCGGTCCGGGTGGAGCGGATGGCGACGATGGCCGACGGCATCGCGGTCGGCCAGCCGGGCGTGGTGCCGTTCTCCCAAGTGGCGCAGCATGTTTCGGACATCGTGACGGTAGACGAGGAAGCCCTGTCGCAGGCGTTGCTGCTGTGTCTGGAACGCGCGAAGCTGATCGTCGAGCCCGCCGGCGCCGCGGCGGTCGCCGCCCTGATGAGTCGCACACCGGAGGAACTCGGCCTGCGTGGGCCGGTCTGCGCGATCCTGTCCGGCGGCAACATCGACCCGTTGCTGCTGACCAGGGTGATCGGGCACGGGCTGAGCGCGGCAGGCCGCTACCTCGCGGTGCGGGTGACGATTTCCGATCGCCCGGGTGCGCTGGGGGCGCTGCTCGCGGTGATCGGCAAGACCAGCGCCAGCGTGGTCGACGTGGCCCACTCGCGCACCGGGACCTGGCTGGCGGTGGACGAGGTCGAGGTAGCGCTCACCCTGGAAACGCGCGGTTCCGACCATCGCGACGACGTACTCACCGCCCTCGCGAACGCGGGATACGCGGTCCGCGTTTCGGATTGACCGCGGTACCGCCCGGAGGGGCGAACCGGCAGCAGAGCTGTTCAAGGCCACGTCCGACTCCACGGCCTGGCTCGCCCACCTCCGTCGAGTGGCACACCACCGAGGGGCCTACTCGCGAATTGCCGCAGCCATATGCCACGGGTGCGGCAACCCGCGAGCGGGTGAAGGTTCGGGCCGGAGCGTGGGAGTTCGCCAGGAGGCGTGGTGTTGATCGGCCTGCGACACGGTGCCTTCGCGTCGCCCGGACGGCTTCGGGTCGCGTGCGTGCGCCGCTAGGAAGTCAGTGCGCTCCCCCGAGTTCCAAGGCCAGTACGCCGAGTATCACCAGTGCGATGCCGCCGAGTTGCACGAGGGTGAGCCGCTCCTCCAGGAACAGCACGCCGATCAGGGCGATCGCGGCGACACCGACCGCCGACCAGATGCCGTAGGCCACGCCGATCGGCATGCCCCGCTTCAACGCCTGGGCCAGGAAGAAGAACGCGGCGCAATAGCCGACGACCACCACGATCGAGGGGACGAGCTTGGCGAAACCGTCGGATAGTTTCAGCGAAACGGTCGCGGTCACCTCGGAAGCGATGGCCAAGGCGAGCAGGAGCAAGGTCATTTTCGCAGCGTAGTCAGAGGTACCGGGCAGGCACAGCGGCACTCGGCCACCGGCACAGCCGCTCCCCAGCCCCGGGGATTCACGGCCCGGTCGCCGTGGACTGCGCGTCGATACGATCGGCCGATGCGTAGCTCGGGCGTTGCGGTAACCGGTTTTCCGTTCGATGAGGTGACGTGCAACGAATTGCCGTACGCCGAGCGCGACGAACGGTATCGGCGATTGCACGAGTGGCCCGAGCCGAGCTATGCGCATCGGTCCGGGCTGCGGATGATCTGGAAGTACGCCGACGTGCGCGAGGTGCTGGAGGCGGCCACGCCGGGCATCTCCAACGCGAATTCGCTGGACCCGCTCGTGGGTTACGCGCGGATCGCCGCGACACCGCGAGCCATCCCGCCGTTCGTCCGGCACCTGATCCCGCCGCCCGCGAAGGCGACCGCCAACCTGGCCGACGACCGGTTGCACAAGCGCGTGTGGAACACCATGGCCGGACCGTCGGGACATTTCACCATCTCCCCGGCCGATCGTCCCGCCCGGGCCGCGGCGATGGCCGAGGACTTCCACGAGGCTGTGCGCGATACGGGGTTCCGCACCGGTGCTCCGTTGGACGTGACCGCGTTATCGATCGGCTACGCGGCCCGGACCGTCGGTGCGGCGGTCGGGCTGCCCGCCGCGGACTGGCCGCGGGTGGCCGCCTGGAGCGGAGCGCAATCGGGACTGCTCGGCCGGGTGATGCGCGGACGCGAACTGGCCGACGCGGTGAGCGCGCTCGGCTGGTTGTTCACGGTGAGCGGAGCGGCGGTGCGGGAGGGCCGGGGCAGCGAAGCGACCGGGTTCGCCCGCAGGCTGCGCGACGCCGGGCTGTCCCATCGGATCGCGGTGTCCGCCATGGCGAATTCGCTCGCCGCGGGAGTGCACACGGTCAGCGGCAGCATCCAGCAAGGCGTCCAGCGGTTGCTCGGCGATCCGGACCGCGTGTGGTGGGACCTGCTCGCCGAGCCGGACGGCGGCACCCGGGTGGCGGCGAAGATCCTGCAACTGGATCCCGGGTTGGTGGCGTGGAAACGTCAGGCCAGGACGCCGGTCGTGCTGTCCAGCGGCACACGGCTGCCCGCGGGACCGGTGCTCGTGCTGTTCGCCGCGGCCAACCGTGACCCGGACGCCTTCCCCGACTGCCTGGCCCTGGACGGAACCGGCAAGTTGCCGTTGACCTTCGGCTTCGGCAGACACGTGTGCCCCGGCAAGAGCATGGCGACGTTGGCCGTCGAAGTATTTCTGCGGCAGCTGCGCGAGCTGGTTCCAGAGGCCGCCCTGCTGCCGGATTCCAGTAATACCCAGCGGCGCAGCGATCTGCTGTTCGGCGGCGCCGATATCACTGTCGCCGGATAGGTTCGCCGACAGCGATTCCCGACCGGGCGCGCCCGCGCCGGTCCGGCCAAGCCTGCGCCGGTCCGGCCAGACCCGGTCCACCCGGACTGGCACTGGTCCGAGACAACCCGGGTCGGTCCAGTAAGACCGGCGTCAGATCTGCAAGTCCCGCGCCTCGGCCACCGCCGCACGCACCTCGGCGAGTTGCGCCGCGACCTGAACACCGGCCGTGCCGCCCCGGGCGTTGCGGGACGCGATGGACCCCTGCACGGTGAGCACCTCGCGCACCTTCCCGGTCAGCGCCGGGTCGACGGCGGCGAACTCCTCGTCGGTGAGCTCGTCGAGGCCGACGCCGCGGGACTCGGCGGCGCGCACGCACGCGCCGGCCGCCTCGTGCGCGACCCGGAACGGAACACCTTGGCGCACAAGCCATTCGGCGATATCGGTGGCCAGGGTGAAACCCGCGGGTGCGAGTTCGGCCATGCGGGCGGTGTGGAAGGTGAGCGTCGAGACCAGGCCCGCGATGGCCGGCAGCAGCAGTTCCAGTTGCGCGACCGAGTCGAAGAGGGGTTCTTTGTCTTCCTGCAGATCGCGGTTGTAGGCCAGCGGCTGCGCCTTGAGGGTGGCCAGCAGACCGGTGAGGTTGCCGATCAACCGGCCCGCCTTGCCGCGGGTCAGCTCGGAGACGTCCGGATTCTTCTTCTGCGGCATGATCGATGAGCCGGTCGACCAGGCGTCGGCCAGCGTGACGTAGCCGAATTCCGGGGTGCTCCAGATGATCACCTCTTCGGCCATCCGGCTCAGGTCGACGCCGATCATGGCCAGCACGAACGCGGCCTCGGCGGCGAAGTCCCGCGCCGAGGTGGCGTCGATGGAGTTGGCGGCCGACGCGTCGAAATCCAGTTCCGCGGCGATCGCCTCCGGGTCGAGTCCGAGCGAGGAACCCGCGAGCGCGCCGGAACCGTAGGGCGACACCGCCGCCCGGCGGTCGAAGTCGCGCAGCCGGTCGAGGTCGCGCAGCAGCGGATGGGCGTGCGCGAGCAGATGGTGCGCCAGCAGCACCGGCTGCGCCGCCTGCAAGTGCGTCTTGCCCGGCATCACCGCGTCCGGGTGCGCGGCGGCCTGCTCGACCAGTGCGTCGATCACCGCGAGCACGCCCGCGGCCACCCGGCGCACCCCGTCGCGCAGCCACATCCGGAACAGCGTGGCCACCTGGTCGTTGCGGGAACGTCCCGCCCGCAGACGTCCGCCGAGCTCCGCGCCGACCCGCTCGATGAGGCCGCGTTCCAGCGCGCCGTGCACGTCCTCGTCCGACTCGACGGGGCCGAACGCACCGGAGGCCACGTCCGCCGCGAGGCGATCCAGCCCGTCCAGCATGCCGGACAGATCGGTGTCCGACAGCAGGCCCGCTTTGTGCAGTACCCGCGCGTGCGCTTTCGAGGCTCGGATGTCGTAGGGGGCCAGTGCCCAGTCGAAATGCGTCGACTTGCTCAGCGCGGCCATGGCCTCGGCCGGGCCGGAGGCGAATCGCCCGCCCCACAGCGCGCCTTGGTTCGTGCCGCCACTCATGCTCGTCCGCCTCTCCGAGTTTTCAGGCCGTACCAGTCGGGTGACTGGTGGGTTGCGTTGCATGTCCTACGTCAGATGTCGCTCGGGTTCTGGGCGTACCCGGTGAGTTACCCGTGTCCCCGCGAGATCAATTGTCGCGGTCGTGGTCGTGCGTCCACGGCGGGGGTCGCCCTGCCGGTCCGTCCACCGCGGAACACTCGACGGTGAACCCACTCCGGTAGGGAGTTTCTCCGATGTCACCTACCGAGAAGAGCGGCCCGGCGCGCGAAATCGGGGCGCTTGTGCCCCTGAGCGCGGCTGCTGACAGGGGTAGCACCTTCACACACACGCCGAAGACTGTCGCCGAGCCACGACCTCGCGCCCGGGCTGCACCGCGCTGATCGCGGAGACCGATGTCTCCGGGGTCGGCGCGTCGCTGGTATGAGCGGTATCGCGCATGGCCATCTCGAAGCAGCGGGCGCGGGCCGTCGGCGTGCCGGTGCGTATCGGGCACCGGCACGCCCAGTGCCTACTTCTGGTTCAGGTCGCGGCGGGCGGCGACCTTGGAGGACAGGCCGTGGATCTGGACGAAGCCCTTGGCCAGCGACTGGTCGAAGGTGTCGCCCTCGTCGTAGGTGGCCAGGTTGAAGTCGTAGAGCGACTGCTCCGAGCGGCGGCCGTTGACCACGGCGGAGCCGCCGTGCAGGACCATCCGGATGTCGCCGGACACGTGCTGCTGGGTGTCGCCGATGAAGGCGTCCAGCGCCCGCTTGAGCGGGGAGAACCACAGGCCGTCGTAGGCCAGCTCGCCCCAGCGCTGCTCGACCTGGCGCTTGTAGCGGCCCAGCTCGCGCTCGATGGTGACGTGCTCGAGCGCCTGGTGCGCGGTGATCAGCGCGAGGGCGCCGGGCGCCTCGTAGATCTCGCGGCTCTTGATGCCGACCAGGCGGTCCTCGACCATGTCCAGCCGGCCCACGCCCTGGCGGCCCGCACGCTTGTTCAGTTCGACGATCGCCTCCAGCACGCTCACCTGGCGGCCGTCGATGGCCACCGGCACGCCCTTGTCGAAGGTGACGATCAGTTCGTCCGGTGCCTCGAAGTTGACCGTGGGGTCGGAGGTGTAGTCGTAGACGTCCTTGGTCGGGGCGTTCCACAGGTCCTCGAGGAACCCGGTCTCGACCGCGCGGCCCCAGACGTTCTGGTCGATGGAGAACGGCGACTTCTTGGTGACGTTGATCGGCAGCGAGTTCTCCTCGGCGAAGGCGATGGCCTTCTCCCGGGTCCACGCGTAGTCGCGGACCGGGGCGATCACGTTGAGGTCGGGCGCGAGCGCGCCGATGCCGACCTCGAAACGGACCTGGTCGTTGCCCTTGCCGGTGCAGCCGTGCGCGACGGTGCTCGCGCCGTGGAACTTCGCGGCTTCGACCAGGTGCTTGACGATGAGCGGGCGGCTGATCGCCGACACCAGCGGGTACTGGCCCATGTACAGCGCGTTGGCCTGGATGGTGGGCAGGCAGTACTGCTCGGCGAACTCGTCGCGGGCGTCGATCACGATCGCCTCGACGGCGCCGCAATCCAGGGCGCGCTGGCGCACCACGTTCATGTCCTCGCCGCCCTGGCCGAGGTCGATGGCCACGGCCACCACTTCGGCGCCGGTCTCCTTGCCGATCCAGCTGATCGCGACGGAGGTGTCCAGCCCACCGGAGTAGGCGAGTACGACGCGCTCGGACATGTTCTGTGTGCTCCTCGATGGTTCGTGTGCGTGGTACGGACCGGCTTCCCGCCACAGCGGCCCGCACGTCCTGCAAATGATTATGCACGACGATGCAAGCCCATTCATAATCGGGTGGCGCGTCGCCCTGTGCTGGGACAACAGCTCCGTCTACACCCTCGCACAGCCGCCGTCCTCCGCGCTCGCGATGCCTACCCGTGGGCGAAAAGGAGCCGAAACCGCGCGCCCCCGCAAGCAGGTGAGCGCCCGGCTTCAGGCCGAGCGAACCGCGCATCGGACTGCTTATCGCCGCACGTCGCGGATCAGCCATGTAGGCGTGTCGCGCGGACGCGCCCGGCTCAGGCTAGTTGTTCGATCTTCGTGGCTACTTCGGCCCCGCTCAGCGGCTCGCGGGCGATGACAGCGATGGTGTCGTCGCCCGCGATGGTGCCGACGATGTACGGCAAGGCGGCGCGGTCGAGGGCGCTGGCCAAGTAGTGCGCCGCGCCGGGTGGGGTGCGCAAGACGGCGATGTTGCCGCTGGCGTCGGTGGAGACCAGCAGGTCGCCGAGCAGCTTGGACAACCGGTCGGTGCCGCCGGTGACGCCGCGGACGGGGCTGCCGTCCTCGGGCACCACGTAGACGCCCGCGCCGCCGTCGGCGGCGCGCAGCTTCACCGCGCCCAGTTCGTCCAGGTCCCGCGACAGCGTCGCCTGCGTGATCTCGATGCCCTCGGCCGCGAGCAGCGCCGCCAGCTCGGTCTGGCTGCGCACCGCGTGCGCCGACAGCAGTTCGATGATGCGCGACTGCCGCCCGGCACGGGTGCGCGCGATGGCCGGGCCGCTTCTGACCTCGGTCACGTCGCTCCCCCGGATCGTCGCTCGAGCAGCCAGACCAGCAGCGCTTTCTGCGCGTGCAGGCGGTTCTCCGCCTCGTCCCACACCACGCTGTGCGGCCCGTCGAGCACCTCGTCGGTGACCTCTTCGCCGCGGTGCGCGGGCAGGCAGTGCAGCACCACCGCGTCCGGCTTGGCGTGGGCGAGCAGATCGGCGTTGAGCTGGAACGGCCGGAACGGACCGACTCGGTCCAGGCCGTCGTTCTCCTGTCCCATGGAGGTCCAGGTATCGGTGACCAGCGCATCGGCGCCCCATGCGGCGGCGACCGGGTCGCCGGTCACCGTGACGGTGGCGCCGGTCTCGGCGGCCCGCTTGCGCGCGGCCTCCACCACCCACGGCTGCGGCTCGAACCCGGCGGGCGCGGCGATGGTCACGTTCAGCCCCGCCGTGACGCCGCCTAGCAGCAGCGAATGCGCCATGTTGTTGGCGCCGTCGCCGAAGTAGGCGAGTTCGCGTCCGGTCAGGTCGCCCTTGTGCTCGGCGAGCGTCTGCAGGTCCGCGAGCACCTGGCAGGGATGGAACTCGTCGGACAGCGCGTTGACCACCGGCACCGTCGCGGTGGCGGCCATCTCGTCCAGCCGGGACTGCTCGAAGGTGCGCCACACGATGGCGTCCACGTACCGGGACAGCACCCGGCCGGTGTCGCCGAGCGTCTCCTCCCGGCCCAGCTGGGTGTCACGGCCGTCGACGACCACGGCGTGCCCGCCGAGCTGGGCGATGCCCATCTCGAAGGAGAACCGGGTGCGGGTGGAGTTCTTCTCGAAGATCACCCCGACGCCGCGCGGGCCCTCGAGCGGGCGCCGCGCGAAGGGTGATTTCTTGAGTTCGGCGGCGAGGGCGAGGATCTCGGCCTGCTCGGCCGGGCTGACATCGTCGTCACGCAGGAAGTGCCTGATAGAAGTCATTGCGCCGCAGCCCCTTTCGCGTCCGCGAGCGCGGCGTCGAGGATTTCCGGCAGGTCGGCGACGAAGTTGTCCGCCTGGGTCTCGGTGAGCACCAGCGGCGGCGCCAGCCGGATCACATCGGGCTTGGCCGGGTTGACGAGGTAACCCGCCTCCCGCGCCCGCGCCTCGACGTGCGCGGAGACCTCGTCGGTGAGCACGATGCCCAGCAGCAGGCCCGCGCCGCGCACCTGGTCGATGAGCGGATGCTCGAGCAGCTCGATTCCGTCGCTGAGCCGCTTGCCGACCGACTCGACGTGCGAGAGCAGATCGGTCTCGTCGATCGTGCGCAGCACCGCGAGCGCCGCCGCCGCGCACACCGGATTGCCGCCGAAGGTGGTGCCGTGCATGCCGGGGGTGAGCAGGTCGGCCGCGCGGCCGTTGGCCAGCACCGCGCCGATGGGCAGTCCGCCGCCGAGGCCCTTGGCCAGCGTGATCACGTCGGGGACGATGCCGACGGCCTGGTGGGCGTAGAACTTCCCGGTCCGGCCGATGCCGGTCTGCACCTCGTCCAGCACCAGCAGCGCACCCTTGCGCGCGGTGATCTCCCGCGCCTTGGCGAGGTAGTCGAACGGCGGAACGACCACGCCGCTCTCCCCCATCATCGGCTCGAGGAAGACCGCCGCGGTGTCCTCGTCGACCGCGGCTTCCAGTGCCGCGGCGTCACCGTAGGGCACGTGCACGACGCCGGGCGGCATCGGTTCGAAGGGGGTGCGCTTGGACGGCTGGCCGGTGAGGGCGAGCGCGCCCATGGTGCGGCCGTGGAACGCCTCCTCGCAGGCGACGATCTTGGGCCGCCCGGTGAGCCGGGCGATCTTGAACGCCGCCTCGACGGCCTCGGTGCCGGAGTTGCAGAAGAACGCCCGGCCCTCGCCGTCGCCGAAGTGCGCGAGCAATCGCTCGGCCAGTTCGACGACCGGCTCGCTGGCGTACAGATTCGACACGTGCCCGAGCGTGCCGAGCTGCTGGGTGACCGCCTCCAGGATCGCCGGGTGGGCGTGGCCGAGGCTGTTGACCGCGATGCCGCCGAGGAAGTCGACGTAGCGCTTGCCGTCCGCGTCGTAGACCACGGCCCCCGCGCCGCGCACCAGCGCGATCTTCGGCGTGCCGTAGTTGTTCATCAGCGCGGCGGACCACCGCTTCTGCAGTTCAGCTGTGCTCATTGTTTCGTTCCGTTCGGTGCGCCGGACCCGTTCGGGATGAGCGGGGCGGGGGTCACCATCGTTCCGATTCCTTCTCCGGTGAACAGTTCCAGCAGCACGGCGTGCGGCACCCGGCCGTCGATGACATGCGCGGTCGGTACACCGGCCGACACCGCGCGCAGACAGGCTTCCATTTTGGGCACCATGCCCGCATCCAGACGCGGGAGCAACTCGGCCAGCGCGGTTGTATCGATGCTGGAGGTGAGCGACGACCGGTCCGGCCAGTTCGTGTACAGGCCCTCGACGTCGGTGAGCACCACCAGTTTCTCGGCGCCGATGCCCTCGGCGAGCGCCGCGGCGGCGGTGTCGGCATTGATGTTGTGCACCACGCCCTCGGCGTCCGGCGCGATGGTCGACACCACCGGGATGCGGCCCGCGCCGATCAGGTCCAGCACGGCGTCCGGGTTCACCTCGGTGACGTCGCCGACCAGGCCGATGTCGGTGGGCTCGCCGTCCACCTCGACGGTGCGGCGGGTCGCGGTGAACAGCCCGGCGTCCTCACCGGAGATGCCGACCGCGTACGGGCCGTGCGAGTTGATCAGGCCGACCAGTTCGCGACCGACCTGACCGAACAGCACCATCCGCACCACGTCCATCACCTCCGGAGTGGTCACCCGGAAGCCGCCGCGGAATTCGCCTTGCAGGCCGAGCTTCTTCAGCATCGCGCTGATCTGCGGGCCGCCGCCGTGCACCACCACCGGGTGCACGCCGACCGTGCGCAGGAACGCCATGTCGGCGGCGAAGGCCTGCTTGAGGTGATCGTCGATCATGGCGTTGCCGCCGTACTTCACGACGACGATCTTGTCCCGGAACTTCTGCAACCACGGCAGGGCGTCGGCCAGGGCGTGCGCCTTGTCCAGCGCGGAGAGCGAATGCAGCACCTGACTGGTCATGAGCTGTAGGCCGAGTTCTCTTCGACGTAACCGTGCGACAGGTCGGTGGTGCGGATGCTCGCGCTCGCCGATCCGACGTTCAGCTCGATCAGCACCTCGATGTCGGTGCCGGACAGGTCGACCGCGCGGGCGCCGGGCGCGCCGACGCCATCGATGCACACCGGCTTGCCGTTGAACGACACCGAGATCCGGTTCGGGTCGAGCGTGACCGGCGCCATGCCGACCGCGGCGAGCACCCGGCCCCAGTTCGGGTCCGACCCGAACAGCGCCGTCTTGACCAGGCTGTCGCGGGCGACGGTGCGCGCCGCGGCGACGGCCTCGTCCTCGGTGGCCGCGCCCGCGACGGTGACCAGCACCCGCTTGGTGACGCCCTCGGCGTCGGCCATCAGCTGGGCGGCCAGGTCGTCGCAGACCGCGAGCACGGCGGCGTCGAGTTCCTCCTGGGCGGGCGTGACTTCGCTGGCGCCGTTGGCCAGCAACAGCACGGTGTCGTTGGTGGAGCAGGAGCCGTCCACGTCGAGCCGGTCGAAGGTTCGCGCGGTGGCGTTGCGCAGCGCGCGGTCGAGCTGCTCGGCGGTCACCGCCGCATCGGTGGTGAGCACCACCAGCATGGTGGCCAGCGAAGGCGCGAGCATGCCCGCGCCCTTCGCCATACCGCCGACGTTCCACTTGTCGCGGTGGTGGAACGCCGCCTCCTTGGGCACGGTGTCGGTGGTCATGATGGCCCAGGCGGCATCCGAGCCGCCGGACAGTCCGCCGCCCATCTCGTGCACGATCTCGGTAACGGCGGGGAGCAGTTTGTCCATCGGGAGCCGGTCGCCGATCAGTCCGGTCGAGCAGACGGCGATCTCACCCGCGCCGGTCTCGGTGCCCCAATTACTCAGCGCGGCGGCGAGTTCCTCGGCGGTCTTGTGGGTGTCCTGGAATCCGCCCGGGCCGGTGCAGGCATTGGCGCCGCCCGAGTTCAGGATCACCGCGCGCAGCCGCTTGCCGGTCAGCACTTGCTGAGACCACAGCACCGGAGCGGCCTTCACCTTGTTGCGGGTGAATACGCCCGCGGCCGGATACTCCGGGCCTTCGTTGAACACCAGCGCCAGATCGGGCTTGCCGCTGACCTTGATGCCCGCGGCGATGCCCGCCGCGCGGAAGCCGAGCGGGGCGGTCACGCCCTGCGTCCGGACCAGCTTGCCGTCGGCGATGTCGACTGTCGTCACGGTGCCACTCCTACGGTGGAAAGTCCTTCGGTCTCCTCGAATCCGAGGGCCAGGTTCATCGATTGGACCGCGGCGCCCGCGGTGCCCTTGGTCAAGTTGTCGATCGCGCCGATCACCACGAGCAGGCCCGCGTCGGCGTCCACCGCGACCTGCAGTGTCACGGCGTTGGAGCCGAGCACCGAACCGGTCTGCGGCAGCGTGCCCTCCGGCAGCAGGTGCACGAAAGGCTCGTCGGCATAGGCTTTCTCGTAAACGGCGCGCGCCTGCGCGGCGTCCACGCGCGTGGGCGCGGTGCAGGTGGCGAGGATGCCGCGCGGCATCGGCGCGAGAACCGGCGTGAACGACACCGCGACGTCCGTGCCGCCCGCCGCCGTCAGGTTCTGCGCGATCTCCGGGGTGTGCCTGTGCGCGCCCGCGATCCCGTAGGCCCGCGCCGAACCCATCACCTCCGACCCCAGCAGGCCGATGTCCAGCTTGCGGCCCGCGCCGGAGGCTCCGCTCACCGCGACCACGTGCACGGCGGGCTCCACAATGCCCGCGGCGACGGCGGGAGCCAGCGCGAGGCTGGCGACGGTCGGATAGCAGCCGGGGACCGCGATCCGCGTCGCGCCGCGCAGTTTCTCCCGGCCGCGGGGCAGCTCGGGCAGACCGTAGGGCCAGCTGCCCGCGTGCGGGCTGCCGTAGTATTTCTCCCAGGCGTTCGGGTCGGTGAGGCGGAAGTCGGCGCCGCAGTCGATGACCACCGTGGACTCGGGGAGTTCGGCGGCGATGGCCGCCGACTGACCGTGCGGCAGGCCGAGGAAGACCACATCGTGGTCGGCCAGTTCGGCGGTCGTGGTCGGTGTGAGCACCCGGTCGGCCAGCGGCAGCAGATGCGGCTGCAACTCTCCCAGCGCGGTGCCCGCGTTCGAGCCCGCGGTCAGCGCCCCGATGACGAGGCGCCCGGTTCGGTAGGCCGGATGCCCCAGCAGCAGACGCAACACTTCGCCGCCCGCGTACCCGCTGGCACCGGCTACCGCGACCCGCACGACGGGTCCGACCGAGGAATCATCCATGTGATGATTATGCATGACTATGCAAGCTCATTCACAGCCTGGTCGCCGCGAGCGTGGACACGAGGACCTGATACCCACCCGGTCCGCGCGCAAACGGCATGGCGGCCCGAATCCCGCCCAGCCGGTTCGTCGCAGGTCAGCGCAGTGCGAGGGGGTCGATGTGCAACGCTTTCGCCAATCCGGCTTCGCCCAGCGCGGTGACGCGCACGGCTCGTCCGCTGCCGACGCTCTCGATCCACCGCAGCTCTTTCAGGCGGCGGCACAGCTGCGCGCCCGCCGAGCCGCCCAGATGGACTCGGCGTTCGGTCCAATCGAGACAGGGCCGCGCCACCGGGCGGCGGGTGGCGCGCAACGCGGCAGGGTCGATGCCCATCGGCCCGGTGAGCCACGCCGCGCCGGACCCGGTGAGGGCGAAACCACCGTCACCGCTGAGCAGGCCGCGCGCTGTCATGGCGTCGGTGACGGCCACGCCGAGGCGCCCGGCGAGATGGTCGTAGCAGGTGCGGCCCCTGGCCAGCCCGGCGGCGATGGTGGCGGTGCGCAGTCCGGTCACCGGTGCGGCGGGCGGGCCGAGATGGGCGACCATGGTCTCGAGCAACTCCGCGACCTGCGGGCCGGCCAGCCGCAGATAGCGGTGTCTGCCTTGCCGGTGCTCGACGACCAGCCCGCCGTCGCGCAGGCGGTCCAGATGCTCGGTGGCGGTGGACGGCGCGACGCCGGTGTGGCGCGCGAGTTCGCCCGCGGTCCAGGCCCGCCCGTCCACCAGCGCCAGGCAGATGTCGGCGCGGGTGCGGTCGGCGAGCAGTGCGGCCAAGCCCGCCAGTTCGGTTCCTCTGGTCGGCACCACACCATCATGGCGGGCCGTCGTTTCGGCGCCCACCGAAACGTTCCGTGGCTACGGTCGCGGCATGACTTCGTCTTCCGCGGCGGCGACCCCGCCGGCCATGTTCGAGATCTTCCGCGGCCTGCACCACCGCGACCGCCCCCTCGTCCTGCCGAACGCCTGGGACTTCGCCTCGGCCGCCCTGCTGGCCAACGAGGGATTCGCGGCGATCGGCACCACCAGCTTGGGCGTGGCCGCCGCGGCCGGGCGCACCGACGGCGCTGGCGTCACGAAGGCGGAGACGTTCGCCTCGGCCCGGCGCCTCGCGCGGCTGCCGATCCCGGTCACCGTCGACATCGAGGCCGGGTTCGACGAGCGGCCCGGCGCGGTCGCGGATTTCGCCGGACAGCTCGCGGCCTGCGGGATCGCGGGCGTCAACCTGGAAGACAGCCGCCTCGGATCGGCGCTCGCCGCGCCCGAGCACCAAGCGGCGCTGATCGCGGCGGTCAAGGAGCGCACACCGGAACTGTTCGTCAATGCTCGCGTCGACACCTACTGGCTGGGGCTCGATCACGGCTCCACCCACGATCGCGTACGCCGGTATGCCGCGGCCGGAGCCGACGGCGTCTTCGTGCCCGGCCTGACCGACCCGGCGCGTATCGAGCGGGTCGTGGCGGCCAGCGAAGTGCCTGTGAACGTCCTTTATTCGGCCGAGGGCCCGAGTCTCGCGACGCTGACCGAGCTGGGCGTGCGCCGGATCAGTACCGGGTCGCTGCTGTACCGGGCGGCGCTGTCGGCCGCGCTGGACGTCGCACGCGCCGTGCGGCACGACGCCTCCATTCCGCCGGGAATCGTCGGCTATGCCGAGATCCAACGTCTCTTGCCCGCGCCCGTCGAGGCTTCTCGCGGCTGTTCATCCTGAGCGAAGATTTTTTTCGGCGACGCTGTCGATCCGCCGGGGGCCCGTTCGTGTAGATGGTGCGACCGGCGCCGCGCCGGTCCCGGAAGGAGCGGAGATGAGCAAGATCATCGCGGTGGAGCACCTCACGCTGGACGGCGTCATGCAGGCGCCCGGGCGGACGGACGAGGACACCCGAGACGGATTCGCGCACGGCGGCTGGGCGCACCGGCACGACGACCCGGTGCAGGCCGAGGTCATGGGCAGGCACATGGCGGCGAACCGCGGCGCGCTGCTGCTCGGCAGGCGCACCTACGAGGACTTCGCGGGATACTGGCCGCGACAGGTCGGCAACCCGATGGCCGATGCGCTGGACAAGACCGAGAAGTTCGTCGCTTCCCGCACCGGAAGCGGGCCGCTGGCTTGGCAGAACTCGACATGGCTCGGCGGCGACGCGATGACGGCGGTCCCCGAGTTGCGGCGGCGGGAACCGGACCGGAATCTGGTGGTGCTCGGCAGTGGCGACCTGTTGCGCTCGCTGATGCGCCACGATCTGGTGGACGAGTACCTCCTGCTGATCCACCCCTTGGTACTCGGTTCGGGCCGCCGATTGTTCGACGGCGTGGCGCTGGGCGGCTTGCGGACGACCGACACGGTGACGACCGGAACCGGTGTCGTCATCGCCACCTACCGGCGCGGATGAGAAGGATGGCGCGATGAAGCACTACTTGCTCAGCATCTACCAGCCCGACGCGGGGGCGCCGGAGAACCTGGACGAGATCATGCGCGAACTCGGCGCGCTCAACGACGAGATGCGGGCGGCGGGTACCTGGGTGTTCGCCGCCGGTCTGCACGCGCCCGGCACCGCGACCGTGGTGCACGCTCGCGGCGAGGACGTGCTGATCACCGACGGCCCGTACGTCGAAGGCAAGGAGCACATCGGCGGTTTCACCGTCATCCGCGCCGCCGATCTCGACGAAGCGCTGGAATGGGGCCGCAAGCTCACCGCCGTCATCGGCCTGCCCGTCGAGGTCCGTCCGATCCAGGACTGACAGATGGACGAACCCGTGACCGGCTCGGTGATCGAAACGGTCTTCGCGCAGCATTACGGCCGTGCGGTCGCGAGCCTGATCCGCGTCTTCGGCGACATCGGCGTCGCCGAGGACGCGGTGCAGGACGCCTTCACCGCCGCCGTCCAGCGTTGGCCGGCCGACGGTCTCCCGCCGAGCCCGCCCGGCTGGATCATCACCACCGCGCGTAACCGGGCCATCGACCGCCTGCGCCGCGAGGCCTCCCGCGCGGACCGGCACGCGCAGGCCGCCCTCCTGCACGCCGAGGACGAGCCGGAGCAGGCGGTGAGCGCCGTGCGCGACGACCGGCTTCGGTTGATCTTCACCTGCTGCCACCCCGCTCTGGCGCCGGAGGCGCAGGTGGCGCTGACGCTGCGGCTGCTCGGGGGGTTGAGCACCGCCGAGATCGCCCGCGCGTTCCTGGTCTCCGAAACGACGATGGCGCAGCGCCTCGTTCGCGCCAAAGGCAAGATCCGCGACGCCCGCATCCCGCACCGGGTGCCCGCCGACGCGGACCTGCCCGCCCGGCTGCGCGCGGTACTCGGCGTCGTGTACCTGATCTTCACCGAGGGACACACGGCCTCATCCGGTACACAGCTGGTCAGGACCGATCTCTGCGCCGAGGCGATTCGCCTGGGCCGCTTGCTGGCAGAGCTGATGCCGGACGAGCCCGAGGTGACCGGCCTGCTCGCGCTGATGCTGCTGAGCGAGTCCCGCCGGTCCGCGCGCACCGGCCCCGACGGCTCCCTCATCCCCCTCGCGGAACAGGATCGCAGCCGATGGGACCGCGACCTCGTCGCCGAAGGGCACACCCTCGTCCGGCAATGCCTGCGCCGCAACCGGCCGGGGCCGTATCAGTTGCAGGCGGCGATCAACGCGGTGCACGCCGACGCGGCGAGCGCGACGGCCACCGACTGGACCCAGATCCTGCGCCTCTACGACCAGCTCACCGCGCTCACACCGAATCCGGTCGTCGCCCTCAACCGCGCGGTGGCGGTCGCCGAAGTGGACGGTCCCGCGACGGCATTGGAATTGGTGGACGCCCTCGCGCTCGAGCGATACCACCTGTTCCACGCCATCCGCGCGAGCCTGCTGGCCCGTCTCGGTCGAACCGCCGACGCGGTCGCCGCCTACGACGCCGCTCTCGACCGCACCGACAACGCGGCCGAACGAAATTTCCTGACGCGTCGGCGCGCCGAGCTCGGCAAAGGTGAACCGAACCGGTAGCGATGCGATCCGCGCTCAGGCCAGTCGGCCGCCGCCATCGACGTGCAGGGTCGTTCCGGTCAAGAAGGGATTGGTCAGCGCCAGCAGCGCCGCGGCGGAGATATCGGCGGGGCTGCCGACCCGGCGCGCCGGATTGACGGCCGCCACCTCATCGAAGAAGTGCTCTTTCCGCT
Organism: Nocardia sp. NPDC047648; assembly: GCF_040642815.1. NCBI lineage: Bacteria > Bacillati > Actinomycetota > Actinomycetes > Mycobacteriales > Nocardiaceae > Nocardia > Nocardia sp. NPDC047648. Next base: position 239,633 of record NZ_JBEYSX010000011.1, on the reverse strand, counting down.
CGCCCATGCCGTCCCAGACGCCCGAGTCGACAATGCCCGGCGACAGCGCGTTCACCCGGATCGGCGCCAGCTCGACCGCCAGCGCCTCGGCGAGGAAACTCACCGCGCCATTGGTCGTAGCCATCACCGTCCGTCCCGGCGCGGGCCGCCACGCGGCTACCCCGGAGAACAGCAGCAGCGCTCCGCCCGGCCTGATCCGGGCGCCGAAGTGCTTGCCGAGCAGGATCGGGCCGATCACCTTGGCGTCGAAGGCCCGCACGATCGCTGCCCGAGCCAGCTCGGCCACGGGCCCGTTCGCGTGGGACGCGGCCACTGACACCAGATAGTCCAGCTCACCGACTTCCTCGGCTGCCCGGACGACGGAGTCCTCGGTACCGAGGTCGATCCGGATCGCTTCGACCGCCGCACGGCGACCGCGGGCCGCGCCCATCACTTGCTCCCGTGCCGCGGCCACGGCGTGCTCGTCGCGGCCCGCGAGCACCACGGTCGCGCCCGCGGCGACCGCGTCGCGGGCGATCTGTCGAGCGATGCCCGATCCACCGCCGACGATGACGAGCTTCTTGCCGTCCAACGTGCCTGTCATAAGTGTTCCTCTCGGTAGGTGTGCTGTGCCCCACCGAGAGGAACGACCTGGGCGATCACCGTCATCCCGTCGCGGGATCGATAGTTTCAGGGCTTGCCATAGAATTATCGAATGCCTACGCTGCGTGCGCTGGAGTGCCTGATCGCCGTGCTCGACTCCGGGTCGGTGACCGAGGCCGCCGCTCGACTGCATCTGTCGCAACCCGCGCTGTCGCACCAGATCGCCTCGCTGGAGCGCGAACTCGGCACGCCGGTGCTCGAGCGGCTCCCGCGTGGGGTACGGGCGACGGCCGCGGGCCGTGCGATCGCCGCGGACGCACGCGCCGCGGTGGCTGCCGCCGAACGAGTGGTCGCGGGCGGCCGCGCCGTCGCCGCGGGCGCGACCGGGGAATTGCGCATCGCGTGCGCGGACAGCATGTCCGCGAGCCTGCTCGCTCCCGTGCTGCGCGTCTGGCATCGCCGTCGTCCAGAGGTACGCCTCACCTTGTCCGAGGTGTCCAGCGCCGACGCCATGGCCGAGATGGTGGCCATCGGCACGGCCGATCTCGCCCTCGGGCCGAGACCGTCGCGCTGGGAGGGCCACCTCGTCGTGATCGGGAACGAGGAGATCGTCGCGGCTTTGCCGGACGACGCCGGGAAGCCTCCGGCAGCGATGACATTGGCGGACATCGCCGAACGCCCGGTGGTGCACTACCACCCCGACAACGGCCTCAGCGCCTGGCTCGACGAAGTCGCCGCAGGACGAGGAGTGGTGCTGACCGCGGCGACCAGGACCCGTCAAGCCGGCACCGCCGCCCAGCTCGCCGCCGCCGGTCTCGGCACCGCCCTCGTGCCCACCAGCGCGCTGACCGCGACGTTCCCCGGCGCCGTCCGCAGCCTGCGGCCGCCACTGACGCGCGAGGTCGTCTGCCTCACCTCCACCCCGGGCGATCCCCTCGTCCGCCGATTCCTCACCGACTTGCACCGCCGCGGCGTCCCGGTCCCGAGCCCGATCGCCGCCCAACTGACGGCGCGGGAGTGAGATCGTCGCGCCGAGCCGCCTGCTCAGTGCTTGCGGACCACGCGCTCCCCTTCACCCGGCTTCCAAATGGTGATGTCGAGGTGGTCGCCGTCGACCTCCACCGTCGACGCCCCGGTGAGATCGGCGACGTAGAAGTGGTCGAACTCGCGCCCCCGGATGTCGAAACCGGTCGCGTCGAACAGGTGCTGGGCGAAGCGGACGTGCACGTCGCGGTCGGGCAGGTCGACGACGGCGCCGAAAAGTTTGGCGTCACCGTCGGACACATTCGTGTCCACGGTGGCGGTGTGCAGGCAGAAGCGTGGATCCCGAGCCAGATCGCGGAACTTGGTGGTGCCCGGCATTCCCGCGATCACCAGGAACTCCTCGAAGACGCGCGGTTCGACCGGGCTGATCCGCGGTGATCCGTCGGCCCGGATGGTGCCGAGCATGCAGAGATTGCCCGCCGCGCGGTGCCTGCGCGTGAATACCTCGGCGACGTGCGGTGCTTCTTCGGTGAATCGGCTCCAAGTGGTCATGACGAGGACGGTACGGCGAAACCCTGCCGTCTCGTGTCAAGGTTTGCGGCTAGTGTCGCCTGCATGCGGGCGAGTCGGCTGGTGCAACTGCTTCTGCTGTTGCAGACCCGAGGCCGGCTCACCGCGCCCGAACTGGCCAGGGAACTGGAAGTGTCGGTGCGCACCGTCTATCGCGATGTCGAGGCCCTTTCGGTGGCCGGTGTCCCGGTCTACAGCGAACCGGGCCGGGCAGGCGGCGTCCGGCTGGTGGACGGCTATCGCACCCGGCTCACGGGCCTGACCACCGACGAGGCCGACGCGGTGCTGCTGACCGGCTTGCCCGGCGCCGCCGCCGATCTCGGCCTCGGCACCGTGCTGGCCACCGCGCAGTTGAAAATGCTCGCGGCGCTGCCGCCGGAATTGCGCGGACGGGCGACGCGCATCGCCGAGCGGGTGCATGTCGACGCGCCGGGCTGGTTCCACCGGCCGGACGAGACGCCGACGCTCGCGACGATCGCCGACGCGCTCTGGCACGACCGCAGGCTGCGCGTGCGCTACGCGCGCAAGGACCAGGTGGTCGAACGCCTGCTCGACCCACTCGGCCTGGTGCTCAAGGCAGGCACCTGGTACCTCGTCGCTCGCAGCGGGCACACGCCCCGCTCGTATCGGGTGGGCCGGATCCGCTCCGCCGAGACGACCGGCGAATCCTTCGCCCGCCCGGCCGGATTCGATCTGCGGGCGCACTGGACCGACGCCGCCGACGATTTCGCGCGTTCGATGCTGCGCGTCCGGGCGCGCTGCCGGATCGCCGCCACCCACCTGCGGTTGCTGCGGCTGACGAACGATCCGGCGGCGGTCGCCGAAGCACTGGCCTCCGCCGGGCCGCCCGACGCCGAGGGGTGGGTGGAGGTGGTCGTGCCATCGGAGTCCTACGAGGTGCTCGCGCACGGCCTACTGCCGCTCGGCGAGTTCGTCGAAGTGCTGGACCCGCCGCAGCTGCGCGCACGGCTCGCGGCGACGGCCGCCGCCATGCACGCGCGCTACTCCGCGGACTCCGGCCACCCGGGCTCGGCTGCGCGGCAACCCGGCGGGTAGGCGCGCGTTTCTACCGTGCCCTGTCCGATGACGCCGATGACGGCAGAGCCGCGTCTGAGCGCAGCGTGCGGAAGAACTCGCGCACGTCCGCGATCAACAGATCCGGCGCCTCCATCGCCGCGAAATGCCCGCCACGATCGAACTCCGTCCACCGGACGATGTGGTGCGCCTGTTCGGCGAGCTTGCGAACGGACATGTCGCCGGGAAAGATCGCCGCAGCGGTCGGCACATCGGACTTCACCACCGGCGCGCCCCAGGCCGCGGATTCGCTGTAGAGCCGCAGCGAGGAGGCGAAGGTTCCGGTGAACCAGTACAGGCTGACGTTGGTCAGCAGCGCGTCCCGGCCCACCGCGTCGTCCGGCAGTTCGATCGCCGGGTTCGTGTACTGCCGGAACAGGTCGGCGATCCAGGACAGCAGCCCGGCCGGCGAGTCCTGCAGGCCGATCGCCAGCGTGTGCGGGCGGTTGGCCTGCACGGTCGCGTAGTCGTAGCGGGCGTAGCTCTCCGGGCCGGTCAGCGTCGCCAGCTTCGCCTGGTCCTCCGGGCTGTACTCGGCCTCCGGTGCATCCGGGGACCACTCGTCCGAAGCGGACGTCGCCGCCCCCCACGATTCGCCGTCGTCGCCGCTGCCCCAGGAGGGAATGGTGATCGGGCCGTTCACATGTAGGCCCACGACGTGTTCCCGAGCGATATGGCCCAACTGTGCGGCGATGAAGTATCCGGCGTCGCCGCCCTGCACGCCGTAGCGGTCGTAGCCCAGGCGCGCCATGAGTGCCGCGACCACCTCCGCGAACCGCTCGGTCGAGCCCGCGCCCGGATCCGGGGACACCTCGGAGAACGCGAACCCCGGCAGCGAGGGAACGACCAGGTGGAACGCGTCGGCGGGGTCGCCGCCGTGGGCACGGGGATCGCTCAGCGGCCCGAGCACGTCCAGGAACTCGACGAACGACGCGGGCCAGCCGTGACCGAGCACCAGTGGCAGGGCATCCGGCTCCGGCGAGCGCACGTGCAGGAAGTGCACGCGCTGCCCGTCGATGTCGGTGACGAACTGCGGCAGTTCGTTCAGCGTCGCCTCGACGGCACGCCAGTCGAATTCGGTCCGCCAGTACTCGGCCAGCGGCCGCAGGTAGGACACCCGCATGCCCTTGTCCCATCCCGCGCCGGGCAGGTCGCTCGGCCACGCCGTCTCGGCGAGGCGCCGGCGCAGGTGGTCGATCTTCTCCTGGGGGGTGTCGATGCGGAAGGGGCGAATGTCCGGTTCGGTTGTCATGTCGGCCACGGTAGGAAGCGCTTAGGACGCGATCGTTCCTATCTTTCCGGCATTCTGGCGTGATGCTGGAAACGTCGGCTCGCCTGCTCGCCCTGCTGACTCTGTTGCAGACCCGTCCCGACTGGACCGGCGCCGAACTGGCCGCACGGCTCGGAGTCACCGGTCGAACCGTGCGACGCGACATCGATCGGCTGCGCGAACTCGGTTATCCGGTGCATGCCACCCGGGGCGCCGCCGGATACCAGCTCGGCGCGGGCGCCGCATTGCCGCCGCTGCTGCTGGACGACGACGAAGCGGTCGCGGTGGCGGTCGGCCTGCGCAGCGCCGCCGGTGGCAGCGTGACCGGACTCGAGGAGGCGTCGCTGCGCGCACTGAGCAAGCTGGAGCAGGTATTGCCGCCCCGGTTGCGCCACCGGGTCCGCACGCTGCGCGGCGCCACCCTGCGCGTCGCGGCGCCGGTGCCCGAGGTCCATCCGGACACGCTCATGGCCATCGCCGAAGCGTGTCAGCGCCACGAACGGCTGCGGTTCGACTATCGCGCGCACAACGGAGCACTGGGCCTGCGCACCGTCGAGCCGCACACCCTCGTGCACTTCAGCAGGCACTGGTACCTGGTCGCCTGGGACGTGGAACGCACCGACTGGCGCACCTTCCGGGCGGATCGGATCACCCCGCGGATTCCGACCGGCCCACGCTACGCACCACGCGAGCCGCCGGAAGGTGATGTCGCGGCGTATCTTTCGATGCGGCTGTCGACCCGTGCCTGGCCGCATCAGGCGACGGTGCTCCTGCACCGCTCGGCCGATGACGCCGCCGACCGCGTGTGGCCGGGCACCGGCGTCCTGGAAGCCGTCGACGAGCACAGCTGCCGCCTGCACGTCGGCAGCGAGTCGCCGGAGCAGCTGGTGTGGATGATCACCTCGGTCGATCTCGACTTCACCCTGCTCGACGGCCCACCGGAACTCGTCGAGGCGCTGCGCGCCCATGCCGCCCGCTGCGTGCGCGCCGTGCGCGACTTCGGCGGCGAGCGCACCGGCTAGCCGCGCCAATCCAGGACGGCGGCGAGCGATCCGAGTTGCACCGAGTCGGGGATCGCCCGCACCAAGGCGTCGCGGATCGCGACGACGGGCGCCGACGACAGTTGCGCCACCGCGCCGATCCGGCGCGAGCGTGCGGCGATCATCCGGGTGCGCGGCCTGCGTTCCCGGTCGTAATCGGCGAGGTCACCGCCGCTGTCGGCCACCCTGGCCAGCACCACGGCGTCCTCCAGCGCCTGGCAGGCGCCTTGCCCGAGGGTGGGCATCATGGCGTGCGCCGCGTCTCCCACGAGCGCGATCCGGCCTGCGACGTAGCTCTTCGGCGTCGGCAGGTCGTAGAGGTCGTGCTTCAGCACCTCGGCGTCCCCGGCCGCGGCCAGCAGGGCGGGGATCGGGTCGTGCCATCCGCCGAACCGGGCGCGCAACTCCTCCACCCCGCCGCTTGCCTTCCCTGCGGGCATGTTCGCGGTGGCGAAGCAGTAGACACGGCCGTCCGCGAGCGGAACGTACCCGAAACGCTCACCGCGCCCCCAGCTTTCACCCATGTCCGTGACCGGCTCGCGCGGCGTGACGACCACCCGCCACGCGGTGTAGCCGCCGTAGCGGGGGCGGATCTCACCGCAGATGGTGCGACGCACGACGCTGCGAATGCCGTCCGCGCCGACGACGATGTCCGCGCTGGAGGTTCCGGCCGAGTGCACCACCGTGCCGTCGGCTCGGGCCTCGGCCACGGTGACGCCGGTGCGCAGCGCCGCCGCCGGTATCGCGGAGCGCAGGATGTGCACCAGGTCGGCGCGGTGCAGCATGACCGGGCTGCCGTACCGAGCCCGGATCGCCTCGGCATCCGTCCTGGTCAGCCACCGTCCGGCGCGATCACGGATGCCCGCCGCCCCCTGCTCGACGGCCCGTGCCCGCACCTCGTCGCCCAAGCCGAGGGCGTCGAGGGCGCGAATCGCGTTGGGCCACAGCGACAGCCCAGCGCCCACTTCGGTGATCTCGGCGGCCCGCTCGAGCACTTCGACGCGGTGACCCCGCCGCGAGAAGGCCACCGCGGTCGCCAGGCCACCGATACCACCGCCCACGATGAGCGCCTCGGCCATCGCTTCCCCTTTCTCCGCACCGCTCGACGAGCAGCTATCGCAAACGCTACTACAGATGTAGTGACAAGTAGCGGGAGCGTAATCGGTATCACTGCCCTGCCCTGGCGAGATGAATACGGGCGGCTCCGGTGCCGGACTTCGCCCTGCCCGGCGAACCGTTCGGAGCGTGCGCCGCTCGCACCGGATGATCGAGGAACGCGGAGGCCGAGCCGTCGCGAGCGCCCGGCATCGCTGTGGCCGAAGCTTCTCGTATACCGGGCAACCGCGTCGTCTAGAAGAACGTGTGCAGCAGATCGACCACCCGGGGCGTCTGGGCGTCGGCGTCGTCGATCACCGGGATCAGGCGCCATTTGTCGAAGGCGGTGCACGGGTGCGACAGCCCGAGCCGCACGACCGACCCGATGGGCAACTCCGCGGCGCCGACCGGAAGCCGGAGGAAGGCGTGCTGGTCGTTGAGCGCGGAGACCGTCGCGCCCGCGTCCAGCGCACCGCCCGCGACGCGTTGTGGAATCGGCAGCCCCTCGTCGAAAGGCAGATCGCGTTTGCCCGCGTCCAGCAGGGCGAGCCCCGGCTCAGGGCGCGAGAGGGTGCGTGCCCAGCCGTGCATCGCCGAGCGCAGCGGCCGCGCGCATCCGGGAGCCGCCAGCGGCGACATGCTCGCGTAGAAGCCGTCATCGTGGATGACGTAGGCGCCCGAGCGCAGGACGACCGTCGTCGCGACACCCTGCGCGCCCTGCTCGTCGGACAGCGGGGCGAGGTATTCGAGCGCCAGCTCCGGATAGGCGCTGCCACCGGCGGTGACGAGGGCCGGACCGCGGTATCGCCCCGCCGCGCGGAGTTCCGAGTGCAGGCGGGCGAGTTCGCCGAGGTAGTCGCGCACCGCGCGAACGCCGCTCGCGGTGCGGTCGTGGGCGAGCGCGCCCTCGTAACCACCGACGCCGGCGAGCGTCAGCCGGGACGCCGCGCCGATCGCCCGCGCCACGGTATGCGCCTGTTCCACCGTGCGCGCACCGGTTCGGCCGTGCGGGCCGCCGAGTTCCACCAGCACCCGGATCCGCGCCGGCTCCGGGGCGGTGCGCAGGTGCGCGTCCATCAGCGCGACCGTCTCGACGCTGTCGGCCCAGCAGACGAACTCGAAGGACGGGTCGCGCGCCGATTCCGCCGCGACCCAGCGCAATCCGACCGGATCGACCAGCGCGTTGGCCAGCAGCACCCGGGCGACGCCGAACGATCGGGCCACCTGGGTCTGCCAGATGGTGGCCAGTGTGATGCCCCACGAGCCCGCGGCCAACTGGTCGGCCCACACCTGTGGCGCCATCGTGGTCTTGCCGTGCGGCGCCAGTTGCACACCGGCCGCGCGCACCCAGTCGGCCATGACCGCGATGTTCGTCCGCAAGGCCGCGCGGTCGACGGTGAGCACCGGAGTCTCCAGCGAGGCGAGCGGCACAGCGCCGGTGCGGAATTCCCGGACGGTCAGCCCCCAGGATTCCGGTGGCATACCCTTGTGCTCGGGACCGATCCGGCGGTCCGCGAGCGCCGCGACGGCGGCTTCATCGATCGACACGACATTCCTTCCCGGCCCTGGGCCCTCGGCGGCTCAGCCCGAGTTGCGCAGCGCGGTGGCCAGGCCGTTCATGGTCAGCAGGATGCCGCGTTTCACCAGTTCGGAATCGTCCCCGGCGCGCAGGCGGCGCAGCAGCTCCACCTGCATCTGGTTGAGCGGTTCCAGGTAGGGGAAGCGGTTGTGGATGGACTCGGCCAGCGACGGGTTGTCGGCCAGCAGGTGATCGTTGCCGGTGATCGCGGCGTGCATGCGAACGGTGCGGGCGTGCTCGTCGCGGATCATGCCGAAGATCTGCTCGCGCAACGCCACGTCGTCCACGAGTTCGGCGTAGCGCGCGGCGATGTCGAGATCGCTCTTGGCCATCACCTGGGCCAGGTTGGACAGCACCGTGCGGAAGAACGGCCAGCGCCGGTACAGGTCCGCCAAGGTGGCCAGGCGTTGCGGGTCGCCGCCGATCCACTCCTCCAGGGCGGCGCCGGTGCCGTACCAGCCCGGCAGCATCACCCGCGCCTGACTCCAGGACATCACCCACGGGATGGCCCGCAGGTCCGCGACCGAATTCGTCGGCTTGCGCGAGGCGGGCCTGCTGCCGATGTTCAGGTCCCCCACCTCGGCGACCGGCGTGGACTGCCGGAAATATTCGACGAATCCAGGGGTTTCGTGCACCAGCCGCGCGTAGGCGGCGCGGGCGCGGGCCGCGAGGTCGTCCATGATTCCGTAGGACGGCTCGGCGTCGGCGCCGAGTCCCTCCACGTCCAGCAGGGTCGATTCCAGGGTGCCCGCGATCAGCGACTCCAGATTGCGGTGCGCGCTACCGGGTTCGGCGTATTTCGCGGCGATCACCTCGCCCTGTTCGGTGAGCCGCAGCGAGCCGCGCACCGCCCCGGCGGGCTGGGCGAGGATCGCGTCGTAGCTGCGGCCGCCGCCGCGGCCTACCGTGCCGCCGCGGCCGTGGAACAGCCGCAACCGGATCCCGGTCTTGCGGGCGACCTCGATCAGATCCAGCTCGGCCCGGTACAGCGCCCAGTTCGCCGCGAGGTATCCGCCGTCCTTGTTGGAGTCGGAATAGCCGAGCATCACCTCTTGGCGCATGCCTTGCGCGGCCACCAGATCGCGATAGACCCCCACCTCCAGCGCCGCGGACAGTGTCGCCGCCCCCGCGCCCAGGTCCTCGATGGTCTCGAACAGCGGGACGATGCCCACCGGGCAGTTCGGCGGCCCGTCCGGCTCCCCCGGGTCGAGCAGCCCGCCTTCCTTGAGCAGCAGGGCGGCCTCGAGCAGATCGCTGACCGAGGTGCACATGCTGATGATGTAGTTCGGCACCGCGGCCGCGCCGAGCGTGTCCACCACATCCCGCGCGGCGCGCACGATGCCGAGTTCCTTGGCGGCCGACTCGCTCAGCCGTGCGTGCGGGCCGAGCAGCGGGCGGCGGGTGCGCAGCTCGGCGGCCAGCAGTTCCACCCGCCGCTCCTCCGGCAGGCTCGCGTAGTCGGAGTGGACCCCCGCCCAGGTCAGCAGTTCGGCGACGACCTGCTCGTGCACTTCGGAGTTCTGCCGCAGGTCCAGACTCTGTAGGTGGAAGCCGAAGGTCTCGATGGCGTGGCGCAACGCGGCGAGGCGATCGTCGGCGAGCAAGCCGTCGCCGCTGCCCCGCAGCGAGGCGTCTATCGCGTCCAGGTCGTCCAGCACCGTCTGCGGAGTCGGATAGGGCCGCGCACCGGCATCCAGGCCGTTCGGTGGAACCTCGCCGAGCGCCGCCCGCGCGGTGGCGGTCAGCCGGGCCCGGACGTGATGCAGCGCCCGGCGATACGGCTCGTCGGCGTGCGCGGCCGGATCGGGATATCCCGTCTCGGCCAGCGCGGCGACCTCGGGCGTCACGGTGACCAGCCGGGCCGACAGCGACAGCGTCTTCTCCAGTTCCACCAGCTCGCGCAGGTAGCGCTCGAACGCGACGCCCGCGGCGCGGAAAGCGGCCTGACGCACCACATCCGCGGTGACGTACGGGTTCCCGTCGCGGTCGCCGCCGATCCACGAGCCGGGACGCAGCATCGGACGCGGCAGCAACTCGACGCCCGGCCAGCGCGAGCGAAGCGCGGCGCGCACTTCGGCGTTGATCGCCGGGATCACGTCGAACAGGGTGAGGTCGTAGTAGCGCAGACCCACCGAGATCTCGTCCTGGATGCGCAAGCGGGCCAGGCGGATCAGCGCGGTGCGCCACAGGCTCAGCACCTGGCGGCGGATCCGCAGTTCGAGGTCGGCCCGCTCACGCTCGTTCTCGGCGTAGCGCAAGCGCAGGCGCATCAACTCGGTGATCCGGGCCTGCGCGTCGAACACGGTGCGGCGGCGCGTTTCGGTCGGGTGCGCGGTGATCACCGGCGACACCAGCGCGTCGGCCAGCAGCTCCGCGACCCGGGACCCGTCGAGCGCCGCCGCGTCCAGTTTGCGGTAGGTGGCCGCCAGCGACGAGTCCTGTGGCGGTTCACCCGCCGCCTCGTGCGCGGCGCGGCGGCGGTCGCGTTGGATGTCCTCGGCCAGATTGGCCAGCAGCACGAAGTAGCTGAACGCGCGGATGAGCGGCAGGGCGACCGCGATGTCCACACCGTCGAGCATCTCCGCGACGGCGCTGCGCTCGACCTCCTCGCGGCGTACCCGGAACGCCTCGATGCGCACCCGCTCGATGAGGTCGAAGACCTCCGGCCCTTCGTGGTCGCGAATGGTGTCGCCCAGTACGCCGCCGAGGAAACGGATGTCGTCGCGCAGCGGCCGGATGGCGTCCTGTTCGATCTCGCTCATCGATTCGCCCATGATCAGACAGTATTGCCCTCCGGGCCGGGCGGGTATGCGACGCGGCCCACACCGGCCGCCCGCGGCTCAGCCGAGGAGTTCGGAGAAGCGCAGGTAGTTGCCCCACGGGTCGCGGAAGCCGCAGTCGCGTACCCCGTACGGCTGCGCGATCGGCTCTTGCGTCACCTCGACGCCCGCGTCGCGCAGCCGGGCGAAGGTGGCGTCAACGGCGTCGGTGGTGAAGATCAACGTGCCCTGCGCGCCGCTGGCGAGCCGGGCCCGCGCCGCCGCGCCGGCCGCCTCGTCGGGCACCATCTCGGGGGTCTCCAGAATGAACTCGATGCCCGGTTGCTTCGCCGGGCCGACGGTCACCCAGCGCCCACCGGCGAACGGCATGTCGGCCCGTACCTCGAGGCCGATCACGTCGCGGTAGAACTCCAGGGCCTTGTCCTGGTCACCGACCAGTACGGCGATGTGGGTGAGGGCGAGGTCCGCGCCGTTGCTCATGCTGCTGCTCCTTGTATTTCGTCAGGGTCGGGCAACAGTACAGACGACGCACGCGCGGCGAATTCATCGGCGGGCGCCGGCGCGCTGTCGCAGCCGGGCCCCTCGACCCCTACCTCAGCCCGCGTCTCGGGCGGTGAGGTGATCCGCACGGTGCGACAGGACCTGTTCGAGCAGCGACACCAGCACCTGCTTCACCGAATCACGTCGTCTGGCATCGCATTCCAGCACCGGGATCCACGTCTCGAGTTCGAGTGCCTCACGGACCTCGTCGAGCGCGAAACGGGTGCCGCCGTCGAAGCGGTTGACCGCCACGACGAAGGGCGTGCCGCGCGCCTCGAAGTAGTCCAGCACCGGATAGCAGTCGTCGACACGGCTGGTGTCCACCACGATCACCGCACCCAGCGCGCCGTCGACCAGGTCGTCCCACAGGAAGACGAAACGGTCCTGGCCCGGCGTGCCGAACAGGTACAGCAGCAGTGCGCTGTCCAGGGTGATGCGCCCGAAGTCGAGTGCGACGGTGGTCTGTGTCTTGTCCGCCCCGTGCCCCGCGTCGTCCACGCCGACCGCCACCTCGGTCATCGCCGCCTCGGTCACCAGGGGCTCGATTTCCGAGATGGCCCCGATGAACGTCGTCTTCCCGACGCCGAATCCGCCGCTGACCACGATTTTCACCGAGGACGGCATAGCAGGCGTGCGTGTGTCAGAGTGCCCGGACAAGGTCCCTGATCCTCTCGATGGCGGCGGCGGTGAGCTGATCGGCGGCGCGCACGGTCACGTGTCCGGTGGCGGCCAGGTCGCTGACGACGACCTTGGCGACCCCGATCGGGACGCCGAGCGCGGTGCCGATCTCGGCGATGGAATGCGGCCGCTGACACAACCGCACGAGGGTGCGCTGCTCGAAGCGCAGCGGTGCGGACAGCGCGGCGGGCTCGGCCCGCACCAACGTCTCGACGCGCAGTCCGTCCAACAGCGGTGTGGTGCGTCCGGCGGTGACCACGAAGGGACGCACGAATCGGTCGTCGCCCGGAGCCGGTTCGTGTCTCATCGCCGCAGCGACTCGCGCAGCTCGGCGATGAGCGCGGGGTCCAGCAGCGCACCCGCACGGTCGGCGAGCACCGCCATCTCGTAGCCGACCAGTCCGACATCGCAGCCGCTGTCGGCGATCACGCCGAGACAGCTGCCGCTGCCCATGGCGGACACCAGGAGGAATCCGCGTTTCATCTCGATCATGATCAACTTCAGCCCGTCGAAGGAATAACTGCGCGATGCGCTTCTGGCGAGCCCGACCAGCCCGGACACCATGGCGGCGAGCCGGTCGGCAGAAGCACGGTCCAAGCCGTCGGACATGGCGATGAGCAAGCCGTCCGAGGAGACCGCGACCGCCTCGCGCACACCGTCGGTGCCGCGGACGAAGTTGGCCAGCAGCCAGTCGAACGTGTGCTGGTCGGCGCCCGATATGGGGGTGGTCACCGGATCTCCTCTGTCATGGTCGCTGCGGATCGGAGTTCGTGCGCCGAGTCGGCCGCGGGCAGGCGGTGGTCACCTTCGGCGGCGTGCCGCGCGGGCGCGCCACTCTGATGGCCCGATCGGAAGGCCGAGAGCATGCCGCGGATCTGCTCGGGTGAGCGTTCGACCGCGAGGGCGGGCTCCGGCCGTGGTACCGGATCGGGACGAACGCCGGTAGCGGCGGCGCGGGCTTTCTTGTTGCGTTTGACCAGGCCGTTCTCGGTGCGCCGCACGGCGTCTTCGTCCGCATCGGATCCCGTTGCCGCGCGGAGTGTTTCGGCTGCGCCGAGGCTTGCCGCGGGCTCGGATCGTGCGGCACCGAACTGGGTGCGGGCCGAAGACCGCGCTCGAACCGCGGTGTGAACTCCGGCAGTCCGAGTGGGGCGCGCCATCGGCGAACTGGAATCGCCCTGCCCGGTGGAGCGCGGCGCGGGCTCACGCGGGTCGCCGCGCTGTTCCTGCTCCGTCTCGAGCATCCCCGGCGGCAGCGTCAGGCGCGCGACGATGCCGCTCACCGGCGACACGCTCAACTCGACCGCGATGCCGAGCCGATCGGCGAGCCTGCCGACCACGTAGTGACCGAGATTACGGGTCGGCGCGACGATGAAATCCTGCTCGCCGCGCAGTCGCGCGTTGGCCTGGGCCAAGTGACCCGCAGGCATGCCGACACCGTGGTCGACCACCGCGAGCAGGTATCCGTTCGGTCCGGCACGCCCGTAGATCTCCACGTCGAGATCCGGCGGGGAGAACGCCAGCCCGTTCTCGATCAGCTCGGCGAGCATGTGTGCCAGTTCGCTCGCCACGGCACCCGCGACCAGGACATCGTCCATCCGGCGCAGCACCACCCTGCGGTAGTCGTCGACCTCGGACAAGCCGGCGCGGATCACGTCGCTGAGCGGGATCGGTTCGGCCCAGCTGCGCGGACCGGCCTCGCCGACCAGCACGAGCAAGCTCTCGGCGTTGCGGCGCATCCTGGTGGCAAGATGGTCGAGTTCGAACAGATTCGACAGCGCCTTGGGATCGAGCTCTTCGCGCTCGAATTCGCTGATCAGGCCGAGCTGGCGACGCACGAGGTTCTGGCTACGGCGGGCCAGGCTGACCATCGACTCGGTGGTGTTGCGGCGCACCAGCGCCTGCTCCGACGCGAGGTCGAACGCGGTGGACTGCACGCGATCCAGCGCTCGGGCCACGGCGGCGATCTCGATGCCCGCGCCCGGCGGCGCTCGCACCGGGGCGGGCGGGTCCGGCGGCCCGGCGTCGGCGCCGGCGCGCCAAGCGGAGATCACCTCGGGCAGTCGGCGGCCCGCCACGTCGTCGGCGTCCGCCGCCAGCGTGGCCAGCGGCCGGACGATCGCGCGCACCGCGGCGACGACCAGCGCCACTTCTCCCGCGATCGCCGCCAGCGCGGCCAGCACGAACGCGCCGAGGATCAGGGCGGCGTTGCGGCGCAGCGCCTCCGCCCGTTGCCGGACGTCGTCGCCGACCGCCTGTTGTACGGTGCGCTGCTCGTCGATGACCGCGGTCATCCGGGCCCACCAGGTGATCGGATCGACCGGTCGTGCCATCGGTCCGGCATTGGAGGCGATCGCGATGTTCTCCGACTCGGCGGCCGCGATTGCGTCCGCACCGTCCAGCACGGCGTCCAGAAGCGCCTGTTGGGCCGGGGTCGCGTCGCGGGCGAACGCGGCCAGACCGGCCAGCTTGGCCGCCCGGATGTCAAGGAACTGCACGTACTCGCCCGGCCCGAAGACATCCGAGGCGAAAACGCCGTTCAGGAAGCCGCGTTCGCGGGCCGTCTGCTCCTTCGCCTCGCCCAGTGCGTGCAGCGCTTGCAGCCCGTGCCGGACCGCCGGGTCGGCGGCCTGGTCGAGACCGAGGGACAGACGGTTCAGCCCATCGATGGCGTCGGTGTAGAACTGGAACGCCACCTGCCGGGAGGTGCGCTGTGCATCGATCCCCGACCGGGTCACGTCCAAGTCGGTGAACGGACGGGCCGCCGTACGCACCCGCTCCGCGCCGGGCGGGCCGTCCGCCGACGCCTGCCGCAACGTGCGCAGGGCGCCGTCGACCGCGCCGCGCTGGTCGTCGACCGGCTGCCGCAAGCGCTGGTCGCCGCCGAGCAAGCCATTGGTCAGGCCGCGCTCGCGTTGCGTCTCGTGCACGAGATCCTGCACCGCCAGCGCCAGCGACACCGCGCCCACCGTGTCCCGGCTCTTGCGATACGCCTCTCTCTCGCGGGCGACCATCCCACCCAGAAGGGCGAGCACCAGAACGAGCGAGACGACGAGGATGCGAGCCAGCTGCCCGCGGATGGTCCGCGGACGCATGATGCCACTGCCCGGCATTCGGCGTTCACCGTCGTGAGCGCGGAGCGGGACAACCGTTGCGCCCCCGGAACTCTCCGGTCGTCGAGGTGACCGCACCACCCTCTGCTCCTCCGATCAGCCGCCGCGCCTGCTCCACAGCGAGCACACCGAAATCAAGGGCAAACTGTCACAGGGCCGCCGCGCCGTCAACGCGAAAACCGGACCAATCGGACAGTGTGCGGACTTCTAAACACACTGGCAACGAGGAGTTACGAGCACGACAAACCGACATCCGCGTGGACGCGCGAGCGGATGCCGGACCGTCGGCTCATCCCCGCCTTCGACCGCCGCAAACCCCTCCAGCGCGAGTCCGATACAGCGGACGGGTGCGCGGCGCGTTCACCAGACCCGCGTGACGGGAGCGCCCGGCGCCACGCTCAACCCGCGCTACGGGCGACGAGGTGATCCGCCCGGTGCGACAGCACCTGTTCGAGCAGCGCCACCAATACGGCCTTGACCGAATCACGCCGGCTGGCATCGCAATCCAGCACGGGGATCCAGTCCGCGAGCGCGAGCGCCGCACGCACCTCGCCGAGGTCGGCGTGGGTGCCACGGGCGCGGTTGACCGCGACGACGAAGGGCGTGCCGTGCTGCGCGCAATAGTCCAGCACGGGATGGCAGTCGTGGACGCGGCTGGTGTCCACCACGATCACCGCGCCGAGCGCACCGTCGGCCAAGTCGTCCCACATCCAGGCGAGGTCGTCCGCACCCGGGGCGCCGAACAGGTACAGCAGCAGGGAGCTGTCCAGGTCGATCCGCCCCACGTCGACGGGGACGGTTCTCGGCTTCCAGTCCGCCCGGCGCTCCGGGTCGTCCAGGACGACGATCGGCTCGGCCGCCTCCGCCTGGGTCACCAGCGGGCCGATCTCGGAGACGGCCCCGACGAACGTCGTCTTCCCGGCGCCGAGTCCGCCGCCCACCACGATCTTCACCGAGGACGGCATGGTCTGCTTTCGCGTGTCGCAGTGCCAGGACAATGGCGCTGATCCTCTCGATGGCAACGGCGACGCGCACATCACGTGTCGGGCGGCCCGGTCGCGGACGACGGCTTGCCGATCCCGATCGGGACTTCCAGCGCGGTACCGATTTCGGCGATGGAAATGCGACTGCCGGCACAGCCGCACGAGAAACGTGGTACCCGTCCTCGCCCGCCGCGAAACCTCGCGGTGCGACTCTGATACAGTCCGGCGCGACACACCGGAGGGCAAGAGGGCTGGATGGCGCACCGAATTACGTTGTTTCCCTTGGCAATAGCACTTGTGCTCGGAGCGGCCGCCTGCGGCGACGAGTCCGGCGGGGCACCGGCGACCACCACCACGCAGGCCGCGAGCACCGCCACCCAGCTGTTCGATCCGTGCACCGGCATCCCCGACACCGCGCTGACGAGCGCGGGCCTCGATCCGGCGAGCAAGCAGGTCGGTGTCGGCGGGGTGAAACAGCCCGGTTGGGAGATCTGCGGCTGGAAGGGCGCCGACTTCACCCTCGGCGTGTTCTCCAACGGCATGTCCGTGGCCGAGTTCGAGCGCAAGCCGGGCAATGTCGACTTCCAGGACGTCACGATCGGCGGGCGCACCGGACGCCAGTTCCGCGTCGACGACGCCGCCAAGGACCAGATGTGCGACGTGCTCTTCCCCGCTCGCCAGGGCCTGCTGCAATTGACGCTGGTCAACAAGACCACCGAGCAGAACCCCTGCGAACGCCTCGCGACCGTCGGCGAAGCGATCGTGCCTACCCTGCCGAGATGAAAAGCCCTGGGCCTCAGCCGCCGAGGATGTCGAGCACCTTGTCGGAGGTGTAGAAGGGGGCGAGGCGCTCGCGGATCAGCCCGGCGAGCACTCCTTCCCGCTTCGCGCTGTCGATGACCGCGGGCCCGTACCGCAGGATCTCCGCGGCGATGTCGTCACCGGTGAGACCGAGTTCGGGCAGCATGGCCGCCAGGGTGTAATCGCCGTACTTGGTGAAGAACACCTCCACGCACTCGTCCAGCAGCAGGCCGAAGTACTCCTTCTCGCGCGTGGTGACGGCGATCTCGTAGCACAGCAGCACCAGTTCGTTGAGGTCCTTGCGGCTGAGGTATTCGCGCAGACCGCTGACCGGTTCGTCGGCGTGCAGATCCCAGAACTCCATCGCGGCGGCGTGCACCGGCGCGTCGCGCAGCATCTCGCGGATGGCGTTGTTAGTGCGCTTGAGCGCGAACAGCGCGCCCTTGCCCGCCAAGTCGCCGACGAACGTGCCGTCGGCGGCCTTCTTGGCGCGATTGGCCGCCGACTGGCCCAGCGACATCAGCGAGGAGACGCCCGGGATCTTCTCGGCGCGCTCGCGGTTGGCCTGCATGAAGTCGTTGATCAGCTT
Organism: Nocardia sp. NPDC047648; assembly: GCF_040642815.1. Lineage (NCBI taxonomy): Bacteria > Bacillati > Actinomycetota > Actinomycetes > Mycobacteriales > Nocardiaceae > Nocardia > Nocardia sp. NPDC047648. The sequence continues at coordinate 221,955 of NZ_JBEYSX010000011.1, read as the reverse complement.
GTCCACGAATTTCGACGCGACGGTGGCCACCAGCGGGCTCTCGGTGAGCCGGTCCAGGATGCGCTCCTGCGCCTGGTGCATGCCGAAGATCTTCTCCAGCAGCGCCTCGACCGGCTCGCGCTCGACCACCTCGCCGAGGGTGTAGTCGTTGTTGGTCGCGATGTGGTCGTAGATGGAGTCGGCGAACACACCGACCATGTCGGCGAACACCGGACTGCCGCCGATCAGCTCGACGATGGTGCGGACGGTCTGCTTGGCCTGCTCGACCTCGACGACGTCCCGGAAGACGATCGTGTCGGCGACTCCGAGGACCTCCTCGGTGTCGCGCGCGATCACCTCCGCGAAGCGCTCGCCGGTGACCTCGGCGAGCAGGAATTCCACCTGGGCGTCCAGTAGCCGTTCGGCGATCTCACGCGGCTCGCTCATCGAATTCCACCCATCTTCATCCGGCGCGCCCGGCCCGGTTCACGTCTGGTGCGGCTCGGCGTCGTTGCCGTGCAACGATTCCCGGATCCGGTCCAGTCGTTCACGCGCGGCCTTCTCACGTGCCTGCCATTGTTCGTCCGCGCTGCGGCCCGCTGGAGTCTGCCGGTCGAGTTCGCCCATCCCCTGCGCGGTGCCGTAGCGCTGCTCGACCTTATCGCGAACTGACTCGAAAGTAGGAACACCGGAGACCGAATATCCGCCGCTCGGGGCGGTGCCGGGCATACCCGGCGGCGGTACCGGTACCGCCGGTACCGCGGAACCGCCGCCTACCTGGCCGGATACCTCCGACCCCTGCCCTGGGAGCGCGGTGCCGCCGACCGGGGTGGTAGGAGTCACATTCCCGGCGGTACCGGTATCCCCCGTCTCCACCAGCCCCAGCAACGCGGCGTGGACCGCCGCGAACCCGGGACGGCCCGCCGTGGCGACCAGCAGGACACCTGCCAGTTCCGCGTCGGACAGCCCGCCCAACCGGCTCGCGATATCGCTGTTGTCACTCATACCGCCAGGCTACGCAGCCACGACCGCGCCGCACATGGTTCACGACCGGACGAGCGCGCCCGCCCAGTCGCGCACGAGGTCGTACCAAGCCGAGCCGCCGACGACGATCAGATCGTTGTGCCCGGCCCCGGGAAACACGACGAGCCGTTTCGGCTCCGGCGCGGCGGCGTAGAGCCGGTGCGCGTGCCGCAGCGGCAGCAGCTCGTCCCGGTCGCCGTGCATGATCAGCACCGGAGCGCGCAGCGCACGGATGCGGCGTTCGTTCGGATAGGCGTTCGGCACCAGGGGCGCGGGCAGGAACGGATACACCGAACGAGCCGCGTCGCGCAGACCGCTGAAGGTGGACATCAGCATCACCCCCGCCGGCGGATGGTGTTGCGCCAGCTCGAGCACGACGCCGCCGCCGAGGGACTTACCCAGGTACAGCACACGATTCGGATCGACACCCGGTTGCGCGAGCAGCGCCCGGTGCGCGGCGTGCGCGTCCAGGTAGGTGCCGTGCTCGGTCGGTTTGCCGGTGCTGCGCCCGTACCCGCGGTAATCGAAGGCCAGCACGTCGAAACCGGCCTCGGTGAGCAACGCGTAGATCGGCACCCGGTCGCCGAGGTTGCCCGCGTTGCCGTGCGCGAACAGGATGTGCCCGACCGAGTTCCGGGCGGGCATCCACCACGCGTGCACGATCTCCCCGTCCGAGGTGGGCAGCGACAGCTCGGCGTACTCCATGCCGAGCAGCGCCGGGGTCTGCAGCACCGTCCGCTCCGGCAGGTAGGTCAGCGCGTTGAGGATCGGACGGGCCGGGTGCCGCACCGCGTCAGCCTCGCAGCACCGCGCCCACGGCGTCGGCCGCCGCCGCGACGGCCGCGTCGCGCGCCGCACTGGCCTCGTCTTCGGTGAGCGTCCGGTCGGCGGCCCGGAAACGCAGGGCATAGGTGAGCGACTTGCGTCCCTCGCCCGCCTGAGCGCCTTCGTACACGTCGAACAGCGCGATGTCCTCCAGCAGCTCCCCGCCGCCGGTGCGCAGCGCGGCCTGTACGGTCGCCGCAGGAATCGTCTTCTCGACACTCACCGAGACGTCCTGCAGCACCGCGGGGAACGGCGACACGACGGGAACGGGTCGCGCTTCCCGCAGCGGCAACGCGTCGAGGTCGAGTTCGACGGCGCACGTGCGCGGCGGCAGACCCGAACGTTCCAGCACGGCGGGGTGCAGTTCACCCGCGTAGCCGACGACCGTTCCGTCGACCACCAGCTCGGCGCAGCGACCGGGATGCCAGGGCAGCTGGGCCGCCGCCCTGCGCTCGACGGTCACACCGGCCGCGTCGGCGACGGCGTCGGCCAGTGCGAACGCGTCGGCGGCCTCGACGGCACGACCCGGACCCCACGGCCCACGCGGCTCTCGACGGCCGGTCAGCACGGCGGCCACGTGCACCGGCTGCTCGGGCAGCGAGTCGAGCAGCTCGGCGATCTCGGCGTCGGTAGGGCGCCGGTCCACCGGCAGCGGGTCGACCGCCCTGATGTTCGCCCCGGGCAGCACGACCTGCGCGATGCCGTAGATGGCCAGGTCACGCGCCCCCCGCGAGATGTTGCGGACGGCCACTTCGAGCAGGCCGGGCAGCAGGGTGGTGGCCAGTTCGGCGCGCTCCACGTCGAGCGGATTGAGCACCCTGGTGGTGGCGCGGCGCGGGTCGTCGGCATCCAGACCCCAGGTGTCGAACACCCCGGCGGGCAGGAACACCGGCGGCAGAACCTCCACGGCGCCGGCGAACGCCAGCGCGCGGCTGACCGCGCGGCGGCGGCGCTGGGTCGGCGTGAGTCCCCGCCCGGCCGGTGCGGCGGGCAGCACGGACGGGATCTGCTCGAGACCTTCCAGCCGCAGCACCTCTTCCACCAGGTCGGCGGGCTGGGCCAGGTCGGGCCGCCAGCTGGGCGGGGTCACCACCAGCTGGCCGTGCCCGGCCTCGCTGACAGCGACCTCCACGGTGCAGCCGATCTGGGCCAAGCGGCGCGCGGAGGTTCCGGTGGGGTAGGTGACGCCCGCGACGCGGTCGGCCAGGTCGATGTCCATCCGGATGGGCTCGGGCACCGGGATCGGGGCCCGGAAATCCGTCAGCACGGGTTCGACGGTGCCACCGGCGATTTCGGCGAGCAGGGTGGCCGCGCGGTCCAGCGCGGCGACGTTGATCTCCGGATCGACGACCCGCTCGTACCGCTTGCCCGCCTCGGACACCAGCTTGTGCCTGCGCGCGGTCCGGTAGACCAGCAACGGGTTCCAGGTGGCCGCCTCGAGCAGGATGTCGGTGCTCTGCGCGCCGACCTCGGTGCTCGCGCCGCCCATCACGCCCGCCAGCGAGACGACACCCGAATCGTCGGCGATCACCACGTCCTCGGCGTCGAGCGTGCGCTCCACCTCGTCCAAGGTGCGCAGCGTCTCGCCCTGGTTCGCGGTGCGGACCACCAGCCCGCCGGACACCTTCGCGGCGTCGAAGGCGTGCAGCGGCTGCCCCAGCTCGAGCATCACGTAATTGGTGACGTCCACCGCGGGCGAGATCGGGCGCACGCCCGACAGCAGCAGCCTGCGCTGCAACCACCAGGGGCTGACCGCCTTCGGGTCGATGCCGGTGACGCGGCGGGCCGCGAAGCGGGTGCACCGGGAGTCCGGCTCGACCCGGATCGACCAGGCTTCCTGCTCGTGGTCGGGCAGGGTACGCACCGCAGGGTCGGCGTATTCGAGATCGAAGCCGCAGGCCAGTTCGCGCGCCAGGCCGCGCACCGAGAAGCAGTAGCCGCGGTCGGGGGTGATGTTCAGTTCGATGACGGTGTCGTCCAAACCCAGCAGCGCGTTGGCGTCGGTGCCCGGCTCGGCGGTACCCGGTTCCAGCACCAGGATGCCGGAATGGTCCTTGCCGATACCGAGTTCGGCGACCGAGCAGATCATTCCGTTGGAGACGTGGCCGTAGGTCTTGCGGGAAGTGATCTGGAACCCACCGGGCAGCACGCCACCGGGCAACACCGCGACGACCAGGTCACCGACCTCGAAATTCCGCGCGCCGCAGATGATCTCCTGCAAGTCGGGCTTGCCGATGTCCACCTTGCAGAAGCGGATCGGCTTCTTGAACTCGGTCAGTTCGGTGATCTCGGCGACCCGGCCGACCACCAGCGGCGTCTCGCCGTCCTCCGGGCCCTCGACCCGATGGAGCTTGTCGACCTCTTCGACTTCCAGTCCGACCCGGACGAATCCCGCGTCGAGCTCCTCCGGCGTCACCGACCACTCCGGGTTGGTGCGCTGGATGATGTCGGTCAGCCAGGACTGCGCTACTCGCACTTGACGTTTCGCTCTCTCGATCGAAGGGTGAGGTCAGGACCGGATACCGAAGGGCAGCGTGAAACGCACGTCGCCCTCGACGATGTCGCGCATGTCCGGGATGCCGTTGCGGAACTGCAGCGTCCGCTCCAGGCCCATGCCGAACGCGAACCCGCTGTACACCTCGGGATCGATCCCGCTGGCGATCAGCACCTTCGGGTTCACCATGCCGCAGCCGCCCCACTCGACCCAGCCCGCGCCGCCCTTCTTGTCCGGGAACCACACGTCGACCTCGGCCGAGGGCTCGGTGAACGGGAAGTAGTTCGGGCGCATGCGGGTGCGGGTCCGGGGGCCGAACAGCGCCCTGGCGAACGCGTCCAGCGTGCCGCGCAGATGCGCCATGGTCAGGCCCTTGTCCACCGCCAGGCCCTCGACCTGCGAGAACACCGGAGTGTGCGTGGCGTCGAGCTCATCGGTGCGGAAGGTGCGGCCCGGGCAGACCACATAGATCGGCAGGTCGCGTTCCAGCATCGAGCGCACCTGCACCGGAGAAGTGTGCGTGCGCAGCACCTGCCGCGAGCCCTCCGGCGCGATGTGGAAGGTGTCCTGCATGGTGCGGGCCGGATGGTCGGGCAGGAAGTTCAGCGCGTCGAAGTTGAAGTGCTCGGTCTCCACTTCGGGACCTTCGGCGACCTCCCAGCCCATCGCGACGAACACATCGGCGATCTGCTCGGAGATGACGGTGATCGGGTGCCGGGCGCCCACGGCCGCGCGGCCCGCGGGCAGCGTCACGTCGATCGCCTCGGCGACCAGCACGGCGGCGTCGCGCTCGGCCAGCAAGGTGGCGCGGCGCGCCTCGAACGCCTCCGACACCCGGGACCTGGCGACGTTGACCCGCTTGCCCGCGTCGGCTTTCTCCGACTTGGGCAGGCCCCCCAGGGCACGCTGCGCCAGGGCCAGCGGCGCCTTGCCACCGAGGTGCTCGGTTTTCGCGACCGCGAGCGCATCCAGGTCGGCGGCAGCGGCGAACGCCTTCTCGGCGGCCGCCGCTGCCGCGGCCAGTGCCTCCTCGGTCAGCGCCGCGTTCTGCTCGCCTGCGTCGATGTCGTCGGCCACGATGCTCCGTCTCTCCCCTGGGGATCGGTTCACGGGCACGGCTGCCGCCTGCCCGCATTGCTGCTGGTCGCAATCGTATTCGATGCGCTGTGGCGGATTCACCCGGATTACCCGCGACGCCGCGCGAGCCGTGTGGTAGCCACGCGGGCCGTGCACCCGCACCCGCCGAGCAGGCCGGGCATGCGCCGGAGCCGCCCGGCAACCGGTCCGGAACGGCGCGGATCGTCACCACCTCCGGGACGCAGGCCGAGCAGGAAGGGATGAGGGGGAGTTCCGGCAACCGCCGCGGAACGCCCGGCCGAGGAGAGAAACTCCGGTGACCGGGCGTCCAGCGATCGGCGCGCGACAGTTCGGCGGTCAGCGCGCGACGGCGATGCGGGCGGGCAGCAACCGCGACACCACCGCGCCGACCGCGACGATCGCGGCGCCGACCCACACCGCGGGCGCCAGTCCGTCGACGTAGCTCTGCGGATCCTCGTAGGAGCCCTGCGCGGCGAAGACCGACGCCAGCACCGCGACGCCCATGGCCACCCCTACTTCGCGCAGAGTGTTGTTGGTTCCCGACGCTATCGCGCGGTCCTCCTCCGCCGCCGCGGCCATCACCACGGTGGCGCTCGGCGCGAAGGTCAGGCCCATGCCGATGCCGCCGAGCAGGAACGGACCGACGAACGACAGGTAACTCGCCTCGACGGAGGTGACCGCCGCCATCCAGGCCAGCGCGACGGCCAGTAACGCCTGCCCGGTGGTGAGCAGCGCCCTGGCGCCGACCCGGTCGACGATCAAACCCGCCAGCGGAGCGACGACCATGGGTGCCATCGTCCACGGCATGGTGCGGATGCCGGACTGCAACGGCCCATAGCCCTGCACGACCTGGAAGTACTGGGCCAGCAGGAAGATCGAGCCGAACACACCCATCGAGAAGGTGAAGCCGGTCGCATTGCTCACCCGGAAGGCGCGGGAGCGGAACAACCGCAGCGGCAGCATCGGCTCCGGCGTACGCAGCTCCCAGGCGATCAGGCAGCCGAGCAGCGCGACGCCACCGACCAGCGCGGACAGCACGCCGGAAGACGTCCAGCCATCGTCGGCGCCGTGGATCACGCCCCACACCACCGCGAGCACGCCGCCCGCCGACAGCAGCAGTCCCAGCAGATCGGCCCGCCTGCTGCCGCCGTGCGACTCCCCCAGTACCCGCAGCGCGAACGGCAGCACCAGCAGGCCGATCGGCACGTTCACCCAGAAGATCCAATGCCAGCTCAGCCCCTCGACGACCGCGCCGCCGATGAGCGGGCCCAGCGCCACGCCGAGGCCTGCGATCCCGCCCCAGATGCCGATGGCGGCGCTGCGCATCTTCTCCGGCACCGCCGCCGACAACAGCGTCAGCGACAGCGGCATCACCGCCGCCGCGCCGAAGCCCTGTACCGCCCGCGCCGCGATGAGCATGCCCGGTGCGGTCGCCAGCGCGCAGATCGCGGAGGCCGCCGTGAACACCGCGATGCCGAGCAGGAAGATCCGGCGTCGGCCGAGCCGGTCACCGAGGGCGGACGCGGTGAGCAGCAGCGAGGCGAACGACAGCGTGTAGGCGTTCACGAACCATTGCAGGTCGGCCAGCGAGGCGCCGAGTTCGGTGCGGATCACCGGCAGCGCGTTCGTCACGACCAGGTTGTCCAGCGTGACCATGAACATCGGGATTCCGACCGCGGCCAGTACGGCGGCGAGCCTGCGACCACCGATCGTGGCCGCGGGCGCGGCGACGGGCGCCGCGGCGGGTGGAAGGGTCTCGGTCATGTCCAGTCCTTGTTGTAATCGACTGATAACTAATGGAGAGAACGTTATGCATCGACTGATAACATGTCAAGACCGAGCCCAGACCAGCGAACACGGAGCACGATGGCGACCAGGACCAGGATGACGGCGAGTGAACGGGGCGAACAGGTGCTGCACGCGGCGATCCGCGCGTTCGCCGAAGCCGGTTACGCCGCCACCCGGACCGACGAGATCGCCCGGCGCGCGGGCGTGTCACAGCCGTACGTGATCCGGCTGTTCGGCACCAAACAGAACCTGTTCCGCGCCGCCCTGCACCGCGTGTGCGACCGGATCGAGGAGGTCTTCCGCGCCGCGCGCGCGGAGGCTGCGCCCGACGCAGACCCCGAAGCGGCTTTGGCGGCACTCGGCGGCGGCTATTCGGTCTTCCTCGCCGAACGCGAGCTGCTCCAGCTACTGCTGCACGGGTTCGCGGCCAGCATCGAGCCGGAGATCGGCAACCAGGTCAGGGCCCGCTTCGGGGAGATCTACCAGTTGATCCGGGAACTGACGGGCGCACCGGAAACGGAGGCGCGGCGCTTCCTCGCCACCGGAATGCTGCTCACGGTGATGAGCGCGATGCGAGTCGCCGGTCCGGACGCGGTGCCCGCGGCATGGGCGACGGAGATCCTGGAAGATCTGAGCATCCACGGCGATTGACGATTTGAAGTCGCCTTCACACGCGGCGCGATGCAATCGCACCTCGCCATCACCGAAGCGACCTCACGCCCCCACCAAAACCCTGGTAGTTGGATCACAACACGCGCAGCCACACCGCCTCCACGGGTTTCGAGCGAAGCGAGACCGAGCATCCGCCGTTCGCGGCCCGGCTCGCGTCCGAGTGGCCGCCGCGTAGGCGACGAAGGAGCAAGCGGCGGTCGCTCGGACGCGAGCCATGAAGGGGCCGCGAACACCCAGCGCCGCAGGCGCTGGAAAACCAACACAGAGATCAGGCACCGTAGCGAACGCGGGAGTTCGCGTACAGGCAGATCGCGGCGGCCGTCGCCAGGTTCAGGCTCTCGGCGCGGCCACGAATGGGAATGCGGATGCGATGGTCGGCCCGGCGGGCCACGGCCGGGTCCAAGCCGTGCGCCTCGTTGCCGAACAGCCAGGCCACCGGGCCGCTGAACAATGCGTCGGCGTCGTCCAGCCCGACTTCGCCGTTCGCCGCCGTCGCCAGGATCGTGATACCCGCCGCGGCGATCGCGTCCAGCGTCTCGGCCACATCGCGGTGCCGCGCGATCGGCACGTGGAAGATGCTGCCCGCGCTGGCCCGCACGCACTTGCCGTTGTGCGGGTCGACCGTGTCGCCCGCCAGCACCACGCCGTCGGCGCCGACCGCGTCGGCGACCCGCACGAGCGTGCCCGCGTTCCCGGGCTCGGCCATCGCGACCGGCACGGCCAGCATGCGCGGTCGCGCGTCCAAGATCCGGCTCAAGGGCACGTCGAGCAGGTCACAGACCGCCACCAGCCCCGGCGCGGTCACGGTCTCCCCGAGATGCTGTGCCGCTCGATCGCTGACCAGCGTGGTGCGGACCCCCACCGCGGCGGCCCCCGCGATCAGCGCGTGGTCGCGTTCGGCGGCCGCCGCCGAAAAGAACAACTCGTGGACGCGCGCGGTCTCCAGCGCCGCGGCGACGGCATTGGCGCCTTCGGCCAGGAATCGGCCCGTTTTGCGACGCTGCGCGCCACGCTGCAGCTTGACAGCGGAAACGACCCGCGGATTGCGCTCGCTGAGCGCTTCCACGGGTCGTTCCGAAAGATGTCCGTGTGCCAACGGATGCGACTCAGGCGGCCGGCGCGTTGACGTCCTGCGGCAGGGCGGCCTTGGCGACGGCGACGAGACCGGCGAACGCCTCGGCGTCCGACACTGCCAGCTCGGCGAGGATCTTGCGGTCCACCTCGACACCGGCGGCCTTCAGGCCCTGGATGAAGCGGTTGTAGGTGATGTCGTTGATCCGCGCGGCGGCGTTGATGCGCGCGATCCACAGCTTGCGGAAGTCACCCTTGCGCGCCCGGCGGTCCCGGTAGGCGTAGGTGAGCGAGTGCAGCTGCTGTTCCTTGGCCTTGCGGTACAGCCGCGAGCGCTGGCCGCGGTAACCCTTGGAGGCCTCGAGGATGGAACGGCGCTTCTTCTGAGCGTTGACGGCCCTTTTGACGCGTGCCACTGGTCAGTCCTGTTCGATCTGGGGGCGCGGGGCAGCGCCCGGAAATGGGTCGGTGGGTGGCGACGGAGCTGGTCCGGTCGCGGTGTGCCTATCGGTCTGCGCGGGCGCGATCAGAGACCGAGCAGCTTCTTCACGCGACGGACGTCGGCGGAGGCGACAACTTCCACGCCGTCCAGACGACGAGTCCGGCGGCTGGGCTTGTGCTCGAACAGGTGGCGACGGTTCGCCTGCTGGCGCAGCAGCTTGCCTTTACCGGACACCTTGAATCGCTTCGAGGCGCCGCTGTGGGTCTTCATCTTCGGCATGGATTCCTCTATCTGTCGTCCCGGCGGTCGGGGCGGACCGCCGGTGTTCTGATCGGTGTTACTGCGGGCCGGCGGTCTCGGCCTGCTCCGCAGCGGGCTGACCGGCCGGGGCGGCGCTGGGCGCCGGGCGCGGGGCCGACTCCTGCTGCGCCTTCACCCGGGTCTTCGCACCCTTGTGGGGCGCGAGGACCATGGTCATGTTGCGACCGTCCTGCTTGGCCGAGGTTTCCACGAATCCGAGCTCGGCGACGTCGGACGCCAGGCGCTGCAGCAGCCGGAAGCCGAGTTCGGGGCGGGACTGCTCGCGTCCCCGGAACATGATCGTCACCTTGACCTTGGACCCGGCCTCGAGGAAGCGAACGACGTTGCGCTTCTTGGTCTCGTAGTCGTGGTCGTCGATCTTCGGACGGAGCTTCTGCTCCTTGATCACCGTCTGCTGCTGGTTCTTCCGAGACTCGCGCGCCTTCTGCGCCGTCTCGTACTTGAACTTGCCGTAATCCATGATCTTGCAGACCGGCGGACGGGCATCCGGTGCCACCTCGACCAGATCGAGGTCGGCTTCGAGGGCGACGCGTAGTGCATCTTCAACACGCACGATCCCAACCTGCTCGCCGCCCGGTCCGATGAGCCGGACCTCGGGAACACGGATGCGATCGTTGATGCGGGTCTCAGTGCTGATGGGGCCTCCTAGGTCAAGCGGTGTCGTCGGACGACCGCGCGCAATAACTGCAACCCCTGTTCAACACGAAGGCCCCGGTGCGGTATTCCGCGACGGGGCCCGATGTCGACCGATCGCCGGCCACGAGTGAACTCGGGCCGACCCTCGCGTCCCGGTTCTCCACGAGAACCTCGGCACGAGAAACCCGCCCTCGCGGGGCGGGCGACCGGACCGTTGGCCGTACGATGATTCGTCGGCAACGGTGGGAGTCGGGCTCCACTTATCAGCCCCGGGGCAAGCCCGGGGCGGTCGTCAGCGGAAAGTCTAACATTCCGTTCCGCTATCGCCGAATCGGGCGGAAAACACCTTGCCCGGCGGTGTCCCGCATGCCACGCTCCCCCGGTGCTCACACCGCGCCGCGACCTGCTGCGATGGCAGTTCGACCTGACCTGGTCACTCGCCGGGATCCACCTCGACGCTCTCACGCCGGAGGACTTCCTCTGGGAACCCGCCGAACTCAGCTGGACGGTCCGCCCCGATGCCGACGGCGTATGGCGGCCGGATTGGGCGGATACCGAACCCGACCCCGTGCCCGTCCCCACGATCGGCTGGCTCACCTGGCACATCGGCTGGTGGTGGGGCGCCGCCATCGATCATGCCGAGGGCGTCACCCCGCCCGCGCGGGAGGACGTGCACTGGCCCGGCGATGGCGCCGCCGCCATCGCCTGCCTGCGCGATCTGCACGGCGAGTGGACGCGCGTGCTCGACGGGCTCGACGAGACCGCTCTGGACCGCCCTTCCGCCTATCCGTGGCCCGCCGAGGCCGGATTGACCGTCGCGCACCTGGCGGGCTGGGTGAACGCTGAGCTGATGAAGAACGTCACGGAGATCGGCCACCTCCGGATGCTGCGTGCGGCGTCGCTAGCCTGAAGGCATGACTGACGAGCTCGACGCCTCCGTACGCGAACTGGCCGACATCCCCGCTGTCGAGGTGATCAGCCGCGCCGCGGTGATGCTGATGAGCTCGGCGGCGGAGAAGCTCGGGCTGGCCGACGAGGACCCGGACGCCAGCCCGCGCCGCGACCTGGACGAGGCGCGCCGCCTGATCACCGCGCTGGCCGGACTCGTCACGGCGTCGGTGGAGTACCTGGGCCCGCACGCCGGACCGATTCGCGAAGGGTTGCAGTCGCTGCAACGCGCCTTCCGTGAGTCCTCCGCGCATCCCGACGAGCCGGGCAAGGGCCCCGGCGAGAAGTACACCGGCCCGGTCTACTGACCGGCTCGGCCAGGGCGCACGAGGACGTCGCGCGCCCAGCGGACCGATCCCGGCGCTGAGCGCGGACGCCCGGTGTCGCGCTGCGCCGAGCCGCCGACCGCGGGCGGCATACGGCGAGGACATACCCGTCGGGCCCCGGCCCGACGGAATTCCGAAGCGCGGCGGAAATTGTGGGCGAATCACGCACTGAGACAACGATGTTTAGGAAATTTCCCAACGGGTAGGGCACAGTGAGCCCATGGCTACTCGGATTCTGCTCGCTCCCGGATTCTGGCTCGGTGCATGGGCGTGGGACGAGGTCGCGCCCGATCTGCGGCAGCGTGGCAACGAGGTAACGGCGCTCACGCTCCCCGGCCTGGACGCGGCCGATCCCGATCGGTTGTCGGCCACCCTGGAATCCCAAGCGCAAGCGATCATCGACGCGGTGCCCGCGGGCGAGACCGCTGTGCTCGTGGCGCACTCCGGCGGCGCGGCGCCCGCCTATCTCGCCATCGACCGGGCGCCCGGCCTGTTCCGCCGGGCGATCTACGTCGACAGCGCGCCGCTGCCCAACGGCTTCGTCATCAACTCCGCCCTGGACATCGCCGCGCGCGAGTGGGCACTGCCGGAATGGTCCGATCTGGAGACCGGAGGCAGCAGCTTGGCGGGCCTGGACGAAGCCGCCCTGGCGCGCTTCCGCGAACGCGCCGTGCCGGAGCCCACATCCGTCGCGGCCGCGCCGCTGCGATTGAGCGACTCGGCCGCGCGGCTGGCGGTGGCGACCACCGTGATCTGCAGCAGCATGACCGCCGATCTGGTCGAGAAGCTGCGGGACAACGGGGAAGCCCCCCTCTTCGCCGAGTTGGCGCGGATCGATGCCGAGTACGTCGACCTGCCCACCGGGCACTGGCCCATGTGGTCGAAGCCGAAGGAACTCGCCGCACTGATCCACACCATCGCCAACCGCTGAGGCGAAAAGCGGCGCGGCCCCGGAGCATCCGGGCCGCGCCGCATCGGACGACGGGTCAGCCGACCGCCGCGGTCTTCTTCACCGCGCGCTTGGTGGCCTTCGCCGCGGCCTTCTTCGCCGGAGCCTTCTTCGCGGCGGTTTGCGGCGCGGGCGGCTGGTCCAGCACCTCTTTGAGGAACTGGCCGGTGTAGCTGTGCGCGACGGCCGCGACCTCTTCCGGCGTGCCCTCCGCCACCACGGTGCCGCCGCCGGAGCCGCCCTCGGGGCCCATGTCGATCACCCAGTCGGAGGTCTTGATGACGTCCAGGTTGTGTTCGATGACGATCACCGTGTTGCCCTTGTCCACCAAGCCGTTGATGACGTTGAGCAGCTTGCGGATGTCCTCGAAGTGCAGGCCCGTGGTCGGCTCGTCGAGGATGTACACGGTGCGGCCGGTGGACCGCTTCTGCAACTCGGCGGCGAGCTTCACCCGCTGGGCCTCGCCACCGGAGAGGGTGGGAGCGCTCTGCCCGAGGCGCACATAGCCGAGCCCCACGTCCACCAGCGTCTTGAGGTAGCGGTGGATCGAGGTCACCGGTTCGAAGAACTCGGCGGCCTCCTCGATGGACATGTCCAGCACCTCGGCGATGGTCTTGCCCTTGTAATGCACCTCGAGGGTTTCCCGGTTGTACCGGGCCCCGTGGCAGACCTCGCAGGGGACGTAGACGTCCGGCAGGAAGTTCATCTCGATCTTCAGCGTGCCGTCGCCGGAGCAGGCCTCGCAGCGACCGCCCTTGACGTTGAACGAGAACCGGCCCGGCTGGTATCCCCGCACCTTCGCCTCGGTGGTGGCCGCGAACAGCGTGCGGATCTTGTCGAAGACGCCGGTGTAGGTGGCCGGGTTGGACCGCGGCGTGCGGCCGATCGGCGACTGGTCCACCTGCACCAGTTTGTCGAGGTGGTCGAGGCCGTTGACCCGGGTGTGCCTGCCGGGCACCTGCCGCGCGCCGTTGAGCCGGTTCGCCAGCACCGTCGCCAGGATGTCGTTCACCAAGGTCGACTTGCCCGATCCGGAGACGCCCGTCACCGAGGTGAGCACACCGAGCGGGAAGGCGACGTCGATGCCCTGGAGATTGTGCTCGCTCGCCCCGACGACGGTCAGCTGGCGCTTCTTGGCGACCGGACGGCGCACCAGCGGCACCTCGATCCGCTCCCGGCCCGACAGATACGCCCCGGTCAGCGAGTTCGGGTCGGTGAGCAGTTCTTGGTAGGGCCCGCTGTGTACCACCGTGCCGCCGTGCTCGCCGGCGAACGGGCCGATGTCGACCACCCAGTCCGAGGCGCGGATGGTGTCCTCGTCGTGCTCGACAACGATCAGCGTGTTGCCGAGATTGCGCAGGCGCGTGAGGGTTTCGATGAGCCTGCGATTGTCCCGCTGGTGCAGGCCGATGGACGGCTCGTCGAGCACGTACAGCACGCCGACCAGACCGGAGCCGATCTGGGTGGCGAGCCGGATGCGCTGCGCCTCACCGCCGGAGAGCGTGGCGGCCGCGCGGGACAGCGAGAGGTACTCCAGGCCCACATCGAGCAGGAAGCCCAGCCGCGCCTGCACCTCCTTGAGCACCTGCCCGGCGATGGCCGCCTCGCGCTCCCCCAGGGTGAGCGAATTCAGGAACGCCGAGCACTCGCCGATGGACAGGTCGCTGACGTCGGCGATGGACTTCTTGTCGCCGTTCGCGGCGATGGTGACGGCGAGGATCTCCGGGCGCAGCCGGGCGCCGTTGCACACCGGGCACGGGATGTCGCGCATGTACCCGTCGTAGTGCTCTTTCATCTGCTCGGACTCGGTGCTCTCCAGGCGCCGCTGCAGGAACGGCATCACGCCCTCGAAGTCCGCGTAGTACGAGCGCTTGCGGCCGTAGCGGTTGGTGTAGGACACGTGCACCTGGTCGGCGCTGCCCTCCAGCACCGCTTTGCGTGCTTTGGGCGGCAGGTCCTGCCACGGGGTGTCCATGGAGAAGCCGATGGCGTCGGCGAGACCGGACAGCAGCCTGGTGAAGTACTCGGCGGTCTGGCCGCGCGACCACGGCGCGATCGCGCCGTCGTTGAGGCTCAGCGCCGGGTCGGGCACCACCAGTTCCGGGTCGACCTCCTTGCGGATGCCGAGGCCGGTGCAGTCCGGGCAGGCGCCGTAGGGCGAGTTGAACGAGAACGAGCGCGGCTCCAGGTCCTCGATGTCGAGCGGGTGACCGTTCGGGCAGGCGAGGCGCTCGGAGAAGCGGCGCTCCCGGTCGTGCGCGTGCTCGTCGCGATCGACGAAGTCGAGCACCACGATGCCGTCGGCGAGCCGCAGCGCGGTCTCGATCGAATCGGTCAAGCGCTGCTTGGAACCCGGCTTCACCGCCAGCCGGTCGACCACGACCTCGACGTCGTGCTTCTCCTGCTTCTTCAGCTTCGGCGGGTCGGTGAGCGGATACACCACGCCGTCGACCCGCACGCGGGAGTAGCCCTGGGAGTTCAGCTGGTCGAACAGGTCGACGAACTCACCCTTGCGGGTGCGCACCACCGGGGCGAGCACCTGGAAGCGGATGCCCTCCTCCATGGCGAGCACTTGGTCGACGATCTGCTGCGGCGTCTGCTTGGCGATCAGCTCGCCGCACACGGGGCAGTGCGGCGTGCCCGCCCGCGCGTAGAGCAGCCGCAGATAGTCGTAGACCTCGGTGATGGTGCCCACGGTGGAGCGCGGGTTGCGGTTGGTCGACTTCTGGTCGATGGACACCGCGGGCGACAGGCCTTCGATGAAGTCGACGTCGGGTTTGTCCATCTGCCCCAGGAACTGCCGCGCGTACGCCGACAGCGACTCGACGTAGCGGCGCTGCCCTTCGGCGAAGATCGTGTCGAAGGCCAGGCTGGACTTGCCGGAGCCGGACAGACCGGTGAACACGATGAGGCTGTCGCGGGGCAGGTCGAGATCGACACCCTTCAGGTTGTGTTCCCGAGCTCCGCGCACAGTGAGGCGTTCCGCCACAGGTCGTCCCTTCTCCTTCGTGTTCGGCGTCCAGACATACCCCCGGCCGCCATGCTAGGCATGGGCACCGACAAGTTTCGCGGACCGCCCGTCACCTCGACGAATAGCGGGAACCCGGCGACCGGACATTACGGATCGGGCCGGGGAAACAGGCCAGGACGCCTCCGTAGAATCGCCCTCCCGGCACCACTGGTCAACAGCGCGACCGCACTCGACATTCCCCCCGACATTCCCCCCGACGCGGCCGTCACGCTGCCGCCGCCCGCACCCGAAGCAGCCGGGACCTGGCAGGCGAGTGATCGCCAGCGCGGTGGCGCGGTGCTCGACGTCACCCCGCGTGTGCGTGACGACCCACATCGCGACCCTGGAACTCACGCTGGTCGAGACCGCGCCGACGTCTCCGGCCGCGCCGACTCCTCCGGGTCATCGCTCGGCGCAACTTCGCAGCGCACGCACGGACCGCCGATTAGACTGAGCGCGCTGTGCGCCCCCCACCGGCCTCCCCCGACTCCTTCATGACGGAACTCACCCCTCATCTCTCGTCAACGGTGCTCGACACTTTGCGCGCCCTCGTGCGGACCGCCACCCGTCTGGTCGACGCCCGCTACGGGGCGCTCGGCGTACGCGGACACGGCGACCGGCTGGTCGAATTCATCTTCCAGGGCGTCGACGACCTGACACCTGCCCACATCGGCCTCCCTCCGCGAGGGCGGGGCGTACTCGGCCTGCTGCTGGCGCACCCGCGACCGATCCGGTTGGACGACCTGTCGGAACACCCTGCCTCCGTGGGCTTTCCGCCCGGCCATCCGCCGATGGGCAGCTTCCTCGGCGTCCCGGTGCGGGTCGGCGAGGAGATCTTCGGCAATCTGTACCTCACCGAGAAGGCGGGCGGGCAACCCTTCACCGACGACGACGAGGCCATCGTGCTGGCGCTGGCCGCCGCGGCGGGCATCGCGATCGAGAACGCCAGGCTGTACGAATCCGCGCGGACCAGGCAGGCGTGGATCGAGGCGACCCGCGACATCGCGACCGAATTCCTCGCGGGCACGGCGCCGGATCTGGTGCTCGCGCAGGTGGTCGCCCGCGCCCGGGCGCTCACCGGTTCGCAGCAGGCGCTGCTGGCCGTGGTGGCCCCCGCGACGCCGCCCGACGAAGCCACCGAACTCGTGGTGGCGCAATGGTTCGGCCCCGGAGCGGGCCCGGAGCGGGTGCGCATCGCGGGCACCGTCACCGGCACGGCGTTCACGCAGCGCGCGCCGGTACAGGTGCCGGAGGCCGCCGCGGAGGATCTCGGCGCCGCGGTGGGCCCGGCGGGGCCCGCGCTGGTGCTGCCGTTGCGGACCGCGGACCTCGCGCTCGGCGTGCTGATCATCGCGCGGCCACCCGGGGCTCCGCCCTACCCCGGCGACCTGATCGAACTGACCGCCGCGTTCACCGACCAGGCGGCCCTGGCCATGCAACTGGCCGAGACCCAGCGCAGGATGCGCGAACTCGACGTGCTCGCCGACCGCGACCGCATCGCGCGCGACCTGCACGACCACGTCGTCCAACGATTGTTCGCGGTGGGGCTCGGGTTGCGGGCGACAGCGGCACGCACGCAGGATCCCGAAGTCCGGCAACGGCTTTCGGCCGAGATGGACGGGTTGCAGGAGGTCGTGCAGGAAATCCGCACGTCGATCTTCGACCTGCACGGCGGCGACCCGCTGCGGCGGCGACTGGAGGACGCGATCCGCCAGCAGACCGCCGACGGCGTCTTCCGGACCAGTGTGCGATTCGCCGGGCCGCTGTCGGTGGTGGGCGACGCGCTCGCCGACCACGCGGAAGCCGTGGTGCGCGAATCGGTCAGCAACGCGGTGCGCCATTCCGGCGGCAACCGGCTCGCCGTCGAGATCACCGTCGACGACGAGCTGACGGTGCTCGTCGAGGACAACGGCGCGGGCATGCCCGCTGAGGTCACACCGAGCGGGCTGGCCAACCTCGCGCAGCGGGCGAGCATGTCCGACGGCCGCTGCACGGTCGGGCGGACCGAGAGCGGCGGCACCAGGGTGCACTGGTCCGCGCCGCTGGCCTAGCGATCAGACAGGCGCGACGAGCGCCAGGTCGCCGTCGTGGCGCCGGTACAGCAGCCCGCCCCGGCCGCTGTCCGGGTCGGTACTGAACAGGAACGGCAGTCCGCCGCGGCACAACGCCGTCGCGGCCTCGGCCGGAGGCAGGCATGCGGCGGGCTCGGTGTCCACGACGATCGGCGGGGTGCTCCGGACCGGCTCCGGCGACCGGATCGGCGGATTCGTCGCCCGCTGGCGGATGAGCCGCACGCCCGGCGCTGCCCAGTGCACCACCGCGTCCTCGCCGGTCTCGGCGTCGGTGAACAGGTGGGCCTCGTAATCCATGGCGTCCAGCACCGCGACCGCTTCGGCGGGCGTGCAGGTGGACAGGGCACACCGCTTGCGGCGAACGATCGGACGCGGCTCCCCGGCGCGGGACAGCGGCGGCCGGGCCGGATCGGGCCAGGTCCGCGTTTCCCGCGCGGCCAGCCGGGCCAACCGGCGGTCGAGCCGCTCGGCGGCGAAGGTCACCGCGAACCCGCGTGGCCCGGTGACCTGGACCCGGGTCACGACGTCCCGGTGGCGGACGTCGACCTGCACCACCGTCAGGGCCTCCGGGCCGGGCAGCGCGCCGAGGCGCACCCGGGCGGGAGCGTCGAGATGGTGTCTGCGCAGTACCCGGGAGACGGCTCGCACCGCCCGCGTGACGTCCAAGGCGGCCACCTCCCCTCGCGTGGTCACCGCGACCTCCGGCCCCGCGGCCGTCGTCCACTGTTCCGATACGCACCGCAGCCCTGATGAGACCATCTGCATTGCCCCGCTCTCCAGATCGATCCGTCCCGCCCCTATGCCAGCACCGCGTGCGCTGCCGCGAACAGGGCCGAAAGTCCTTATCGGCGAAAAGTGCTGACACAGGCTCGAATCAGGCCGACCGGGCCGGGCGGGGCGTTCGCCCGCGCGGCGAATCGCGGTCAGGTGGCGCCGAGCACTACGACGGAGTTGTTGCCGCCCATGCCGAGGGAGAGCTTCAGGGTGACGCCGCCCTCGAACGGCGCCGGGCCGTCCAGCAACCGTGGATGCGCGGGCGCGACGATCGGGGCGGCGGGCACGATGCCGCGCTCGTAGCCGAGGGCGGCCGCCGCGACCTCGACGGCGGCCGCCGCGCTCTGGCAGTGGCCCACCAGCGGCTTCAGCGCGTAGATGTGCGGAGGGCCTGCGAACAGGTGCTCGATCAGATGATGCTCGGCCACATCGCACTGCCTGGTCCCGGTGCCGTGCGCGTTGAAATAACGCACGTCCGTGGCGGCGACCTCCGCGTCGGCGAGCGCGCGGTGAGCGCAGTCGAGGATCTGCTCGTGCGTCGGGTCGACCGAGACCACGTGATAGGCGTCGTTGGACATCGCGCCGCCGAGGACCGCGGCGTAGGGCCGGTCCGCCGAACGGGTCAGCACGAACGCCACCGAGGCCTCCCCCATGCTGAATCCGCGGCTGCCCTGCTGGAAGGGGCGGCACGCGTCCAGCGGTTCGGTGTCGGTGACCGCGGCGCCGAGCCGGACGAAGCTCTCCACCATGTCCGGGGTGGCGGACAGGTCGGTCGCCACGAAGATCACGTCGTCGGCCATGCCCGCGTCCAGCCAGAGCTTCGCGGTGATCAGCGCGACGTTGGCGGAACTGCACGCGGCGGACACGTTCATGGCCGGCCCGTGGAAGCCGAACTCCTGCATCAGCATCGAGACCGGGGTGGACGGCAAAAGCCGCAGATAGTCCCTCGACCGGCGGTTGCCCCCGTCGACGAGGTAGAAGTCGCGCCAGTCCGCCACGTCGCCGAGCACGATGGCGTGCAGCAGACCGACCGTGCGGCCGGGCCGCCAGCCCCGCTCGCGGGCGTCGGCGACGGCCTCCCGCGCCGCCTCGTGCACCGCCCGGCCGTAACGGCTCGTGCTCAGCTCGGGATCGCCGCCGTCGGGCACCAGCGATACCCAGGCGTCCTCGTCCCGGCCCGGCCCGTAGCCGGGCAGCAGGGCGGCGGCCGACTTGCCGCTGAGCAACCCGTTCCACAATCGCTCACGGCCCCACCCGTAGCCGGTGATCGCGCCGATCCCGGCGATGGTCATAGGATCTCGATGCCTCGGCGGAGTTCGGAACCGCGCGGCGGTGTTCGGGTCGGCACCCGGCATATCTCGCTCCTTCGCCGGCTGCCCGGGACGCTCGAGCGGTTCGCCCCTGCTCGACTCGGCAACCGGTATCTGCCATGATCGCCGGACCCCGGCCGAGAACGTGCCAGTACTGTGATCGAAGCAATACCGTGGACGATGTGATCTTGTACACGTCGATACCAGAATGATCCCGTGTTCCAATGGCCATAATCGGGTCGATGATCGGGGGTTCGAGTGGGTGACGACAAGCTGGCCGCCGCGGTCGACGCCGCCGAACAGCTGGCCGCGCGCTACCGCTCCCTGGTCGAGCACACCCCGGATGGAATCTGTGTGCACGAGCGCGGCCGGGTCGTCTACGTCAACCCGGCGACCGTCCGCCTGCTCGCCGCGGAGAACGCCGAGGAGATCGTCGGCCGCCCGCTGACCGACTTCGTCCACCCCGCGTCCGTCCCCTCGATGCTCGACCGCATCAGCACCCTCACCACCGCGGGCGCGGCCTCGATCCCCACCGAGATGACGCTGATGCGGGTGGACGGCGGCACCGTTCCGGTGGAGACGGTGTCGGTGCTGACCGCCTGGCACGACCGCCTCGCCTACCAGGTGGTGATCCACGACCTCACCGCCCAGCGCCACGCCGAGGCCGCGCAGCGCAGAGCCGAGCACTACTTCACGACGGTCGTCTCCCAGTTGGAGGAGGGCGTCGTGGTGATCGATCCGGAAGGTCGCATCGAATCGATGAACCCGGCGGCCAAACGTATCTTCGGCACCGAGGGACCCGACCGCCAGGTGATCGGGCGCACCATCCAGTCGCTGCCGCTGGTGCTACTGGACGCGAACGCCCAGCTGCTGCCGCCGAGCCGCCATCCCGTGGCGCGCACGCTCGCCACGGGCGAGACCATCACCGGCTACATCTTCGGCGTCGACCGGGTGGACGGTCAGCGCCGCTGGCTGTCGGGCAGCAGCCGCCTGCTCAACCCCGGCGACCCGCGCTCCTCGGCCGTGTCCTCCTTCGCCGACATAACCGAATTCCGTGCCAGCAGGCGGCAATTGGAGTATCAGGCCACGCACGACTCGCTCACCGGGCTGGCCAACCGCTCGCTGATCCTCTCCCAGCTGGCCGCCGCGCTGGCCAGCACCGATGAACTGCTGCCGGTGTCCACCGTGCTGTTCATCGACCTGGACGGGTTCAAGGCGATCAACGACACCCTCGGGCACGCCATCGGCGACACGGTGCTGCAGATCGTCGCCCAGCGGTTGCAGCGCGCGCTGCGCGGCGACGACATCGTCGGCAGGCTCGGCGGTGACGAGTTCCTGGTGCTGCTGTCCGGCCGCACCCGCCGCGTCGACATCGAAGCACTGGTGAGCAGATTGCGTTCCACCATGGCCGAGCCGATCATCGCGCGCGGGCACCGGATCGAGGTGAACGCCTCGATCGGCGTCACCGAACTCGAGGTGGGCGATCGGCGCAGCCCGGAAGCCGTGCTGCACGACGCGGACCTGGCGATGTACCGCGCGAAGCCGCCGGGGCGACGCGAAGGCACCGTCACCAAGGGCCGCAGGCCGAACAGCACCCACGCCTCCTGACGCGCATGATCATCGAACACGCCCTGCTGCCGGTTCGCCCCGAGCGCGCGGCCGATTTCGAGGCCGCTTTCGCCGCGGCGCGGCCGATCATCGCGAGCATGCCCGGCTTCCGGTCGCTGTCGCTGTCGCGCGGTGTGGAGTCGCCGGGCAGCTACCTGCTCCGGGTGGAATGGGACCGGCTCGACGATCACGTCGTCGGGTTCCGCGGCTCGCCGGAATATCAGCGCTGGAAGGACCTGCTACACCACTTCTACGACCCGTTCCCTGTGGTCGAGCACTTCACGCCGGTACCGCTCACCCCGGACCACGACCCCGGCCCCACTTCGCAGCCGGGGCCCTGACCTGCGGTTGCGGCGAGCCCGCCGCTGCACCGGTAAACTCGACAACTCTGCTTTCCGCGCGTTCGCCTGCCCGGCCGGGTAGCGTGCGCGCGCCTGTTCGCGGTGACAAGGAGTTCAGTTTGCCCGACCTCACTCAGGACCGTGCCGCCCACGACGGCACCCCCGAGCGGACCCGCGAGACCGACCGGGAACAGGCGTACCTGTCGGTGCTGTACGAGCGGCTGGACGAGATGCGCGACTACGCGCGCAACCGGTTGCGCACGGTGCTGCTGGAGACCGGGGGCACCCCGCAGGCGCGCAGCGAACGAGAGTCGTTCAGCCAGCTCTACACCGAGGACCTGGCGAAATACGATGCCGCCGAACACGGCCTGTGTTTCGGCCGCATCGACCTCGACGGCGAGCAGGACGAGTACCGCTACATCGGCAGGCTCGGCATCCTCGACGAGAAGGACGACTACGAGAGCCTGCTGCTGGACTGGCGCGCCCCGCTGGCGCGCCCGTTCTACCTGGCCACCACCGCGGCGCCGGACGGTGTGACCCGGCGCAGGCACATCCGCTCGCGCAATCGCAAGGTCACCGCGATCAACGACGAGTACCTCGATCTGGCGGCCGCGCGCCGGGCCGGCGTCACCGACGCCGACGGCGGTGTCGGCAGCGAGAGCGCGCTGCTGTCCGCGCTCAACGCCGCGCGCACCGGTCACATGAACGACATCGTCGAGACCATCCAGCACGAGCAGGACGCGATCATCCGCTCCGAGCACAAAAGCGTGCTCGTCGTGCAGGGCGGGCCGGGCACCGGCAAGACCGCCGTCGCGCTGCATCGCGCGGCGTATCTGCTCTACACCTACCGTCAGCAGCTGGCCAAGAGCGGCGTGCTGATCATCGGACCGAACGCCACCTTCCTGGACTACATCGGCCAGGTGCTGCCGTCGCTCGGTGAGACCGGCGTGCTGCTGTCCACCATCGGCGATCTGTATCCGGGCGTTCGCGCGGCCCGCGAGGACTCGCTGCGCGCCGGCGAGATCAAGGGCTCGCTGACGATCCTGGAGGTGCTCAAGCAGGCGGTGCGCGACCGCCAGGAAGTGCCCGCCGAACCCGTCCGGCTCAGCTTCGACGGCTATCCGGTCACGCTGGATCGCAAGATCGCCACCAAGGCCCGCGGTCGCGCCCGGTCCTCGCGCCGCCCGCACAACCTGGCCAGGCCGATCTTCGCCGCCTCGGTGATCGACGCGCTGACCGATCAGCTGGCCGAGACCATGGGCTCCGATCTCTCCGGCGGCCCCAGCCTGCTCAGCTCGGCCGACCTCACCGAGATCCGCGACGAGATGCGCGCCGATCCGCAGATCCAGGCCGCCATCGCGAAACTCTGGCCGATCCTGTCCCCGCAGGACGTGCTGGCCGACCTGCTCGCCGACCCGAAGCGGCTGGACCGGGCCGCGAGTTCGCTGGACCCGGCCGACCGCGCCGAACTGCTGCGATCGGACGACGGACGGTTCAGCGCCGCCGACGCGCCGCTGCTGGACGAGCTGGCCGAGCTGCTCGGTGTGGACGACACCGAGGAACGCGAGCGCGCCCGGCGCCGCTGGCGCGCCCGGATCGCCGAGGCGCAGGACGCCCTCGACATCCTCACCGGATCCGCCCCGCAGGATCTCGAGGACGATCTCGATCCCGAGATCCTCATGGCCTACGACCTGATCGACGCGAGCCAGCTGGCCGAACGACAGGACACCCGCTCCCGCCAGACGACCGCGGAGCGCGCCGCGGGCGATCGCACCTGGACCTACGGTCACGTGATCGTGGACGAGGCGCAGGAGCTGTCGGAGATGGCGTGGCGCATGGTGATGCGGCGCATCCCGAACCGGTGGGTCACCGTGGTCGGGGACGTCGCCCAGACCGGCGACCCGGCGGGCGCGTCCTCGTGGCAGCGGATGCTGGAGCCCTACGTCGCGTCCCGGTGGAAGCTGACCGAGCTCACCGTCAACTACCGCACCCCCGCGGAGATCATGGACGTCGCGGCCGACGTCCTTGCCGCCATCGATCCGGCGGCGACCGCGCCGCGTTCGGTCCGCGAGACCGGCGCCGCGCCGCGTGCGTACCGGGTCGCGCCCGGCGAGGTGCACGCGGAGGTGGCCCGGCTGGTCGCCACCGAGACGGGGCCGGGCACCACGGCGGTGATCGCGCCGCAGGCGCTGGTGGCGGAGTTGGCCGATCTCGCGGGCGAGTCGGTGCGGGTGCTGACCGTGCACGAGGTGAAGGGCTTGGAGTTCGACGCGGTCTACCTGGTGGAACCGCAGGACATCCTCGGTGAATCGCCCCGCGGGCTCAACGATCTGTACGTCGCGCTGACGCGCGCCACCCAGCGGCTCGGCGTGGTGCACGGTGCGGAACTGCCCGGTGTGCTCGCCCGGCTGCGCTGATCGACGCCCGGACATCGGAACGAGAAAGGCTCCGCGCCACATCGCGATTCGCGATGGACACGGAGCCTTTCGATCGTCGCGAGACTCAGCGCACGGTGTGCACGATCAGCACGTCGGAGCGGGACTTGCGCGCCACGTCGGAGGGCACCGAGCCGAGCAGCCGCCCGGCCAGGGTGTTCAGGCCCCGGTTACCGACGACCAGCAGGTCGGCGTCGACCTCCTTCATCAGCGCGAGCAGCGATTCCACCGGCTCGCCGACGATCGCGCGCTCGACGATGTCGGCCGCACCCGCCGCGATCGCCTTGTCGCGGGCGATCCGCAGGATCTCGTTGGTCGGCGCGGAACCGCGTACCTGGTAGGCCTCTTCCTTCAGCACGTCGGCCGCGGCCGCGACATCGCGGTCGTCGGTCGGGTAGTACGCGCAGGCGATGACCAGGGTCGCGCCGGACACACCGGCCAGGGCCCCTGCCTTCTCGACGGCGACATACGACGAGTCCGAGCCATCGGTACCGACGACAATGGTCCGGTAGGCGGTCATTCTCTCCTCCAACTATGCGGTGGGTCAGGTGCCGCGCACGGGTTCGTTCCGGTACGACCGGTACGCCGGCGCGGCGACTGGGCTCGACCATAGCGGCAAACCGGGCGGAAATATCAGAAATCGCAAGACATCACACTCGGGGTGTTCGGCCATTCCCGCCGCGGATTCGCCAGGGAATGCCGGAAGGGCCTGAGCAACCAGGGCGGACTCAATTCCAGGGAACTAAACCTGTGAGGTGCCACAACCGCGTCGAACCGTTTTGCGGCCCTGGGATATTCATCACAGAGCCAGGTCCGTCACAGGAAGACCGGCCTGTCCGGCAGGTGAATCGCGCGCCGGGAACAGGCCGATGGGAACCGGACTACCGTGCCGCCACGGCCACAGCCGATAGTTTGCCCAGAATATGCCAAGAATCGCTCCTATGCGGTCCATGGCTTCCTCTTCCTGCGCTGAAAACGATGCGCAGAATTAGCGCGCAGGGGCGGGACTAGAGGTCGAAAAGGGGCCCGGTGATGGTCAATCCGAGTTCGTCGACGTGTGCGAAGAACGCGAACAACATCAGGGCGGCGCCCGCCAGAGCAACGTCCTTACTGAACTGGATCAGCTCGCTCTGCTTGGTCTCCTCGTCGGTCTCCTGCCAGAACCGGTGCATCACGACGGCGGTGGGCAGCAGCGCGAGAACGAGCAGCAGTGCACCGAGGTCGGCCCAGACACCCAGCAGCACGCTCAGGCCGCCGAGGGCGAACAGCAGGCCCGAGCCGAGCACGGCGGCCTTCGCCATCGGGACTCCCTTGCTCTGGGCGTACCCGGCCATCGCCTCGGTCCGTGTGAAGTGCCCGAGGGCGGAAGTCAGGAACAGCACCGCGAACAACACTCGTCCGATCAACACCACGACGTCCATGTCCGGCTCCTCGTCGGCAGTCCGGCAACTAATCCCGCGTCCGTACGACCTTCGCGGTGACCTCGTTGCGGAAGCGTAGCGAATTCTTGGCGTATTCGAGGGGGGCCATACCCACTTCCGTGGTGAACTCACGCGAGAAGTGCGCCTGATCGAAATAGCCGAGTTCGGCGGCCAACGCCGCGAGATCTTCGGTACGACCCTTCGCCAGCAGATCGGCGCCGTCCTGCAACCGGTAGCGCCGCAGCACCCATTTCGGACCCGCACCGACGTACCGGCGGAACATGCGCTGCAATGTACGGGCGGGCACATCGAATCGCTCGGCGATCTGATCGACCCTGGTCAGCTCCTGATCGGTGGCCATGGCGTCGACGATGCGCAGCACCAAGTGATACGTCGGGTCCGCCACGACGGGATGGTCCGCGAGGTAGTTCTCGACGACAAGTCGGCGCCGCTCGGCGGTCGGCGCGTCGAACACCCGCTCGGTCAGGCTGGCGGCGTCGGGCAGCACGTCGCCGATGGGCACGGCGCGGTCGCGGAACGAGCCGACATCGAGGCCGGTGAACGCGCCGAACCCGCCCGCGCGGAAACGGATCCCGAACGTCTCCCCCTGCCCGCTGAGTTCCCGAATGAATTTCGTGGTGACCACGCCGTTGACGAATCCGCCGGTGCGCGTCTCGGATCGCTCGAAGGTGAGGTTCACGCTCGGGTAGGACAGCACCTCGGCTCGGTACGGCGGCCTGCCGCGCAGATCCCACCGCACCGCCCAGTACCACTCGATGTAGCGGTCCACCGCCGGGCTCGGCGGCAAGCGGAGCAGGGAGCGATGCTTCGCCTGCTCGTCCGGATGCAGGATTCCCTTGGTGTCGGTGGGCGCGGCGGGGTTGCGGGCCTGCGGCGGCTCGTCGGCGGATTCGGAACTAGGCGCCACGGTGTCGCTTTCTTACAAGACCCACCGGCCGTGACCGGCGAAAGTGGTGGGCATGACGAACACAGTGAATCCCATCGCCGACGGCTACCACTCGATCACCTGTTTTCTCGCGGTCGGCGACGGCAACAAAGCGATCGATTTCTACACCGCCGTCTTCGAGGCCGAGGTGATCACTCGCAACGACCTGCCCGATGGTCAGCCGGCGCACGCGGAACTGAAGATCGGCGATTCGACCCTGCAGATGGGGATGCCCATTCCCGACAACGGCGTCCTGGCACCGAACGGCGAGTGGGTGCACACCTCGATCGTGCACTACTGCCCGGACGTCGACGCGGTCGTGCGGCGCGCCGTCGAACACGGCGCCCGCAGCGTCGAGGAGCCGCAGACCTTTGTCACCGGCGATCGGTTCGCCGTGGTCATCGATCCCTTCGGCCACCGCTGGGCGGTGCTCACCAAGGTCGAGGACGTCTCGCGCGAAGAGGCCGAGCGCCGGGTGAACGAATGGATGGCCACCCAGTCCTGACGGCTCGGCTGCCTCCGCGGTTACCCGGCGAACGGCCCGCGGAGGCAGCGCCGCTGCGATCCGGGTCAACTCAATCCGGCGGCGTCCATGCCGCGCAGTTCCTTCTTCAGATCCGCGATCTCGTCGCGCAGCCGTCCGGCGAGCTCGAACTGCAACTCGCGCGCGGCGTTCATCATCTGTGCCGTCAGTTCTTTGACGAGATCGGCGAGTTCGGCGCGCGGCATCGACTTGACGTCGCGGCCCTCGTACACGCCGGCGCTCACCGCTCGTCCGGGCTCGCCTTGCGCACGCCTGCCGCGGCTGGCATTGCGGCCGGAGCCGCCGACCTCCACCTCGGTCTCGTCGGCTTCGCGGTACACCTGGTCGAGGATGTCGGCGATCTTCTTGCGCAGCGGCTGCGGATCGATGCCCATCTCGTCGTTGTAGGCGATCTGCTTCGCGCGGCGGCGCTCGGTCTCGTCGATGGCGAACTGCATGGAGTCGGTGATCTTGTCCGCGTACATGTGCACTTCACCGGAGACGTTGCGCGCCGCGCGGCCGATCGTCTGGATCAGCGCGGTGGTGCTGCGCAGGAATCCTTCCTTGTCGGCGTCGAGAATCGCCACCAGCGACACCTCGGGCAGGTCCAAGCCCTCGCGCAGCAGGTTGATGCCCACGAGCACGTCGTATTCGCCGAGTCGCAGCTGCCGCAGCAGCTCGACCCGGCGCAAGGTGTCGATCTCGGAGTGCAGGTAGCGCACCCGGACGCCCAGCCCGAGCAGGTAATCGGTGAGATCCTCGGCCATCTTCTTCGTGAGCGTGGTGACCAGGACGCGCTCGTCGCGCTCGGTGCGTTGCCTGATCTCGTGGATCAGATCGTCGATCTGGCCCTTCGTCGGCTTCACCACGACCTTGGGGTCGACCAAGCCGGTCGGACGGATGACCTGCTCGACCACCTCACCGCCGGTCTGCCCGAGTTCGTACGGGCCGGGGGTGGCCGACAGATAGACCGTCTGCCCGATCCGATCGGCGAATTCCTCCCAGGTCAGCGGCCGGTTGTCCACCGCGGACGGCAGCCGGAAGCCGTATTCCACCAGATTGCGCTTGCGGGACATGTCGCCTTCGTACATACCGCCGATCTGCGGAACAGTGTTGTGCGACTCGTCGATGACGAGCAGGAAGTCCTCCGGGAAGTAGTCCAGCAGCGTCGCGGGCGCCGAACCGGCCGGGCGGCCGTCGATGTGACGCGAATAGTTCTCGATGCCGGAGCAGAACCCGACCTGACGGATCATCTCCAGGTCGTATTGGGTGCGCATGCGTAGCCGCTGCGCCTCGAGCAACTTGCCCTGGCGTTCCAGCTCGGCGAGCCGATCCTCGAGTTCGGCCTCGATGTCGCGCACCGCGCGCTCCATCCGATCCGGCCCGGCTACGTAGTGGGTGGCGGGGAAGATCCGCAGCGTGTCCACCTGGCGGACCACGTCACCGGTGAGCGGGTGCAGGTAGTACAGCGCTTCTATCTCGTCACCGAAGAACTCGATGCGGACGGCCAGCTCCTCGTAGGACGGGATGATCTCCACGGTGTCGCCGCGCACCCGGAACGAGCCGCGGGTGAACGCCATGTCGTTGCGGGTGTACTGCACGTCGACCAGCAGCCGCAGCAGCGCGTCCCGGTCGATCTCGGTGCCGACCTGCAGCTGCACCGACCGATCGAGATACGACTGCGGCGTACCGAGGCCGTAGATGCACGACACCGAGGCGACCACCACCACGTCGCGCCGGGACAGCAGGCTGGAGGTCGCCGAATGGCGCAGCCGCTCGACATCGTCGTTGATCGAGCTGTCCTTCTCGATGTAGGTGTCGGTCTGCGCGATGTACGCCTCGGGTTGGTAGTAGTCGTAGTAGGAGACGAAGTACTCGACGGCGTTGTGCGGGAGCATCTCGCGCAGTTCGTTGGCCAGCTGGGCGGCGAGCGTCTTGTTCGGAGCCATCACCAGCGCGGGCCGCTGCAACCGCTCGATCAGCCAGGCGGTGGTGGCCGACTTTCCGGTACCGGTGGCGCCGAGCAGCACCACGTCGCGCTCCCCCGCTTTGATCCTGCGCTCCAATTCGGCGATCGCGGCGGGCTGGTCTCCCGCGGGCTGGTGCTCGCTGACCACCTCGAACCGGCCGCCGACGCGCTCGATCTCGCCGACGGGGCGGAACTCCGAGTGCGCGAGCGGCTGCTCGGCCGCCCTGTCCTCGAAGCCCTCCGCCGGAATCTCGGTTGCGAATGCCATGCTCACCAGCGTAGGCCCACCCACCGACAGCTTTCCCGGGGTGACGGGCGGGCCCGATTCCGACGATCTCACGGGGCCGACCCCCTCTGTGAAACCGGTCACATTCGAAGTGGGCGGCGATCCACCGGCCGCCGGACGCGAGGACCGGGGATGAGTCGGCGCCTACCCGGAAACCCCTGGCGCCATCCCGAAACAAAGCGATACGCGACGGCGCGTCGTGGGTACACAGATTTCGAGTCTTACCAACCATTTTCGACGAAAAACTGCGGGCATACTCCCGATCACTCACGGTGGCAGGGGGTTACCGGAAGCGGAGGCGTTGCCGCCGGCGCGCCCGCGGCCTCACAGCCGCGCCGAGCCCGCTCGGCGCATTCGGTTACATGTCCGAAATGTCCGTTGCCGCAATAGGTTTCGTGTTCGAGAACAGCTTATCTCGAACCGCGCGGTGGCCCCGCGCCAGGTGTAACCTGATCTGGTTGTTCGGACGTGAGGACAAGAGCCATGAGCGGTCTGATTCCATTGCTCGTCGCCGTGCCGGCCGTGACCGGCCTCGCCGGGTACGTCGCCAGAGACATCCGCGCGGTGGTTCCCTCCGTCGGCGGCGGCGCCGCCACGGCCGCCCCACCGGGGCCACTCGCCGCGGCCGCCCCGGCGCCGCACCGGCCCAGGGTGGAATTCTTCAATCTGGCCGAACTCACCAATACCGACGCCAAGGGCTTCGTCCGCCCGGTCGAGCGTTTCCACGTCGAGCCGTGGGGCCTGTACATGGCGCGCCCGGTCGCCGGACCGGATTCGCACTACCTCGAATCCTGGTTGCTGCCGGGGCTCTCGTTGCGCGCGACGCTGACGCGGACCAACCCGGCACACCATCGCGAACGCGTCTATCGCCTCGACATCGGGGAGTTCACCCGAGTCGGCCCGAAGCGCTGGAAGGCCGTCGACCACTACCTCGACATCGCCGTGCGCCCGCGCCGCACCGCAGAACTCCTCGGGGTCGACGAGTTGCTGGCCGCGCATGCCGCCGGGCTGGTCGACACGGCACAGGCGCACCGAGCGTTCGAGCGGGCCACGGCGGTGCTGGACGGGCTGGCCGCGCACGATCACTGCGTGGAGGAGTGGCTGGCCACCCACGGCATCACGCTCACCTGGATGTAGCCCGCCGATCACTCCATCGACTCGACGGGTCGAGAACGACGGTAGATTCTTGATGCATGACGCAGGCACCTATCGTCGACGTGCACCGCCCGAAGGTCGAGTACTTCAACATCGCGGATCTGACGAACACGGATCCGAAAGGCTTCGTGCGCCCGGTCGAGAAGTACCGCGTCGAGCCGTGGGGCCTGTACATGGCGCGCACGTCGGACCATCCGCAGTTCCACTACATCGAGTCCTGGCTGCTGCCGAAGTTGCACCTGCGCGCGACGGTCTTCCACTACCTCCCGGCGCATCGGCGCGACCAGGACTACTACCTCGACGTCGGTGATTTCACGGCGGTCGCGCCGAAGAAGTGGAAGGCCGTCGATCACTATCTCGACATCATCGTGCGCTCCTCGCGCGACACCCAGCTGCTCGACGTCGACGAGCTGATCGCCGCGCACGCGGCCGGACTGATCACCCTCGCCGACGCCGAGGCCGCCGTGCAGCACGCGACCGCCGCCATCGACGGCATCGCCGCCAACGGCCACACCTTCGAGGGCTGGCTGGAGACCATGGACATCACCTTGACCTGGCTGTAGCCCCCTGCGGGACGCTGCCCGCGCCGGTTCGGACGCTCGTCGGAGCCTAGGGCGCCGACGTGTCCCGCCAAGCGAGAGCTCGGGCATAAGCGGCGTCGAACCACGGTTCCTTGACGCCGAGGTAGGCGACGGTCGCCTCCGCGCCCGTCAGCCCCGCCGCCTCGGCTTCGCCCGCGCGCTTGACGGCGAGGTACTCCGCGCGCGCCTCGTCGTCCGCGCGCAGCCAATCCCGCAGCAGCAGCGCGTACTGCTGCCCGGGGGATCCCTCGGCGCGCACGTGCACGTTGGCCAACCTGCCCGGGTCGGCGTTCTGGTGGAAACGTTTGGTCCACAGCGCGGTATCGACACCCGCCGGATCCTGCGGTGTCGGCTTGGGATTGTCCTGGGTGGACTCCGGCCGCACCGGGAATCCGGCCGCGCCGAGGGCATCGCGCAAACCGTCGGCGGCGGCCAGATCGGCGACCGTGATCTGCAGATCGATCACGTCCTTCGCGGGCAACCCCGGTATCGAGGTGGACCCGACGTGGTCGATGCGCGACGCGGCGCTGCCGCAGGCGACCCACAGCCGGGCGATCAGCCGCTGCGCCTGCGCGGGCCAGGCCGGATCGGCGGGCACGAGCCGGATGCCGTCGCGGCGGGCGGGTGTCCCGGCACGCAGGTTGCGCTCGAACGGCAGCAAACGCTCGGCCCACAGCCTGCGCACCTCGGCCTCGACAACACCGGGTGCGCCACTGTTGTCCAGCAACACATCAGCGACGGCTCGGCGTTGTTCATCGGTGGCCTGCGCCGAGATACGCGCCCGCGCATCGGCTTCGGCCACGCCACGGAATTCCATCAGGCGGCGAATACGCGTTTCGGCGTCGACGTCGACGATGAGCACGAGATTCATCAGCGGCGCGAGGCCGTTTTCCACCAGAAGCGGAATATCCTGCACCACAATGGCGTCCGCGGGCGCGGCCGCGATCAATTCCGCGGTCCGCTTTCCCACGAGCGGGTGGGTGATCGAATTCAGTTTCGCGCGCGCCGCGTCGTCACCGAAGGCCTTGGCCGCCAGGGCAGGCCGGTCGAGGCTGCCGTCCGCGGCGAGAATGCCGGCGCCGAACGCCTCGACCAGAGCGGCCAGCCCCTCGGTGCCCGGTTCGACCACCTCCCGGGCGATCAGGTCGGAGTCGATGACCACCGCGCCCAGGTCGGCGAGTGCCCGAGCCACCGTCGACTTCCCCGCGCCCATGCCTCCGGTGAGGCCGATTCGTAACATTCGACCAGTCTCGCATCCGGCCCGCGCGCGGGCGTTCGCCGCCCCGATCGGGTCCCGAGCCGCGGGAACGGGAGATCCGGTCGATTACCCGATGCGCCCGTGCATTCCACCACTGGTGGCGCCATTTGCCCGAT
Organism: Nocardia sp. NPDC047648; assembly: GCF_040642815.1. Taxonomy (NCBI): domain Bacteria; kingdom Bacillati; phylum Actinomycetota; class Actinomycetes; order Mycobacteriales; family Nocardiaceae; genus Nocardia; species Nocardia sp. NPDC047648. The sequence continues at coordinate 189,578 of NZ_JBEYSX010000011.1, read as the reverse complement.
CCGTGACTGCGCCGAGACCGATTCGCAACAATTCCGGATGTTTACGGTTCGACCGCGGCGACTTTCCGACACGCCGAGGCAATTACTCGGGCAAAATACTCTGCCCCGCAGTTTCGTTCCGCTAATCTTCGCCGTGGCGATCCAGGCCGACACCAGCGAAGCAAAGGAACACCATTGGGCACCAGAATCAACCAGGCGGGTCGCCACCGCCTGGGCATGGCGGGGCGAGTGCACTGCATTCACATCCCTGCTGTCGCGGCGGCGCTCGCCGAGCACCGCCGCTCTTGGTTCACCGCGTTCATCAGTCCCGCGCGGCACAGTTTCGCTGCCATGCGGAACCGTCCGGCCGCACCCGCGGTCCGGTGGGTACCTGCTACCGCAAGCTGAACCCGAGTTCGAAGTGGCCCAGCCTCTCGCCAAGGCTGGGCCACTGTTTTACGTGCCCGGAGCACGGTCGGGAATGAAGCGGAGCACCGCGTTCGCCGGTCGGCGAAATACCACCGAAGAATTCCCATGACCGAGCGACGAGCACGCGGGGTACCGCCACGAAGGCCGGACCACGCGGGGGCTCGATTCCATTTCGGACGACAATCGCCGCGGGCGAGATAGTTCCCACACCCCCAAGACGATTTCTCGCTAATCGCGGCACCGCGCGAAAGACCGCGAAACAGCGGCATCTCCGTTCGCCATTTCGATGTGCCGTGTTTCGCATACCGCATACGAGCCCGAGCTGCCGAGTCGTCGGGGAGTCCGGGATACACCGATGACGGCAAATTTCTGGTCACGGCCATCGATCCGGGTTCATTTCCGCACCACTGGGCCGCCGGACGCCGGACGCTCCTCCAGTGACCCCAGCGCCGACCAGACCGACGGACTCAGCCGGTCGTCACCGGGTGCTGTCGCGGCTTTCGACCTCGGGCTGATCGACAGCGGCCGGCCGCCTGGCCGACGACGGCGTTGCGCCTGGGTGCAGGCCTGCTGCTGTTGATCGCGTTCGTCGTGCGCGAACGGCGCCACGAATCACCGCTGGTTCCCCTGTCGTTCTTCCGTGATCGCGATCGCGCCGTCGCCAATACGGCCAATGTCATGTTCTGCTCGGCGATCCTGTCGATGCTGTTCTTCCTCACCCTCCATCTGCAGCAGGTCATGCACTACACCCCGGCTCGCACCGGCGCGGCGTGGCTGCCGTTCTGCGCGTTGGTGATCGCGGGCTTCGCGACCTCGGCGACCCTGACCCCACGCCTGGGCGTCCGCATGGTACTGACCACCGCCATGGTCGCCTGCGGCCTAGGGGCTCGGCGATTCTCGCCCTGGCCGCGCTGCTCGTCGGCGTCGGCATCACAGCCGCAGCCGGTACCGCCCCGGCGCCGACTCGGTGACTCCGCGCCCCCGAGGCGCCGAATGATCGCCGGAGGGCGGAGAGACCGACGACGAGGCATCCACGGGAAGCCTCGTCGAAGGTGCGCTACCGGCGGGACTCTCGGATCACGCCACCGTCGAGTGCAGCTGACGAGGGGGATTCGGCAGGCCCAAGGCGGCGTTGAGCCGGTAGGCCCCGCCCAGGCCGTGGAAGATCGCCATACTCAGGCCGCCCAGGCCGATCCCCACAGCGCCGGCCCAGGGATGACTCGGCAGGTCGGCCCAGGACGCGATCATCGCCGTCAGCAGCAGTCCGAGGAATCCGGCCACGGCGTTGCGGACCGGCGCGTTACCCGTCACGTTCGGGAACTCCTCCCCCATCATGCCTTTCACGAAGTGCGGAACGGCGTTCACCCCGAGGATCCCGGCGACCAGCGACAGGGCGACGGTGGACCACATCGGAACCACCTCACTTTCCAGTTCAGTCAACAGTTGTAGACCGAAACCTACCGCCGCGCGACTATTGAGTCAACAGACGTAGACTGAATTCATGGATTCGACCCCCACGCGCGCTCAGCAACGCCGGAACACCGAGAACCGGATCCTGGCGGCGGCGGGCAGGTTGTTCGCGGAGATCGGATACGACCGGACGACCATCCGGGCCGTCGCGACGGAGGCGGACACCGATCCCAGCCTGGTGATGCGCTATTTCGGGTCCAAGGAGAAGCTGTTCGCGCGCGTCGCGGTCTTCGCCGACGACCACCCGATCACCGGCACACCGGAGCAGGTGGCCGAGCTCCTGCTCGACGCGCTCGCCATCAAACTCGCCGACCGGCCGGTCAACACGCTGGCGGCGATCCGCTCGATGCTCACCGTCCCGGAGGCCGCCGACGAGGTGCGCGCGGCCATGACCGCGCGCCAGCGCGGAGCGGCGGGGCAGCTCGCCGACGACGAGGCGGACCTGCGCGCCGGGTTGCTCGGAGCCCTGACCATCGGTGTGGTGATCGGCCGCCACCTGCTCGAACTCGACGGGCTGCGCGACGCGCCGCCGCAACGGATCATCGCTTTGCTGCGGAACGCTTTTCACGACATCGCACATGGCCCCACCGAGCCGGAGTCGCTCGCGGCGGCACCGCAGGTCCGCTAGGCCACCGCCCCCTTGGAGGGCCGCTTCGGGGCTTCACGGACCCGCCCGCGCCCTCGGGTTCACTCAAAGCCCGAGCGAGCGGACCAGGTCGCGCATTTCGGCGCGGAAAAGCTTTGCCGGGTCCTGGGATTGCGGGCGCAGATGGCCGTACACCTCGAGCGCGATCGGTCCGTGCATCCGGCCCCACATGCGCAGCGCGAGGGCGAGTGCATCGGGAGGCACCTCCGGAAAGCCGGAGCGAACATGCGCGACCAGATCCGGGTCGAAGTCCGACCACGCGCAGTCGTCGGCCGCCTGCGTGGCCGCCGCCTGCGGCCACGCGGCGGCCGCCAGACCGACCAGGCCGGTGCAGGCCCGCGATTCCGCCGCGGCGGCGGGTCCGCCCGGCGGCGGCCGATAGCCGGCGACCGGATCCCCGTAGATGAGCCGGAATTCGGCGGGCCGCTGCACCGCCCACGCGCGCACAGCCTCGGCCCAAGCCATGATGCGCCCGGCCGGATCCTCCACCGCCACCGCATCGCGCGCCGCTTCGAGCCGGTCGACCAAGGCGGTGTACACGTTCGAGATGAGAGCGGAGATCAGGTCGTCGCGGGTGGCGAAGTAGCCGTAGATCGCGCCCGCCGTCATGCCCATCTCACGGGCGATGGCGCGCAACGAGATCGCGTCCGGTCCGCCTTCGGCGAGCAGCCGCATGGCGATCTTCTCGATGTCCTCCAGCGTCTGGGCGCGCAGGCGCTCCCGGCGACTTCTCACGATCTCGGCCACGGTTGACACCCTACAGCGTTCGTCTACTATCTGCCGTATCTAAACTGAACGGCGTGTAGTAAATGAACAATGTTGAGGAGTGTTCGTGGATCTTGGGGTTTTCGGGGCTACCGGCGTCATCGGTTCCCGCGTCGTCACCGAAGCAGTGCGGCGGGGGCATCGGGTCACCGCCTTCACGCGCGATGCGGCGCGCTTCCCGGCCCGGCCCGGGGAGGAGACATGGGCCGTGGCCGATTGGTTGGACGCGGGCAGCATCGCGGACGCCATCGCCGGCCTCGACGTAGTGGTGAGCGCGGTGAACGCCGGGCGCGGCATCGCCGACACCATTGCCTCGGCCGACAACTTCGTGGTGGGCGCGCGAGCGATGGTCGCCGCGCTGGACCGGCAACCGCGCGTCCGGCTGATCGCCGTGGGCGGGGCGGGCAGCTTGGAGGTCACACCGGGCACGCAATTGCTGGACACCGGTGCGCAATTCACCCGCACCCTCACCGAGGTCCTCGACGTCCCCGCGGAGTACGCCCAGGTGGTACGCGCGCTACGCGACGCCTTGAACATCTACCGGCTGTCCAACCGCAATTGGACCTACCTGAGCCCCTCCTCGGGGCGGATCAATCCCGGCGAGCGCACCGGCCGCTTCCGGGTCGGCGGCGATCAGCTCTTGGTAGGAGGCCCGGACATCTCCGCCGAAGACGTGGCCGTCGCGATCCTCGACGAAGCCGAGCTGCCGCGTTTCGTGCAGCGCCGCTTCACCGTCGGCTACTGAGCGGACGGTTCGTACGCCGTTTCTGTCGGACCCCTGCGGCACAATAATCAGTGTCGGACGTCGATCAGGTTGCCACGCAATGTAATCCGCAACCCGAGAGATAGGGGCCCCATGCCCGACGTCCAAGCTTCGACGCCCGACCCACGCGCCGTGGACCACGAGGAACTCGTGGCATTCGCGGCCGAGATCGAGCGGCACCGGTCTCTGCTGCGCCACGCCGCGGAGGATTATCGGTGGCGCGTGGCCCAGCGGATCGAGCACTTGGACCCGTCGGACCAAGAGCCGTTCCTGCGGCAGGCGGAGCAATTCGTCGAGTCGCTGATGATCGACCCGATCCGGCACAGCACGCTGGATCTGGATGCCTACCGAGCCATCCGCGACGGCGTACCCGTGCGATTCGACACCGAACGCCGCGCCTACGTGTTGCGTCGTCCGGAGCGGGATCCGCTGGTGATCCGCCCCGGATTGCCGGAGCATCGGCTGGGCGTCATCGCCCGGCTGGCCTCGCTCGGGTTGCGGCTGGAGCAAATTCAGGTCGTCGCGCTCACCACCGCACAGATGGTCGCGCCACATGAGGCGGCGCGGCGGCCCGCTCCCGCGCCACAAGTCAATCGCGGCACCACGAAACCCTCGCGCCGCGAGAACGTCTGAAGACCGCAGCAGAAACGACTGTGCCCCAACCGGATTCCGGTTGGGGCACAGTCGTTCGACTATTGCCTATCAGGCGTTGCCGGACAGCTTCTCACGCAGAGCCGCCAGCTGGGCGTCGCTCGCCAGCGAACCACCGGCGGACTCGGCCTGGCGCTCGGAGGACTGCGAACCGCTCTCGGAGGAGTAGTTCGACGCGCCGCCGCCGTTCGCGGCCTCGGCCGCGGCGTCGGCCGCCATCTTCTCCATCTGCGCGGTGTGCATCTTGTGGCGACGCTCCGCCTCGGCGTAGCGGCCTTCCCACTCTTCGCGCTGCTTGTCGAAGCCCTCGAGCCACTCGTTGGTGTCGGGATCGAAGCCCTCGGGGAAGATGTAGTTGCCCTGCTCGTCGTAGCTGTCGGCCATGCCGTACTTCGACGGGTCGAACTCGGCGTGGTAGTCCTCGTTGGCCTGCTTGAGGCTCAGCGAGATCCGGCGACGCTCCAGGTCGATGTCGATGACCTTGACCATCGCGTCGTCGCCGACGGCCACGACCTGGTCCGGCACCTCGACGTGGCGCTCGGCCAGCTCGGAGATGTGCACCAGGCCCTCGATGCCCTCCTCGACGCGGACGAACGCGCCGAACGGAACGAGCTTGGTGACCTTGCCCGGCACGATCTGGCCGATCGCGTGGGTGCGGGCGAACTGACGCCACGGGTCTTCCTGGGTCGCCTTGAGCGACAGCGAGACCCGCTCGCGGTCCAGATCGACGTCGAGCACCTCGACGGTGACCTCGTTGCCGACCTCGACGACCTCGGACGGGTGGTCGATGTGCTTCCAGGACAGCTCGGAGACGTGCACCAGACCGTCCACGCCGCCCAGGTCGACGAAGGCGCCGAAGTTGACGATCGAGGAGACCACACCCTTGCGGACCTGGCCCTTCTGCAGCTGGTGCAGGAACTCGCTGCGGACCTCGGACTGGGTCTGCTCCAGCCAGGCGCGGCGGGACAGCACGACGTTGTTGCGGTTCTTGTCCAGCTCGATGATCTTGGCCTCGATCTCCTTGCCGACGTACGGCTGGAGATCGCGGACCCGGCGCATCTCGACCAGCGACGCGGGCAGGAAGCCGCGCAGGCCGATGTCGAGGATCAGGCCGCCCTTGACGACCTCGATGACGGTGCCCTTGACGGCCTCGTCCTTCTCCTTGAGCTCCTCGATGGTGCCCCACGCACGCTCGTACTGCGCCCGCTTCTTCGACAGGATCAGGCGGCCTTCCTTGTCCTCCTTCGTGAGAACAAGGGCCTCGACCTCATCACCCACGGAAACGACCTCATTGGGGTCGACATCGTGCTTGATGGAGAGTTCGCGAGAGGGGATGACGCCTTCGGTCTTGTAACCGATGTCGAGCAGGACCTCGTCGCGATCGACCTTGACGATGGTTCCTTCGACGATGTCGCCGTCGTTGAAGTACTTGATCGTGGCGTCGATGGCGGCGAGGAAATCCTCGGCGGAGCCGATGTCGTTGACGGCTACCTGCGGCGAGGTGACGGTGGTGGGCATATGTCGGTTTGCTCCGGACGGATTGTGGTCGGTTGCGGACATTGGAACTTTCGGTACGCTGCGATCTCACCGCGAGGTGTGAAGACGGACACTTAGGAACGTACCGCACGCGACGCGCGTGAAACTCAGCACGGGTTGAACTTCGGTACGGTTGTACGGAAGACACTCGCGCGTTCAGCGTACGCGACCTCGGTCCGGCCGGGCAAACCGTCGGGTCGCCACGCCGATAGTCTGATCGGCGTGTCGGAAGATCGCCATGCGCAAGCAAACGCACTGCTCGGAACGACGGGCATCGCGCGGACCCGGATCGGGTCGGCGGCCAGCAAGCTGGCCAGCCGGCGGTGGTGGGACGCCGACGCCGCCCAATACCACGAGACGCACGCGGAGTTCCTCGGCGTGGACTCCCCCGGCGGCGAGTTCGTGTGGTGCCCGGAGGGCCTGCACGAGGGCGATATGCGATTCCTCGGCGACGTCACCGGCAAGCTGGTGCTGGAGATCGGCTGCGGCTCCGCCCCGTGCGCTCGCTGGCTGGCCGGGCAGGGCGCGCGGCCGGTCGGGCTCGACCTGTCGCGCGGCATGCTGGAGCGGGGCCTGGCGGTGATGGCGCGCGGCGGCCCTCGGGTACCGCTGGTGCAGGCGGACGCCGAGGCTCTTCCGTTCGCGGACGCGTCGTTCGATCTGGCCTGCTCGGCATTCGGCGCCGTGCCGTTCGTCGCCGACTCCGCGCTGGTGATGCGGGAGGTCGGGCGGGTGCTGCGACCGGGCGGGCGCTGGGTCTTCTCGGTGAACCACCCGATGCGCTGGATCTTCCCGGACGACCCCGGTCCGGCCGGCCTGACCGCCACCATCCCGTACTTCGACCGCACCCCTTACGTGGAGGTCGACGGCGACGACGTGCCCACCTACGTCGAGCACCACCGGACGATCGGCGACCGGGTCCGGGAGATCGTCGCGGCGGGACTGGTGGTGGAGGACATCGTCGAGCCGGAATGGCCGGAATGGCTCGACCGGGAATGGGGACAGTGGAGCCCGCTGCGCGGCGAGCTGTTCCCCGGCACGGCGATCTTCGTCACGAGGAAGCCCGGGCGGTGAGGCGGCGGTCGTCGACCAGCTCGAGGATGGAGACCTCATGGCTGACCAGCAGCATCTGTGTCCGCGGCAGGTCGATGAGCTGGTGCAAACCGTCCCGGAAGGCCTCGGCCTCCGCCGCGGTGTCGAAGTCGAGCTCGACGATCACCCGGTTGGGATTGTGCGTGAATCGCGCCACTCGGCAGTTGCGGGCTCCCGCCTCCGCCATGTACTGCTCGAGACCGTCGAACGCAGGCTTCCACGTCTCGTAGTCGCGCACGGTGTCGTCGATGTGCACAGTCGTGGTCATCATTGCCCCTTTCGGTGATTGCCCCTTCCGGTGCGGACAGCAGGACAGTCGCTGACACCTAGCCAGTCTTCGCGCCATGGGGCCGGCGCACCATCTCTGATCGGTATCGAGGTCGTGTCACTGCGACTTCGGTTTGCGCCCGGCCTGCTCCAGCGCCAGACGCAGCGCGTACTCGATCTGGGCGTTGATACTGCGCAGGTCGTCGGCCGCCCACTTCGCGATGGCGTCGTGGACGGCCGGGTCCAGGCGTAGCAGCAGCTTCTTGCGCTCAGCCATGGGCTGCCCGCCTCACGAGTACAGCGAACCGGCGTTGACGACGGGCTGGGTGGCGCGATCACCGCACAGCACGACGAGCAGGTTCGACACCATCGCCGCCTTGCGTTCCTCGTCCAGTTCCACCACGCCCTGCTGGGCGAGCCGCTCCAGCGCCAAGCCGACCATGCCGACGGCGCCCTCGACGATCCGGGTCCGCGCGGCGACCACCTGGGCTGCCTGCTGGCGCACCAGCATGGCCTGGGCGATCTCGGGCGCGTAGGCGAGGTGGGTGATCCGCGCCTCCAGGACTTCGATACCCGCCATCTCGGTGCGGTCACGCAGTTCGACGGTCAGCTCCTCGGCCACTTCGGCGCCGTCGCGCAGGCTGGTGCGGTCCGCTTCGTGCGCGTCGTAGGGATGCGTCGTGGCGAGGTGCCGGACGGCGGCCTCGGACTGGGTCTCGACGTACTCCTCGTAGTCGTCCACGGCGAAGGCGGCCTTGAAGCTGTCCACCACCCGGTAGACGACCACCGCGGCGATCTCCACCGGGTTGCCGTCGGCGTCGTTGACCTTGAGCTTCTGGGTCTCGAAGTTCCGCACGCGCAGCGAGATGCTCTTGCGATCGGTCAGCGGGAGCACCGAGAAGAAGCCCGGCTCGCTCACCGAGCCGATGTAGCGGCCGAAGAATTGCACCACTTTGGCCTCGTTCGGGTTCACCACCGTCAGGCCGGTCGCCGCCAGCAGCAAGACGACGACCACGACGATCGCCGCCACCGCGCCGATGACGGCGGCGGCGTTGTCGTGCCGGGCGCCCACGACGAAGCCGAGCACCGCGGCGCCGCCGAACAAGAGGGTGAGCACGAACCACCCCAGCAGCACCAGGAAACCGTTGACGTGGAACGCGGGTCGAAACTGCATGACATCCTCCGAATATCAAAGTGATATCACGAAGATAGCATGGCATCGCCGCGCCACACTACGCGCGGCGGCGGGAGATCACCCGGCGTGCGGCCGGATGTTGCGGTTGAAGCGGAACAGGTTGCGCGGATCGTGCCGGGCCTTGAGCGCGGCGAGCCGGGCGTAGGTATCCGGCCGATAACCCGCGCGAGTCTGCGCCTCGTCCGCGTCGGCGCCCGCGCCGTAGAGGAAATTGAGGCTGTGGCCCAGCGTCCACGGCGTCAGCGCGGCACGGATGCCCGCTCGGGCCGCGGCGTCCTCCGGGCCGGTGATGATCCGCACGATGTAGGCGGCGTCGCGATGGTCCACCGCGATTCCGGCGTCGCTCGCGCGAGCCAGCGCGCCACCGAGGTGACGGACGTCGACAACCGCTCCGGCGCCGGATTCCGGCCCCGCGACCTCGAGCAACGCCGCGGCCGTCTTCTCGGTGAACTCGCCGAGCAGTGCGTTGGCGGCGGCGTAGGCATGCGGATGGTCGGGGTCGCTGTGAATGGTGTGCGACTCGGTGTACGGCATCGCCCGCAGGTCGTCCTTCATTCGTTCCCCGACCGCCCGCAGCGGTGCGACCAGACGCTCGCCTTCTTCGGCGAGACCGCTGTACGCGATGCGGATCGAGGCGACGTACCGCCCGCGCATCGGTGCGGGGACCTGCGGGATGTCCGGGAAGGCGAGCATGCTCACCGTCGAGGTCAGTTCTTCCGGCACGGTCGCGGTCCAACGCCGCCACGCCTCCAGCGCCGGCTCGACCAGCGGTGTGTCGAACACGAGCTGGCCGCCGTACACCGTCGTGACCGGGACCAGCCCGACCTCCAGCGCCGTCACCACGCCGAAGTTGCCTCCGCTGCCGAGGACGGCGCCGAACAGCTCGTCGTCCGGTGTCAGCGTGCGCACCCGGCCGTCGGCGGTGACCAGCTCGATCGTCCGCACGTGCTCGGCGGCGTACCCGAACTGCCGTGCGAGCAACCCGACTCCCCCGCCGAGCAGGTAGCCCACCACACCTACCGACGGCGACGAACCGTTCAACGGCGCGAGCCCGTGCTCGGCCGCGGCCTCGACCAGCGCGCCCGCGCGCACCCCCGCGCCGACCTGCGCGCTCCGGCGCGCCGGATCGATCCGGATGCCGGTCATCCGCCGCGTGCTGATCAACACGCCGCCTTCCGTGGCGACGGACAGGCCGTGGCCGGTGGCCTGCACGGCGATCGGCAGCTCGCGGCGCGCGGCGTACTCCACGGCGGCGCGCACGTCCTCGGCGTGCACGGCGCCGACGATCAACCCGGGCCGGTGCGTGTAGGCGGTTTGGAACCCGGCGATCTCCGCGTCGTAGCCCTCGTCGCCCGGACGGAAGACCGGGCCGGTGAAGATGTTGTTTTCCATGACTTCGACCCTGCTGCACAAGCTGAAAGAAGTAAAACAGATAGTTTTTCTTGTTTCTATAATGGTTGCTTATGGAACTGCGACAGCTGCGCTACTTCGTCACGGTCGTCCAGGAGGCGAGCTTCACTCGAGCGGCTGCTCGGCTGCACTTGGCCCAGCCTGGACTCAGCGCGCAGATCCGGCAATTGGAGCGCGAACTGGGCCACCCCCTACTGGACCGTGGCGGGCGCACGGTCACTCCGACGGAGGTCGGCGCCGCCGTCCTGCCGCACGCGCGGGCGGCACTGGCCGCCGCCGAGCGGATCACCCACACGACGGAGGAGTTCACCGGTTTGCTGCGGGGTCAGGTCAGGATCGGGCTGATCTCCGGGGCGGCGGTCGAGGAATTCGACGTCGCCGCCGTGCTCGCCGATTTCCACCACGACCACCCGCAGATCGGTATCAGCCTGACCGAGGACACCTCCGAGCGGATGCTCACCGCGCTCGACCGCGGTGAGCTGGATATGGCCCTGGTCGGGATGACCGGCGCGGAACTCGATCCGGCCATCGGCGTCGAAGTGGTGCTGGAGACGGCGGTGGTGGCCGCCGTGGCCGCAGCGGATCCCGGCTACGGCGACGAGGTCGCGCTCACCGCGCTGCGGGATCGCCCGCTGATCTGCCTCACGCCGGGCACCGGCATTCGCGGCGTCTTCGAGCGAGCCTGCGCGGCGGCCGGATTCGAGCCCGGCATCGCCTACGAGGCGGCGGCGCCCGCCCTGCTGCTGCGCCTCGCCGCACGCGGTCTCGGCGTCGCCGTCGTACCCGAACTCACCGCCGAGGAGGCCGCGGCTTTCGGGGTGCGGACCGTCCGCATCGTCGAGCCGGAACTGCGCGGGCGCCTTGCGCTGGCCTGGCGCACCGACCGTCCCGCGAGTCCGGCGGCCAAAGTCCTGCTCGGGCAGCTGCGCATCGCCCTGCGCGCCGACGCGTGAATCGGCTCAGAGCAGGCGCGAGAGGAACGCCTTGGTGCGCTCGTGCCGAGGATCGGCCAGCAGCTCCCCGGGCGCTCCCGCCTCCACGACCACCCCGCCGTCCATGAAGACCAGCTGATCGGCGACCTCCCGCGCGAAGCCCATCTCGTGGGTCACCACGACCATCGTCATGCCCGAGCGAGCGAGTTCCCGCATGACCGTGAGGACCTCCCCGACCAGCTCCGGATCCAGCGCGGAGGTCGGCTCGTCGAACAGCATGAGCTTGGGGTCCATGGCCAGCGCACGGGCGATCGCCACGCGCTGCTGCTGACCGCCGGACAGCTGCGCCGGGTAGGCGTTCGCCTTGTCCGCCAGGCCGACCCGGTCCAGCAGTTCCCTCGCCCTGGTCACCGCGTCCGCCTTGCGCAGCTTCTTCACCTGGGTGGGCGCCTCGATGACGTTCTCCAGCGCGGTCCGGTGCGGGAACAGGTTGAAGTGCTGGAACACCATGCCGATCTCGCGGCGCTGCTTGGCCGCGTCGCGCGGGTGCATCTCGTAGAGCCTGCCGTTCTTCTCCCGGTAGCCCACGATCTCGCCGTCGACGTAGAGCCGGCCCGCGTTCACCTGTTCCAGGTGATTGATGCAGCGCAGAAAGGTGGACTTGCCCGAGCCGGACGGACCGATCAGGCACATCACCTCGCCGCGGCCCACTTCGAGGGAAACGCCCTTGAGTACCTGTAGCGCGCCGAAGTTCTTGCAGACCCGGTCCGCGACGATCATCGCGGGGGCGGTGGCCTTCTCGACATCCACGCTCATTTCGCCTTCTCCCCCTGCTGCGCGTCGGCGAGTTCCTGTAGCTGTTTGGCGGTCAGCCGGCGGGAGACGCCGCGCGAGTAATAGCGCTCCAAGTAGTACTGCCCGACCATGAGCACACTCGTGATGGCCAAGTACCAGGTGGCGGCGACCAGCAGCAGCGGGATGGGCTGGAAGTTCACGCCGTAGATATCGCGCGCCCGGCCGAACAGATCGGTGCTCAGCGGGATGCCGGTGACCAGCGAGGTGGTCTTCAGCATGCCGATGAGCTCGTTGCCGGTCGGCGGGATGATCACGCGCATGGCCTGCGGCAGCACCGTGCGGCGCATGGTCTGGCTCCAGGACATGCCGAGCGCGAACGACGCCTCCCGCTGCCCCTCACCGACGGAATTGATTCCGGCCCGGACGATTTCGGCCATGTAGGCGGCTTCGTTGAGACCGAGGCCGAGCACCGCGAAGGCGAACGCGGCCTGCAGGTGCTGCACGTCGAACTCGAAGAACTGCGGTCCGAACGGGATGCCCAGGTGGATCTGCCGGTACAGCGAGGGGACCAGCCCCCAGAACACCAATTGCACGAACACCGGGGTGCCGCGGAAGATCCAGAGATACACCCACGCCGTGCTCCGCAACACCGGATTCGGTGACAACCGCATGACGGCGAGGGTCGTCCCGAGCGCGACCGCGATCGCCATCGCGCACACGGTCAGTTCCAGCGTCACGATGGCGCCCGCGGTGATCCGGGTGTCGAACAGGTATTTCCCGTAGGTATCCCAGCGATAGGCCGGGTTCGTCGCGGCGCCGTAGACGAACAGCGCCACCAAGACGAGGATGACCGCCGCCGCTATCCAGCGCCCCGGCCTGCGCAGCGGAACCGCTTTGATCGGCTCCGGCTCCCGCGCCTGGTCCGCTCCGCCGGGCCCGGGATCGCCGGGCGCCGGCCGAGTGTCGTCGTCCGTCATCGATCAGCTCACAGCGCCGTTGACGACGGACTTGGTGATGGCGCCTTCCTGGACGCCCCAGTTCTTCGTGATCTCGAGGTACTTGCCGGTGTCGATCAGGTGCTGAACCGCTTTCTGCAACACGGCGGCCAGCGGCGCGCCCTTGGGCACCGCCCAGCCGTAGGGCGCGGAGTCGAACACCGGGCCAGCGTTCTCGATCTTGCCGCCGCTCTGCTTGATCGCGTACGCCGTCACCGGCGAGTCGGCCGACATGGCGTCGACCTGGCCGAGCACCAGCGCGTTGGTCGCGGCGCTCTGCTCGTCGAACGGCTTGATGTCGATGGCGGGTTTGCCCTCGGCGACGCACTTGGCGCTCTTGGCGGGCACCTCGTCGGTGTGCTCCACCGTGGTGGCCTGCACGGCGACCTTCTTGCCGCAGGCGTTCTCCGGGTCGACCGGCTTGCCCTTCTGCTGGGCCCACTGGACGCCCGCGTTGAAATAGGTGGTGAAGTCGACCTGCTGCTCGCGTTCCTTGGAGTCGGTGATCGACGACATGCCCACGTCGTAGGTTCCGGCCTGGATCGAGGGGATGATCTTCTCGAAGGCCGACTCGACGTATTCGGCCTCGACGCCGAGCACGGAGGCGACCGCGTCCATCAGGTCCACGTCGAAGCCGACGATCCGGCCGCCGGCGTCCTTGTACTCGTTCGGCTGGTAGGGGATGTTCACGCCGACGGCGAGCTTGCCGGATTGCTTGATCTTGTCGGGGAGTTGCGCGGCGATCTCGTCGACCTTGTCCACCTGCACCTTGGCCGCCGAGGGTCCGGTGTCCTCGGTGTTCGTAGTACAGCCCGTCAGTACCAACGCACCCGCGGCGAGCGCACCCATGGTGGCTCGCAGGGCGCGCCTGCCGAGAAACGAACGATCAGACACAACAGCCCTCCACATTTCGGCTCCACGAAACCCGGGCGTCACCACCCGTTTGGCAATCTAAGCGACCAGGACGCTCCGCGCTGGACAGTAATGCAACAGCAACACGACCGGGCGCGCCGTCCATGCCGGTTCACCGGCGGGACACCCTACCCTCCCGGTCGCTGACCTGCGAATTCAGGACCGGGCGCGGGCCGCGCGGAGCCCTTGGCGAGCGAACGCCGACGGCGTACGAACGGCCGGTTCCGGCTACCGGCGGTGCACCCTGGCGCACACCTGCTCGGTGAACTCACCGGTGGAGGCGAGCCCTCCGAGATCGGCGGTGGCGATGCCCGCCTCGAAGGTCGCGGCCACGGCCCGCTCGATGCGCTCACCCGCCCGCGCCAAGGTCACCTCGGCGTCCCGGGTCGCCAGCCAGCGCAACAGCATCGCCGACGACAACTGCAGCGCCGCCGGGTTCGCCCGGTTGTGCCCGGCCAGCGACGGCGCCGCGCCGTGCACCGCCTGGGCCATCGCCGTGGTGGCCGAACAGTTCAGCGACGCGGCCAGCCCGAGCGATCCGCTCAATTCCCCGGCCAGGTCGGACAGGATGTCGCCGAACAGGTTCTCGGTGACCAGTACGTCGTAGTCGGCGGCGGCTCGGACCAGGTGAGCGGCCGCCGCGTCGACGTGTTCGTCGTCCACCTCGATCCCCGGGTATGCCCGGCCGACCTCGTGGCAGACGTCGCGGAACAGCCCCATCGTCAACGGCAGGACGTTGGCCTTGTGCACGATGGTCACCCGCTTGCGCCGTGTCGCGGCCAGCCGGAACGCCTGGTGCGCGATCCGCTCGCAGGCCGCACGGGTCACCAGCCCCACCGACATCGCGACGTCCGGCGTCGGCCGGAACTCCCCCGACCCGGCGAACATGTTGCGGTCGGCGTAGAACCCTTCACTGTTCTCCCGGACGATCACCAGGTCGATGTCCGGCGCCGCGGCGTGCACACCGGCGAAGGCCCGCGCGGGACGGATGTTGGCGTAGAGGCCGAAATGCTTGCGGATCAGGCCGCCGGGCGCGACGCGATGTTCGGCCGGATAGGACGCGTTGTCGTGCGGGCCGAGAATCCACGCGTCCACCCCGGCCAGCTCCTCGAGCGTCCGCTCGGGCAGCGGGGTGCCGAACTCGGCGATGGCGTGGTGCCCCATGAGCAGCGGCACCCATTCGACCGGCGTGGCTCCCGCGGCGGCCAGCGCCTCGTCGACTACCTGCCGGGCCGCTCGCACCACCTCGGGGCCGATACCGTCGCCATCGATCAGGCCGAGCCGCAGCGCCCGGTTCCGGCGGGGTTGGTTCGCGTCGTTCACCGCAACATCCTCCCGCCGACGCGCCCGGCTGCCCGAAGCGGCCCGCGGACACGCCGAGTGCGGTTACCTTCGGGGACCATGGTGCAGTCGGTCGAACTACTTCTCGACGAGGCCGCGGACGCCGAGATCCGCAGGCAGTGGCAACTGCTCGCGGAGGCCGGTGTGCGGAGTCTCGCCGCGCGCACCGACGAGTCCAATCGTCCGCACATCACCGCCGCGGTGGCGAAGCAGATCTGGCCGCGCATCGAGCAGGCGCTCGACGAGCAGATCTTCGCGCCGATCCCGGTACGGCTCGGTGGCGTGGTGGTCTTCGGTGCGCGCCGTTGCATCCTGGTGCGGCTGGTGGTGCCGACCGAGGCGCTGCTCACCCTGCACCGCCGGATCTTCCACACGATCTCCCCGTGCCCCGGCGTGCCTGCCAATGTGCGACCGGACGCGTGGACCCCGCACATCACCCTGGCCAGGCGGGTGCCGCCGCACCAACTCGGCGAGGCGATCCACGCCGTCGCCAGGGACCGGGATTTTCCGGCGACCGTGCTGGGTATCCGTCGATGGGACGGGGATCAGCGGCGCGAGTGGCCGGTCGGCCGGATCCGCCGTGGAAGATAACCGGAGCAGCCCGCGTTGTAGCAGGCACACCGAAACGAGAGGACGTCATGGCCACCCAGACGCTGACCCAGCAGAACTTCGACGAGGTAGTCACCGGAAACGACGTGGTACTCGTCGATTTCTGGGCCGATTGGTGCGGTCCGTGCAAGAGTTTCGCACCGACTTTCGAGGCCTCCTCCGACAAGCACCCCGACGTGGTGCACGGAAAGGTCGACACCGAATCCGAGCAGGGCCTCGCGGCGGCCGCGAACATCCGCTCCATTCCGACGATCATGGCTTTCCGGGAGGGCGTGCTGGTGTTCGCGCAGCCCGGCGCGCTGCCGCCCGCGGCGCTCGAGGATCTGGTGAGCCAGGTCAAGGCGCTGGACATGGACGAGGTGCGCAAGCAGATCGCCGAGCAGCAGCAGGCCGCCGAGTAGCAGACCCTCGGTGGACCACGCGGCGCGACAGGCCTTGCGCCGCAACGGTATTGATTCGGGCCCGGGTACGGACACGCGAAGGCGGCAGCCCGTATCCGGGCCCGCTCCACGTCCGGCGCCGGTCAGCGTCCGGCCGCGGGGCGACGTACTGCCGCCCCGCGGCCGCACGCCGGATCTCAGGACACGCCGAGCAGGTTGACGCCCGCGATCATGGCGCGGACCGTCGACTCGGCGCCGTCGTCCGCGATCGCCGCGCCCCAGCCGCGCCTGCCGTTGCATTCGCACTGCACGAACGTGGCGGTGCCCTCCGCGGTGCGCCGCTGGTGGAATTGCAGGATCTCCACGGGATAGCCCTCCTCGTAGAGGGCCGAGGTCATCGCCGCGACGGGGCTGCCGGTGGCGATGACGGTCCGCAGATGGCCCGCGAACTCCAGCGTGGCGGTGAACTCCGCGGTCCTGGCGCCGGCGGGCGACCATTCGCCGAGGCGGATCGGACCGCCGTGCGCACAGTAGCGGCTGTGGAACTCCGCCGAGGTCAGCCCGGCCGCTTCGGCACGTAGGGCCTTGGGAGCGGCGGCGTGGAACAGGTCTGTATCAAGAGTCAGGATGGTCATTGAAAGTAGGTCTTCCCGAAGAATGTCGTGGCTCAGTTGACAGAGGGGACCAGCACTAACAAGTGGAAAAGCCCGCAGCGAGGGGGCCGGCCCGGATCAGACCCCGCTACGGCGGGCTACTACGAGAACTCGGAGACGCGGCGCCACCGTCGCGATGAGCGGAAGTAGCTCGGCGCGAACCTCGGACTCGGAGGCGGTAGCCTGCGCAGCCACGGAGGGCCCGATGAGCGACGCCGAAAGCAGAGCGCCGTCGCGGTCTGCGACGGTGAGCGCTGCACTGCGGCGGTCGGCGGGATTCGGCACGGCATCGAGGATAGGGACATCGCGGCGCAATAGCAACCACATCCGATGCCCGATTTGTCTACTGACGAGTACCATCCCCGCAGTTCAGGACGTTGCGGCCGGTACGAGGGTAGCGTCGGTGACATGGGTCTCCTCGTGGCCATGACCATCCCGGGTCTGGCGGTACTGCTCATCCTCTTGGCCTTCGCCGAAGTGGCTTGGAACAGGCTCACCGGCAGCCGAGCACTGCCCTGGACTCGCGCGCGGTCCGGCCGTCCCGTGGCGGCCGCGGGCTTCGAGGAGGTCACGGCAGTCTTCCAGGGCGGCAAACACCACGAGTTCGAGCAGCGCATGACGACGCTCATGCACCGGGAGGACCCCTCCGACGGCGCGCCGCCGCGCGACGACGTGGACCTCACAGCGGGTTCGGCGCGCCTCGTTCCGCGCCAGCTCTCGTGAAATACGCCGGAACACAGTGAGATCCGGGGAATCTCTCCCGGATCTCACTGGCACAGTGGGAAATTCGCCTTACCGGCGAACAAGGACCTCGTTCAGTTTGCCGGTGGCCACGTCGAACACGAAACCGCGGATCGAGTCCTTGTGCGGCACGAAGGGGCTGGCGACGATGCGCGCGATCGATTGGCGCACATCGGTTTCCAGGTCGGAGAACGACTCCGCCGACCACTCCGGCTTGATGCCGGTCTCCTCCTGGATGCTCGCCTTGAAGTCGTCGTCGGTGAAGGTGAGCATGCCGCAATCGGTGTGGTGGATCAGGATGATCTCCCTGGTCCCGAGCAGTCGCTGGCTGATCGCCAGCGAGCGGATCTCGTCGGAGGTGATCACGCCGCCCGCGTTGCGGATGACGTGCGCCTCGCCCTCGGCGAGGCCGAGCGCGCCGTAGACGTTCAGCCGCGCGTCCATGCACGCGACCACGGCCACGCCCTTCGAGGGCGGTAGCGGCAGCGGGCCCCGGAAGGTGCTCGCGTAGGCCGCGTTGTTCTCCAGGTACTCATCGGTGACAGTCATGGGCCATCCCCTGCGCTCGGTATGCGTGAATCCCTCGGTACGACCAGCCCCACGGTAGGTGGCCGCGCGGCACGGGGCATCCGTCCCGTTCACCGTGATTCGTTTACTTGCACGCGGCGGCCCGATAGTAGCTCTCCGGATGCCGGATGCCGGGCCCCTGCGGTCGGGCCCGGCATGTCCTCCTGCGCCGCGCCGGTCAGTGCGCGGCGGAATCCCAGCTGTGGCCGACGCCGACCGATACCTCCAGCGGCACGGAAAGGGCGATGGCGGCGGACATCTGCTCGCGTGCCAGCGCCTCGAGCGTCTCTCGTTCCCCGTCGGCGACCTCGAACAGCAGTTCGTCGTGGATCTGCAACAGCATCCTGGAGCGCAGCCCCGCCTCGCGCATCGCCCGGTGCACGTTGATCATCGCCACCTTGATGATGTCGGCCGCGGTGCCCTGGATCGGGGCGTTGAGCGCCATCCGCTCGGCCGACTCCCGGCGCTGCCGGTTGCTGGAGTCCAGATCGGGCAGGTAGCGGCGGCGGCCGAACAGCGTCTCGGTGTAACCGACCTTGCGCGCCTGCTCCACCACCTCGTAGAGGTAGTCGCGGATGCGGCCGAAGCGGGCGAAGTAGACCTCCATCTGCTCCTTCGCCTCGGTGGTGCTGATCTTCAGCTGCGCGGACAGGCCATAGGAACTCAACCCGTAGGCCAGGCCGTAGGACATCGCCTTGATCCGGCGGCGCAGTTCCGGACTCACTTCGGAGATCGGGATGTCGAACGCTTTGGATGCCACGAAGGTGTGCAGGTCCTCACCGGAGTTGAACGCCTCGATCAGCCCCTCGTCCCCGGACAGGTGCGCCATGATCCGCATCTCGATCTGGCTGTAGTCGGCGGTCATCAGCGACTGGTAGCCGGAGCCGACCACGAAGGTGTCGCGGATCTGCCTGCCGGTGTCGGTGCGGATCGGGATGTTCTGCAGGTTCGGTTCGGTCGAGGACAGCCGCCCGGTGGCCGCGATCGTCTGGTTGAACGTGGTGTGGATGCGGCCGTCGTCGGCGACGCATTTGAGCAGGCCGTCGACGGTGACCTTGAGGCGGGTGGCGTCGCGGTGCGTGAGCAGATGCTCCAGGAACGGATGCTGGGTCTTCTCGTACAGCGACTCCAGCGCGTCCGCGTCGGTGGTGTAGCCGGTCTTGGTGCGCTTGGTCTTCGGCATGTCCAGCTCGTCGAACAGCACCACCTGCAACTGCTTGGGCGAGCCGAGGTTGATCTGCTTGCCGATCACCTCATAGGCCGCCTCGGCCGCCTCGGCCACCCGATCGGCGAACTGCCGCTGCAGCGTCGCGAGCTGGTCGGTATCCACCGCGATGCCCGCCTCTTCCAAGGTGGACAGCACACCCAGCAGCGGCAGTTCCATCTCCGCCAGCAGCGGAGTGGCCTCGATCTGGGCCAGTTCCCCATCGAGCGCGTCGGCCAGGTCCGCGACGGCACGCGCGCGCAGCATCTGCGCCCGCGCCAGCTCGGCGTCGACGGCGTCCTCTTCGTCGAGCAGCGACAGCTGCGCGGTCTCGCCGGTCTCGGCGCGCAACTCCCGGTGCAGGTAGCGCAGCGACAGGTCGTCGAGGTTGAACGTGCGCTGGCCCGGGCGGACCAGATACGCCGCCAGCGCGGTGTCGCTGGCCAGCCCGCCGAGGGTCCAGCCGCGGCCGCGCAGCGCGTGCACGGCGGCCTTGGCCTCGTGCAGCGCCTTCGGCACCGCCGGGTCGGCGAGCCAGGCGCCCAGCGCGGCCTCGTCCTCGGGGGTGAGCACGGTGACGTCGATGTACCCGCTCTCGCCGTCGCCCGCCGCGATGGCAAGCGCGCGGACGTCACCACCGGCCGGGGAGCCCGTGCCGAGAATCGAGACACCGTGGCGCACACCGGCTTTCGCGTGCTCGCCGAGCCAGTCCGCGACCGCGCCGATCTCCAGCGCGCCGCCGCTGATCTCGAAACCCGCCTCCGCCTCCGGCTCCGGCGGCGCCAGCGTCTCGAACAGCCGGTCGCGCAACACGCGGAATTCGAGGTCGTCGAACAGCTGATGGATCTTCTCGCGGTCCCACGGCCCCTGCGCCAGCTGGTCGGGGGTGTACGGCAGCGGCACGTCCCGCATCAGTTCGGTGAGCTGCCGGTTGAGCACCACGCTGCTCAGGTTCGCCCGCAGCGCGTCACCGACCTTGCCCTTCACCTGGTCGACCTTCTCGACCAAGGTGTTCAGGTCGCCGTACTCGCGGATCCATTTGGCGGCGGTCTTCTCCCCCACGCCCGGGATACCGGGCAGGTTGTCGCTCGGGTCGCCGCGCAGCGCCGCGTAATCGGGGTACTGGTTGGGCGTGAGGCCGTATTTCGCCATCACCTCGTCCGGGGTGAACCGGGTCAGGTCGGAGACGCCCTTGCGCGGGTACAGCACCGTGACGTTCTCGTTCACCAACTGGATGGAGTCCCGGTCGCCGGTGACGATCAACACGCGGAAGCCCGCGGCCGTCGCCTGCGTGGTGAGCGTGGCGATGAGGTCGTCGGCCTCGAAGCCCTCGATCGCCATCACCGGGATGCCCAAGGCGCCCAGCACGTCCTTGGTGAGTTCCACCTGGCCGCGGAACTCGTCCGGGGTGGCGCTGCGATTGGCCTTGTACTCCGGGTACGCCTCGGCGCGGAAGGTCTGGCGCGAGACGTCGAACGCCGCGGCCACGTGCGTGGGCTTCTCGTCGCGCAGCAGGTTGATCAGCATCGCGGTGAAGCCGTAGACCGCGTTCGTGGTCTGCCCGGTGACCGTCTTGAAGTTCTCCGCAGGTAGCGCGAAGAACGCGCGATAGGCGATCGAATGCCCGTCCAGCAACAGCAACGTCGGCCGGTCTCCCGAGCCGGGATCGCCGGAGCCGGACGCGGGGGCGGGACGCGGAGCGGTCGTGGGTGAACTCACGCCCCAGAGTCTAGGGACCGGCACCGACAAGGCGATACGCCGACACCCAGGTGCCCCCGGCGCCGGACTTCCGGCTCACGGGACGCGTGTCGATCGCGCCCCGCGGCCGTCACAGCGTGGCGACCAGTTCTCGCAGCACCGGCAGGCTCACCGATCCGGAGCCGAGCACCACGTCGTGGAATGCCTTGATGTCGAAGTCCGCGCCGAGCCGCTCGGTGGCCGCCACCCGCTGGCGCAAGATCTCCAGCTGGCCGACCTTGTAGGCGACCGCCTGCCCCGGCATGGCGATGTAGCGGTCCACCTCGACGGTGATCTCGGCCAGTCCGACCGGCGCGTTGGCCACCATGAAGTCGATGGCCTGCTGCCTGCTCCACCCCTTCGCGTGCAAGCCGGTGTCGACCACCAGACGGCAGGAGCGCCACGAGTCTCCGGCCAGCATGCCGAGCCGGCCCAGATCGTCCTCGTACAAACCCATTTCGTCGGCCAGCCGCTCGGTGTAGAGCGCCCATCCTTCGACGAAAGCGGTGTTGGCGAAGGACTGGCGCTGGAAGCGCGGCAGATGGTCGAGTTCGTTGGCGATGGTGAGTTGCAGGTGATGGCCGGGAATCGCCTCGTGGTAGGCCACCGACGCGGTCTCGTAGCGGCCGCGGCCGGTGGGATGGTGCTGGTTGACGAAATACGTGCCGGGCCTGGAACCGTCGGCGGCGGGCGGGAAGTAGTACGCCGCGGGCGAATCCGCGGCGAGGAATTCCGGCACCGGGACGATGTCGCAGGACTCCTTCGGCAGGCGCCCGAACCAGTTCCCCATCTCGGTGCCCGCCATGGCCAGCGCGCGGCGGGCGTCGAACACGATCTGCTCCGCGTCGTCGTAGCACAGCGCGGGATCGTCACGCAGGCGGGCGAAGATCTCGCCGAGATCGCCGGTGCCGAACAGGCGCGCGCCCACCGTCGCGTACTCCTCGCGCAGCTTCGCCAGCTCGGTGAGCCCGAGGTCGTGGATCTCGTCGGCGCCCAGATCGGGCAGCGTCGTATGGTGGCGCAGCAGTCGCTGGTAGATGTCCTCGCCGTCGGCGCCGAGCCAGCCGAGGCCGGGCCGGTCGTCGGGACGGGCGGCGGGCAGCAACTCGTCGTACAGCGCGTCGCGGTAGACCTGGAACGCGGGCCGGATGACATCCCGCGTCACGTCGGCCATTTCGGAGCGCCACGCGGCCTCGCCGTCCCAGCCCTCCGGTCCCGCGAAGGTGACGAACGGGTCGGCGGCGAGGTCGGAATCCAGGTAACCGTCCAGCTGGTTGAGCGAACGCTCGATGGTGATCCGCGCGGGCGCTCGTCCCGCGGCCAGGCCCGCCCGGAACCGTTCCACGGCCTGGCCGAGCATGTCACCGAACTGCCGGTAGCGCCGCACCAGTGCCAGCGCGTGCTCGGGCCGCGGCGCGTTCGTCTGCGGCGCCACCATCAGCACGCCCGCGTGCACGCCGTTCATCTGGTCGGAGGCCATCTCCACCGGCCGCCATTCCAGATGCTCGACCGCGCCGCTCAACTCGGTGCGCAACAGGCTGCGAGTGATGCGGTCGGTGGGGCTCAACGGCTCCGCGTCGAGCGCGTCGACCGCGCGCAGCAGATCGCGCCAGGTCGACAGCAACCGCTGCTCCGCGTCGACGGACAGATCCTCGATCCGATCGTCGAAGCGGCGGTCGCCGAGCAAGGTAGCCTCACTCGGCGCCGCCTCGAGCACACTGTCCCAATACCGCTCGGCCAGGCTCATCAGCTCGTCGTGACCATCCATGGTCACGATCATGCCTCGAGCAGGCGCGCGCGGCACCGGAGTCGGCGCGCCTGCCGGGCACCGGGCACGCATGACACGTCCCCGGCCCGCGCACGGCGAGGCGGGCGTCTAACCCACGCCCAGATACGCCGATTTCACCGCGGGATCGGTGAGCAGTTCCGCGCCGCGACCGGTTTTGGTGACCTCACCGGTCTCCATGATGTAGGCGCGGTCGCTGCGGGCCAGCGCCTGCTGGGCGTTCTGCTCCACCAGCAGCACCGTGGTGCCCTGCTGGTTGATCTCGCTGATGATCCGGAAGATCTGCTGGATCACCATGGGCGCCAGGCCCATCGACGGCTCGTCGAGCAGCAGCAGCCGCGGCCGTGCCATCAGCGCGCGGGCGATGGCGAGCATCTGCTGCTCACCGCCGGAGAGCGTGCCGCCCACCTGCTTGCGCCGCTCGAGCAGCCGGGGAAACAGTTCGAACACCCACTCCAGCGTCCGGTCGTACTCGGCCTTCTGCTTGAAACCCCTTCCATAGCAACCCATGTCGAGGTTCTCCTGCACCGTCATACCGGGGAACACGCCCCGGCCCTCCGGCGCCTGGATCAGCCCGTGTGTCACCCGCTCGTGCGCCTTCATCCGGGTGATGTCGCGGCCCTCGAACATGATCCGGCCACGGGTCAGCGGCAGCAGCCCGGACATCGCGCGCATCGACGTCGTCTTGCCCGCGCCGTTGGCGCCGAGCAGGGTGACCAGCTCGCCCTCGGCCACGCTCAGCGAGATCCCGTGCAGCGCCTGGATCCTGCCGTAGTTGACGACCATGTTCTCGACTTCGAGCAGCGGGGCTCCCCGACCGGCGCCCGCGGGCTCGCGCGTCGCCTCGGGCACCGGCTCGGTGACCGCCGTCTTGCCGAGCGGCACGGCCGCGGGCTCCGGATCCGACGTGGACTCGTCTTCGCCGTCTGCTGTTGCGGGAGAACCGGATTCGCCAACCTCGGTATCCGGCACGCCGAGGTACGCGGCGATCACGGCGGGGTTGTCGCGGATGTCCGCGGGCAGCCCGTCGGCGATCTTGCGGCCGAACTCGAGCACCACGATCCGGTCGGTCACCCCCATGACCAGCCGCATGTCGTGCTCGATCAGCAGCACGGTGAACCCGTCGTCGCGGATCTTGCGGATCAGATCCATGAGCGCGGACTTCTCACTCGGATTGAACCCGGCCGCGGGCTCGTCCAGACACAGCAGCTTCGGCTCGGTGGCCAGTGCGCGGGCGATCTCCAGGCGGCGCTGGTCGCCGTAGGACAGATTGCGCGCCTTCTCCACCGCGCGCGGGGCGATGCCGACGAACTCCAGCAGCGCCATGCCGCGCTCGATGGCGTCGCGTTCCTCACGCCGATGCCGCGGCGTGCGGAACACCGCGCCGGGCACCGAGGTCCGGTGCCGTGCGTCGGTGCCGACCACGACGTTCTCCAAGGCGGTCATCTCGCCGAAGAGCCGCACGTTCTGGAACGTGCGCGCGATGCCGAGGCGGGTGATCGCGTTGCGCTTGGTCTTGGTCAGTGGCTTGCCGTCGAAGTACACCAGCCCGGAGGCGGGCTGGTAGACACCGGTGATCGCGTTGAAGCAGGTGGTCTTGCCCGCGCCGTTGGGCCCGATGAGACCGAGGATCTCGCCGCGGCGGATCTCGAAACTCACCTGGTCCAGGGCGGTGAGACCGCCGAACCGCACCGTCAGGCCCTCGGTGCGCAGCAGCGGCTCGCCCACCGCGGTCTCGATATCGCGATGCGGCGCGACGACTTCCGCGACGGTCTCGGCGTCGGCGAGGTCCGGGATCACCTGGGTGACGTCGACCGTGCCCGCCGACTCCGGCTGCGGTTCGGCCACGTAACCCGCGGCCATGTCCTCGTTGTCGAACAGCGCGTCGCCCGCGCCCGGCCCGGTCATCGTCCCGCTCCGATCGGCTCGGCGGCGACCGGTCTGCGCACGGCCAGATACACCTGCCTGCCGTAGGTGAGCAGCTTCTGGCGCACCGGGAAAAGACCCTGCGGACGCAAGATCATCATCACCACCAACGCGATACCGAAATACAGATATTTGAGGTCGCCCAGTGACTGCGCGCCGCCCTTGCGGAACAGCAGCACGCTGCCGAGCAACAGCAGCGCCAGCACGCCGGTCACCACCATGCCGGTGATCACCCCGCGCCGTGGCCAGACGCTCAGCCTGCCTGCCCACAACCGCCAGGCGACGATCAGCGCGACGAACACCGCGACATCGATCGCCAGCAGGACATACCCGGTCGACTCGTTGCCGACCAGGTTCACCGACTGCAGCCGCGCGGGCAGGTAGGCGATGACGAACGCGCCGAAGATCACTCCGAGTTTGTTGCCCTGCCCGCCGATGACCACCGCACACAGGAACAGCATCGAGTTGATGATGTTGAAGCCGGTGGGGTTGATGAACTGCACCTGCCCGGCGTAGATCGCGCCGGACATGCCGCCGACCGCGGCGCCGATCATGAAGGCCCACAGCTTGAACTTGAACGTGGGCACGCCCATGATCTCGGCCGCGTCCTCGTCCTCGCGGATGGCCACCCAGGCGCGGCCGACCCTGCTGCGCTCCAGATTGCCGACCACCAGCAGCACCACGACCACCAGCGCCATGCCGAACCAATACCAGTAGGTGCCGTAGCTCGCGCGGTCGAGGAGGTTGACGCTGTCGGGATCGCCGCTGTTGCCGCCGGAGAACACGCCCTCCGGTTTGCTCGCGGATTCGCCGACGTGCGGGTAGGCCACACCCGACAGGCCGAGGCTGCCGTTGGTGATCTCGGTGAGGTTCTCGGCGAGCAGGCGCACGATCTCACCGAAGCCGAGGGTCACGATCGCCAGATAGTCGCCGCGCAGCCGCAGCGTCGGCGAACCGAGGATCAGGCCGGATACCGCGGTCACCGCCACCGCGATCGGCAGGCAGGCCAGCCATGCCCACTTCGGATCGAGCCAGCCGCCGTCGGTCTGGTTCCACGGGCTGTTGGGGCTGGTGAGCAGGCCGACGGTGTAGGCGCCGACCGCGTAGAAACCGACGTAGCCCAGATCGAGCAGACCCGCCTGCCCGACCACCACATTGAGGCCGATGGCCAGCAGCGCGTACATCGCGACCTGCGCCATCACCAGGCCGAAGTTGTAGGAGGGGGTGTTCAGCAGCGGCGGCGGGAACAGCGGCAGCAGCGCGAGCAGCAGAAGGATCGGGACGCCGACACCCCACTGCGCGGGCCTGCTCAGGCCGTCCCACCAGGTGCGGATCGCATCGCCGAGGCCGCGGCGCGCGGTGTCCGGCGCGGACGCCGTCTTGGTCGTGTCGGTCATGCGCGCGCCCTTCCGAGACTCTCGCCGAGGATGCCGGTCGGGCGAACCATCAGCACCAGGACCAGCACCACGAACGCGACCACGTCGCGCCACTCGGTGCCGAAGAGGATCTGGCCGTATTGCTCCACCACACCGAGCAGCAGGCCGCCGAGCAGCGCACCGCGCAGATTGCCGATACCGCCCAGCACCGCGGCGCTGAACGCCTTGATGCCGAGCACGAACCCGCCGGAGTAGATGATCCCGTTCGGGATCTTCAGCGTGAACAGCATCGCCGCCGCGCCCGCGAGCACGCCGCCGATGAGGAAGGTCAGCATGATGACCCGTTCGCGCGAGACGCCCATCAGCGTCGCGGTGTCCGGGTCCTGGGCCACGGCCCGGATGCCGCGGCCGAACTTCGTCCGGTTGATCAGCACCTCGGTGGCGATCGCCAGCACCACCGCCGCCGCGACGATCAGCAGCATGATGTTGGTGACGTCCGCACCGCCGAAACTGAACTGAATGGTCGGCTCGACCAGCCGGATCGGCTGCTGAGCGTTGGTGCCACCGAGATCGGGGCGCAGCTTCGGCAACACGAAGTGCACCAGCTCCTGCAGCACGAACGACATGCCGATCGCCGTGATCAGGAAGGCCAGCGGTTTCGCGCCCCGTTTGCGCAGGGGCCGGTAGGCCACCCGCTCCAATCCGACGGCCGCGCCGCCGGATACCAGCATGCCCACGATCATCGCCAAGCCCAGATAGACGACGGTGAGCACCACGCCCTGGGTGTACACGTCCGGACTCGCGACGAATCCGAAGATCATCAAACCGACCAATTGCCCGAACAGCCCGAGCATGAAAATTTCCGAATGGGCGAAATTGATCAGCCGCAATACGCCGTAGACCAAGGTGTAGCCCACGGCGACCAACGCGTAGATGGCGCCGTATGTCACGCCGTCGACGGTCAGCCGCCAGAAACTGTCGGCCAACCCCTCGTAGTTGAAGTCGATCGAACCGGCAGCGAGTTCAATCGCACCGGCCGATAGCGTTTGTTTCATTGATTTCTGCCCCTCATCCTTTCGCCCACCGAACAACGGCACGTACGGGGATTCGGATGAACCCCCGTACGTGCCGTTCGCCCGGGTTCCGGGACTACTTGACCTCGTACACCCAGATCAGCGCGTTCGTCAGCTCGCCGTTCGGGTTCCACTTGTACTGACGCGCGAGGCCGGCACCGTCGTACGTCCGTACATAGTCGAGCAGGTCGGGGCGGGTGACCTTACCGCCGTCGATGCCCTTGGCCAGGATCGTGGTCAGGTCGTACGCCTCGACGGAGTAGACACCGGGCGCCTGGCCGTTGAGCGCCTCGTAGTCCGCGGCGAACTTCTCCGGGGCGGGACCGCACGGGCACGACAGCTTCGCGCCCTTGGCGGCGCTGCCCGCCTGGGCGACGAACTGCGGGTCGTTGGTGCCGTCGGCGGAGACGAAGACCGCCTTCACCCCACCGGACTTCAACTGCTGGGCCAGCGGCGCGCCCTCGGAGTAGTAGCCGGAGTAGAAGATGGCGTCGGGATTCGCGGCCGCCACCTTGGTGACCGTCGCGGAGAAGTCCTTGTCGCCCTTCTTGATGCTGGCGGCGCACGCCGGGTCGGCGGCGGCGCCGAGGCCCTCGGTGATCGACTTCGCCAGGCCGGTGCCGTAGTCGGTGTTGTCCTGGATGACGCAGACCTTCTTGTAGCCCGCACCGTTGACCAGGTACTTCGCCACCGAGGGCCCTTGTACGTCGTCGTTGGCGAGACCGCGGAAGAAGGTGGTCCAACCGTTCTGGGTCAGCGTGGCGTTGGTCGCCGAGGAGGTGACCGAGACCAGGCCCGCATCGCTGAGGATCTTGCCGGTCGCCTTCGTCTCGCCGGAGAAGGCGGGACCGACCAGCCCGATGATCGAGCGGTCGTTGACGATCTGCGGGATCACCTGGGTGGCCTTCTGCGGGTCACCCTCGGTGTCGAACTGCTTCAGCTCGATCTTGCAGCCCGGGTTGGCCTTGTTGTGCTTGTCCAGGGCGAGTTTGACGCCGTTGACGATGTTGATGCCGAGCGCGGCGTCGGGGCCGGTCAGCGCACCCGCCATCGCGATGGCCGTTCCGGGCGCGCAGGTCGCCTTGCCGTCACCCGCGGGGTCGGCCGCCGCGGCCGCGTCCGCCTTGGGCACTTCCTTGCCCTGCTGGTCGACCTGGAGAAGCGGCTGGATGGACAGGCCGCCCGCGCCGTTGGTGCCCGAGGAATCCGAACCGCTGCTGGTGGATTTGTCGCTACAACCGGTCAGCACCAGCGCGGCGGCGGCGCCGACGGCCAGAACAGCTCGCGTCGAGCGACTGCGCCATGTCGAACTAAGCACGTTTCACCTCATCTAAGTTCTGTGCTCCCCCGGGGTCGCCGAGGAGGCCGAGACATCAGCCCGGTCAGAACATAGCGTCGGTACGTTAGTTCCGCATCACATTCGGATCATGCGCGCGACATCGTTTCGAATTCTTCTTCACCGCGACGTTTCGACTGCGTAAATTCTCCCGCCGCGCGCACGGTCACTTCGGTGTCAGGTTCTCCAAGACGACCTCGGCGACCGCCTTCATCGTGGTGCGGCGGTCCATTGCGGTGCGCTGAATCCACTTGAACGCCTGCGGCTCCGAAAGGCCCTGCGTCTGCATCAGAACACCCTTGGCACGCTCGACCAGCTTGCGCGTCTCGAGCCGCTCGGCGAGATTCGCGACCTCGCTCTCCAGCGCGGTGATCTCGTGGAAGCGGCTGGCCGCCAATTCGATGGCGGGCACCAGATCCGATTTCGTGAACGGCTTCACCAGGTAGGCCATCGCGCCCGCGTCGCGCGCCCGTTCCACCAGATCGCGCTGACTGAACGCGGTCAGGATGACCACCGGGGCAACGCGTTTCGACGCGATCTCGGCCGCCGCGTCGATGCCGTCGCGGCGCGGCATCTTCACATCCATGATGACCAGATCCGGCCGGTGCTCCACCGCGAGATCCACCGCCTGCTGGCCGTCACCCGCCTCGCCGACCACCTGATAGCCCTCTTCGGTCAGCATCTCGACCAGATCCATGCGAATGAGCGCCTCGTCTTCGGCGACGACGACCCGCTTCGCCCCGGCGTCCCGCTTGGTGCCGGTGCCCCCAGCTGCTGTGCTCATAGGTAGACCCCTCTGGTTCCGATGCCCTGTCCCGACCCAACCGAAAGAAAGCCGCGCTCGCACCGGGCGACCATCGGCCATCCATCGGGCTGTCGAGTGATGTAAAGAGTACCTTTCACTTCGACATAGAACGCATATACCCTGCGCAAACCGCGCCCTCGCGCCGCGAAGGGCAACCCATTCGCGCTCACGCCACCCGACCCGCTATAGTTGCCACCCGGTGCGCCGAGTTGGCGGAACTGGCAGACGCGACGGTCTCAAAAACCGTTGTCCGAAAGGACGTGTGGGTTCGAGTCCCACACTCGGCACCACGGTGGAGCGCAGGCTCCGCGCCGCACCTCGCGCAGGGCGATCGCCCACCGATTCCGGCACCGGCGGCAGTGGCCGGAAACCCACCCGGCGGCAGCGCATGGCGTCCGCGAGCGTCGGCTCCCCGCGCGTCGACGGCAGACCGATTCCTCGCTCCGAGAAATGGGAGCCGTTCCGGCACGCTGGAGCGGCCGCGCGAGCTTTCGCGGAACACAACTCGGCACCACACGAATGCCCTTCCGCACGCTTCGAGACTTCAGTGGGCGACCTCCGCGGTGTTAGAATTTGCTCAAAGTTTGCGGCCAAGTCGTCATCGACTCACCCCACGCGGGAGAGGAATTGTCGGATGGATGGGACGGAAGTAACAGTCGCAATTCTGGCAGGTCCCATAACGGCCGGCCTGGTAGCAGCGATAGGCATATCGGAGCAGCGCCGGGCGGCTCGCGACCTGGAGGCACGCCGGAACAAGTTGGTCAGCTCGGCTCACGACCAGCTCGCTGCCGTACAAATATGGGAATCGATCAAGGGCGCCAACGGCAGCGATTCCCCTGAATTCTCGAAAAAAGCGGAGTCGATAATATCAACTGCGTTGGAATCACTCCTCCAAGCGCAAGCGATGCACCAGCCGCAGATGGTTCGCCAGCGCAACAAGGTCAGTGAGATGTGGTTGATCGGCAGCATCGACACGGCGGGCGGAAGAATGCTGCGGGGGCTTTACTACCTCGTATTCGCCTGGATGATCTCGGTTTTCGCGCTGGGCGTTCTCGCTGCCGGATTTCCGCCCTACGAAAATGTTCTCGGCACCTTGCTCGGCGTTCTCGTCATCGGAATTGTCACCGGCCTGTTCCCGGCTTTCTTCCTGAGGTGGGCGGCACTGTCCTACGATCGTCATCGAAAACTGGCCTCCTCGAACAGAAGTGGCGAGCGCGGGAGGCGGCCCCGTACTCCGATGCAACCTCCACCTCCTGTGCATCAGCGGCCGCCGAGTCCCCCCGCCGGGTGGCACCCGCCGCCGATGCCGGATCCGGGTGGAGTCCGTCGCTGAAACAGGTGGTATCTCGGCAGCAGCCGATTTTCTGGATTCCACGCGTCTGGCCCGCGGATCGGTGGATCGCTTCGCACCGTCGCTTCGAGCCCGCTCGCGGGGCCCGGTGCCTCGGTTGGAGCGCGGCTCCGTCGGCTCGTATGCCGGCGGTGGGTGATCGGCGACGCGGCGCCGAGGTCACGAGTAACCGGAGTTCCGTTTTCATCGAACCGATACGGTCGGTGGATCGTTGTCCATGTGGCGGCATCGACGGCCGGGCGGTGAGGTATGCGATGCGAGTGAACAGGACCACTGTGGATCTGTCCGGGTATCCGGATCTGGTGGTCATCTACATCGGCATGCGGGTGCGGCGGCCGAGGGGGATGCTGCGGCTGCTCGGGCTGGGGCCCAAACTCTATCGCTCGCACAAAGATCGGCCGGACGGGTTGTTGCTGCACGAAGACGTCGTGTGGGCGCTGTTGCCGCCGCACTGGGGCGCGCGGCAGTACTGGCGCGATCTGGACAGCCTCGAAGCGTGGACCCGGACGGCGCCACACCGGGACTGGTGGCAGAAGTTCCTGCGCGACTCCGGGGGCACCGGGTTCTGGCACGAGGCCTACTTCGCCCGCGGCGGCATCGACGCGATGTACGACGACATGGACCCGGCGACGGGACTGGCACGGTTCGCGCCCGTCGTCGCCTCACGTGGGCACCGGTTCTCCACCCGCGGCCGAGTCGAGGGCAGTCCGTCCGAGGTCGAACCGGTCGTGCCCGAATCCATCTACTACAGCGACGAATCCGAGTAGGCCGCGCCGGCTGTCATATCACAAGGAAATCACAAAGCAGCGTTTGAGCGCGTGAGCCCGGGGGTACAGCCATGAATAGAATCGCACCACACCGCTCTTCGGAGTGACGCACGTCGCAGGCCGGTGGCCGAAAACGGCGCGCTTCGTGTACGGCGCGCTACGGGCAGATGAATATGTTGTTCCCACATGTGGGACCAACGACTTGGGACCGTCTGGTAGCCTCCCTGCCGTTTATCGTGTTCTGTATGCACGTCCTGTTCGTCTGCAACGGCAATGTTTGTCGGTCGGTGATCGCCGAGCGGCTCACTCGCGCCCTCGCGGTCGAACACGATCTCCCCTATCTCACCGCCGAAAGCGCCGGCACCCGCGCCTTGGTCGGATTTCCGGTCGAGCCGCTCGCCGCGCAGACCATCACCGGGCTCGGCGCGGACGCGAGCAACTTCCGGGCCCGTCGCCTGAAGCCGGAGATGATCGATAAGGCCGACCTGGTCCTCACGATGACCGAGCAGATTCGCGAGCACGCGATCGACTCGGCCTTCGGCGCGGGCGCGCGCACCTTCACGCTGCTGGAGGCCCACCGCATCGCGCACGTCACCGGCGCGCGTACGGTCGCCGAATTGCACCGCGCGCGCAACGACCTGTCGCTGGTCGGCCGGGAGAACATCGCCGACCCGGTGGGGCTGTCCGCCCAGGCTTTCTGCGACGTCGGCGATCGTATCGCCGAGGCGCTCGTACCGCTGCTGCTGGCGCTCGCCCCGCACGAGCAGCCGCGCTGGCCACACGACGAGCGCCGGGGACTGGTGATCCGCCCGGGTGGCGCGCCTGCGCCGCTGGCGACCTTCCTCGCCGCCCAGCGCACCCGGTGACCGCCGCGGCGACGACCGCACCGGGCAAGGCGCCCGGATAGACCGCGTATCAACCTGTTACCACGCGGCTGTGTCCTTTTCCCTCCCCGACGCACTAAACTCCCGCCGGACACCATTCTCCGCCGTTGCTGCGTCGACACAGGACAGGAATCAGACATGCCGAAACGCATTTCGGATGTTTCGCTCCATGTTTATGTGACACCGGAAATACTCGAACGCGTCGTCGACACCGTGCGCGAGGTGGTCGACGACCACCTCGCCGACCGTGACGTTTTCGCCTGGCGCTTCACCTTGCCGGTCGACGCCGACGACCCGGCCCACCTGGCGCTCGAGAGCGGCTGCCGCGCGGATCCGCCCGGCGGAATTCCCGGCAACCGCGGCACCTACGAAATCGCGCTCAGCCTGGTCGGTGCACCGGATCAGCTGACCGGCGCCCACATGGCCGCATTGGAACACGAACTGCTGCACGCCGTCTCGGGGCTGGCGCGAACCGAGCCGGGAGGCGGGATCCCGGTCTCGATCCGCGCATCGCAACGCACCGACGTCGACCTGGACATCGATCGCGACCGCGAACTGCTCTAGTTCTAGCGCCGCGGCGGGAAGTGGCGGATGAGTCCCTCTTGCACCGTGGTGGCCAGCAGATCGCCGCTGCGGGAGTAGAAGCGGCCGGTCGCGAGGCCACGAGAGCCCGCGGCTACCGGCGACTCGGTGCAGTACAGCGCCCACTCGTCGAAACGGAACGGGCGGTGGAACCAGATCGAGTGGTTGACCGTGGCCGCGACGATGCGGTCCAGACCCCACGACAGCCCGTGGGTGGTGATGATCGAGTCCAGCACCGTGGTGTCGGACGAATAACCCAGCGTCGCCACATGGATCAGCGGGTCGTCGGGCAACCTGCCGTCCGCGCGCATCCACACGCGGTTGTGGTTGAGCCGCTCCCCGGTGCCCTTGAGAATCCAGGCCGGATCGTTGGTGTAGCGCATATCGATCGGATGCGGCGCCTTGACGAACATCTCCAGCTTGTCCTCCAAGCCTTCGAAGCTCTCCTCCACCCGCGGCAACGTCTCCGGATCCGGTACGTCCGGCTGAGCGTGCGCGTGCTCGAGCCCCGTGCCCCAATCCTGGAACGCGGCGAGCATCACGAACAGCTCCTGGCCGTCCTGGCTGGCGGTCACCGTGCGGTTGGCGAACGCGCGACCGTCGCGATGCCGATCCACCCGGTACTCGATCGGCTTCTTCACATCGCCGCCGCGCACGAAATGCGCGTTGACGGCGTGCACCGGACGGTCACCGACCGTCCGGCCCGCCGCGATGATGGCCTGCGAGACGAGCTGACCGCCGAAGGTCCGGCTCCATACCTTCTCCGGGTGCTGGCCGACGAAGACATCCTCGTCCATCTGCTCGAGATCGAGCAGGCCAAGCAGCACATCCAGGTCGGAGCGCGGCGCGTGCGGATCCGCGATGTCGACGGGGCTGCTCAGGGAAGCACTCACTAGTGGTCCTCCTCACCGATTCGGTGAACGTGGATCAGGTTGGTGGAACCGACGGTACCGGGCGGCGACCCGGCGACGATGACCACCAGGTCACCCTTCTGGTATCGGTCCATCGACAGAAGTGCTACATCCACCTGGTGGATCATGGCGTCGGTGCTGTCGACCGTGGGCACGATGAAGGTCTCGGTGCCCCAGGTCAGCGCCAGCTGACTGCGCACCTCCGGCAGCGGCGTGAACGCCAGCAGCGGCAGCGGAGTGTGCAGCCGGGCCAGGCGGCGCACCGTGTCGCCCGACTGGGTGAACGCGACCAGCGCCTTGGCGTTGAGCCGCTCGCCGATGTCACGGGCGGCGTAGGAGATCACACCACGCTTGGTGCGCGGCACGTGGGTCAGCGGCGGCACCCTGGTCGATTCGGTTTCCACCGCGTGCACGATGCGCGCCATCGTGCGCACCGTCTCGATCGGGTACTTGCCCACCGAGGTCTCGCCCGACAGCATCACCGCGTCGGCGCCGTCGAGCACCGCGTTCGCCACGTCCGAGGCCTCGGCGCGGGTGGGGCGGGAGTTCTCGATCATCGATTCCAGCATCTGCGTGGCGACGATGACCGGCTTGGCGTTCTCCCGGGCCATCTGGATGGCGCGCTTCTGCACGATCGGCACCTGCTCGAGCGGCAGTTCGACAC
The DNA here is from genome assembly GCF_040642815.1 of Nocardia sp. NPDC047648. Classification (NCBI taxonomy): domain Bacteria; kingdom Bacillati; phylum Actinomycetota; class Actinomycetes; order Mycobacteriales; family Nocardiaceae; genus Nocardia; species Nocardia sp. NPDC047648. The sequence goes on along the minus strand of NZ_JBEYSX010000011.1, from coordinate 155,048 downwards.
CGAGGTCGCCGCGCGCGACCATCACCGCGTCGAAGGCCAGCACCACGGCCTCCAGGTTGTCGATCGCCTCCGGCTTCTCCAGCTTGCCGATCACCGGCACCCGGCGGCCCACCCGGTCCATCACGTCGTGCACCAGCTCGACGTCGGACGGGGACCGCACGAACGACAGCGCGATGAAGTCCACCCCGAGCTTCAGCGCGAATTCCAGGTCCTCGATGTCCTTCTCCGACAGCGCGGGCACCGACACGTCCATGCCCGGCAGCGAGACGCCTTTGTTGTTGGAGACCGGGCCGCCCTCGGTGACCCGGCAGACCACGTCGTTACCGTCGACGCGGGTGACGGTGAGGCCCACCTTGCCGTCGTCGACCAGCAAGCGGTCGCCGGCCTTGGCGTCCTGCGCCAGCTCCTTGTAGGTGGTGGACACGCGGTCGTGGGTCCCGTCGACGTCGTCGACGGTGATGCGGACCTCTTCGCCCGTCGCCCAGACGGTTCTGCCTTCCAGGAAGCGTCCCAGGCGGATCTTGGGACCCTGCAGGTCGGCGAGAATGCCGACCGCCCGGCCGAGGTGGTCGGCCGCCTGACGCACCTTCTTGTAGTTCTCGGCATGGTCGCTGTGCTCGCCGTGGCTGAAGTTCAGCCGAGCCACGTCCATGCCGCTCTCGACGAGTTCGCGGATACGGTCCTCGGTGGCAGTGGCCGGGCCGAGCGTGCACACAATCTTCGTCCGTCGCATCACGAGTAGAGCCTAGTCCCGCTCGGTGGGCAGGTCCTGCCGTGGCCACGGTGAAACCTTGGTGAAAAATATGAACGACAGCCACGCGGCAGGTACAAACGGATACTCATCGGGCGACATGACGGGCCAACCTCGTTTCCAGCCGGGTCTGCCCGAACCCGAGGATCAGGCAGATCACCCAGTAGTACAGCGCCGCGACCCCGTAGAGCGCGAAGAAATCGAACGTCGGCGCGGCGGCGAGCTGGGCGACGCGCAGCAGCTCGGTCACCAGGATGGTCGAGGCCAGCGAGGTGTCCTTGACCAGGGAGATCAGCGTATTCGACAGCGGCGGTACGGCGATGCGCGCGGCCTGCGGCAGGATGATCTGCCGCAGCGTCAAGGGATACGACATGCCGAGCGCCTGCGCCGCCTCCCATTGCCCCGCCGCGACGCTCAGGATGGCGGCCCGCACCACTTCGGCCGCGTAGCCGCCGACGTTGAGACTGAACGCGATGACCGCCGCGGGAAACGGATCGATCACGATGCCGAACTGCGGCAGCGCGTAGAACACGATGAACAACTGCACCAGCAGCGGTGTGCCGCGAATGATCGAGATGTAACAGCGGGCCGCCGCCGACAGCGGCCACACCGGCGACATCCTGGCCAGCGCGACGAACAGCGCGAGCGCCAGGCCGACGGCGAAGCTGATCGCGGTGAGCGGCAGGGTCTTGGTGAGGGTGGCCTGCAGCATCGGCCACAGGTTGTGCCAGATGAGATTCCGGGTGGCGGCGTCCATGAACGATGTCGGCTACTGGCTGACGTCGGTCCCGAAATACTTCTGGGAGATCTTCGCCAGCGTGCCGTCGGCGCGCAGCTGGTTCAGCGCGTTGTCCACGTCGGTGATCAGCGCGTCGCCCTTGCGCCCCGCGAACGCCTGCTTGCTCACCGATCCGGTCCGGGCGGCGATCTTCACACTGGTGTCACCGGTCTTCGCGGTGTACTCCGCGACGGCCAGGTTGTCGTTGACGGTGGCGTCCACGCGGCCGTTCTTCAGCAGCTGGATGGCCTGCACGAAGCCCTCCACGGCCTCGACTTTCGCACCCGCGTCGGTGGCGACCTTGCTCCAGTTGCTGGTGGCCGACTGCGCGCAGGTCTTCCCGGCGAGGTCGGCAAGCCCGGTGACGGCGTTGTTGTCGGCGCGGGTGACGATCACGCCCGCCGAGGTGGTGTAGGGCGCCGACAGCGCGTATTTCGCCGTGCGCTCGTCGTTCACGGTCACCTGATTCGCCACCAGATCGAAGCGCTTGGACTCCAGGCCTGCGAAGATGGCGTCCCACGGCGTCTGCACGAATTCGACCTTCTTGCCGAGTTTGTCGCCGACCGCACGGATCACCTCGACGTCGTAGCCGGTGAGCTTGCCGTCGGAGCCCTGGTAACTGAACGGGGTGTAGGTGCCCTCGGTACCGACCTTCAGCACGTTCGGGTCGCTCCCGCCGCACGCGGTCAGCCCGGTGGCGGCAAGGATGGCCAGCACGGCGGCGGCGAACAACTTACGGCGCACGGAATCCCTCTCTTCGGTGCGTGGCGTTCCACACACGGCACGCGAATCCGGTCATGCTACGCCCGGACCGCCGCGAGCGACAGTATCGCGATCATGGTGCGCGCAAGGGTTGCGCAGGGCTGTCACCCGCGTCGACCGGGAGGCGGGCACCCCGCTCCCGCCTGCCGGTTCCGCCGAGATCAGTCGCGCAGCGGGCGGCCGTTGCTGTCGGGCACCTTGCCGGTGAGCATGAGGACGCCGTCGACGATGCCCCAGATCCAGCCGACGGTGAAACAGGTGAGGATGCCGACGACCAGCTGAGCCACGCCGAGGCCGGTGTATCCGAGGTAGAAGCGGCCGACGCCGAAACTGCCCAGGAAGATTTGCAGGAGCCCCGCGACGAGCTTCTGCTTGTCCGACAGCGGTACGCCGAAAGGGTCACGGCCCCAGGGCGCCTCCGGGTCGTTGGGGTTGTAGCCCTGCGGCCCGACCGGGTAGGGGACGCCCGGGTAGCCCATTTGCTGTTGACCATAGGGATCGACGGGCTGGCCGTACTGGGGCTGACCGTAGGGGTCCGATGGCGCGCTGTACTGCGGCTGGCCGTAGGGGTCCGACGGGGCGCTGTACTGCGGCTGGTTCTGCGCGTCCAGCCGCTTGGTCAGATCGGGACCGGTGCCGGGCGGGCCGTACTGCGGGCCACCGGTTTCCGGATTCTGCTGGTAAGGGTCGGTCACTCAGGTCCTCCTCGGTCGTGCGGGCACCCTCTGGTCGGCCCCCGGTCCTGCTGAATCGCCGAACTGCCGTTTCGCGACGATCACGAGCCATTGTCACGGGGATCGACCTGGTTGTCGCCCTGGTGGCATTCGGCCCCGCGCACAGTTATCGCGACGGATCGCCCGAACGTTGCCGCCGCGGCGATTCCGTGCCGACGGTGCCGGGTCGAGTCGAGAACCGTACCCTTCGGCTCCCGGCTGTACCGGGTGATCAGTTCTTGTCCGAGTTCGACTTTCCCGAATCGGCCTTCTCCGAGGCGGTCCGGGAAGCCTCGCCGGTCTCGCCCGCCTGCTGCCCGCCCGGCTCCGCCGAGCCGGACTCGGCCTCGGACACCGCGCTCTCGGAGGTCGGTGCATCGATGCCGGTCGTGGATTCGCTGGTCGGCGCGGACTTTCCGGGCGCCGCCCCGGCCTCGCGCAGGGCGCGGATCTGCCACGGCCACGGCCGCGGGCTCGCGCCGGGTTGCAGCTGCTCGGGCGTTTCGCGGCCCTTCGTCGCGAACACGAAGTAGGCGATCGCGGCGAGGAATACGACGGCGGAGGTGAACGAGTTGATCCGGATGCCCGCGATCTTCGTCGCCTCGTCGGCGCGCATCAGTTCGATGAAGAACCGGCCGAAGCAGTAGCCGGCGACGTACAGCGCGAACAGGCGGCCGTGCCCGATCCGGAAACGCTTGTCCACGTACACCAACAGCACGACGACGAGCACGTTCCACAGCAGTTCGTACAGGAAGGTGGGATGCACGATCTTGTCGACCACGCCGGTGGAGGCGCCGTTCATCATGTCGAGCCTGCCGTCGTCGCCCACCCGCCGGTAGATCTCCAGGCCCCAGGGCAGGTCGGTCTCGCGGCCGTACAGTTCCTGGTTGAAGTAGTTGCCGACCCTGCCGATGGCCTGGGCGAGCAGGATCGGCGGGGCGACCGCGTCGCCGAGGGCGGGCAACGGGATCCGGTACACCCGGCAGCCGATCCACGCCCCGATGCCGCCGAGCAGCACCGCGCCCCAGATGCCGAGCCCGCCTTGATAGATCTTCAGCGCGTCGACCGGATTGCCGTCCGCGCCGAAGTACTTCTGCCAATCGGTGGCCACGTGGTAGAGCCTGCCGCCGACCAGACCGAACGGCACCGCGAACATCGCGACGTCCAGGATCGCGCCGGGCTGCCCGCCGCGTGCGCGCCAGCGTCGTTCGCCCCACCAGATCGCGACGACGATGCCGAGGATGATGCACAGGGCGTAGGCCCGCAGCGGGAACGGGCCGAGCTGCCACACGCCCCGCGCGGGGCTGGGGATGTAGGCCAGCAGGGCGCCGCTGACGCCGCCGTCGGCCAGGACACTGTCTGCGAGGACTCGTAACGTCACGGGGTCACCGTAGCGGAGAAGCTCGGCCGCCACGCCACCACCGCACCGCCCTTGTCGTGGTGAGGCGCGCCATCGCGTCGCCCCGCCCATCGGTAGCGCCGCGAGATCCCCGTGGTTGCGGCGGGCGCGGCCGAGCGCGCTCCCGTGACTCGCATGTCCTTCGACGGGAATCGCGCCATCCGTAGCACCGGCTCGTCCGCGTCAGGTCCGCCGGACGGGATCGCCGGTCTCGTGTCACAGCGGCGGGGCCGGGCCGATTTCGCCGCCCGGCCGAACCGCCTTCCTAGGACGCCACGGTGGCCGAGCGAACGCCTTCGGCGAGTTCCGCCGTCAATGCCCGGACGGCATCGAGACCCTGTCCCGCCGCGCTCACCAGCGCCGAGCCGACGATCACGCCATCGGCGAAGGACGCGATCTCGGCGGCCTGCTCGCCCGAGCGGACGCCGAGCCCGACGCCGATCGGGATGTCGGAGTGCGTCCGGATCCGCGCGCACAGGGCGGGCGCGGCCGAGGACACCACGTCCCGGGCGCCGGTGACGCCCATGGTCGAGGCCGCGTAGACGAAGCCGCGGCTGGCCTCGAGCGTTTTCACCAGGCGCTCCTCGGTGGACGACGGCGCGACCAGGAAGATGCGGTCCAGGTTGTGCGTGGACGAGGCGACGAACCAGTCGTCGGCCTCCTCCGGAATCAGGTTCGGGGTGATGATGCCCGCACCGCCCGCGGCGGCCAGATCCCGCGCGAAGCGATCCACGCCGTACTTGAGCACAGGGTTCCAGTAGCTCATCACGACGGCCTTGCCGCCCGCGCCGGTGATCGCCTCGACCACCGTGAACACGTCGCGCACCCGTACGCCGCCGCGCAACGCCTGCTCGGCGGCGGCCTGGATGGTCGGGCCGTCCATCACCGGATCGGAGTAGGCGACGCCGACCTCGATGATGTCGCATCCGGCGTCGACCATGGCGCGCACGACCTCGATCGAACCGGCGAGATCGGGGTAGCCGGCGGGCAGGTAGCCGATCAGCGCCGCGCGACCTTCGGCGCGGCAGGCGGCGAAGGTGTTCGCCAAGCGGGACTGCTGGCTCACCGGCCCTCCTCCTTCGGCTCGTCGTCGAACAGCCCGAACCACCGTGCTGCCGTGTCCATGTCCTTGTCACCGCGGCCCGAGAGGTTCACCAGGATGACCGCGCCGGGGCCGAGTTCCTTGCCCAGTTGCAGCGCGCCTGCCACCGCGTGCGCCGACTCGATCGCGGGGATGATGCCCTCGGTGCGGCTGAGCAGCAGCAGCGCGTCCATCGCCTCGGTGTCGGTGATCGGCCGGTACTCGGCGCGGCCCACGTCCTTGAGGTAGGCGTGCTCCGGGCCGACACCCGGATAGTCCAGGCCTGCCGAGATCGAATGCGACTCGATGGTCTGGCCGTCCTCGTCCTGCAGCAGATACGAGTAGGCGCCCTGGAACGCTCCCGGCGTGCCGCCGGTGAAGGTGGCCGCGTGCCTGCCGGTGTCGACGCCGTCACCGGCCGCTTCGTAGCCGATCAGCCGGACGTCGGCGTCGTCGAGGAACGCGTGGAAGATTCCGATGGCATTGGATCCGCCGCCGACGCAGGCGACGACCGCGTCGGGCAGCCCGCCGGTGGCGGCCTGCACCTGGGCGCGAGCCTCCATGCCGATGATGCGCTGGAAATCGCGCACCAGCATCGGGAACGGGTGCGGGCCCGCGGCGGTGCCGAAGCAGTAGTAGGTGTCGTCGGCGTTGGTCACCCAGTCGCGCAGCGCCTCGTTGATGGCGTCCTTGAGGGTCTGCGAACCGGAGGTCACCGAGATCACCTCGGCGCCGAGCAGGCGCATGCGCGCCACGTTCAGCGCCTGGCGGGCGGTGTCGACCGCGCCCATGTAGACGACGCAGTCCAAGCCGAGCAGCGCGCAGGCGGTCGCCGTGGCGACGCCGTGCTGGCCGGCGCCGGTCTCCGCGATCACCCTGGTCTTGCCCATCCGCTTGGCGAGCAGCGCCTGGCCGAGCACGTTGTTGATCTTGTGCGAGCCGGTGTGGTTCAGGTCTTCGCGCTTGAGCAGGATGCGAGCGCCGCCCGCGTGCTCCGCCAGCCGCGTGCACTCGAACACCGGCGACGGGCGGCCGGTGTAGTCACGCTGCAACCGGTCCAGCTCGTTGAGGAAGGACTCGTCGATCCGGGACTTCTCGTATTCGGCGGTCACCTCCTCGATGACGGCCATCAGGGCCTCGGGGACGTGCCTGCCGCCGTAGACGCCGAAGTGCCCGCCCACATCGGGCTCGTGGCCGCTGCGCTGGGCGACGCCGTCACTGGCCTGTGGTACCGCTGCCACGCCGGTCACCGGCCCCGCCGTGCCGGCTTCGGGCAGGACGGGTGGGTGCCCGCGGTCACCAGTTCCGAGACCGCCGCGCGGGGGTCGCCACTGGTCACCAAGCCCTCGCCGACGAGAACGGCGTCCGCGCCCGCACCCGCGTAGGCCAGCAGGTCGGCGGTGCCGCGGATGCCGGATTCGGCGATCCGGATGACCTCGGTGGGCAGTCCGGGCGCGATCCGCGCGAACACGTCGCGGTCGACCTCGAGCGTCTTGAGGTTGCGGGCGTTCACACCGATCACCGACGCGCCCGCTTCCAGCGCGCGGTCGGCCTCCTCCTCGGTGTGCACCTCGACCAGCGCGGTCATGCCGAGCGACTCGGTGCGGTCGATCAGGGAGGACAGCACGTCCTGCTCCAGTGCCGCGACGATCAGCAGAATGACGTCCGCGCCGTGCGCGCGCGCCTCGTGGATCTGATAGGGGCCGACGACGAAGTCCTTGCGCAGGATCGGGATGTTCACCGTGGCGCGGACCGCGTCCAGGTCGTCGAGCGACCCGTTGAAGCGGCGGCCCTCGGTGAGCACGCTGATGATCCGCGCGCCGCCGTCCTCGTAGGACTTGGCCAGGCTCGCCGGGTCCGGGATGTCCGCCAGCTCGCCCTTGGACGGGCTTGCCCGCTTGACCTCGGCGATCACGCCGATGCCGTCCTCGAGCAGCGCCGCGCGGGCGTCCAGCGGCGCGGGCGCGGCCGCGGCGGCCGCCTTGACCGCCTGGAAATCGAGAAGGGCTTCCCGAGCGGCCACATCCGCGCGGACCCCGTCGAGAATCGAGTCGAGTACCGTCATCTGGCTCGAATCCTTTCTGGGGAGACGGACTTGCTACCTGAGAATCCCCCCAGGCGCTGTCTCACCGATGCTGACAAAGAATAAATGGACCTACCGGGCGCGGATGCGCCGGGGCTCGGGTTCAACCATGCGGAAGGGCTCCGCGCAAGGTGGTACCCGCCACACCCGCCGTGCGGGAACAGCTCAGCGGCCACGTCGGTCCGCCTCACCGTGCTCCGGGTCCGCCGGACCCGGCGGCCCGGCAGCGGGCTCGTCGGTCGGGTCGGTCCCGGCGTCCAGCGCGTCCCACAGCACGCGCTCGGACAGCTGGGGCGAGGACACATCGTCCGGGGATTGCGCGCGCCGTTGCGCGACCTCCGCGGTGGCGTCGGCGCGCCGGAAGACCGGGTTGTCGTACTTGCCGGACATCCGTGCCGCCTCGGCGGGCATCCGGGCCAGCAGCGCGCCCGCGCCGAACGCGGCGAGCGCGCCGAGCAGCGCGAGCACGGCCGGGAACGCCGACGTGGTCGCCGTTTCCACTTGGGCGCGCGCCGGGAGCTCGGCGAGTGTCGCGGCCCGTTCGGTGATCTTGCCGGAATCGGTCAGCAGCGCGAACGCGGGCACCGCGGCCACCGCCGCGACCAACGCGATCAGCACGCCGACCACGCGCCGCAGCCAGCCCTTGGTGGCCAGCACGGCCGCGATCGACGCGAGCAGCACCAGCGCCAGCGGCGTGAGCGCGCCGAACCACACCCCGCCGTCGAGATGATCGGTGCGGGGCTGGGTGAGGCCGTCGGAAGAGCTGACCGTCACCCAGGTCATCCGGGACGACGCCCACAGCGCGGCGGCGGCGACGGCGAGCAGCGCGACCGGGGCCACAGGGTATCTCCGGCGCGACTCGCTTCCCGTGTCCGCCGGCTCGGTGCGTGCGGCGGAATCCGGTGCGGCTGGACCGGCTTCCGGCCCGCCGGTCTCCGGGGCGGACTCCCGCGCCGGGCCGGGTTCGTCTTCGGGATGGGCAGCTGTCATAGCGATCCGCCGTCCGCCGCATCCGGCTCCGGCTCCGTGCCGTAGGCCCGCACCGTTCCGGCCGCCGCGACCGCCTTCAACACCGCCATCGCCTTGTTGCGCGACTCCACGTCCTCGTATTCCGGATTCGAGTCCGCGACCACGCCCGCGCCCGCCTGCACGTAGGCCGTGCCGTCCTTCAGCAGCGCTGTGCGGATGGCGATGGCGGTATCGGCGTCACCGGCGAAGTCCAGGTACCCGACGACGCCGCCGTAGACGCCGCGCCGGGTCGGTTCGAGTTCCTCGATCAGTTCCATCGCGCGCACCTTGGGCGCACCGGACAGGGTGCCCGCCGGGAAGCACGCCCGCACCGCGTCCAGCGCGATCCGGCCGGGCGCCAACCGGCCCGACACCGTGGACACCAGGTGCATGACATGGCTGTAGCGCTCGATGTGCCGGTACTCGGTGACCCGCACGGTGCCCGGCTCGCACACCCGGCCCAGGTCGTTGCGGCCGAGGTCGACGAGCATGAGGTGCTCGGCGTTCTCCTTCTCGTCGGCGAGCAGGCCCTTCTCCAGCAGCAGGTCCTCCTCCTCGGTGCCGCCCCGCCAGCGGGTGCCCGCAATCGGATGGGTCGTCGCCACACCGTCTTTCACGGTGACCAGCGATTCCGGGCTGGAGCCGACGATGGAGAACGCGGTGCCGCCATGGCCGTCCGGGATGTGCAGCAGATACATGTACGGGCTGGGATTGGACGCGCGCAGCATCCGGTACAGGTCGATCGGCGACCCGTCGTAGTCCATCTCGAAACGCTGGGACAGCACCACCTGGAACGCCTCGCCCGCCTCGATCTCCTTGACCAGGCGGCGCACGCCCGCGCCGAACTCCTCGGTGGTGCGCCTGCGCCGGTACCGCGGCTCGGGCTGGTCGAAGACCGACACGGTGGATTCGGCGGGCGCGCCGAGCGCGGCGGTCATCCGGTCCAGCCGGGCCACCGCGTCGTCGTAGGCCTCGTCGACGCGCTCGGCGGTGCCGTTCCAGTTGACCGCGTTGGCGATCAGCGTGATGGCGCCCTCGTGGTGGTCGAACGCGGCCAGGTCGGTGGCGAGCAGCAGGACCATCTCCGGCAGCCGCAAGTCGTCCAGCGCCAGGCTGGGCAGCCGCTCGATCCGGCGCACCGCGTCGTAGCCGAGGTACCCGACCATGCCGCCGGTCAGCGGCGGCAGTCCTGGCAAGCGCTCGGTGCGCAGCAGTTCCAGCGTCTCGCGCAGCGCGACCAGCGGATCGCCGCCGGAGGGCGCGTCGGCCGGGACGCTGCCGAGCCAGGCCGCCTCGCCGTCCACCACGGTCAGCGCCGACGGGCTCCCCGCGCCGATGAACGACCAGCGCGACCACGACCGGCCGTTCTCCGCGGACTCGAACAAGAAGGTGCCCGCCCGGTCGGCCGCGAGTTTGCGGTAGGCCGACAGCGGAGTCTCGGAGTCCGCCAAGACCTTTCGGGTCACCGGGACCACCCGGTGCTCCGCGGCCAGTTGATGGAACTGTTCGCGGGTCGTGGTGGTGGGAGTGGACGCGCCTGGCATGCACTCATCATCCCAGGCCGGGCCGATCGACCGGTGAGCGGTGCCGGTGACACGGGGCCGGACGCGACAAACGCGACAAATCAGGTCGACCGTCCGGTTCTCACGCGGCCGCCGGAGGTGTGGCGGCGCTCACTACACTCGCGGCGTTCCACGTCGCATGCGGTATCCATCTCGAGAGGAGACAACTGATGTACCCCTCGCAATCGGTAGCGCCCGAGGGTCCTCGGCACATCCCGAACCACAGCGTCCCGCGCCCGCACGCCCCGCGCCCAGGGGCCACCGGCCAGCCCGCCTACCCCCAGGGTGCTCCGAGCAACGCGCTCGCATCCTTCGTCACCTACGTCAAAGCACTGGAGTCCCTGGACAAGAATCGTTTTCCCGACGAATACGCCGTCCACAGCCACCGCATCAAAGAGCTTCGGCCGTTCCTGCGAGCCCACGGCATCCTCGATGTGATGGCGATCAAGAACCCTGAGGTGGCGGCGCTCATCGGCGCGTAGCCGGCACACCCACGGCTCGTGCCCGGCCACCGGCGCGACGATCGGAGCGCGGGCGGCGCCTCGACGGGCACGAGCAACGGAGCGTGGTTTCCCGACCGCCGCCGCCGGAGAGCGGGATACCCGATACGACCAAGCGCCCGGTAGGCTTTCCCACTATGCAGCAAGGACAGCTCGCCCCCGCTTTCGAGCTTCCCGATCAGTCCGGCACCCCCCGCTCGCTCGACGCGCTGCTGGCGGACGGCCCCCTGGTCCTCTTCTTCTATCCCGCCGCCAATACGCCCGTGTGCACGGCCGAGGCCTGTCACTTCCGTGACCTCGCCGCCGAGTTCGCCGCGCTCGGCGCCACCTGCGTCGGCATCAGCACCGACAACGTGGACACCCAGGCCGGCTTCGCCGACAAGCAGCGCCTCGGTTATCCGTTGCTCTCCGACGCCGACGGCGCCGTCGCCGCCGAGTTCGGCGTGAAGCGCGGCCTGCTCGGCAAACTCGCGCCGGTGAAGCGGCAAACGTTCGTCATCGACACGGACCGCACCATTCGCAAGGTCATCACCGGCGAGTTGCGCGCCGCGGTGCACGCCGACGAAGCCCTGAACTACCTGCGCACCAAGTAGTCCGCGCGGCGCGCCGCAGCCGCTGCAGGGCGGCGGTGCGGCCTAGGCTGGATCCATGACTTCGACCGAGGTCCAGCCCGGCGAGGGCAAACCCACCGCAGCCGTCTGGCGCACCCGGATCATCGGTGGCGCCGTGCTGCTGGCCGTCCTCGTCGTTCTCTACTTCATCCTGTCCGCGTTCATCCCGCGCTGGTGGGCGCAGCGGGTGGGATCGATGGTGCACGGCAGTTTCGCCAAGGGCATCGGCTGGGGCCTGTTCTTCGGCGGGATCTGCACCATCGTCACCCTTTTCCTGCTGCTGTTCGCCGTGCTGGTGTGGCGGCGCAAGGCAGGCAAGTTTCTCGCCGGTGCGGCCGGGGTCGTCGCCATCCTGTTCGCGCTGCCCAACCTGATGACGCTGACCATCGTGCTCGGCAACAGCAGCGCCGCCCACGCGGGCGAACGGATCCTGGATGTCGACGCGCCCGCCTTCCGTGGCGCCGCGCTCACCGGTGCCGTCGTCGCGGCACTGCTGCTCCTGCTCGCGGTAGCGCTGTTGCTGCTGCGCCGGTGGCGGCGCACGCATCCGCGCCGACCGAAGACCGAGCAGACGCCCTCGAGCGGCGTGTGAGTGAACTCACGTCATGCAGCATCTTTATGACGGTCGAGCGAAGTCGTGGCAAACTCGTTGTCGCGGGTGACTGTGCACAAGCTTCTCGACAATCACTAGGACAACGAACAAAACCACGTCACTTGGCTTGAAAGAAGGCACACAGTGACGAAGTGGCTCGACCCGGTCGAACAACGCGCTTGGCGTGCGATCGTGGCGCTGATGACGCGACTGCCAGGGGCTCTGGACACCCAGCTCCAGCGCGAGTCCGGCGTGACGCATTTCGAGTACTGGGTACTGACCCTGTTGTCGGAGGAACCGGGCCACCGATTGCAGATGAGTGAGCTTGCCCACAAGGCAAATGCATCGCTATCGCGCTTGTCACACGTGGTTTCCAAGCTGGAGCGGATGGGCTGGGCACAACGCTCGGCGACCGCGGGACGGCGCGGCGTGCACGCCGTGCTCACCGACGACGGGTACCTGAAGGTCGTCGAGGCCGCGCCCGGATATCTGGCGGCCGTGCGGCACCTGGTCTTCGACGGCCTGGACGACGCGCAGAAGGCCCAGGTCGCCGAACTGGGCGAACTGCTGGCCGAGCGGCTCGTCGACGCGCTCGACCAACTCGACCAGCTCGGCGGACTCACCCCGGCGACGGACGACCAACGCCAGAACGGCGGCTAGCCCGGCGCCTGCTCAGGATCGCGGGGCCAGGAGCACATCCGAGTCGAAGCAGGTGTGCGTGCCGGTGTGGCAGGCCGCCCCCGCTTGATCGACGACCAACAGGATCGTGTCGCCGTCACAGTCGAGCCGCACTTCGTGCACGTACTGGGTGTGGCCGGAAGTCTCCCCTTTGACCCAGTACTGCTGACGGGAGCGCGAATAGTACGTCGCCTTACGGGTTTCCAGCGTGCGCGCCAGCGCCTCGTCGTCCATCCACGCGACCATCAGCACGTCACCGGTGGCGCGTTCCTGCGCGACGGCCGAGACCAGCCCGGCGTCGTTGCGCTTGAGACGGGCGGCGATAGCGGGATCGAGACTCATGGCACCGTTATAACAGGGGCGCCGTGGCGCGCAGTACCCGGTCAGTGCACCCGGGAGCGCTGGAGTTCGGCGGATTTCCGCCAACCGCTACCGGATGACGATCTTCTCCGCCCGCATCGAATCCTTGACCTGGCCGATGGTGAGATCGCCGAAATGGAACACGCTGGCCGCGAGCACGGCGTCGGCGCCCGCGTGCACGGCCGGGGCGAAGTGCTCGACCGCGCCCGCGCCCCCGCTGGCGATCACCGGGACCGTCACCGCCCCCCGCACGGCGCGGATCATCGGCAGGTCGAAACCGGCCTTGGTTCCGTCGGCGTCCATGGAGTTGAGCAGGATCTCGCCGACGCCGAGTTCGGCGCCGCGCACCGCCCATTCGACGGCGTCGATGCCGGTGCCGCGTTTGCCGCCGTGCGTGGTGACCTCCCAGCCGGAGGGCGTCTCCGGCTGCCCGTCCGGCACGGTGCGCGCGTCCACCGACAGCACGATGCACTGGGAGCCGAAGCGCTCGGACATCTCGCGCAACACCTCCGGTCGCGCGATCGCGGCGGTGTTCACCGAGACCTTGTCCGCGCCCGCACGCAGCAGGCGGTCCACGTCCTCGACCGTGCGCACCCCGCCGCCGACGGTGAGCGGGATGAAGATCTGCTCGGCGGTGCGGGTCACCACGTCGATCATCGTGCCGCGGTCACCGGTGGAGGCGGTCACGTCGAGGAAGGTCAGCTCGTCGGCGCCCTGCGCGTCGTAGAGGGCGGCCAGTTCGACGGGATCGCCCGCATCGCGCAGGTTCTCGAAGTTGACGCCCTTGACCACCCGTCCCGCGTCGACGTCCAGACACGGGATCACCCGTACGGCCAACGTCATTGCCTCACCCTTCCTCCGCGGCCGCCGGATCGGCGACCGTGCAGATCATGTCGAGCAGTTCCTCGTGCACGCCGGGCGCGGCCGCGAGCACGGAGCCGGAGGAGATGGTCCACGGCCTGCCCACCAGGTCGGTGACCACGCCGCCCGCCGCGCGCACCAAGGCGACGCCCGCCGCGTTGTCCCAGGGATGGTGCCCGAACACGATCGCGCCGCCGAGCACACCGGAGGCGGTGAACGCCAGATCGATGCCGGTCGAACCGTGCATGCGCACCCGGGAGGACAGCCTGCTCAGCGGTCCGAGCAGGTCGAAGCGGAACTGTCCGGGGATGCGGCCGTGCGCGTCCACGTTGAACGCGCCGAAACCGATCATGGCCTCGGCGAGTTTCCCGCGCGGCAGCGGCGGCAGCGGCTGCCCGTCCAGCAGCACGGGGCCCCCGGCCATGGCGGCGTAGCGGCGGCCGAGCAGCGGCAGCCAGGTCAGTCCCAGCACCGGTTCCCCATCGCGGACCAGCGCGAGCAGCATGCCCGACAGCGGATGCCCGGAGGAGTAGTTGAACGTGCCGTCGATCGGGTCGAGCACCCACGCGGTGCCGGAGGTGAGCTGCGGTCCGCCGAACTCCTCGCCGTGCACCTCGATCCCGGTGCGGCGCAGCAACTCGGCGGAGACGGTGCGCTCCAGCTCCAGGTCGAGTTCCGTGGCGAAATCGTTGCGGCCCTTCTCGACCGCGCTCGGCGCGCCGATACCCTCGACGAACCGCGAACACACCGAATCCAGGACCTCGCTCGCCGCCACGAGCAGGCTCGACAGTTCCCGGGTCATCTCACCGCGGCCAGCGCCTCGGGCAGGGTGAACCGGCCCGCGTAGAGCGCCTTGCCGACGATCGACCCCTCGACGCCGTCGGGCACGAGTTCGGCGATCGCGACCAGGTCCGCGATGGTGGACACGCCGCCGGAGGCGATGACGGGTGCGTCGGTGGCCGCGCAGACCTCGCGCAGCAGGTCCAGGTTCGGGCCGGTGAGCGTGCCGTCCTTGGTCACGTCGGTCACCACGTAACGCGAGCAGCCGTCGCGCTCCAGGCGCTCGAGCACCTCCCACAGATCGCCGCCGTCGCTGACCCAGCCGCGGCCGCGCAGCCGGTACTCGCCGTCGATGATGCGCACGTCGAGGCCGACCGCGATGCGCTCGCCGTGCCGGGCGATGGCCTTCGCGCACCAGACCGGGTCCTCCAGCGCGGCGGTGCCGAGATTCACCCGGGCGCAGCCGGTGGACAAGGCCGCCTCCAGGCTCTCGTCGTCGCGGATGCCGCCGGACAGTTCCACCTTGACGTCGAGTTCGCCGACCACGCCCGCCAGCAGTTCCCGATTCGAGCCGCGCCCGAACGCCGCGTCCAGATCGACCAGATGCACCCATTCCGCGCCGGCTTCCTGCCAGGCCAGCGCCGCCTCGCGAGGCGAGCCGTAGCTGGTTTCGCTGCCGGCCTCTCCTTGCACGAGGCGCACAGCCTCTCCGTTGGCGACATCGACGGCGGGTAGCAGCACAAGACTCACGAGAGCAGCCTAGTGGTTACCCGGCCGCGTCCGAGTGCAGGGCCTGGGCGGATGGGACGTCGATCACCGCGGCGGGCCCGCCGCGTGCGCGTCCAGGATCCGGGTCAGCAGCGTGACCAGGGTCTGCCGATCGCGCTCGGAGAACCCCGCGAGCAATTCGTCCTGGGCGACCTTCAGGCGCTCGTCGAGATCGTCGAGGTGGCGCGCGCCCGCCGCGGTGAGCGTGACGATGTTGCGGCGGCGGTCGGCGGCGTCGGGGTTGCGCTCGACCAGCCCGCGGGCGGCGAGATCGTTCACCGCCGCGACCACGTCACTGCGGTCGATGCGGGTGCGCCTGCCCAGCTCCGCCTGGCTGGCCGGACCGAACTCACCGAGCGTGGCCAGCAGCGCGTAGTGGTGCCGCCGGGAGCCGGTGGGCTCCAGCGCCCGCTCGGTCGCCCGATTCGCCACCAGCGCGACCTGATTGACCAGCCTGGTGGGCAGGACGCGGAGCCGTCCCGCGGCGTCGTCGTGCGCGATGTCCATGCGGCCACTCTAACAAGAGTTATTGGCAGCACCCACGATCTGTTACGTTGGAGTCACCAACGTTGGACACGCCAACGTTCTGTTCGGAAGGCGACTTCGATGCGCAAGATTCGCTCGGCCCTCCCCCTGCTCGTTCTCCCGCTGGCCGCCCTGACCGCCGCCTGCGCCTCCGCCACCCCCACGCCGGAGGTGCGCGAGATGCTGGACCGCGGGCAGATCACCGCTCTGGTCGACCGGCTCGGCCGCGCCTTGGACGAGGGCCGCTTCGAGGACCTGCGGGCGATCTACACCCCGGACGCGACCGCGAAGACGCCCGGCGGCACGGCCGAGGGGCGCGACGCGCTGATCGCCCAGGCGAGCCGCAACCACGGCGAGGACAAACGCATTCAGCACGTGATCGGCAACGTGCTGATCGAGCTGCGCGGCGACACGGCCGACGTGCGGGCCAACTTGATCGCCACTTTCGCATCCGCCTCCTCCGACGGGACGATTCCGCGGCCGCAGTACACCCTCGGCGAGGTCTACCGTTTCGACGCAGTCCGCACCGCGGAGGGCTGGCGGCTGTCCCGAGTGCAGACCACCCCGATCTGGTCCACCGGCACACGTCCTTGAATCGGCGCGGCGAGCACGGCTGCGATGACAGGCGAGGCGCGCAACGCGCACTGCGCACGACCCGGCTGTCGTCGACGAGCCCCCGCACGCGTCCCACCAGGTAGCCGTTGATCACCGCGCCCCGCCGCCCGCAGGACCTGACGATCACTGGCGGAACCGCGGCGACGGGTCGGCGTATGCCCGGACCTACCAGCCCGGTCATCGGCAGGAGTCGGCATAACCGCGGCACGGGCGGCGCGGAAGGTAACGTCTCCGCTCGGCGATCATCCCCGGTCGCCGCTTCCCTTTCGCACCGAGGAAGTGCATGTCACGATCTGAAATCGCTGCCGCCCTGTCGCTTTCGGCAGCAGCCTGCTTCGCGGCGTTCGTCGCCGCACCCGCCGCCAACGCCGCCGCGCCCGAGGAGGCGCGCCTGGCGGGATGCGAATTCGGCTCCGCCGCGGCGACCTACGACTACGCGCGGTTCGGCGAACACGCCCGCCGGATGCTCGACCTCAGCACCGGAGAGTTCCGCGCCGAGTTCGAGAACTTCCGCGCCAACATCCAATCCAGTGCCGAGGCCGCGCACAGCCGCGCCGAGGCCAACTCGGCCGACTGCCGCATCGTCTCCGGCGACGACAATCGGGCCGAGGTGGACGTTGACGTGGTGCGGACGGTGACCAGCGATGAGACCGACGGTCTGCCGCAGACCAGCCGCATGGCGATGACCGTGACGGTGGACAACGTCGACGGACGCTGGTTGGTCAGCAAGGTCCGCAAGCACTGACCGCGGCGGCGATCCCGCGCGCCTCGGCGCGCGGGATCCGTCCTACAGCGAGTTCACCCAGTTGCGCAGCAGGTGGGCGCCCGCGTCACCGGATTTCTCCGGGTGGAACTGGGTCGCCGACAGCGCGCCGTTCTCCACCGCGGCCAGGAACGGCACCCCGTGCTCGGCCCAGGTCAGCTTGGGCGCGGCGAAGTGCTCACTGGGCGGCAGGTCCCAGGTCTGCGCGGCGTAGGAGTGCACGAAGTAGAAGCGGGTCTGCGCGTCGAGGCCCGCGAACAGCACGCTGTCGGGCGGGGCGGAGACGGTGTTCCACCCCATGTGCGGCAGCACCGGCGCCGACAGCCGTTCGACCGTGCCGGGCCATTCGGCGCACCCGTCGCTCTGCTCGCCGAATTCCACACCCCGCTCGAACAGGATCTGCATGCCGACGCAGATGCCCAGTACCGGGCGCCCGCCGGCCAGCCGCTGACCGATCAGGCGTTCGCCCCGCACCGCACGCAGCCCCGCCATGCACGCGGCGAACGCTCCGACGCCCGGCACGACCAGCCCGTCGGCGGCGAGCACGGCCTGCGGGTCCGCGGTCACATCGACGCGGGCGCCCGCCCTGGTCAGCGCCCGTTCGGCGGAGTGCAGGTTGCCCGACCCGTAGTCGAGCAGGGCCACCGTTTTCGCGCTCACAGCGTTCCCTTCGTCGAGGGGACCCCGCTCACCCGCGGATCGAGTTCCACCGCGGCGCGCAGCGCACGGGCCACCGCCTTGAATTCGGCCTCGGTGACGTGGTGCTGATCGCGGCCGTAGAGCACCCGCACGTGCAGCGCGATACGCGCGTTCAACGCGATCGACTCGAACACGTGGCGGTTGAGCACGGTGGAGTACGGCGCGCCGGGACCGGACCCGGGAATCACCGTGTGCACCAAGTGCTCCGGCTCTCCGGTGTGCACGCAGTAGGGGCGGCCGGACACGTCGACGGCGGCGTGCGCCAGCGTCTCGTCCATCGGGATGTAGGCATCGCCGAACCGGCGGATCCCCGTCTTGTCGCCCAGCGCCTTGCCGAGCGCCTGACCGAACACGATCGCGGTGTCCTCGACCGTGTGGTGCGCTTCGATCTCGGTGTCGCCCTCCGCCCGCACGGTCAGGTCGAAGCTCGCGTGCGCGCCGAGCGCGGTCAGCATGTGGTCGTAGAACGGGACGCCGGTGGCGATCTCGGTCTTGCCGGTGCCGTCCAGATCCAGCTCGACGACGATGCCGGATTCCTTGGTGACCCGCTCCACCCTGGCGGTCCTACTCATGCTCACGTCCAATCGAGTTGTCGCCGATGGCTTCTCGGCGCTGGTTCATCGGGGTGCCAGGTCGCTGTCTGCCAGCAGCCCGCTGACCCGCAGCAGTTCGTCGTTCTCGGCGGCGAGGCCGATCGTGGTGCGCAGATAGCCGGGAAGGCCGACGTCGCGGATCAGCACGCCGTGCTCGAGGTAGCGCTGCCAGCTGCGCGCGGCGTCGGCGAAGCGGCCGAACAGCAGGAAGTTGGCGTCGCTGGGGATCACGTCGTATCCGAGCTCGCGCAATGCCGCCGCAACCCGGTCGCGCTGGGCGGCGAGTTCGGCGACGCTGCCGAGCGTCTCGTCGGCATGCCGCAGGGCCGCGCGCGCGGCGGCCTGGGTGACCACCGACAGGTGGTAGGGCAACCGCACCAGCAGCATCGCGTCGATCACCGCGGGCGCGGCGACCAGATAGCCGAGGCGCCCACCGGCGAACGCGAACGCCTTGCTCATCGTCCTGGTCACCACGAGCTTCGCGGGGTAACGGTCGATCAGCCCGATGGCGCTCGGCTGCGCGGAGAACTCGCCGTAGGCCTCGTCGACCACCACGATGCCGGGGGCGGCCGCGAGGATGCGCGCCAGGTCCTCCTGCGGGATGCTGTGCCCGGTGGGGTTGTTCGGGCTGGTCACGAACACCACGTCGGGGGCGCGCTCGGCGATCGCGGCCAGGGCGTGATCGATGTCGAGGGAGAAGTCGGCGTTGCGCTTCGCCTCGATCCACTCGGTGTCGATGCCTTCGGAGATGATCGGGTGCATCGAGTACGAGGGCACGAACCCCAGCGCGCTGCGGCCCGGTCCGCCGAAGGCCTGCAACAACTGCTGCAGGATCTCGTTGGAGCCGTTGGCGGCCCAGACGTTGCCGGTGTCCACCGCGATACCGGTCTGCGTGGTCAGATACCGCGCCAGGTCGGTGCGCAGCGCGACGGCGTCGCGGTCCGGGTAGCGGTGCAGGTCCGCGGCGGCGGCGCGGATCGACTCGGCGACGTCGTCGATCAGCGCCCGGCTGGGCGGATGCGGGTTCTCGTTCGTGTTCAACTGGACGGGCACCGTCAACTGCGGTGCGCCGTAAGGCTTCTTGCCCCGCAGGTTATCCCGCAGCGGCAGGTCGTCCAGGGTCAGGTCCGCGCCGGGCGCGCTCGCCGCGCGCGTCACGAGAGGGCCTCGAAACGCGCCTGCACGGCCTGGCCGTGCGCGGGCAGGTCCTCGGCGTTCGCCAGCGCCACCACGTGGCCCGCGACATCCTTCAGCGCCGCTTCGGTGTATTCCACGACGTGGATCCCGCGCAGGAAGGTCTGCACGCTCAGCCCGGAGGAGTGCCGCGCGCAGCCCGCAGTGGGCAGCACGTGGTTGGAGCCCGCGCAGTAGTCGCCCAGACTGACCGGCGCGTACGCGCCGACGAACACCGCTCCGGCGCTGCGCACCCGCGCCGCGACCGCGGCCGCGTCGGCGGTCTGGATCTCCAGGTGCTCGGCGGCGTAGGCGTTCACCACGCGCAGGCCCTGCTCGATGTCGTCGACCAGGACGGTGCCGGACTGCTTGCCGCGCAGCGCCTCGCCCACCCGGTGGGCGTGCTTGACCACGGTCAGCTGCGTGGTCAGCGCCGCGTCCACCGCGTCGGCCAACTGCTCGCTGTCGGTGACCAGCACGCTGGCGGCGAGCACGTCGTGCTCGGCCTGGCTGATCAGGTCGGCGGCGACGTGCACCGGATCGGCGGTCGCGTCGGCGAGGACGGCGATCTCGGTGGGGCCCGCCTCGGCGTCGATGCCGACCAGGCCGCGGCACAGCCGCTTGGCCGCGGTGACGTAGATGTTGCCCGGCCCGGTGATCAGGTCCACCGGCTCCAGCTGCGCGCCGTCGGTGTCGACGCCGCCGTAGGACAGCAGCGCCACGCCCTGCGCTCCGCCGACCGCCCATACCTCCTCGACGCCGAGCAGCTGCGCGGCCGCCAGGATGGTGGGGTGCGGCAGCCCGCCGAACCGCGCCTGCGGCGGTGAGGCCACCACCAGCGAGCCGACGCCCGCGGTCTGCGCGGGCACCACGTTCATCACGACGCTGGACGGGTAGACGGCGTTACCGCCCGGCACGTACAGGCCGACCCGCTCGACGGGCACCCAGCGCTCGGTGACGGTGCCGCCCGGCACCACCTCGGTGGTCTTGTCCGTGCGCCGCTGATCGGCGTGCACCTTGCGCGCCCTGGCGATGGACTCCTCCAGCGCCGCGCGGACCGCCGGGTCCAGCCGTTCCAGCGCGGCTTCCAGCTCGGCCGCGGGCACCCGCACCGTCGCCGGGATCACCCCGTCGAAGCGCTCGCTGAACTCCAGCGCCGCCGACACGCCCTGATCACGGATCGCCTCGACCACCGGACGCACCTGATGCAGCACCGAGTCCACGTCGACTCCCCCGCGCGGCAGCGCGGCGCGCAGCTCGGCGACGGAGGGAGTACGACCGCGCAGATCGACGCGGGCGAGCTCGATGCGGGATGTCATGTGGTGTCGGTCCTTGTCTCCAGCTGAATCCGCAACAGGAAAGTTGCCGCTACCAGCCTAATGGGCCGATGCGAGCCGTTATCGCCGTGGTCCGGGCGGCCGGGTCGCGAGGCAGCGGTGTGCGCAGGTCGGCGGTCGGTAGGTGCGGTCGGTGCGCCGGGCTGTGGCGTTGCTCTCCTCAGGCGGAAGGCGTCGCGCCCGGTGCCGCCGCGACAGCGGTCGCGTCGCCGCTTCCGAGCCCCGACACCCGCGTCAACGAGTGTCGCTGTCGATCTGCACGGACCCGCTGCCGGGGTTGATCACCCGGAGCGTGACCGACTTGTTCTGACCGCCGTAGGTCACGCTGGCCACATTGACGTCCACCGAACCGTCCGCGTTGGTACCGGTACCGCCTCCGGCCGTGTCGACGGTGTTGAAGCCGGTGACCCGGTTCTGCGTCCAGTAGTCCTCGAAGGCTTGCTGGCTACCGTAGACCTGCTGGGCAGCCGGGGTCAGCTGCTTCCAGGCAGCGGACAGACTCAGGTAGGTGAGGTTGTTGTAGAAGTTCACCACCATGTCGATGGACTGCCGCGAGTCGGCCTTGCCGACGCTCTTCGTCTCCCCCACGGGGACGGCGGCCGAGGTCGTGTTGCCGCCGGGGCGTGTGGAGGCGACCACCGACGAGGTATCGCCCTGCGCGGCGTTGGTGTTCGAGCCCGACGAGCTCAGCATGTTCACCATGACGGCTGCGGCCACCACGACCGCGCCGATCAGCGCACCGATCAGCACCGCGCGCCGTTTCCCTCCCGAGCCCCGGCTCGGTGTCGGGCGCGGCTGCGCCATGGTGCGGGGATGGGCCGCGGTGTCCGGGTGGACGGGCGGTGGGGGCGTGGGACGGGGACGCGGCTGGCGCTCGGTCGGCGTGTAGGGCGCGGAGGCCATCGCCGAGGGCCGCAGCGCGCGGGTCGCCGATTCCGGCTCGCCCGCCCTCGGCCGGGTGAAGGCTTCGCTGGCGGGCACGAACCCGGCGGCCACCGGCGCGGGGCCCGCATCGGCGAACGCGGCGAGGTGGTCGCGCGCGGCCCGCATGCTCGGGCGCTCGCGTGGCTCGGGGCTGAGCAGGTCGAGCAGGAAATCCGTGGCGGGCCCGGCGTTGCGCGGTTCGCTCAGCTGACCGTTGGCCGCGGCGTAGAGCACCGCGAGCGGGTTGGAGCCCGCGCCGTAGGGCGGTTCACCCTCGAGCGCGTGGAACAGCGTGGCGCCCAGCGCGAACACATCGGAGGCGGGGCTCGGATCGGAGCCGCGGGCGACCTCCGGCGCGAGGTAGGCGGCGGTGCCGCAGATCAATCCGGTCTCGGTGAGCGTGACGTCGCCGGTCGCGCGGGAGATGCCGAAGTCGGTGATCTTCACCGTGCCGTGATCGTCGAGCAGGATGTTGCCCGGTTTCACGTCGCGATGCACGATGCCCGCCTGGTGCGCGGCGATCAGCGCCGAGGCGACCTGTTCGCCGATCCGCGCGACTTGGGTCAGCGGCAACGTGCCCTGGGCGCCGATCACCGCCGCCAGGCTCTTGGACTTCAGGTACTCCATCACCAGGCAGGGATCGCCCTCGTGCTCGGTGATGTCGAACACGACGATCGCGTTCGGATGCTGGAAGCGGGCGGCGTTGCGGGCCTCCCGGATGGCGCGCTGGCGCACCACGACGCGTTCGGCCTCGGGCAGGCTCGGCTGGATGTGGATCTGCTTGACGGCGACGGAGCGCTGGAGGCGTTCGTCGACGGCACGCCAGACCACGCCCGTGCCGCCGCTACCAATCCGCTCGACCAGGCGGTAATGCTCCGCGATCAACTGACCGGTATCGATGGCGCCTACTCCGAACCTTCTCGAAATCGTGACATCCCGCATATTGATTACTCACGCGGTCCGGGGATGAGTGTAGCGGGCGCCGGAACACTCGTACGCGTCAGCCGGACCTTTCCGCGGCCCCGAATCGCCCGGCGCGGACTATCCGCGAGCACGCAGCATCCGGCCCGCGGCGTCCACCGCGGGCGCCGAACTGCTCGCGTCGCTGATGAACACGGCAAATGCCAGGTCGCCGTCGATGCCGACGAACCAGCCGTGCGCGTGGGCGTCATCGATGTACTCCGCGGTACCGGTCTTGCCGAGCAGCCCCGGGAGGTCCCGTAATTGTGTCGCGGTGCCGTCTGTGATCGTCTCGCGCATCATGGCTTTCAGCTGGTCGTCGACCTGCGGCGGCAGTGCGTCCGCCGTCCGGTCTGGGGTGCCCGGCTTGCCCGCGACGAGGGTGGGCGCGGGCACGGCGCCGCGGGCGATGGACGCGGCGAGCAGGGCCATGCCGAACGGTGACGCTGTCACCTGCCCTTGACCGATCGCCGATTCCACCCGCAGCGCGGAGGTCTCGGCCGCGGGAACTTTTCCGGTGACGGTGGTCAGGCCCGGTGTGACGTAGTCGATGCCGAGTCCGAGCTGTGCGGCGGCTTTCGTCAGGGCATCGGCGGGCAACTGCGCGCCGAGCGCGCCCATCGTGGTGTTGCAGGACCGGGCGAACGCGGTGTGCAGCGGAACCGAGCCGAGATCGAAGTTGTTGTCGTTGGGGATGCGACGGCCCTCGATGTTCGCCGTACCGGGGCAGGGCAGCACGGTGTCGGGTGTCACGGCGCCGGCCTGCAACGCGGCGGACACGGTGACCGTCTTGAACGTCGATCCCGGCGGGTAGAGCCCGGTGAGCGCGATCGGGCCCTGCGCGTCGGCGGCGGCGTTCTGCGCGATCGCGACGACCGCACCGGTCGAGGGCCGCAGGGCGACGATCGCGGCGGGCTGGGCGACCGGGGCCAGCGCCGCCTCGGCCGCGCGTTGCAGGCCGGGATCGAGCGTGGTCGCGATGTCGCCGGTGGGCCGCGGGTCCGTCCCGGCGACGCGCTGGGTGCCCTGCGGGGTCTGGGCGCGCACCGCCCACCCGGCGTTCGCGTCGGCGGACTCCTGCCACAACTCGGTGAGTCCGGACAGCGTCGGGGCGGCCAGCGCCTTGTCGGTCGTCAGCAGCCGGGTCTGCGGCGCGAGGGTGACGCCGGGCAGCGCGGTCAGGCGCTCCCGGATCGGGGCGAGGTCCGTCTCGCGCAGGGTGATCGCGGTGATCGGCTTGCCTTGCGCCGCGGCCAGTTCCGTTTGCAGCGACTGCGCGCCGAGGCCGGGCGAGAGCGGGCCGAGCAGCTCCGCGACCGCGGCGAGGTCGGCGCCGGGTGCCAGGTTCACCAGCGTGACGATCTGCTCGGTCATCAGTTCGCCGCCCGCGGCATCGAGGATGCGCGCCGGTTGCGGATAGACCCTGCTGTAGCTCAACGGCCCGCCGGCCAGGCCCGGGGCGACCGTGGCGGGATCCCACTTCACCCGCCACCCCCTCCCGTCGTCGTGCGCGGCGCCGTTGGTGGTGTAGGTCCACTCGGACTTGCCGTCCCCGCCCAGTTTCCAGGTGGCGGCCAGCGTGAAACTCTCGTCGTCGACCGAGCGGACCTCGTAGCGCACGTCCTTGCCGAGCCCCTCGTAGAGCGCGCCGAGGGTGTCGGAGGCCTGGGCCGGGTTGTCGGTGAGCGCGGCCGCCGCGGCGACGTCGTCCCGGTTCAGCGCCTCGGCGAACTGCCCGGCCACGGTATCGGGTTGATCCGGTCCGGACGAGCAGGCGGCGAGCACGAGCATCGGTGCGGCGAACAGGACGAGGGACTTCCGGTTGGTACGCACGCCGACGACCTTATCGGGCCGACCGCGATGCCGGGCGGGGCTCGAGGTCAGTCGCGCGCCCACCTGGCCTCGGCCAGCGCGGCGGCGTCGTCGTCGGAGAGGTCGATGTCGAACACCTCGGCGAGGATCTTGGGGAGTTCGGCGGGTTCCAGTTCCCGCGTGTCGCTCGTGCCGTCGGGATACTCGGTGACGAACGTGGTGCCGTCCAGCACGTGGTGCGCCTGCGGGTGGAAGCGCTGCACATACGGCCGCATGGTGAACGGGGAACGCGGTGAGGTCGATACGAAGTGATTGCCGACGGCGTAGTCGATGCGGTACTGCGGATTCAGCGTGAAGCTGTGCCGGTCGATCCATCCGTCGCGGCCGTATTGGTGCAGCACCCACAGCTCGGAATCCAGCTCACCGCGCGTGCGCTCCAGCCGGAACTTCCACTCCCCCGCCGCGAATTCGCCGGTCTCCGAGGACAATTCGAACGGCGCGAGCGGTCCGGCGCCGAAGCCCACGTCGCACAGCCATACCCGATCGTCGTCGGTGGTCGTCACGCGCACCAACGCGTGGGTGGCGGGCCGCAACCCGGCGCCCGCGCCCATGCTCACCCGCCCGCTCAGCCCGGTGACGCCGAAACCGAGTCGTTCCAGCGCGGCCGCGAACAGCCCGACGTTCTCGTAGCAGTAGCCGCCGCGGCGGCGGCGCACGATCTTGTCCTGCAAGCTCGCCAGGTCGAGGGGAATCGACCGGCCCAGGATGATCTCCAGGTTCTCGAACGGGATGGCGGTGGTGTGCGCCCGCACCAGGTCGTGCAGCGTCCGGACGGTCGGGGCGCGCTCGCCGTCGAAACCGATCCGGGCCAGGTAGGCGTCCAGATCCAGATCCGCTCCGTTCCAGTGGTAGGCCGGGTCGGTCGGCTTGCTCATCACGTCCTCGCTTCGTCGTTCGGTCTTCTCGATCAACCGCGCGGGACGACGATCGTGTTCCCGGCGCCTCACGCCGCGCACTTCGCGCCCGCGGGTGCGGGCGGGGCGGTGACGACGCCGTGCGCGACGTCGACGAGGTAGTCCCGGTCCGGGCCGTCGACCGGTTCGGTGCCCAGCAGCAGGCGTTCGACGACGCAGCCGCCTTCGAAGAAGGCCGGGCCGACGCTGTGGTCGCCCGGCGTCACCCGCCCGTTCAGGTCACGCCCGGTGACGACGGTGTACATGGAGGTGGGCTTGCCCGCGGCGGCCAGCCCCGCGCGCATCTCGACGCTCGTGGCGTAGGGCACCACGTCGTCGGCGGTGCCATGGACGAGAAACGCGCGCCGCACGTCCATCCGGGCCGCCAGCAGGACGGGTGAGCGTTCGGCGTAGGCGAGCGGGCAAGCGGCGGGCGGGCAGCCACCCGCGTCGCGCTCGATCTGCGCGGGCAGTGCCGGATCCACGGCCACCGCACCCAGCCACATCGTGAAATCGTCGGCGGGACCGTAGTTGTCGACCCAGTAGTCGAACATCCCGCGCGGACCGTGCGCCGCCGCGAGACCGCTGGTGATGCCACCCTGACTCCAGCCCCACAGCACCGTGCGGGTGATCGAGGCGTGGACCTGGCGGTACCACGCGGTCGCGGCGACGATATCGCCCCGGCCCGCCCACAGATTCCACTCTCCGGTGCGCCACCGGCTGTCGGCGGAGCGTAGATCCATCGACAGGATCGGAGTCGCGGTGCGCCGCGCGATCGACTCGAGGTAACCGGCGAAATCCGCCGACGACCCGTCGTGCCCGTGCACCGCGACCACGAGCGCCTCCGGGGTCACGTCCCCCTCGGCGCACCGGTAGGGCTCGTACACCCGCCCGGTCGCCTCCTCACCGTCCACGGTCAGCGAGACCGGGCGCACGGTCACACCTGTCGCGCACGCCGGATCCGCCGAGACACGTGGCGCGGCAGCGATTGTCGTCACGAGCACGCCGGCCAGCGCGCAGCAGAGAAGTAGTACCGGATGGGCCCGTCGCATCCTCGGATGATGTCACGCCGTCAGCGGCGTCGCGGCGTCCCGGCGCAGGCGCGTCAGGACGAGCAGTCCGCCCCCGGCGGCGGCGAGACCCACCACCGCGCCGAACACGGTCACCCCGGCGCTCAACCCGTAGGCGTCGGCGAGGAACCCGGCGGTCAGCGGCAGCGCCGCGGCCGGAAGATAGCCGCCGACGTTCTGCGCGGCGTTCGCCTCGGCCAGCCGCCCGCCCGGCACGCTCGCGCCGATCGCCGTCAGGCCCCCGAACTGGCCGAGCCCTTGACCGGCACCGGCGAGCGCGGCGGCCGTCACGAACAACGCGAGCGAGGTCGTCGCGAGCGACACCACCAGCGCGATCATGCTCGTCACGGTCGCGACCGCGCCGCCGAGCAGGATGGTGCGCACGCCGAATCGCCGCGCGGCGAACTGAACTCCGGTCGCGGCGAGGAACATCGTGAACGCCACCGCACCCGCGAGCACCCGGTCGGCGGCGCCGAGCAGATGCGTCAGCACCGACGGTCCCAGCGACAGGACGAACGACGTCGCGGTGATCCCCGGTCCGAACACCGCGATCCCGAGCAGCACGGCGGTCCGCCCCTCCCGCGCGACCGAAGGAATCCGGATCCACGGCCCGCGTCCGCCGGGACCCGAGGGCAACGGCAGCCGCGCGGTCACCGCCAAAGCCGTTGCCAGCACCGCGATCTCGAGCGCGAAGACCGTCACCGTGGGACCGGGCAGCGTTTCGGACAGCAGGCCCGCCAGCAACGGGCCGCTCCCGGCCCCGAGCACCATCGCCGTGGAGGCGGCCAGCGCGGCGACGCGTCCGCGGTCGGGCCCGCCCACGTCCGTGACCGCCGCCATGCCCGCCGAGACGGCAGCGCCGACCGCCACACCGGTGAGCAGCCGTGCCAGTGCCAGCAGTAGGACCGACTGCGCGATCGCGAACAGCACGCAGGCCGCCATCGCCGCCGCCACCGCGGGCAGCAGGACCGGCTTGCGCCCCACCCGGTCCGACACCACGCCCGCGACCAGCAGCGCTCCCAGCAATCCGACGATGTAGCAGGCGAACACCGCGGTCAGCGTCCCGGAGGAGAAACCGATCGTCCGCTGCCACACCACATACAGCGGCGTCGGCGCGTTCGACAGCGCGAACACCGCGAACACCGGCCAAGCCGCACGCCACACCGGAGAGCCGCTCGTTCGGCGCACTTCCGCGCGGGGCCGCGTCACCGTCGATCCCATCACCACTCCTTTGTTCGAATTTTCTCGTACTGGTACGACAATAACCGAACCCGCGCGCGTAGTACGATAGAAGTCGTACCAAGGAGACGCGAGCGAGGAGACGCGATGCCAGCGGCCACCGAGGACACCGCCGTGCTGCCCGAGCCGGATCGCGCCGATCTGCGGCTCGACCAGGTCCTCGCCGCATTGAGCGACCCGCTGCGCCTGGCCATGGTCCGCAGGCTCTTACTGGACTCCCCCGAGGACGACCGGCCCTGCTCCTGGTTCGGCATCGATCGGCCGAAATCCACACTGACGCACCATTTCCGGGTGCTGCGCGAGGCGGGCGTCACCCGGCAGCGGCGCTACGGACTCGAGCGCCGCAGCCAGGTGCGCGTCGCCGACCTCGAAGCGCGCTTCCCTGGCTTGCTCGACCTGGTCCGCGCCTGGGAACCCGAGAGCTGATTCCGATTTTTGGGGGCAGGACCCGGCGTCGCGGCCCTGTTACGGTCCGGGTATTCATTCCGAGTCCGGATGGCACGGGTCCGCGCGTTCGGACGTCTTCTCATGGAGTCCGCCATGACCTTCGCACCCCGCCGTATCCCCGACGCGACCCCGATCAGTACGGCCGAGACCGCCGCGACGTGGCGGGCACAATTGCTGGCCGACCGGAACCGGCTGCGCGGCGGGAGTTTCCGTGACGCCGCCGTCGCCCTGTGCGCGCTGGTCGCCGTGGCCGACGACGCGACCGCGGCGACCGGCCGCGCCACCGTCGCCGAGCTGGTCACGACCGATCCGGTCCTGCGCAATTTCCCGGTCGACGACTTGCGCGCCCTTTTCGAGGACAACTGCAATCGGCTGGCGAACGATCCGATCCGCGGTTGCGCGCACGTGCTGCGGCAGATCGCCAAAGCGGGCGGCAAGCCGGACGAGGCGGACGCGGTGATCCGCACCGGCATCCTGATCGGCGGCGAGGCCGGCGCCTGCGGCCCGGAAGCGACCGAGGCCGTGCGCGACGCCTGCCGGGCGCTGCGCCTGGCCCCGGAGCGCTTCGGCCTCTGAGCCACGGCGCGGACGTTAGGATTCGCCTATGCGTTCGATTGATGCCGCGCAGCGGCGCGCTCGGCTGGCGGTGCGGCACCGGTTGGCGATGCCGGAGCGCACCGGGCGGGTCGCGGAGATCGCCCGCTCGATGGTCGCGCTACACGCGACCGATCCGGCGACCGTGTACCTCTCCGTCGCGTCCCGTGCCGACGGGCTCACACCCTCCGACGTCGAACAGGCGCTCTACGAGGATCGTTCGCTGCTGCGAATGCTCGCCATGCGGCGCACCATGTTCGTCGTGCCGGTGGAATCGGTTCCGATTCTCCAGGCTTCGTGCGCGGACGCCCTGGCGCACAAGCAGCGGCGCACCTACGGCAAGTACCTGACGCAGGCGGGCATCGGAGACGGCGATACGGCTGGCTGGTGGGCCGAGGTCGAAGCCGAGACGCACAAAGCGTTGCTGGCCCGCGGCGCGGCGACCGGCGCGCAGCTGAGCAAGGACGTCCCGCGGTTGCGCACCCAGGTGAACACCGCACCGGACAAGGCGTATTCGAAGCCGACGAACATCACCACCTGGGTACTGGTGACGCTCGGCTGCGAGGGCCGCATCGTGCGCGGCAGGCCGAACGGCGGCTGGACCAGCAGCCAGTACACTTGGGCGCCGATCGAATCGTGGCTGCCGGACGGCGTTCCCGCCCTTCCCGCCGCCGAGGCCAGGGTGGAACTGGTCCGTCGCTGGTTGCGCGCCTTCGGTCCCGCGCCGGTATCCGACGTCAAGTGGTGGACGGGGTGGACGCTCGGCGAGGTGCGCGCGGCACTGGGCGCCCTGGATCTGGTGGAGGTCGACCTGGACGGAGCGACCGGCGTGCTCCTGGCCGACGACGTGGAGCCGGTCGCCGCGCCGGAGCCGTGGGCGGCGCTGCTGCCCGCCCTCGATCCGACCCCGATGGGCTGGCAGGCGCGGGAGTGGTACCTCGGCGCGCACGCACCCCGGGTGTTCGATAGCAACGGCAACATCGGACCCACGGTCTGGTGGGACGGACGCGTCGTCGGCGGCTGGGCGCAGCGCAAGGACGGCGAGATCGTCTACCGCCTGCTCGAAGACGTCGGCGCGGACGCCGAAACGCTGATCGCCGCGCAAGCCCAACGCGTCACCGACTGGTTCGGCGAGGTCCGCGCCATCCCACGGTTCCGGACACCGCTGGAACGCGAGCTCACCGCCTGAGCCAACGGGCGCCGGACAGCTCGGACGGCATGGAGATTCGCGCGACAGCGACCGAGCGGGCTGTTCGCGAACCCGCCCACCGCTACTCGACCGATACCGGCCCGCCCCCTACATGTCCAGCCCGAGGTCGAGCACCCGGACCGAGTGGGTGAGCGCGCCGACCGCGAGGTAGTCGACGCCGGTGCGGGCGTAGTCGGCCGCGACGTCGAGGCTCAGGCCGCCGGAGGACTCCAGTTTCGTCTGCGGGGATGCGGTGTTGCGGCGCTGGACGGCCGCCTGGGTCTGCCAGAGCGGGAAGTTGTCCAGCAGCACGAGTTCCACGTTCTCGGCGAGCACCGCGTCGAGTTGTTCGAGACTGTCGACCTCGACCTCGCAGGCGATGTCGGGTGCGGCGGCGCGGACCGCGCGCAGCGCCTCGACCACCGAACCGGCGGCGACCACGTGGTTGTCCTTGATCAGCGCGGCGTCGCCGAGACCCATGCGGTGGTTGACACCGCCACCGACCCGCACGGCGTATTTCTGCAGCCCGCGCAGTCCGGGCAGCGTCTTGCGGCTGTCGCGGATGCGGCAGCGGGTGCCTGCGACGGCGTCCACCCAGGCGGCCGTCGCCGTCGCGATGCCGGACAGATGACACACCAGGTTGAGCATGGTGCGCTCGGCGGTGAGCAGCTTGCGTGTCGGCGCGATCACCGTCAGCACGGGCTGTCCCGGCGACACCCGGGTGCCGTCGGCGACGCGATCGGTGATCTCGTACTCGCCCGCGCCGATCACCTCGTCGAGTACCAGCACACCGGCGTCGAGCCCGGCCACGGTCCCCGGTTCGCGCGACACCACCGACGCCTTGATCACCGCGTCCGCGGGCACGGTGGCCATGGTCGTGACGTCCGGGCCGTAGCGCAGGTCCTCGTCCAGCGCGGCGCGGATGAGGCGCAGCACCTCGTCGCGGTCCAGGGCGGCATCCAGAGCCATCGAAGTGTTCCTCTCTCGCCGAGCGGGGCGGTGGACAGCTCGCGGCGTGTCCGGCTCGGCGCGTGTGGTCAGGGAAGTGGTGCGTACTCGGGCACGCCGTCGTCGTTCAGCCGGATCGGGAGGCTGTGGCGGAGTTCGTCCACGGCGTCCGGGTGATCCGACCGGGTGTGACAGCCGCGGCTCTCGGTGCGGGCGAGCGCGGCCAGCAGCAGGGTGCGTGCCGCCAGGGTGAGCGCGGCGTCCTCGATTCCGGCGATCGGGTGTGCGGCGGCGGTCGGTCCGGGCGCCGCTGAGGTCGGCGCGCAGGGCGACGGTGTCGGAATGCGCGGGTCGCGGCGGACGGCCATGTCGTCGAGCCGCTTGAGCGCTTCGGCGAGGCCCGCGCGGTCGCGGACCACCGAGGCGTGCGTGGTCATCAGGCTCTGCACCACCGCACGGTCGGCGAGCTCGGCGGTGTGAGTGGAGATCTCGCTCACCCCGGCCCGCTCACCGAGCCGTTCGGCGGCGGCGGCCCCGGCGCGCTCGCCGACCACCAGTCCTTCCAGCAGGCTGTTGGACGCCAACCGGTTCGCCCCGTGCAAACCGGTGCGCGCGACCTCACCGGCCGCGTACAGGCCGGGAACTCCGGTACGGCCGTGGGTGTCGGTGACGACTCCCCCGCACTGGTAATGCGCGGCGGGCGCGACCGGGATGAGGTCTGTGCGCGGATCGATGCCCGTCGCCAGGCACGAGGCGGTGATCGTCGGAAATCGTTGCGCGAAACCGTCGATCGAGCGCGCGTCGAGGTAGACGTGCTCGGTGCCGAGCGCTCGCATGCGCGCGGCGATGGCACGGGAGACGACATCGCGGGGAGCCAGGTCGCCGCGCGGATGCACCCCCGCGGTCACCGAATTGCCTTCGGTGTCGACCAGTGTCGCGCCCTCGCCGCGCACCGCTTCGCTGATCAGCGGCCTGCGCCCCAGGCCGCCCGGGGTGTAGAGCACGGTCGGGTGGAACTGCACGAACTCCAGATCGGCGACGGCGGCACCGGCCCGAAGCCCGAGCGCGATGCCGTCCGCGGTGGCGCCCGGCGGATTGGTGCTCAGCGCGTACAACTGACCGAGGCCGCCGGTGGCCAGCAGCACGGCGGGCGCGTGGACGACGCCGAAGCCCTTCTCCGACACCGCGACCACACCTCGCACACCGTTCGGCCCGGTGACGATCTCACCGACCGCCGCGCCGAACAGCACCGGCAGGCCGGCCTCGTTCAGCGCCCGCTGCACCTCCGCGCCGGTGGCGTCGCCGCCCGCGTGGATGATCCGGCGGGTGCTGTGGCCCCCCTCGCGGGTCCGCGAGATCTGGCCGTCGCGGCCGAGGTCGAACACCGCGCCCAGGTCGGTCAGCGCGGCCACCGCGGCCTGGCCGCCCTCGACGATGGAACGCACGGCGTCCACCTCGCACAATCCGGCGCCCGCCTCGACGGTGTCGTACACGTGCGATTCGACCGAGTCACCGTGCGGCGCAACGACGGCGATGCCGCCTTGGGCGTACTGGGTGGACGTATCGGTCGGGCCACCCTTACTGAGCGTGAGCACCCGCAGGCCACGCAGCGAGGCGGTGCGCGCCGCGGTCAGTCCCGCGACGCCGCCGCCGATCACGACCAGATCGGCCTCGGCCTCCCAGTCGATCGAAACCCGGGTTGTCATCGGCCCGCGCCTCTCTGTCTCCCGATCCGCGAACGTTCCCCCGCGCGGACACGGTGGTCAGCGCCGTGGCCACCGTGTTCCGCCGGAGAACGACCCACCGCCCTACGGGCAGCGGTCGGACTCATTCACCGCCGCCGGGATTGCCGATCGCGATCATCCGCTGCACCGAATTGCGTCCCAGTGCGGCGGTTTCGGGATCGACGTGCACCTCGTCACGGCCTTCGACCAGGCAGCGCAGCAGCGCCGCCGGGGTGATCATCTTCATGTACTTGCACGACGCCCGGTCGTTCACGGCCTGGAAGTCGATGCCGGGGGCGGCCTTGCGCAGCTGGTGCAGCATGCCGACCTCGGTGGCCACCAGCACCTGACTCGACTTCGCCGCCTTGGCCGCGTCGATCATGCCTCCGGTGGACAGGATGTGCACCCGATCGGCCGGGAACGCGCCCTCGCCCGCCAGGTACAGCGCCGAGGTGGCGCATCCGCATTCGGGGTGCACGAACAGTTCCGCGTCCGGATGGGTGCGCGCCTGCTCGGTCAGCTCGTCGCCGTTGATGCCCGCGTGCACGTGGCACTCACCGGCCCAGATGTGCATGTTCGCGCGGCCGGTGACCCGCTTGACGTGCGCGCCGAGGAACTGGTCCGGCAGGAACAGCACCTCGCGGTCCGGGTCGATCGAGGCGACCACGTCCACCGCGTTGGACGAGGTGCAGCAGATGTCGGTGAGCGCCTTCACCTCGGCCGTGGTGTTGACGTAGGACACGACCATCGCGTTCGGGTGTTCGGCCTTCCACGCGCGCAGTTCGTCGGCCGTGATGGAATCGGCGAGCGAACATCCGGCGCGCTGGTCCGGGATGAGCACGGTCTTGGCCGGGCTGAGAATCTTGGCGGTCTCGGCCATGAAGTGCACGCCGCAGAACACGATGGTGTCCTCGGGCGCCTCCGCCGCGATCCGTGACAGCGCCAGCGAATCGCCGACGTGGTCGGCCACGTCCTGGATCTCCGGCAGCTGGTAGTTGTGCGCCAGGATCGTCGCGTTGCGCTCTCGAGCCAATCGCTTGACTTCCTGCGCCCACTCCGGCGTTGCCTCGACACCTGCGAACCCGGAGGGCCCGTCGAACACCTGCCCCATCAGCGGGGGCGCCAGTTTCGCACCCGTCGTCGCCATGGATGGCTCCCTTCCTCGTGCGGTCGGCCGCGCGCCGATTCGCACCAAACCAGGTTTTCGACTTACAATCGAAAACGTGGCCCATAGTAGCACCATCCACGAATCGCTCACCGCGGTGTTCCAGGTTCGCCGCTTCCCCAGCGGCATCGCCGCAGGTCACCGCCCCGTGGACCGCGCGGAGAGCATGCTGCGGCGTTGCCCGCCCGATCAGCGGACCGAACTCGCGGTGTTGCTGTGGGAACGGGCGCTCGACCCGCAGAAGGGCACCTGGTCGCTGCCCGGCGGCCGCCTGCGCGACGACGAGGATCTCGACACCTCCGCCCGCCGCCAGCTCGCCGAGAAGGTCGACGTGCGCGAGCTGAGCCATCTGGAACAGCTCTCGGTGTTCAGCGCCCCCGACCGGGTGCCGAGCCCGCGCCGCATCGCCTCGGCCTACCTCGGCCTCGTTCCGCTGACCGCCGACCCGCACCTGCCCTCGGACACCGCATGGCACCCGGTCTCGGCGCTGCCGGACATGTCCTTCGACCACCGCACGGTGGTCGACCACGCCCGCACCCGCCTCGCGGCGAAACTGTCCTACACCAATATCGCCTTCGCCCTCGCGCCGGACCGGTTCACGATGTCGACCTTGCGTGAAATCTACTGCGCGGCACTCGGATACGACGTCGACACGACCAACCTCCAACGAGTCCTCTCCCGCCGCGGGGTGATCACCCCCACCGGAGCCACCGCGGCCCCCGGCCGCGCGGGCGGACGCCCCGCCGCGGTCTACCGCTTCACCGACTCGGGCTTGCGCGTCACCGACGAATTCGCGGCACTGCGCCCGCCCGGCCCCTCCTGATCAACGGCGCCGCCATGAGGGGCATTTTCACACTGCACGGCTTTCGTGAACGAACCCGTCGTACCGCCGGCATATGGGTCAATGGTCGGTGGCCGCTTTCCGGTGCTTGTCCTGGCGGCGATACTGCCGCTTACTCCGCACCGGGCGCGCGGCGTTGCTGCGGCGCAAGGCATCTCGGCGTCGCCAAGCCGCTAGATCCGCGCGCTCCTGCGCGGCAGGAGGCGTCTCGGCCCCCGCTTCCCGTGCTCGATTCATCGCCCGCCTCCTCTCGATATCCGGGCGGCCACACTATCCCCGCTATCGGCCCACTTCCATTCATTTTCTCCGCGGAACAGGTCGGCCACGGCGGCGCCCGCGACCGCGGCCCGGATACGCCGGCCGGCGGAGGCCTCGCTCGCGATTTCCGCGCCGTCTGTCCGCCGTGGCCCAGCATCACGGCTTGGGACAGCCGATTCGGCCGGAATCGCTGGAGCGAGCGCGTCGGCCGCCCCCAAGGCCGGATCCGGCGTGTCACGCGCCGGGACCGGCGAAGTCCGCTTGTGTCGGTTAGCTCACAAACCAGGGCGCTCGGTGTCGCGCGGCCCCGGTTCATGGCAGTGTTGACCGTTGAGACCGGGCCATCGATGTGATTCGCTCGGCTCATCTACAGAAAAGAATGAAGTAAAGCAATGGCTCAAGGCAGTGTGAAGTGGTTTAACAGCGAAAAAGGCTTCGGCTTCATCGCGCAGGACGGCGGCGGCGCCGACGTCTTCGTTCATTACTCCGCCGTGTCCGGCTCGGGATTCAAGTCCCTTGAAGAGGGACAGCGCGTGGAGTTCGAGATCGGCCAAGGACAGAAGGGCCCGCAGGCTCAGGACGTCCGCGCGATCTGATCGACGTGGCTAGGTAGGAGCCCCGCGCCTCTAGAGGTGCGGGGCTTTTGCATGTGGTGGCGCGAGTTCCAGTTCGGCCACCACCAGCCCTCTGAAGGACCGTGACCGGTCAGGCGGTTTTCATCTGCGGGTCGGGGGGCGGGGCCTCGGTCCGCCGGGTCACCCGGGATGCGGCCCAGAAGGCCAGTTCCACCAACCAGAACAGCAGGAGGAAGACCGTCACCACGGTGACGGGTACCGCGAGGAAGAGCACCGAGGGAACGGCGACGACGATGAACCGGGCGACGTCGGCCGGGCCGGCGCCACGCAACCCGTGGGCCGCGCGGACGGCCGCCCACATCATCCAGCGGCGCGGCAGCGATACGCCGAGTTCGTGCAGACTCCGGCGGAAGATGCCGTCGGCGTCGGCGACACTCACCGTGTCCGAACCGAGCAGGTAGTCGTGCAGGATCGCGGCGCGGGTGTAGCTGCCGTAGCGCGGGATCAGCCAGACCAGCGCGCGCGGCACCGAGGCGAAATCGGTGCGGAAACCGGCGGGAACCACGAATTCCTCCGTCGCGCCGCGATAGACGAGGGGTTCGGCCACCCGCCAGAACTTGGCGTCGAGTTCTTCGACGACCGGCCCGCCACCGACAAAGGTCACGTCCTGTTCCTTCCGCGCGCTTCGTTCCCACCCACAGGGCCGGCTCGGAAGCCTTCCGTCGCCGCAGCTGCCCGCCGGGCGACGCGTCAGTACCGCGGACGGTACTCGGGTACCGAATACCCTTCCGCGGCAGGCTCGTAGCCACGATAGGGCAGCTGCGCCCCACTCGCAGCGTCACCGTAGGGCGGGAGGGAGCCGAAGGCCTCCTCCTCGTCGCGGGCGGCGCGGCGTCCGCTGCCGAGATCCTCGGATGTACTGAGCGCGGCGAGGAACAGCATGACGAACGACGCGATCAGCGGCTGCACGATGAACGCGAGCGCACTGCCCATTTCGACGGGCAACGTGACGATCTGCCCGACCGGCGGGTCGTGCGGGCGCGGATGCAGCCATTCGGCGACCTGCTCCCCCACCTGCGCCATCACCACCGCGCCGAGGCCGGAACCGACCAGCAGGCCCAGTTGCAGCAGCGGCCCGCGCGCCGAGCGCCACCGCCACACGGCGAGCGCGCAGAGCAGACCGAGCACCGCGCCCGCGAGCACGAACAACGCCAGGGCGTCGAATTGATGCGCGCTCTCACCGGTCAGCGCGACTCCGCGGCCCGGCTCGACCACCAGCAGCCGCTCGGTCGGCGCCAGCAGGCCCCATCCGGCACCGGCCAGCGCGCTCACCACCACCACGGCGACGGCGATCACCGTCGCCGCGCGCGCCTCACCCCGCAACGGCGACGCCACTAGCGGCGTTCCGATTCGGCCGAGTCGGTGACGCCGTGCCGCGAGCACTTGGCCCACCAGCCGTCCGGACTCACCTGCACGATCATGCGGCGACCGCACTGTTCGCAGAAGCGCGGCGGTTCCAGGCCCAGTGCGGCGGCGGCCGGGATCGCGTCGTCGAGACCCGGCACGATTCGCTTGCCGGTGAACGGGTTGTAGCGCTCGTCCATATTCATGACAGTACCCATGCTCGCCTGCCTCATCGTCGCAACCGAGCCGGGTCAGAGTGTTTCGTTGAGCGCCTTGATCGGCATCTTCAGCTCGCCGAGCAGATCCAGGTCCTGTTCGGCCGGGCGACCGAGGGTAGTCAGGTAGTTGCCGACGATGACGGCGTTGATGCCGCCCAGGATGCCCTGCTTGGCGCCGAGATCGCCCAGGGTGATCTCGCGGCCGCCCGCGAAGCGCAGCATGGTCCGCGGCAGCGCCAGCCGGAACGCGGCCACGGCGCGCAGCGCGTCGGAGGCGGGCAGCACCTCGAGGTCGCCGAACGGGGTACCCGGGCGCGGGTTGAGGAAGTTCAGCGGCACCTCGTCGGGCTCGAGTTCGGCCAGGTTCGCGGCGAACTCGGCGCGCTGCTCCAGCGTCTCGCCCATGCCGAGGATGCCGCCGCTACAGACCTCCATGCCCGCCGCACGGACCATGCGCAGGGTGTCCCAGCGCTCCTCCCAGCTGTGCGTGGTGACCACGTTCGGGAAGTAGGAGCGGGAGGTCTCCAGGTTGTGGTTGTAGCGGTGCACGCCCATCGCGGCCAGTTGGTCGACCTGCTCCTGGGTGAGCATGCCCAGCGAGCAGGCGACCTGGATGTCGACCTCGTTGCGGATCGCCTCGACGCCTGCGGCCACCTGGGCCATCAGGCGCTCGTCCGGGCCGCGTACGGCGGCCACGATGCAGAATTCGGTGGCGCCGGTCTT
Organism: Nocardia sp. NPDC047648; assembly: GCF_040642815.1. Lineage (NCBI taxonomy): Bacteria > Bacillati > Actinomycetota > Actinomycetes > Mycobacteriales > Nocardiaceae > Nocardia > Nocardia sp. NPDC047648. Next base: position 117,012 of record NZ_JBEYSX010000011.1, on the reverse strand, counting down.
CGCGGTCTGCTTGGCGGCCTCGACCAGGCTCGGGATGTCCAGCCACGCGGCGCGCACCGGCGACTGGAACAGCCCCGACTGCGAGCAGAAGTGGCAGTCCTCGGGGCAGCCGCCGGTCTTGAGGCTGATGATGCCCTCGACCTCCACTTCGGGGCCGCACCACTTCATGCGCACCTCGTGGGCCAGGGCGAGCAACTCCTCCAGCCGGTCGTCACCCAGACGCAGCACCTCGAGGGTCTGCTCCTGGTTCAGCCCTTCCCCGCGTTCGAGCACCTGCTCGCGGGCGATCGACAGAATGGGCGACGTCCCGACCTGCGTCGGTCCTGGCGCAAGCGGCGACGTCCCGACCTGCGTCGGTCCTGGCGCAAGCGGCGACGTCCCGACCTGCGTCGGTCCTGGCGCAGCGGTGTCTGCGGGTGCCTGGGTCACTGCAACGCATCCCTTCGTTCGGCCGAGGTGGCCGTGCAACTTGAACGGTGTTCAGGCTAGGGTAGCGGTAGGAGTGAGTCAAAGCACGACGGGAAGGGCATCGAGTGCAGCTGCACCGGGCGGACGTGGTCGACGGCGCCATCGCGATTCTGGACCGATACGGCCTGGCCGACCTGACCATGCGCAGGCTGGCCGGTTCCCTCCAGGTCCAGCCGGGCGCGTTGTACTGGCACTTCCCCAACAAGCAGGCGCTGCTCGGCGCGGTCGCGGACAAGATCCTCGCGCCCATGGAGGACCCGATCCAGGCCGAGGAATGGGCCGGGCAGATCACCGAATTGGCCCACCGGATGCGCGACTGCCTGCTGGCCTATCGCGACGGCGCCGAATTGGTCTCGGCGACATACGCTTCCAGGCTCACCACGAGCAAGGGACGAGAACGACTGGTGAGCGCCACGATTCGCGCGGGCATGCCGCGCCAGGAGGCCGAACTCACAGCGTTCACGCTGCTCTACTACGTCCTCGGCGAGACCGTGGACGAGCAGTCGAGGATGCAGATGGACTCGGCGGGCGCCCTGCCCGACGGCGCGTCACCGCTGGAGGAAACCACGGACGCCACAGCCCGTTTCGACTTCGGTCTGCAACTGTTCGTGGCTGGCGTGCGGCACCTGCTCGGCACCCGCGTCCGCTGAGGCGGGGCGCGGCTCGCGGGTGCGCGTCCGGCGTCAGCGCAGGTGCGCGTTCAGGAAAGCCAGCGCGTCCGGAAGCGAAGCCAGGAACGCGCCGCTGTGGTCTCTGCCAGGGTATTCCTCGACCGTGACCCGTATCCCGGGATTGGCCTCCTGCAGGCGCCTCCCGTAATCGGCGGTGTCGGTGGGAAGCACATCGACGTCGTCGGTGCCGTAGCCGATCATGAGATCGCTGGTGAACCGGTCTTGCGGGTATCCGGCCAAGGCGGCGACGTCGTCGGCGAAGGTGGGCGTCGGCCGGTCGGGATCGGCGAACAGCGCCGCCGGTCGGCGGCCCTGCGCGCGTACGACCAGATCGGAAAGGCATTCCTGGGCGGCTTTCGCCACGAATTCCTTACCGAAATCGGAGAGATACGGCATGACGCTGCCGGGTCTCCATTCCTCCAGCGAGGCCAGGAAGTACGCCGCGTAGGCGATCTGGTTCTTCGAGCCGCTCGAGGTCGGCCGGAACATCTCCGGCAGGCTCTTGCTCGGGTCGGTGCGCAGACCGGTGACTACTACCCCGCTCAACCCCGTAGCGGAACCGCCTTTCTCGGCATTCGAGGCCGCCGCGCTCATCGCGGCGTGCGCCCCTTCCGACTGGCCGATCACCACCCATCTCCGCGACAGCGGAAAGGGAGTGTTGCGAATCGCCGCGACCGCGTCCGATATCGACGCTCCCTCGACGTTCGAGTTGTAGTAGCTGAACTGCCCTGCGGTGCCGAGCCCTTGATAGTCGGGAGCCAGCACCGCGTACCCGTCGGCCAGAATCCGATCGAAGTAGGCGGAATTCCGCGCGGACTGCGGGCGGCGCGACGGCGCGCAGGCATCGCCGATGCCCGCCGTCCCATGCGCCCACACCACCAGCGGCCACCCGCCCTGCGGCGGCAGTCCCGCGGGCAGATACAGCGCACCGGACGCCTGAGCGGGCATTCCGTGCTGATCGGTCGTGGTGTAGACGACCCCCAACGACACCGCAGCCGCGGCGAACGACCAGGCGGGATCGAGCAGTTCGATGCTGCTCGGCCGCCCGGTTTCGGGACCTTCCGCCGTCGCCGATGGCATCGCGACAGCGGCCGCGACGCAGATGCTCATCGCGGCGGCGGCAAGACCGTTCCGCCGAAGCAACCATGGGGACACGCCGCAGAACCATACCGACGCAGGCCGGGCAGCATCCCGATCGACACTCGCCAGTAGTGACAAATCCGCCGACCGGAGGTCGAAGCCCGCCGGCTAACCCGCCGACCGTCGCGGGCGTGTCGGCGGCCCCGCCGCGCCGGGGAACCAGCGGTGCATCGTGTACGCGCCCGCCGCGGCGGTGACCGCGAGCGCGACGGCCGCCCCGCCGAGGACGGTGAGGGCGCTGATCGCGCCGACCGCCAGCGGACCGGCGAACATGCCGATGTCGTGGGTGAGCCGCCAGGCGCCGAGGAATTCCGCGCGCTGCCCGTCGGGCGCGACGTCGGCGCCGACGGTCATGATCAGCCCGTTGCTCATTCCGTTGCCGAGCCCGAGCAGCACGGCGGCGCCGCCGAGACCCAGGACCGAGGAGGTGAACGGCAGCGCGCCGAAACCGAGGGCGAACAGGATCATCGACGGCACGCCGGTTGCGCGCCTGCCGTAGCGATCCAGCCACACGCCCGCCGGATAGGACATCGCCACGTCCACCGCGCCCGCGACGCCGAACACCAAGCTGGTCGCCGACGCGCTCGAGCCGATATGCGCCGCCCACAGCGGCAGCAGCGCCAGCCGGGCGGCTCGTGCCGCACCGACCAGCAACGCCGCGATGCCCAGTGTGCCGAGGGTTCTGCGGTGCTCGACCACGACCGCTCCCAGCGAATGCCGCGCCCCCGCCCCGCCCGCCGTCTCGGGTGATCGGATCGCCGCCATAGCCGCGCCGGAGATCACCGTGGTCACCAGTTGCAACCACAGCCCGCCGTTCGGGCCGAGCGAGTGCACCACGGCCGCACCGAGGAACGGCCCGCAGAAGAAGCCCAGCCGCATGGAACCGGCGAGTGTCGACATCGCACGCCCGAGGTCGCCCGCGGGCACCACGGCCACGAGGTAGGTCTGACGCGCCAGGCCCCACACCGCGCCCGCCGCGCCGCCCAGCAGCATCCCGAGCGCGAGCACCCCGACGTTCGGCGCGACGATCGCCGCGAAGACCCCGACCGCCCCGAGCACCGACCCCACCGCCAACGCGCCGCGTTCCCCGATCCGGGCGACCACCCGTCCCGCAGGCAGGTCGGTGAGCACCATGCCCAATCCGGACAGCGCGACGATGACCCCCGCCAGTCCGGCCGAAGCACCCAGGTCCAGCGCGCGCAGCGCGTACATCGGTGCCGCCGCGCCGGACCCGACGCCGTACACCACCATCGGCACGAACACGGTCCAGGTCAACGACCGCAACCGCATCGGCACCGCGACCTCGCCGACCAGGACGGACCGCTCACTCATCGCCGTGCCCCCGATCGGCGGGAACCGCCCCGCTGCTGCGAGGCCCCGCGCCGACCGGTCGTATGTCGCTCGCAACCGAACCTCGAAACAAGCCCGCAGCGGGTGCGTGCCGCGGATCGGATACCTTCGGCGAAGTCGACGCCGTCGGCTCGGAGCGTTGCAACACGTCCACCGGACACCCGGTGCAGGGTCACCACGCGACGCACCGATAGCTCAGTGGGACAATACTTTTCGTCCGCGTCGATCACCGCGTGAGCGCGGGCCGGCGGGCGAAGCGGCTGTCGGGGCGGGGCAAGCCGAAGTGGTCGCGCAAGGTGGTGCCGGTGTACTCGGTGCGGAACAGCCCGCGCTCCTGGAGGATCGGCACGACCGTTTCGGCGAAGACTTCCAATCCGCCCGGGTAGTACGGCGGCATCACATTGAAGCCGTCGGCGGCGCCGTTGCGGAACCATTCCTCGATGGTGTCGGCGACCTGTTCGGGGGTTCCGGCGAACACCCGGTGGCCGCGCGCACCGGCGAGGCGGTGCAGCAGGCCGCGCACGGTCGGGCGTTCGCGCTGCACGATGCCCGCGACGACCTGCAACCGGCTCTGGCCGTTGTCGGTCACATCGCCCGCCGCGTCGAACAAGTCGACCGGGATCGGCTCGTCCAGCGGCAGGTGCCGCAGGCTGATCCCGACGATGCCCTCCAGCTGCGCCAACCCGTATTCCGGCACGGTGAGCTCGTTGAACTCCCGTTCCAATCGCTTGGCCGCGGCCTCGGTGTCGGCGATGAACGGGCTGATCCCGGGCAGGACCTTGACGTGCTCGGGATCGCGCCCGAAACCGCGGGCCCGTTCCTTGATGTCGGCGTAGAACGCCTGCGCGTCGCCGAGCCGCTGATGCGCGGTGAAGATCGCCTCGGCGTACTTGCCCGCGAACGCCCGGCCGTCGTTCGACGCGCCCGCCTGCACCAGCACCGGGTAGCCCTGCGGGGTGCGCGGCGCGTTGAACGGCCCGCGCACCCGCAGGTATTCGCCCTCGAAGTCGATCGGATGGATCTTGTCCGGGTCGGCGTACACGCCGGAAGCCCGGTCGTCGACGATGGCGTCGTCCTCCCAGCTGTCCCACAGCGCGACCACAGCGTCCACGAATTCCCGTGCCCGCGCGTACCGTTCGGCGTGGTCGGGATGCTTGTCCAGGCCGAAGTTCGCCGCGGCGAGATCGGTTCCGGTGGTGACGATGTTCCAGCCCGCGCGGCCGCCGGAGATGTGATCCAGCGTGGAGAACAGCCTGGCCAGGTTGTAGGGCTCGTAGTACGTGGTCGAGGCGGTGGCGATGAGGCCGAGATGCGACGTGGCCGTGGCGATCGCGGTGAGCAGGGTGATCGGCTCCAGGCCGGAGGCCGCGTTGTGCCGAACATTGGTGCGCAGCGCGGGGCCGTCGGCGAAGAACACCGCGTCCAGCTTCGCCGCTTCGGCGGTGCGTCCGATCTCTTGGTAGTAGGCGACGTCGTAGATCCGCTCGGGGCTGCTCCACGGATGGCGCCAGGCGGCCTCGTGGTGGCCGGAGGGGTAGATGAAGGCGTTGAGGCTGAGTTGGCGCGGTGCGGTCGTCATGAGGCTTTCTTCTCGTCGGTAGGTGTGTTCGCGACGTCGACGCCCAGGCTGGCCAGCAGCAGGGATCGGTGTCGCAGGAACGCGGGATCGCCGTGGCGGCGTGGACGTTCCAGGTCGATGCGCTGGTCCACCGCGATGCGCCCGTCGTCGAGCACCAGGACGCGGTCGGCGAGCAGCACCGCCTCGTCCACGTCGTGGGTGACCAGCAGGACGGCGGGCCGATGTTTCGCGCACAGGTCTTGCAGCAGCGCGTGCATCTTGATCCGGGTGAGCGCGTCCAGCGCGCCGAACGGCTCGTCCGCCAGCAGGAGTTCGGGTTCGCGCACCAGCGAACGCGCCAGGGCCACGCGCTGTTGCTCGCCGCCGGACAGCTCCTTGGGCCAGGCTCCCTCCCGGCCGGCGAGCCCGACTTCGGCCAGCGCCGCGCGGCCGCGACCGGCCGCGTCCGGACCACCGAGACCGAGGGTCACGTTGTCCAGCACGCGCGCCCAGGGCAGCAACCGGGAGTCCTGGAACACCACGGAACGCTCGGTGGGCACGCTCAGCTCGCCGGATCCCGGCACGTCGTAGTCCAATTCGGCCAGCGCCCGCAGCAGGGTGCTCTTGCCCGACCCGCTGCGGCCGAGCAGTGCGACGAACTCGCCGCGGGCGATGTCGATATCGAGGTCGCGCAGCACCACGCGGTCGCCGAAGCCACGGCGCAGCCGCCGGGCGCGCACGACGTTCAGTCCGCGAGTGTCTGCCGCCATGACAGCGCCTTCCTTTCCGCCGCCCGCACCAGGATGTCGCCGAACAAGCCGAGCAGGCCGTAGATCACCAGGCCGACGACGATGATGTCGATCTGGCCGTAGGTGCGGGCCTGGGTCATCAGATAGCCGATGCCGCTGGTGGCGTTGACCTGTTCCACCACGACCAGCGCCAGCCACGAGATCGTGACGGCCAGCCGCAGGCCGGTGAAGAAGCCGGGCAGCGATCCGGGCAGCGCGATCCGCCGGACGAATCCCCACCGCGACAGCCCCACCGTCTGGGCGAGTTCCACGTACCTGGCGTCGACGCTGCGCAGGTGCGCGTGGGTGTTCAGATAGATCGGGATCGCCACGCTGGTGGTGATAACCACCAGCTTCATCTCCTCGCCGATGCCGAACCACACGATGAACAGCGGGATCAGCGCCAGGGTGGGAATGGCGCGCTTGATCTGGATCGGCCCGTCCACCAACGCTTCACCGACGCGGCTCAGCCCGGCCAGCAGCGCCAGCACCAGGCCGATCGCCACGCCGAGCCCGAGCCCGATCGCGGCGCGCTGCACGGAGGTCAGCAGATTGCTCTGCAGACGGCCGTCGGCGATCAGGTCACCGGCGGTCCCGGCGACCGTCCACGGTGCGGGCAGGGTTTCCGGATCCACTGTGCCCGTGGCGGAACCGGCCACCCACGCGGCGACAAGCAGCGCGGGTCCCACCGCGATACCGAACGGGATCGGGCGGCCCGGCCCTAGGCGCGGCCGGGCCGGTTTGCGTTTCGCCAGTATCGGCTGCGCGGAGCGGCCGAGGCCGATGCGGCGCAGCACCGCGACGTCCAGAGTGGCCATCAGCGCGCCTTCGGTTCGAACGACGCGCCGCTCTCGCTGACCGCCTGGGTGATCGCGGCGTCGAAGCGCAGGTCGAAACCGTCGGCCGCCCGCACCTTCTTGGGCAGTTCGCCCGCCTTGGCGATGGCGTCGATGGTGGACTGCTGGCGGTCGACGAGCTGCTGGTCCAGATGCGGGAAGACATAGGTGCCCAGCGAGTCCACGATGCGCCGGGCGTCGTCGGCGCTCACCTTCTGGTTCTCCACGTAGTACCGGCGCGCCCACTCCTCCGGGTGGGTGTTGGCCCACTGGTAGGCCCGGACGAACGCACCGACCAACGCGCGGGTGGCGGCCGCCTTCGCCGGATCCCGCACGACGGCGCGACGGGCATACAGGTAGGCGAGGCCGCCGTAGATGCCCGCGGTCTCGGAGTCGGGGACCAGCGAGGCGCCCGGTGTGCGCAGGAATCGGGTGACGTTCGGCTCGATCAGTGGCGCGACATCGACCTGGCCGGTGCGCACGGCATCGGGGAACTCGGCCAGCTGCAGCCGGATCAGCTGCACGTCGGAGGTGGTGAGCCCGGCCTTGTCGATGGCGCGCAGCACGGCGGCCTGCTGGGCCGTGCCCTCGGCGTAGGCGATCTTCCTGCCCTTCAGATCGGTGAGCTTCGACACCGACTTGCCCGGCGCCACCGCGAGTTTCAAGGCGGTGGTGCTGGTCTGGTAGGACGCGACGATCGGCACGTCCTGCCCCGCCACCAGTGCGTGGATCGGCGGGACGTCGCCGACCTGCGCGACGTCGGCGGCGCCCGCGCGGAACGCCTCCAGGATGGCGGGGCCGCCGACGAAGTTGGCGAACTCCACCTTGAACGGAAGCTTGTCGAGTTCTCCGGAGATGCGCAGGACGGACTGCAGGCGCTCGGACTGGTCGGCGACCACGAGGGTGGTCCCGGCGGGAATCTCGGTGGGCAGTGGTCCGTCGGCGGTGGGACCGACCGGCTCGTCGTCCTTCGCGCAGCCGGTGAGTCCGAGTGTCGCAACGGTTGCCACGGCGAGCAATGCGGCGGTCGTGCGGCCGCGGCGGCCGGACCGGAACGTACTTGGTCGGAACATAGGCGAATTACAGCAAGGGGAAACCGGCCGGGATACGGTTTGTCTCAGCCTGGTTCGAACCCCTCAGCGCGGCGGCGCGGCCACCATCGTGGACCGGACCTGCTGCTGGTAGCGCTGCAGGAACGGCAGAATCTGCTGCTCGATCACCGTGTTGTATTCCCGCGGGCGCTGCATCGGGTTGGCGTGCCCGGTGTTTCGCGCGAGCACCACCAGCAGCGTGCCGTCCACGCCGCCGGATTGTTCGATCAGCGCCCGGTGGGAGTACTCGACGTCGACCACGCGGTCGGCGCGCGCGTCGCGCGGCCGGATGAAGACGATGGCGGGTCGCGGCTTGTCGGCCACGGGCTGGGCCAGCGTGCGCAAGTCGTCGGTCGCGCCACCGGCCACGATCGCGGTGAACTGGGATTCGATCAGGCCGTTGCTCGCGGCGTCGCGCGAGACGATCTTGTCCCGCATCACTTCCGCCAATACCTCGCCGAGCTTGCCGAACTCGAGCCCGAGCGGCCCGTCACCGCGGTCGAGGAAACGGTCCCGGCGGGCATAGGTCTCGACGGCCAGCCGCAGGGCACGGCTTTCGCGGGCGCCGGGCAACCAGCCCATCCAGCGCAGCATGTCCTCCCCGCGACCGCGGCTCTCCGGACGGACCGCGTTCAAGTCCACCGGCGTGCAGTCCAGGATGACCCCGGCCAGCCTGCGGTCGCTGTCGCGGTGGATGTGCTCGGCGACCTCGAGGGCGATCACGCCACCCATGCTGTGGCCGACGAGCACGACGTTGCGCAGGCCGGACAGTTCGGCGGCGCGCACGATGAGGTCGGCGATCACCTTGGTGTCGATGCCCTGGTTGTCGTAGCGGATCGCCCACACCATGCCCATCCGGCGCAGCGCGGGCAGCGCGGCGGCGGTGTCGGTGGCGTCGAGCCCGCCGAGCCCGACCAGGTCCACCACGACGGTGTCCCAGTTCTGCGAGTCCACCGGCGGGGCGACGGGCAGGATGGCGGGCTCGGTGCGCGCCAGTCGCGCTTGTTCCGGCGCGACATCGTACTTCCAGTACTGCGCGAACACCACGAGTCCGGCCAGCAGCAGTGCGGTCACCCGAAGCAGCGTCACCTTGGTACGGCGCAACGTCTTCCACCCGTGCCCCAGGCTCGTGTCCCGCAGCCGAGCTCGGCGTCGCGCGTCGTCCCAGTCGGAGACGGTGGACGGGTGCCGGGCGTCCATCGGCGACATCCATCCCACTGTAGGCACGGGTGCGGAGGGTCGCCACGAACCCGCTACCGCTCAGCGTGCCACCGCGGGCACGGCCGCCGGTTTGCCCGACGAGACGCACCGACCGGGTCCTTGTCTTCGGGCGTGACGGCTTCCGGCCACTGCGCCGTACGCTGACTTCGACATCGGTGCCGCCCCCGGGGTCGTGCAGCGAGCAGGCGATGGTTTTGCTCAGCGGTCGCCGCAGGGTCGACGGGTTCGCACGAGATGATCTGCCTCACTGTTCCTACGGGACCAGCCGTGCGAACGACCGTGCGCGGTGGTCTTGCCGGTGCCGGCGGGTTCGTCGGAGGTATGTCACAACCGGTCCGGCTCGTCAGCGGAAAGGCGACCAGGCGGGATCGAACCACCCCGCGGCGGCGGCGGTGAATCGCGCGCGCTGCCAGCCGCCCGCGCCTTCGGGCACCGAGCCCACCAGGTCGACGCCGGTGACGCGGGGCAGATCGGTGCGGTTGCACTCGGCGGCGAGGTCCGGTTCGGCGGGCCAGGAGCCGATCACCAGGCCCGCGCACCGCACGCCCGCCGATCGCAGTGCGCGGGTGGTCAGTTCGGTGTGGTTGAGCGTGCCCAGCCCGGCGGCGGTGACCAGCAGGACGGGTGCGCCGAGTTTCTGGGCGAGGTCGAGCAAGGTGAAATCGCCCAGGCGCACCAGCAGTCCGCCCGCGCCCTCGACCAGGACCAGGTCGGCGTCCGCCAGGCAGTCGACGGCGGCGGCGGTGTCGGCGAGCGTCAGCTCCGGCAGCCCGGCGCGGCGGGCGGCGGTATCGGGCGCCAACGGGTCCGGGTAGCGGGCGAGTTCGACCGTCCTGGTGACGCCGGACAGTCGCTCGATCTCCGCGAGGTCACCCGGTTCGCCTGCCGCGACACCGGTCTGGCCCGGCTTGCACACCGCCACCGAACGACCGCTTGCCCGCGCCACGGCGGCGACGGCCGCGGTGACGACGGTCTTGCCGACGTCGGTGGAGGTTCCGGTGATCAGCAGGACGGTCACGCGGGCACCGCCTCACGCGCCTCCGCCAGCACCTCGCCGAGCACCGCCGCGATGGCGTCGAGTTCGGCCGCGGTGAGGTTCGCCCGCGCGGTAAGGCGCAGTCGCGATGTACCTTCCGGAACCGTCGGCGGACGGAAGCAACCCACGTCGAGCCCGCGCGCCCGGCAGGCCTGAGCGGCGTCGAAGGCCACCTGCGCCGGGCCGAGCACGACCGACACCACCGCCGACGGCGGCGTGGGCACCCCGGCGATCCGGGCGATGTCGGCGGCGCGGGCCAGCACCCGATCGGACAGCTCCGGTTCGGAGCGCAGCAGGCGCAGCGCGGCCCGCGCGGCGCCGACGGCGGCGGGCGCCAGACCGGTATCGAAGATGAACGTGCGCGCGGCATCGATGAGGTGGGCGCGCACCCGCGCGCTGGCCAGCACCACACCGCCCTGCGCGGCAAGGGATTTCGACAGCGTGGCGGTGATCACCAGGTCCGGCGCACCGGCCAGCCCGCTCTCGTGCACCAGCCCGCGTCCGCCCGCGCCGCGCACGCCGAGGCCGTGCGCCTCGTCCACCACGAGCACCGCCGCGTTGGCCCTGGTCACCCGGTGCAGTTCGGTCAGTGGCGCGAGATCGCCGTCGGCGCTGAACACCGAATCGGTGAGGACCAGCGCGCGTTCCTCGGTGCGCTCCCTCAGCAGCCGGTCCACCGCCGCGACGTCGCGATGCGGCGCGATCTCCACCCGGGCCCGCGACAGCCTGCACGCGTCCACCAGCGAGGCGTGACTACCGGCGTCGGAGATCACGAGCGAGCCGCGCCCGGCGAGCGCGGTGACCGCGCCCAGGTTGGCCGCGTACCCGGAGGCGAACACGAGTCCCGCTTCGGCGCCGACGAATTCGGCCAGCTCCGTCTCCAGCAGTTCGTGCTCCGCGGTGGTGCCGGTGACCAGGCGCGACCCGGTCGCCCCCGCGCCCCAGCGGCGCACCGCGTCGATGGCGCCTTCGATCACCTCGGGATGGCGGACCAGGCCCAGATAGTCGTTGGAGGCGAGGTCGATCGACGGCGCCTGTGCGGCGCGCGGACGCAGCTCGCGGCGCAGTCCCGCGGCCACGCGCGCGGACTCGCGTTCGTCCAACCAGCTCAGCGGATCGGTAGTCACAGCTCCGCAGCATACTTGAACGCTGTTCAGGACGCCCGCCCACCGCCCGCTGGTACCGTTGAGCCAACGTTGGTGGTTGTCACCGGCCTGCGGTGGCGAAGTTTCACCGGGGAGGAACACGGCCGGATGCCGCGGTGGGCGATAGTCGTCGAGGAAACAACGGGCTCGGGCGAGCAGAAGCGCTGGTCACCCCGGATTCTCACCGAAGTGGTCGGCACGCGCGCGCAGGCATTGGCGAAGCTGGCCGGCGTGCTGCCCACCTACACTCCCGAACATCCCAAACTGCGCGGCCGCCGCATCGTCCTGCGCGACGGCGACACCTACTTGCTGATGGTTCGTGGCTGGTCGGACGATTACCACTGCATCTTCCGGGTGTGGGAGATGGTCTCGGACAGCGATCGTCCGGAGAACCCCGGCACCCCGCACGACCGGCTCACGGACCGGTGAACCAATTCGGCGTATCGAGCCGGAACACTTCGCCGGGCGTCAGCATGCGCAGATCGCGTTCCAACTCGGCCAGCCGGTGCGCGCCGAGCAAGTTCGCCCAGCGGTCGTGGATCCGGTCGAAGGCGCACGCCGATCGGGTCAAGACATCCTCGGCGCGTTCGGTCAGCGTGTAGACCTTGCGGCGCGCGTCGGTCGGATCGTGCCCACGGCGCAGGTAGCCCTGCCGCTCGAGCGTCTCGATGTGCTTGCCGGCGGCTTGTTTCGAGACGCCGAGCGCGCGCCCGAGGTCCGCGGCCGTGCAACCGTAGGGCCCGCCCGCGCGGCCGACCGCCTGGAAGACGAAGCCGTGCATCGGCCGCAACTCGGCGTGCCCGTGCTCGGCCAGTTCGGCGTGCACCTCATCGACCACGGCGCGGAAGCCGAGCAGCATGCGCAGCGGCAACTCGTAGCCACCCGCGTCACTTGACATGATGGACAACCTCGTTGACTATATAGACAACCATGTTGTCTATCTTAGGTGGTAGCCCGATGACCGTCATCCGACACTCCGACACCCGCCGCACCGAAACCCCGGGCGGCGTCATGACCACACTCGCCTCGCCCACCCAGGGCGGCTCCGGGCTCGCGCTGTGGCGGGTCGAGGTACCCGCGGACACGGCCGGACCGCTGCACTTCATCGACGCCGAACAGATCTGGACCGTCCTGGCCGGACGCATCGACATCGCGCTCGACGGCACGGAACTCACTGCCGCCGAGGGCGATACCGTGATCCTCCCGGCGAACGTCCTGCGGCAGGTGCGCACCGGGAACGGCTTCACCGCCATCGTCACCGCACCGGCGGGCGCCCGGGCCGGAACACCGGACGGCGACGGCACGATCGTCCCGCCGTGGATCGCCTGACCGGTCACCGAGCGGTTTGCACGGCCACCGCGGCGCGCATCCCGGCGGTGATCGTCGCGATGTCGCCGGAGGTGCTGATGAACGGCGGCATGGTGTACACCAGGTTGCGGAACGGACGCAGCCACAACCCGGCGGCCACCGCCGCGTCGGTCGCGGCGCGCATGTCCACCGGACGGTCCAGCTCGATCACACCGATCGCGCCGAGCACCCGCGCCTCCACCACACCGGGCAGGCCGCGCACCGGAGCCAGGCCCGCCGCCAGTTCCGCCTCGATCCGGGCCACCTCGCCGCGCCAGTCGCGCGAGCGCAGCAACTCGATCGACGCGACGGCGACCGCGCAGGCCAGCGGGTTGCCCATAAAGGTGGGACCGTGCATGAGCCCGCCGTGCGCCGCGCTGATCGTCTCGGCGATCCGCGTGGTGCACAGCGCGGCGGCGAGGGTGAGATAGCCGCCGGTCAGCGCCTTGCCGACGCACATCACATCCGGGCTCACCCCGGCCACGTCGGCCGCGAACAGCGTGCCGGTGCGGCCGAATCCGGTCGCGATCTCGTCGAAGACCAGCAGCACTCCGTGTTCGTCGCACAGCCTGCGCAGGTCGGTGAGATAGCCGGGGTGATGCCAGCGCATCCCGCCCGCACCCTGGACGAGCGGCTCCACGACGACCGCCGCGAGTTCACCCGCGTGCGCGGCGATCAGGCGCTCCAGTTCCGCCGCGTACTGCGGCCGGTACTCACTCGGTGGCACCGGCGCGAACACCTGGTTCACCAGGACGTCGGTCCACAGCGAGTGCATGCCACCGTCGGGGTCGCACACGCTCATCGGCGTGAACGTGTCGCCGTGGTACCCGCCGCGCCAGGTGAGCAGCCGCCGCTTCTCCGGCTTGCCCAGCGAGCGCCAGTACTGCAGGCACATCTTCACGGCGACCTCGACCGACACCGACCCGGAGTCGCACAGGAACACTTTCTCCAGCCCGGCCGGTGTCGATTCGACCAGCAGTTCGGCCAGCCGGGCCGCGGGCTCGTGGGTGAGCCCGCCGAACATCACGTGGCTCATCCGCCGCGACTGGTCGACCAGCGCGGCGTCGAGCACCGGATGCCGGTAACCGTGGATGGCGGCCCACCAGGAACTCATGCCGTCGACCAGCTCGCGGCCGTCGGCCAAGGTCAGCCTGGTGCCCGCGGCGGCGGTCACCACCAGCGGTTCGGTCGTCGCCGGGAAACCACCGTAGGGATGCCAGACGTGTTCGGCGTCGAGTGCGGTGATCTCGTCGGGGGTCAGTGCCACAGGAATCCTCGCGTCACGGCCCCGGCCGTCCGGGGCGGCTTGAACGCCGTTCAAGTTAGCACCCGAGCTGGTTGGCCCCCTCGGGCAGGTCGGCGGAGTCCGGCCGTTTCCCGACCCCGTGGGCCGCCCCGAGATATTCTTTGACTCAGTCAAAGATTGGAGCAGACGTGACCGCCGCCGACATCGCCGCCGTCCGCGAGTTCAACCGCCACTACACCCGGGTGATCGGCGTACTGGGCGAGGGACTGCACGACAGCCGGTACTCGCTGACCGAGGCGCGAATCCTGTTCGAACTGGCGGCATCCGACGCGACCGAAGTGGTCGCGCTGCGGCGCGCGCTCGACCTCGACGCCGGCTACCTCAGCCGCATCCTGGCCCGGTTCGAACAGTCCGGTCTCGTGCGGCGCAATCGCTCCGGCACCGACGGCCGCCGCCAAGAGGTGCGGCTGACCGACCGGGGCAGGGAGGTCTTCGCGACGCTCGATCAACGCTCCAGCGACGAAGTCGGCGCGCTGCTCGACGGGCAACCGCGAGCCAATCGGGTCCGGCTGATCACGGCGATGCGAACCATCCAGCGGATTCTGGACCGGCCCGCCGCCGCGCCCGCCTTCTCGCTGCGAGCCCCACGCTCCGGCGATTACGGCTGGGTCATCCAGCGCCATGCGGAGCTCTACGCGAACGAATACGGCTGGGACGCGACCTACGAGGAACTGATCGTGCGCATCGTGGCCGATTACCTGGCTTCCCGCGACGAGCGGCGCGAGCGCGCCTGGATAGCGGAAGCGGACGGTCACCCGGTGGGCAGCGTCTTCTGCGTTCGCGAGGACGACAGCACCGCGCGGCTGCGATTACTGCTGGTGGAGCCCACCGCCCGCGGCCTCGGCGTCGGTTCGGCGCTCGTCGGCGAGTGCCTGCGCTTCGCCACCGCGGCCGGCTACCGCGAGATCGTGCTGTGGACCAACGACGTGCTCACGGCGGCGCGGCGCGTCTACCAACGGGCGGGCTTCGAGCTCGTCGACCAGACCCCGCACCACAGCTGGGGTCACGACCTGGTCGGCCAGACCTGGCGGCGGGCGCTCACCCCCGGAGATTGACGCGCCAACACCGCGGGGGCCATACCCTCTCCGCTCGCCCCCTGCCCGACACGCTCGAGGGGCAACCGGGACGGTTACCCGGCCGTGTCCGGCCTTCCCGCGACGGGCCGCACCCGGCGGTGTCGCGCGCGTCGCGGCACTTCTCGGCTACCGCCGCCGCTGGCCGGAAAACGCCTTCGACCTCCCCTGATCCGGTCGGCCGGAACCACCCGCACTGCGAAATGCCCCGCTGGCGCTACTGTCGTTGCCATGGCTCAGCCCGACGCAGCGCCCGGCGACGCGACCCCACTGGGTGTCTGGCCCGGCACCGCCTATCCCCTCGGGGCCACCTACGACGGCGCGGGCACCAATTTCTCGGTGTTCTCGGAGGTTGCCGACGCGGTCGAACTCTGTCTGATCGACGGGGACGGCGCCGAGACGCGGATCGCGCTCGACGAGGTCGACGGCTATGTCTGGCATGCCTACCTTCCCGCGATCGATCCCGGTCAGCGCTACGGATTCCGGGTGCACGGCCCCTACGACCCCGACCGCGGCTTGCGCTGCGACCCGAGCAAGTTGCTGCTCGATCCCTACGGCAAGGCGTTCGACGGCGACTTCGACGATGACCCCTCGCTCTACACCTACGGACTGGACTCGCTCGGCCACACCATGACCGGCGTGGTGATCAACCCGTACTTCGACTGGGGCGCCGACCGCGCGCCCAACCGCCCCTATCACGAGACCGTGATCTACGAGGCGCACGTCAAAGGCATGACGATGACCCATCCCGACGTGCCGGAGGAATTGCGCGGCACCTACTCGGGCATCGCGCACCCCGCGATCGTGGATCACTTGAAGGGGTTGGGCGTCACCGCGATCGAGCTGATGCCGGTGCACCAGTTCCTGCACGACCGTGTGCTGTTGGACCAGGGACTGCGCAATTACTGGGGCTACAACAGCTTCGGCTACCTCGCGCCGCACAACGGGTACGCCGCGATGGACCGCGCCGGGTCGGCGGTCACCGAGTTCAAGGCGATGGTGCGCGCACTGCACGCCGAGGGCATCGAGGTGATCCTCGACGTGGTCTACAACCACACCGCCGAGGGCAACCATCGCGGTCCGACGATCGGCTTCCGCGGCATCGACAACGCCGCCTACTACCGGCTGGTCGACGACGATCCCTCGCACTACATGGATTACACGGGCACCGGCAACAGCCTCAACGTGCGCCACCCGCACACCTTGCAGCTGATCATGGACTCGCTGCGCTACTGGGTCCTGGAGATGCACGTCGACGGCTTCCGCTTCGATCTGGCCGCGACGCTGGCGCGGGAGCTGCACGACGTGGATCGGCTCTCGACGTTCTTCGACCTGGTGCAGCAGGATCCGGTGGTGAGCCAGGTCAAGCTCATCGCCGAACCGTGGGATGTCGGCGAGGGCGGCTACCAGGTCGGCAATTTCCCCGGCCTGTGGACGGAATGGAACGGCAAGTTCCGCGACACCGTGCGCGACTACTGGCGCGGCGAACCGGCGACGCTGGGCGAGTTCGCCTCTCGGCTCACCGGCTCCTCGGACCTCTACGAGGCCACCGGCCGCAGGCCGAGCGCGAGCATCAACTTCGTCACCGCGCACGACGGATTCACGTTGCACGACCTGGTGTCCTACAACGAGAAACACAACGAGGCCAACGGCGAGGACAACCGGGACGGCGAGAGCTGGAACCGTTCGTGGAACTGCGGCGCCGAAGGGCCGACCGACGATCCGGGCATCCTCGCCCTGCGCGCCAGGCAGAGCCGCAACCTGCTCGCTACGCTGATGCTCAGCCAGGGTGTGCCGATGCTCGCGCACGGCGACGAGATGGGCCGCACCCAGCACGGCAACAACAACGTCTACTGCCAGGACTCGCCGCTGGCCTGGATGGACTGGTCGCTGCGGGAGGAGAACGCCGAGCTGCTCGAATTCACCCGCGCGGTGATCGCGTTGCGCACCGAGCACCCGGTCTTCCGGCGCCGCCGCTTCCTGGCGGGCGGCCCGACCCGTTCGGCGGGCGGCGCCCGCGACATCGCCTGGCTCACCCCCTCCGGTGAGGAGATGACCGAAGCGGACTGGGACAGCGGATTCGGCAAATCGCTGGCGGTCTACCTCAACGGCGCGGCGATTCCCGAGCCCGGCCCCCGCGGCGAACGGATCACCGATGACTCGTTCCTGCTGTGTTTCAACGCCCACGACGAGGCTATCGACTTCGTGCTACCCCGCACCGGCGACGGCGGGGAATGGTCGGTGGCATTGGATTGCTCGACGCCGACCGGCCTGGCCGACGCCGGATACCCCGGTGGCGCGACCGTCACCGTCGAAGCTCGCTGTCTCCTCGTCCTCCGCCAGGCCTCCTGACCAGAATGCTGATGAACCCACCCGATTCCACCGAGATGCACGTGACCGACCCGGTATCGCTGCGCCGCAAGCCCGCCCGCCAGACGACGATCCGCAGCGCCTACCGGCTCCAGCTACGACCGGACGCGCTGACCTTCGCCGAAGCGCGCGCCATCGCGGAATACCTCCAGCAGCTGGGCATTTCGCATCTCTACCTCTCACCGATCCTGACCGCCACGCACGGCTCGACGCACGGTTACGACGTCACGGATCCGACCACGGTCTCCGCCGCCCTCGGCGGGCCGACGGGGCTCAAAGCCCTCGCCGACGAAGTGCGCAGCCGGGGGATGGGACTGATCGTGGACCTGGTGCCCAATCACGTCGGAGTGGCCGATCCGCGACAGAACGCCTGGTGGTGGGACGTCCTGCGGAACGGTCAAGAGTCCAGGTTCGCGCCGTACTTCGACATCGACTGGAGTCCCGGCAACGGCGCGGGCGGGCGGCTGGCGCTTCCGGTGTTGCAGAGCGAGAACGATCCGGCCGCGTTGACCGTGGACCGATCCGGCGCCGAACCCATGCTCGCGCTGCACGATCTGCGTTTCCCGATCGCGCCGGGCACCGACGGCGACAACGCCCTGCGCATCCACGACAAGCAGCACTACCGCCTGGTGAGCTGGAAAGCCGGGCTGTGCACCTACCGGCGGTTCTTCGCGGTCAGCAGCCTGGCCGCGATCCGGCAGGAGAACTCGGAAGTCTTCGAGGTCACCCACCGGGAACTCGCCGCGTGGTGCGAGCACGACCTGATCGACGGCGTGCGCATCGACCATCCGGACGGTCTGGCCGATCCGGCAGGCTATCTGACCCGGCTGCGCAGGCTGATCGGCCCGCACCGGTTGCTGCTGGTGGAGAAGATCCTGGCCAACCGCGAACCGTTGGACGCGACGCTGCCGATCGACGGCACCACCGGCTACGAGGCGCTGGCCGATTTCGGCGGCGTGCTGATCGATCCGCGCGGGGAACACGCGCTCACCGAACTCTCGCGCCGGGTCGCCGGGCACGGCAGCGACCGGGCCTGGATCGGCGAGACCGAGCACCGGATCAAGCGAGCGGTCGCGGAAACCATTCTGACGCCGGAGATCCGGCGGCTGGTCGCCGCCATCAAACAGGATGCGAACGCCGAGAGCTTCGACACCATGGCGCTGACCAACGCCACCATCGAAGTGCTGGCGTTCATGCCGGTGTACCGGGCCGACTACGCGCCGCTGGCCGGGATGGCGGGCGCGGTGATCGCCGAGGTGGAGAAGCGCAACAGCGAGCTCACCGCGCCGCTGGCGGTCCTGGTCGCGGCGCTGGCCGCCGACGGGGCCGCGGCGGTGCGCTTCAGCCAGGTCTGCGGCGCGGTGACCGCGAAGGCGGTCGAGGACACCATGTTCTACCAGGCCGCGCGGCTGGTCTCGTTGCAGGAGGTCGGCGGCAATCCGGCGCGTTTCGGTCACTCGCTCAACGAATTCCACCTGTCCAATAGCCAGCGCGCGCAGCTGTGGCCCGCGACCTTGACCACACTGTCCACGCACGACACCAAACGCGGCGAGGACGTGCGCGCCCGTATCGGCGTCCTGTCCCAGGCCGCGGAGACCTGGGCGCGCAATGTCGACTCCTGGCTGGAGACCGCTCCGGCGCCGGACGGCGCGACGGCGCTGTTCCTGCTACAGAACATGTTCGGGGTGTGGCCCGCGGACGGCAGACCCGCCGCCTCGGTGCCCGGCCTGCGCGAACGCCTGCACGCGTTCGCCGAGAAAGCCATCAGGGAGGCGAACACCAAGACCTCCTGGGAGGAGCCGGACGCCGAGTTCGAGTCCGCCGTGCACGCGTGGCTGGACGTGGTGATCGACGGGCCGGTGGGCTCCGAACTCGGTGACCTGGTGCACGAGCTGGCCCCGCACGCCTGGTCGGACTCGCTGTCGCAGAAACTGCTGCAACTGTGCGGGCCGGGCATCCCGGACGTCTACCAGGGCTGTGAGCTGTGGGAGGACTCCCTCGTCGACCCGGACAACCGCAGGCCGGTGGACTTCGCCGCCCGTGCGGGCATGCTCCAGTCGCTCACCGGCACACCGGCGCTGGACACCACCGGCGCGGCGAAGATGTGGATCGTCGCCTACGCGCTGTGGTTGCGCCGCGAACGTCCCGATTGCTTCGTCGGCGGCACGTACCGGCCGCTGTTCGCCACCGGCGACCACGCGGCCAAGGTGGTGTCGTATGCCCGCGGCCGCACCGGCGAGCCGCCCGAGGTCATCGTCGCCGCCACCAGGCACAGCGTGAGCCTGGCCGAGACCGGGTGGGGCGATACGTTCCTCGACCTGCCCGCGGGCAGCTGGACCGACCGGTTGACCGGCCACACCTTCCAGGGCCGGGCCAGGCTGGAGAAGATGTTCGGCAGGCTGCCCGTCGCGCTACTGGTGCGCTGAGAGCTCGAGCGGGGGCGGCGCGTCGGGCACCGCGGGAACCCGCTCGAGTTCCTTCGCGAAATCGCCACGCACCTGCTCGAAGGTCTTCTCCGGGATCACACCGCCCAGCTCTTCGCGCCAGCGCCGCAGATTCGCGGGCTGGTAGTCCAGCGCGTCCTGCGTGCTGACCGACAGCCGGACGCCCTGATCGGTGGGCGTGGCGATCCGCCGCCAGGAATCCCAGTGGAAGCGGCGGCTGCGCGGATTGCGCAGGGTGCGCACCAGATTCAGGACGCGGTAGCCGATGCTCAGCGAATCGTGCAGCCGCATGTGATCGCCCTTGGTGGTGTCGCAGCGCTTGGACAGCGCGTCGAGCCGATCCCGGTCGAAGGCCAGCCCGACCGACTCCGCCTCCCGGACCATCCACTGCAACGTCGCGTCGGACAGGCCGCATTCGGCGTAGCCGCCGCCGATATCGGTGTGCACGCCGGGGAACCACACCTGCTTGACCCGCTCGAAACCGCGCCGGTACTTCACGGTCGGTTCGACCGGCACCTCCCACAGGGACGGCTCGAAGTTGCGCCGCCGTTCATCGATGGCCAGCGCCTGGCGGGCACAGTGCACGTGGCGGGAGAGCTTGACGTCGTGGAAGCGGTGCCGCAGCGAGGTGACGCCGGGGACGCCCAGCGCGCCGACGGTGTCGAACACGCCGAGGAAGTCGATCTTCGCTCTCCTGCAATTCTTCCGGCGGAACTCCTGCCATTCCTCCGGCTCGGCCGGATCCGGGTCCTCGGGCGTCGGCGCGGGCGGGCGCTGCCGATAGATGCGCAAGGCGTCCGGGTACCTGCCCGCGATCATCGCCTCCGGGGTCATGATCCCGATCCGGCTGATCAGACCGGCCAGGCTGCGCGCGGTGAAGGCGCCGCGACTGAAGCCGAAGATGTAGATCTCATCGCCCTTTTCCCAGTTCAGGGCGAGATGCCAGTAGGCGGACGACAGGTTGGCCTCGAGTCCGAGTCCGAAGGCGCCGCCCAGGAGGCGATCGCTGAGGAAGCCGCGGGCGCCCGGGCCGGAGACGTAGGTGACCCACTGCTGGATCGTCTCCCCCGCCGGGCCCGGCGCGTCGAAGCGGATCGTCTGCGCGATCTTGACGATGTTCGACACCGTACTGCTCGATTCGGCCTTCCAGGTGCCGTCGCAACATACAACGAGACGTTTCATGCGCTGATCCTCCCGCTGCTGTCCCACCGAAACCCGCGTATTCCACTACTCGAATTCATCGCGTGGGACGGGAAAGCGTTAATGCGGGGTGCGCTACGGCGTGTCGCCGGGCCGCTCGCCCAGACCCGCGAGCGCCATGCCGATCAGCCACCGCGCCGCCGCGAGCGCTGCCGCCGCCAGCACCGCGATCTGCGGCGAGCCCGTGATCAGGACCAGGACGAGGCAGGTCGCCAGCCCGACGACGAGTGCATCGAGCTTGTAGGCCGGCCACGCGCTACCGGCGATGTCGATCGTGGTGCCGCGCGCCGAAGAGTGAACGACCGCCATCTCCTCAGGGTAGTCGGAACAAGAAGTTCGGGCCAGCGAACTTTTGTCGCAGGGAACACACCGATCGGCCGCGGTGTTGCGGCAGACATGCCACTGACAGGTGAATACGAACCGAGCACATCCGACTGGGCCCGCGAGCAAGCCGAGAAGTACGAGAACTCCGGCGGCACCGAGGGCGCGACCTTGCAGGGCAAGCCCATCATCCTGCTCACCACCAAGGGCGCGAAGAGCGGAAAGCTGCGCAAGACGCCGCTGATGCGAGTCGAGCACAACGGCGAGTACGCCGTGGTCGCCTCCTTGGGCGGCGCGCCGAAGCACCCCGTCTGGTACCACAACATCAAGGCCGAACCGCACGTGGAGTTGCGTGACGGCGCGGTCAACAAGGACTACACCGCGCGCGAGGTCTTCGGCGAAGAGAAGGCGCAGTGGTGGGAGCGCGCGGTCGAGGTGTGGCCGGACTATGCGAACTACCAGACCAAGACCGACCGTCAGATCCCCGTCTTCGTCCTCACGCCCAGGTAGTTTCCTACGCAGGTGACCAGCGTGTCACGGCCACCCGCCGCAGCTCACCGGCGCGACGGGTGGCACCATGATTGGGGTGTCCAATCCGCTTGATGTCCTCGACGCATTGTCCGCTTCTCGCCCCGCGCTCACCGCGGACGAGATCGATGCTGCCGCCAAGCGAATTGCCGACGTCATCGATCCGACCCCCCTCCAGCACAGCGAGCGGCTGTCCAAGCTCACCGGGGCGACCGTCTATCTGAAACGCGAAGACCTCAGCGCGGTTCGCTCCTACAAGCTGCGCGGCGCCTACAACCTGGTGATCCAGCTGACCGAGGCCGAACGCGCCGCGGGCGTGGTCGCGGCCAGCGCGGGCAACCACGCCCAAGGCGTCGCGTTCGCCTGTCAGACGATGGGGATCAAGGGCCGCATCTACGTCCCGACCACGACACCGAAGCAGAAGCGCGACCGCATCCGGGTGCACGGCGGCGAGTTCGTCGAGCTGATCGCGGTCGGCGAGACCTACGACGCCGCCGCCGCGGCCGCCGCGGCCGACGTGGAGCGCACCGGCGCGACCATGGTTCCGCCGTTCGACGACGCGCGCACCGCCGCCGGTCAGGGCACCATCGCAGCGGAGATCCTGGAGCAATTGGACGGAACGCCGGACCTGGTGATCGTGCCGGTGGGTGGCGGCGGCTGCCTGGCCGGTATCGGCACCTATCTGCGGGCGCGTTCCCCGCGCACCGCCATCCTGGGCGTCGAGCCCGCGGGCGCGGCCTCCATGACGGCGGCCCTGGTGGCGGGCGGTCCGGTCACCCTGCCGGAGATCGACCCCTTCGTGGACGGCGCCGCGGTGCGCCGGGTCGGCGCCGTGCCGTATGCCGCGGTGGCCGGATTCGGCGGGCGAGTGGTCTCGCACGCCTCGCTGCCGCTGCTGACCGTCACCGAATCGCCCAGGGGCGCGGGCGCTTTCCAGATGATGCAGGTCGACGAGGGCGCGATCTGCACGACCATGCTCGATCTGTATCAGAACGAGGGCATCATCGCCGAGCCCGCGGGCGCGCTCACCACGACGGCGCTGGCGGAGATCAGCGTGGAGCCCGGGTCGACGGTGGTGTGCCTGGTGTCCGGTGGCAACAACGATGTGTCCCGGTACGGCGAGATCATCGAGCGCTCGCTGGTGCACAGCGGCCTCAAGCACTACTTCCTGGTGGATTTTCCGCAGGAGCCCGGCGCGCTGCGCCGTTTCCTCAACGAGGTGCTCGGCCCCGAGGACGACATCACCCTGTTCGAGTACGTCAAGCGCAACAACCGGGAGACGGGCGCGGCGCTGGTCGGCATCGAACTCGGTGCCCCGGACGGCCTGGGGCCGCTGCTGGAGCGGATGCACCATTCCCCGATCCAGTGCGAGCGCCTCGAGCCCGATTCCCCGGCCTACCGCTACCTGACCTGAGCGAATTGTCCGCGGTTCGAGCCGACCCGAGCGGGATGTCCGGCGGGTCGACCCGGCCTGAGCCCCATCCTCGGCGGGTCGACTCCACCTCAGCCGCATCCCCGAGGGGTCGAGCCCACCTCAGCCGCATCCTCGACGGGTCGAGCCCACCCCAGCCGGACCGCCGCCGAGTCAGGCCGCCTCAGCCGGACCGCCGCCGGATCAGGCCACCTTGCGGACCGCCCTGAGTCAGGCCACCTTGGGCGGACCGCCGCCGGATCAGGCCACCTTGGGCGGACCACCGCAGGGTCAGGCCGCCTTACGGACCGCCGCCGGATCAGGCCACCTTGGGCGGACCGCCCTGGGTCAGGCCGCCTTACGGACCGCCGCCGAGTCAGGCCACCTTGGGCGGACCGCCGCAGGGTCAGGCCGCCTTGGGCGTTTCCACCGCTGGTATCCGGCGGCGGGAAGCGCGCAGGCAGTTCATCATGAGCGGCAACAGCCAGAATGCCGCCGTCTGGTCGTAGCTGAGCTGCGCGGCGGACAACCGGTTGTGCACGAAGCCGACCGACAGGCCGAGCCGGGGTTCGGCCCAGCCGAAGGAACCGCCGAGGCCGATGTGCCCGAATCCGGCGTGGGCGCCCGGCACGGGCAGCGAGTGGTAGCCCAGCCGCCACATCATCGGCAGGTAGAACAGCGCGCGGTCGGGCTGATAGGTCTCGACCCGGCGCAGCGCCTTGATGGTGCGGCGGCCGAGGTACCTGCCGCCCGCCACGGTGCCGTCGCCGGCGAGCGCGCCGTACATCGTGGCCAGCGCCGGCGCGGTGCACACACCGTTGCCCGCGCCGAGTTCGGTCTCCAGGATCGGCGGGCTCGCGCCCTCGAGAATGGCTTCCAGACCGGGCAGGAACAGGCAGCGGGTTGCGGCCCCGAGCGCGCCGGGAATCCGGTGGCTACGGCCGAGAACCGCGGCCCCCAGCGGCCTTCCGAGCATGCTCAGCTGCGTGCCCGCCAGCGGCGCGTAGGTGATCGCCGCGTCGGCCGGTGGCTTGCCCAGATGCAGGCCGTCGATGCCGAGCGGCTCGGCGACCTCCGTCTGGAACAGTTGGGCCAGGCTCGTGCCGGTGATCGCGCGGGCCAAGCCGCCGACCAGCCAGCCGAAGGTGAGCGCGTGGTAGGTGGGCACGCCGAGCAGGCGGTCGGGCTTCGCCGCGGCCAGGCGCTGCTCCATCAGCTCGTGATCCAGCACGTCGGCCAGTCCGCCGGTGGCGAGCGGGGCCAGCGCGGACAGTCCCGCCCGGTGGGTGAGCAGCTGGCGGACGGTGATCTTGCGCTTGCCGTTGGCGCCGAATTCCGGCCAGTACTCCGCGACGGGGGCGGAATAGTCGAGCAGCCCGCGGTCGGCGAGACGATGCACGACGGTGGCGGCGATCCCCTTGGTGGCCGAGAAGATGATCGTGCCGGTGTCTCTGGTCCACGGAGCGTCACCGGCGGAACCGATCCAGATGTCGATCAGCGGCTCTCCGTGCCGGTGCAGCGTGAACGCCGCACCCGCACCCCGGCGAGTGCCGAACGCCCGTGCGAAAGCACGCACGAACGGTGCGAATTCGGCGGCGGCGCTGCCACCCATCCCCGGGGGAAGAACCGCGAGGTCCCCGGAAGCGACGTTGCTCATCTCTCCACGGTAATGGCATGGGACGATTCCGGCAAAGTGCCTGTCTCGGACAGTTGCCCGCCCGTAATCCGAAACCGCCCGAAAGGCGGCCCGGAGCTGGGATTCCACGCTATCGGCGCGGGCCGGGCAGCGCGGTTTCCAGCAGGGTGAAGGAGTGGCCGGGAACGGTTGTGGCGGAAGGGCCGATCGTCGGGGATTCCCAGGACAGCAGCGGGATGCCCGCGATCGGGATCGCGACCTGGTCCTCGCCGAGGTTGCACATCAGGGCCAGCGTGCCCCGGCGCACGACGATCCATCGCGCGGCCTCGTCGTAGTCCACCGAAACGTGGGTCAGCCAGGGGTCGCTGAGCTCCGGCCGGTCGCGGCGCAGGGCGAGCAGGGCGCGATAGCAGGACAGCAGCCGGGCGTGCTCCGGCTCGTCGGCTTCGGTCCAGTCCAGCTTGGAGCGCAGGAACGTCTTCACGTCCTGCGGGTCGGGCACCTCGCCTGCGGGCCAGCCGTGTGCGGCGAACTCCTTCTTGCGCCCGGATGCGGTGGCGGCGGCGATTTCCGGGTCGGTGTGCGAGGTGAAGAACTGGAACGGCGTGCGCGCCCCCCACTCCTCCCCCATGAACAGCATCGGCGTGAACGGCCCGCACAGGACGAGGGCGGCTTTGATCGCGAGCTGGCCGTCGGTCAGGTAGGCGCTGGGGCGGTCACCGAGCGCCCGGTTGCCGATCTGATCGTGGTCGCAGGTGTAGCCCAGCAGGGCGCTGCCCGGGATCAGGCCGCGATCGATCGGCCTGCCGTGCGTGCGGCCCCGGAAGCTGGAATACGTTGCGGCGTGGAAGAACCCGTGCTTCAAGGTGCGGGCCAGGCAGCGCAGCGAGCCGAAGTCGGCGTAATAGCCCTGCCGCTCACCGGAGACGGCGGTGTGCACGGCGTGGTGCAGGTCGTCGTTCCACTGCGCGGTCAGGCCGTAGCCGCCTGCCGCACGCGGGGTGATCAGCTTCGGGTCGTTGAGATCGCTCTCCGCGATCAGCGTCAGCGGCCTGCGCACGTGGGTGGCCAGCCGCTCGACGGCGACCGACAGCTCGGCCAGCAGGTGGGTGGCCGTGCGGTCGACCAGGGCGTGCACCGCGTCCACGCGCAGCGCGTCGATGTGGAAATCGCGCAACCAGCGCACCGCGTTGTCGAGGATGTATCCGCGCACGTGGTCGGACTGCGGGCCGTCGAGGTTGAGACTCTGCCCCCAGGTGTTGCGGCCCTCGGTCAGGTAGGGCGCGAAGCGCGGCAGGTAGTTGCCGGACGGGCCGAGATGGTTGTAGACGACGTCCAGGCAGACCGCCAGTCCCCGCAAATGGCAGGCGTCGACGAAGCGCTGGAGGCCGTCGGGGCCGCCGTAGCTCTCCTGCACCGCGTACCAGAGCACGCCGTCGTAGCCCCAGTTGTGCGTGCCGTCGAAGGCGTTCACCGGCATCACTTCGACCACGGTGACGCCGAGTGCGACGAGATGGTCCAGCCGGTCGATCGCGGCATCGAAGGTGCCCTCGGGGGTGAACGTTCCGATGTGCAGTTCGTAGTAGACCGCCCCGGCGTGCGGCCGCCCGGTCCAGTCCGCGTCCGTCCACCCCGCCGGATCGAGGGTGTGCAGCGCCGAGCGGGCGTGCACCCCGTCGGGCTGGCGCGGCGAGCGGGGATCGGGCAGCACGGTCGGGTCGTCATCGAGCAAGAAGCCGTACCTGGCTCCGCTCGCGGCCGGAATATCGGTGCGCCACCACCCGTCCGGCGACCGCGTCATCGAGTGGACGACACCCTCCAGATCCAATCGCACCGCCTCCGGCCGCGGCGCCCACACCTCGAACAAAGTCACCGCGCCAGCATCGCACGGGCACACCCGGCCCGCCGGATACGGACACCGGCCTCGGGCGCAGCGGCACCTGCGGCTCGGGCTTGCCCGCCAACCGGCCGAAGTCGCTTCACTCGGTCCGCGCGACCACGCTGACCGGGCGGGCACCGGGTTGTGGCCGTAAGGCCCTGGCCCGGACGGGCGATGCCTGCAAGAGTGGAGGTGTGGGTGTCTATGCGGAGCACGTGGTTCCCCGGATCGTCAACCTGGCCTGTGGGATGCGGGACCTGGATCCGCTGCGCGAGCGGGCCTGCGCCGATCTGCACGGGCAGGTCGTGGAAGTCGGTTTCGGTTCGGGATTGAACGTGCCGTTCTACCCGGCGACGGTGGCGTCGGTGCGTGCGGTCGAGCCCGCCGATCTGGGCTGG
Source organism: Nocardia sp. NPDC047648 (assembly GCF_040642815.1). Classification (NCBI taxonomy): domain Bacteria; kingdom Bacillati; phylum Actinomycetota; class Actinomycetes; order Mycobacteriales; family Nocardiaceae; genus Nocardia; species Nocardia sp. NPDC047648. The sequence continues at coordinate 89,795 of NZ_JBEYSX010000011.1, read as the reverse complement.
CGGCTGGCGAGCGACCGCGTCACCGCCGCCACCGTGCCGATCGAGCGGGCCGGGCTGGACGGGCAGGCGCTGCCCTTCCCGGACGACACCTTCGACTGCGCGCTGTCGACCTGGACGATGTGCACCATTCCCGACATCGCCGCCGCGCTCGCCGAGGTGCGCCGGGTGCTCGTCCCCGGTGGGACCCTGCATTTCGTCGAACACGGGCTGGCGCCGGACGAGAAGGTGCGGGCGTGGCAGAACCGGCTGAACCCGGTCCAGAAACGACTGTTCGGCGGCTGCCACCTGAACCGCGATATCCGCGGTCTGGTGACAGACGCCGGTTTCGAGATCCGCGACGCCGAGTCGTTCTACGGGGAGCACGCTCCCCGCTTCCTGGTCGCCCAGACGCTCGGTGTCGCGGTGTCGCCCTGACGGTCAGACGATGCGGACCGACAAGGTATAGGTCGCGTTGCCGCGACTCGGCTCCACCGAGATGGTGTAGTAGCCGCTGCGCGGCAGGGTGATCCGGCTCCAGGTCTCCTCGAGGCACAGGACGCTTCCGTCGGGGGCGGCGGTGGTGAACCGCGCGTTGCCCTCGACCGAGGTGAGTTCCGTGATCAGCGTCTGCCCGGCCCGGGCCTCGAACGCGTAGGTGTCGGCGTCGCCGCGAACCACCGCGCCGTCGATGGACGCGTGGTCGCTCCCCGGCGCGAACTCGATCTCATACACCGACCCCGCGTTCGCGGCGCCCGCGCCGACCGCCGCGACGGCGAACGCGGTCGCGAGCACGGTGGCGCCGAGTACGAGCAGGCGCAGGCTCCGGAGTATGGCTTGCATGACGATCCTCTTTCCTGGGAGTGGACGACTTGCCGAGAACTGTCCGCCACCCCGCCAATCGAATGCTTAACAGGCGCTTGGACATCGGAACACCGCAGGTCGGAGCCTCGCCAGAATATACTGTAACGATCTGTTCAAAACCATGCTAGCGTGAACCCATGCCACGCCCCAGGTTGTTCGACGAGGACCGCGCGCTGGACGCGGCGATGCACGCGTTCTGGCGCACGGGGTACGAAGCGACCTCCACCGAAGACCTGTGCGCCGCGACCGGGCTGGGCCGCAGCAGCATCTACAACACCTTCACCAGCAAACGCGACCTGTTCGAGCGCGCCCTGCGCCGCTACATGACGACCAAGAACGCAGCGACATTCGACCTGCTCGACAGCCGGACGGAGGTGCGCGCGAAGGTCCACGCACTGCTGTGGCAAATCGTCGAGGCTCCCGAGGAAGACCCGCTCGGCTGCCTCGTGGTCAATTCGACGATCGAGTTGGCCCCGCGCGACCCCGAACTGGCCGCCGTACTCGCCGCCGACCAGGAGCGACGGCTCGCCGTGCTGACCGACGCGTTCGAAGCGGCCAGACGCGCGGGCGAGATCGCACCGGACAAGAAGCCGTCCGCCCTGGCCCACTTCGTGATCGCCACCATCGGCGGCATGCGAGTAGCCGCACGCGGCGGCGCGGATCGCGAGACACTGGCCGCCATCGCGACTACCGCGCTCGACGCGCTCTGAACCTTCCACCCTGGCGACGGCTTTGCCGTGCCCTCATTTTGGATAGATCAGTACAATATAAGGAGGTACCGATGCCCGTGGCGATCTACGTCCTGGGTTTGTCGATCTTCGCCCAGGGCACCTCGGAGCTGATGCTCGCGGGCCTGCTCACCGAGATGGCCGCAGACCTGGGCGTCTCCGTGCCGCGCGCGGGCCTGCTCATCTCGGGGTTCGCCTTGGGCATGCTGGTTGGCGCGCCGGTGCTGGCCGTGGCGACGCTGCGCTGGTCGCGGCGCACCGCACTGCTCGCCTTTCTCGCGGTGTTCGTCGGCAGCCACGTGGTCGGGGCGCTGACCTCGGACTACTGGGTGCTGTTCGGGACGCGGGTGGTCGGCGCGTTCGTCTACGCCGGATTCTGGGCGGTCGCGGCGACGACGGCGATCGGACTGGTTCCCGCCGGCGCGCGCGGCAAGGCGATGAGCATTGTCGCGGGCGGGCTCACCCTGGCCATCATCATCGGGCTCCCGGCGGGCACCGTGATCGGGCAGCAACTGGGTTGGCGGGCGGCGTTCTGGGCGGTGGCGCTGCTGTCGGCGGCGGCCGGGATCGGCGTGCTGGCGAAGATCCCCGGCGGACGGACCGGCGCGCCGCCCCGAATCCGCACCGAACTGCGCACCATGACGCGCCCCGCGCTCTGGCTGTCCTACGCCACCACCGCCCTCGCCATCGCCGCCCTGATGGTCACCTTCGCCTACCTCGGCGCTCTGCTGTCGCGCGTCACCGGTCTGGCGGACGGCTGGATCCCGGTGGTACTCGGCGTCTACGGGCTCGGCGCGTTCCTCGGCATCGCCGTCGGTGGGCGCACCGCCGACACTCGCCCGCTCACCAGCCTGTACGTCGGCATCACCGGCGGCGTGCTCACCTCGGCCCTACTCGCCCTCACGATGGAACATCCCGCGCCCGTCGTGCTGTCGTCATTCCTGTTGGGGGCCTTCGGGTTCGGCATCAACCCGACCTTGAACAGCCGCGTCTTCACCCTCGCGGGCGACGCGCCCACCCTCGCGGGAGCCACGAACATCTCCTCGTTCAACGTCGGCATCACCGCGGGCCCCTGGCTCGGCGGTCTCGCCATCGGCGCGGGCCTCGACTACCCGGCGGTGGCCTGGATCGGCGTGCTTCTCGGCGTGGCCGCACTCGCCGTCGTGGCGTGCAGCCACGCATTGCACCGCAAGGAGCTCGTGCGAGCTGCCGCCGACCCGACACCAGCCCCGCTACTGGCCGACATGGTCTGACAGTTCCTTCGCAAAGGCAGCAGCCCTGCCCCGGCCCCGTGCAGCCGGATGCAGGGCCGCTGCTGCGGTCGGTGGGGCCTGTTCAGCCCGGCCGTCGACATCCCCGCCACGGACGCAAGCGCCGGCAGCACCGAAACGACATACCGTCATCCATTGCGGAGCCCGAGCAAAGGATCGACCCGGCGATTCCCCGGAACCCGGCGCTCAGCCTGCCAAGCAGCCCGGGCCGAGCAGCGCCTTGAGGTCGCCCATCAGTGCCGAGGACGGTGAGACTCGCAGGCGTTCGTCGAGTTTCAGCAGCGTGGTCTTGTCTCGGGCGCCGACGTGCCGGATATGCACATCCGAGGTGCCGGGGTGCCTGGACAAGACCCGCTTGAGTTCGCCGATCTTGTCCGGCGTGCACATCCGGGTGGTGACGGTGACCGCGAGCGGCTTCGCGACGCCGACCGCCGACAGGTCGGGCACGGCGAGATCGTTGGCGATCAGCGAGATCCGGTCGTCGCGGACCGAGACGCGCGCCTTGACCAGCACCACGGCGTCCTCCACGACGTCCATCCCGTACACCGAGTACGACTGCGGGAAGAACAGCACCTCGATGCCACCGGTGAGGTCTTCCAGCTGCGCGGAGGCCCAGGCCAGGCCGTTCTTGTTGATGCGCCGGTTCACCGAGGCCAGGATGCCGCCGACGGTCACCTGGGTGCCGTCCTTGATGTCGCCCTCCAGGATGGCGGGGATCTGCGTGTCGGCCTGCGCCGCGAGCACGTGCTCGACGCCGTTGAGCGGATGCCCGGAGACGTACAGGCCGAGCATCTCCCGCTCCAGGGCGAGCCGGTGCTTGGACTCCCACTCCTCGTCGGGGACCTTCACGTTGAACACCGAGGTCACCGACTCGTCCGCGTCCAGGCCGCCGAACAGGTCGAATTGACCGATCGCCTCGGCCTTCTTGGTGGCCATCACGGCGTCGATGGCATCGGAGTGGATCAGCATCAGGCCCTTGCGCGGATGCCCGAGGGAGTCGAAACCGCCTGCCTTGATCAGCGATTCGGTGACCTTCTTGCTCGCGGCGATGGCGTCGATCTTGTTCAGGTAGTCGGAGAAATCGGTGAACTTCGATTTCTCCTTGCGCGCCTGGATGATCGAGGAGACGACGTTCGCGCCGACGTTGCGCACCGCGCCGAGACCGAAGCGGATGTCCTTGCCGACGGAGGCGAAGTTCTGCTCGGACTCGTTGACATCCGGCGGCAGCACGGTGATGCCGAGGCGGCGGCAGTCGGAGAGGTAGACCGCGGCCTTGTCCTTGTCGTCGCCCACAGAGGTGAGCAGGCCCGCCATGTACTCGGCCGGGTAGTTGGCCTTGAGGTAGGCGGTCCAGAACGAGACCAGGCCGTAACCGGCGGCGTGCGACTTGTTGAACGCGTAGCCGGCGAACGGAAGGATGGTGTCCCACAGCGCCTTCACCGCAGCCTCGGAGAAGCCGTTCGTGGTCATGCCCTCGTGGAAGCCCTTGTACTCGGCCTCGAGCACCTCGAGCTTCTTCTTACCCATGGCCTTGCGCAGCGCGTCGGCCTTGCCCATCGAATAGGAGGCGACCTTCTGCGCGATGAACATGATCTGCTCTTGGTAGACGATCAGGCCATAGGTCTCGGCGAGGATGTCCTTGAGCGGTTCCTCCAGCTCGGGGTGGATCGGCTTGATCGGCTGCCGCCCGTTCTTGCGGTCGGCGTAGTCGTTGTGCGCGTTCATGCCCATCGGGCCGGGGCGGTAGAGCGCGAGCACGGCGACGATGTCGTTGAAGCCGGTGGGCTGCATGCGGCGCAGCAGGTCGCGCATGGGACCGCCGTCGAGCTGGAAGACGCCGAGCGTGTCGCCGCGCGAAAGCAATTCGTAGGTCGCCGGGTCGTCCAGCGGCAGGTTGTCCATGTCCAGGTCGATGCCGCGGTTGGCCTTGATGTTGTCCAGCGCGTCACCGATGACGGTGAGGTTGCGCAGACCGAGGAAGTCCATCTTCAGCAGGCCGATGGCCTCGCAGGACGGATAGTCCCAGCCGGTGATGATCGCGCCGTCCTGGGGCCGCTTCCACACCGGGATGGCGTCCATCAACGGTTCGGAGGACATGATCACCGCGCAGGCGTGCACACCGGCGTTGCGGATCAGGCCCTCGAGTCCGCGCGCGGTCTCGTAGATCTTGGCCACGTCCGGGTTGTTGCCGATGAGTTCACGGACCTCGGCGGCCTCTTTGTACCGCTCGTGATCGGGGTCCATGATGCCCGACAGCGGGATGTCCTTGGCCATGATCGGCGGCGGCAGCGCCTTGGAGATCTGGTCGGCGATGGCGAAGCCGGGCTGGCCGAACTGGACCCGCGCCGAGTCCTTGATCGCGGCTTTGGTTTTAATCGTGCCGAAGGTGATCACCTGGGCGACCCGGTCGGTGCCCCACTTCTCGGTCGCGTAGCGGACCATCTCACCGCGACGGCGATCGTCGAAGTCGATATCGATATCGGGCGCGGACGGGCGCTCCGGGTTGAGGAACCGCTCGAACAGCAGGCCGTGCGGCAGCGGGTCGATATTGGTGATGCCGAGCGCGTAGGCCACCAGCGAACCGGCCGCCGAACCACGGCCGGGGCCGACCCGGATGCCGACCTCCCGCGCGTGCTTGACGAGGTCGCCGACGACGAGGAAGTAGGCGGGGAAGCCCTTCTGCTTGATGACGTCCAGTTCGAAATAGGCACGGCTGTAGTACTCGTCGGGCACGCCGTCCGGGAACCGGCGCGCCAGGCCGCGGTCGACCTCTTTGCGCAGCCAGGAATCCTGGTCCTCGCCCTCGGGCACCGGGAAGATCGGCATGCGGTCCTTGAAGGCCCACACGTCGTCGTAGGACTGGACCCGCTCGCCGATCAGCACCGTGTTGTCGCACGCGCCGGGCACCTCGGCGTCCCACAGCGCGCGCATCTCTTCGGCGGACTTCAGGTAGTAGCCGTCACCGTCGAACTTGAACCGCGTGGGATCCGACAGCGTCTTGCCGGTCTGCACGCACAGCAGCGCCTCGTGGTTGGCGGACTGGTCCTTGGTGACGTAGTGGCAGTCGTTCGTGGCCAGCGCCGGGATGCCCAGCTGCTTGCCGACGTTCAGCAACCCCTCGCGGACCCGGCGCTCGATGGACAGGCCGTGGTCCATGATCTCGAGGAAGAAATTCTCCTTCCCGAAGATCTCCTGCCACTTGGCCGCGGCCTCGAGCGCCTCGCGTTCGTGCCCGAGGCGCAGGCGGGTCTGCACCTCGCCGGAGGGGCAGCCGGTCGTCGCGATGATGCCTTCGGCGTACTGGGCGATGATCTCCGCGTCCATGCGCGCCCACTTGCCGAGCTGGCCCTCGATGGAGGCCAGCGAGGACAGTTTGAACAGGTTGCGCAGGCCGGTCGCGTTCTCGGCGACCATGGTCATGTGCGTGTAGGCGCCCGAGCCGGAGACGTCGTCGCCCTTCTGGCTCGGATCGCCCCACTGCACGCGCTTGGTGTCGAACCGGGAGGCGGGCGCGATGTAGGCCTCGATGCCGATGATCGGCTTGATGTCGTGCTTCTTGGCCGAGTTGTAGAACTCCGAGGCGCCGTACATGTTGCCGTGGTCGGTCATCCCGACCGCGTTCATCCCCAGCCGTTTCGCCTCGCTGAACAGTGGCGAGATCTTGGCCGCACCATCGAGCATGGAGTACTCGGTGTGGTTGTGCAGATGGACGAACGATCCGGACGAGGCGGCCAAGACGGTCCTTCCTCCCAAGGTCTCGACGGGGGTTGGCTGGACCGATTCTAGGCGTGCCCACCGACTGCTTCGGACCGGCGCGCTGGCGCCACTCGGGCGTCCGGCGTGTCGGTGGGGAAGATCACCGGCGCGTCCTGGGGACTCGCCGTGCGAGTGGCCGATTTCCGCGAGTGTCGGGATCTTGCCGAATTCGGGAACACCCGAACGGCGGCCGCGGCCCGGCGGTAATCTCTGCTTCCCTCCCCACGACGATGCCGGCGCTTCTCGGGGACGGGCCAGCACGGCAGACCGGATTTTCCCGAAATCGTGGAGGTGTCGATGAATTCGACGACAGCGCTCTTGATGGTCCCCGCTACGGCGATGGCGGCACTGGCCGCGACGGCCGCGCCCGCCGCGGCCGCGCCCGCCGCGTTCGCCACCGTGTACACCCTGGCCCAGGGGCCGTGCGTGGGGCAGGTGGAGATGTCGGTCAACGGCAACGCCTACCCCAACCAGGCGGCCTTCACCGTCGGCGCGACGCTGGTCGGCGCCGGGCCGTGCACGCTGCCGGTCACGCTGAACTACCGCAACGTCGACACCGGCCAGGAAGGTACGTTCCAAGTGGTCGCGCAGGGCCCCGGCTACTGGGGCAACAGCGGCCACTCCGCGCTGTTCCTTCCTGGCATCGGCAAGTTCACCGCGACGGTCACCATCGGCGCGGCGCACTTCCCCGAACCCGGCACCATCGAGTTCACGGTCCCGCAGTACCAGGGCTGAACTCCCGTAGACCGGACCGGACCGGCCCGGACCGCGCCGCGGCACCGGTGAGATCGGCCCAGCCGCCGCGGGGCGACGCGCTGTTGCCCGAGCGATCGTCCCGCAGGCGCTGCCGGGCCGTGCGCGCCGGGTGGTTGCCGCACCCGGGCGCCTTCCGGCGCTGTGATCACCTGACGCTCACTCGGCCCCGGACGGCCACCCTTCCACGCACGATTGCGGCCGACGCGATAATCAGCCCATGCAGTCCGTGCGCCGATGCCCGCCATGACCACCGCACTCGCCGTCGCTGCGGCGGCGGCGCTGATCGCCGGGGCGCTGCTGATCTGGTCGCGCACCCGCAGAGTGGTGACCACCCCCGCGGAGCGGGCGGTGCATTCGGCGTTGCACACCGCGTCGCTGGCGGCGGTCCCGCTGCGGCGCGGGTTGACCGAGCAGTCCGCGCGGGAGGCGGCGCCGCACCTGCGCGCACTCACCGGCGCCGAGGCGCTCGCGCTGGCCGACCCCGACGGCACATTGCTCGCCTGGGACGGCCCGCACGCCGAACTGGCCGAGTACTTCGGCGAAGCCGCCGTGCGCGCCGTCGCGGGCGAGCGCCCGGTGCTCGTCGCCGGACCGGGACGCGGCGAACACGCGGGACGCACGCTGATCGCGCAACCGCTGCTGGTCGAATCCAACGGCGTGGCCGGTGTACTGGGAGTCGTGAGCGCCGGGCAGCCGGGACCGGGGCGGCTGGGTGCGGTCGCCGAGGTGGCCCGGTACGCCTGCGGGCAGCTCGAACTGGCCGAACTGGACGCGTCGCGGGCCCGACTGGACCGCGCCGAGGTGCGCGCGCTGCGGGCCCAGATCAGCCCGCACTTCATCTACAACGCGCTGAACACCATCGCCTCGTTCGTCCGCACCGACCCGGCGCGGGCCCGCGAGCTGATCCTCGAGTTCGCCGACTTCACCAGGTACTCCTTCCGCGCCGCCGGCGAATTCACGGTGCTGTCCGACGAGTTGCGCAACATCGAGCGGTACCTCGCGCTGGAACGCGCCCGTTTCGGCGACGCGCTACAGGTCCGGCTGCGGATAGCGCCCGAGGTGCTCGGCGTGGTGCTGCCCTTCCTCGCGCTGCAACCGCTGGTGGAGAACGCGGTGCGGCACGGGCTGGCGGGCACCGCGCACGGTGGCACCGTCAGCATCGTCGCCACCGACGCGGGCACCGACTGCGTGATCAGCGTCGAGGACGACGGCGTCGGCATGGACCCGGATCTGCTGCGCTCCGGCGCGCTGGACGCCGTCGACACCGGGACGGGCCCGGCGGCCTCCGGTGAGGCCGCGCACGTCGGGCTGGCCAATGTCGACGACCGGTTGCGCGCGGCCTTCGGCGACGACTACGGCCTGGTCGTGGAAACCGCGCCCGGCGCGGGCACGAAGGTCAGCCTCCGAGTCCCCAAGTTCCGCGCTGGCATCCGGGCATAAGACCGGCACACGACACCGACGACCGACCGGCGCGCCACCCCCGCATCGCTGAGAGCATCGGCTCGACGCGCCGCTGCGGAAACGCCAGGCCACCCGAGGGCGACGCCGCCGAAGTGCGGGCGGGCGTCGGTCGACTCCAGCGGGCCGACCGCGGCCTCGAGGTGCCGCCGAGAGCCGTGGGAGCGTCCCGCCGACGGCACCCGTCGGCGGCCTCGCAGGGGAGCCTTACGATGGTGCGATTGTGACCCGCGTTACCGGCAAACCGGCGGGCGCGCTGCGCGTGCTCGCCGTGGACGACGAGAAACCCGCTCTGGACGAGCTGGTGTATCTGCTGCGCGCGCGGACCGAGATCGGCGACATCCACGCGGCAGGCGACGCCACCAGCGCACTGCGGGTGCTGCGCGCCCATCCGATCGACGCGGTGTTCCTGGACATCAACATGCCGGGACTGGACGGCATGGAGCTGGCGGGCATCCTCTCGGAGTTCGCCGCCGCGCCCGCCGTGGTCTTCGTGACCGCCCACGACGACCGGGCGATCGCGGCGTTCGACCTGGGCGCGGTGGACTATCTACTCAAGCCGCTGCGGGAGGACCGGCTCGCGGAGGCGGTGCGGCGGATCGCCGCAGCGCGCAGCGCGCCGCACCCGCCCGCCGCCGAAGCCCGCACCGACCCGAACGAGGTCATTCCCGTGGAACTGGGCGGAGTGACCACGCTGGTACCGCGATCGAGCGTGAGCTGGGTGGAAGCCGACGGTGACTACGCCCGGCTGCACACCAGCGCCGGATCGCATCTGGTGCGGATTCCGTTGTCGGCGCTGGAGACTCGCTGGCACGACGCGGGATTCCTCCGGGTGCACCGGTCGTACCTGGTGGCGCTGCGGCTGGTCACCGGACTGCGCAGCGTGGGTTCGGGGACCGTGGTGTGCCTGCGGGCCGAGGGCGACGCGCAAGCGGTCGAACTGCCGGTCAGCCGAAGACAGGTTCGTGAGCTGAAACAACGGCTGGTGCACCGGCCCCGGCAGCACTGGGGCAACCAGTGACCGGGCCGCAGCGTCCGGTCCGCAGGCGCGTCGTGCTCTCCGAGCGACGTGGCGCCCGGCGGGTGCGCACGCGGGTGGAGGTCGCCGAGCAAACCGAGTTCGGCGAAGCGCTCATCGGAGGCCTGATCCGCGCCCAACTCGGGCTCGCGCTACGCGTGGGCCTGGTGAGCATCGCGCTGCTGTGCGCGCTGCCGATACTGTTCCGGACCGGCTCGATCGGCTCCACGGCGGTGCTGGGCATCCGGTTGCCGTGGCTGCTGCTCGGCGGAGCCGTCTACCCGCTGCTGTTCCTGCTCGGCCGCACCTATGTGCGCTTGGCCGAACGCAACGAACAGGACTTCCTCGAACTGGCCGAGGACTGATGGTGCGCCCTCCACCATGAACAAGTCGATCACGTCCGCATCGCCCGCCGAACCGATGCGCCGACTACGGAGCGCTCCATGACCTCGGGTACGGCGCCTGCGCTCACCGTGGCCGCGCTGGTCCTCGCGGCACTGGCGACCGTCGCTATCGGCGCGTACGGCGTGCGGCTCGCGCGCACCACCTCCGACTTCCTCGTCGCGTCGCGCAGCGTGGGACCGCGCTGGAACGCCGCCGCGATCTCCGGTGAATACCTCTCGGCCGCCTCATTTCTCGGCGTGGCGGGGTTGATCGCGAAATACGGCGCGGACGCGCTGTGGTACCCGGTGGGCTTCACCGCCGGATACCTGGCGCTGCTGCTGTTCGTCGCCGCTCCGCTGCGCCGCTCCGGCGCGTACACGGTGCCCGACTTCGCCGAATTCCGGCTCGGCTCATTGCGTCTGCGCAGGCTCGCGGCCACCGTGGTGGTGCTCATCTGCGCGGTGTATCTCATTCCGCAGTTCCAAGGGGCCGGGCTGACCCTGCACATCCTGCTCGGCGTGCCGGACTGGGTGGGCGCGGTGGCGGTGGGCGCGATCGTGCTCGCCAACGTGGTCGGCGGCGGGATGCGCTCGATCACCCTGGTCCAGGCGTTCCAGTACTGGCTGAAGCTGACCGCGGTGGCCCTTCCCGCGCTGGTGCTGCTCGGGCACTTCCTCGCCGACGAGCGGGAACTGGGCGCGCCCGCCCCGCCGGTGGTGTCCGAGCGCACGACCGTCGACGTGACCACCGACGTGGTGGTGCGGGTCGGTGCGCCGCAGCAGGTTTCGATCACGGGAACACTCGACGACCGCGCGGTCGACGGTCCGGTACCGCTGGCGCCGGGCACCCACGAGCTGTCCGCGGGCACGCGGCTGGTGCTGGAAGCCGGGGCCGCCGTGCCGGTGGTCGCGGGCGCGCCCGCCGACGGCGCGGGCTGGCTGGCGCCGGGTGGCGGCTTGGGTGGACCGCATCCGGCCTACCAGGTCTATTCGCTGATCCTCGCGACCTTCCTCGGCACCATGGGACTGCCGCACGTGCTGGTGCGCTTCTACACCAACCCCGATGGGCGGGCCGCGCGCGCGACGGCGCTCGCGGTGATCGGCCTGGTCGGGCTGTTCTACCTGTTCCCCGTCCTGCTGGGCGTCTTCGCCCGGCTGTACGTGCCGCAACTGCTGATCACCGGGACCTCCGACGCCGCGGTGGTGCTGCTGCCCGGCTCGGTGGTCGCCGGACTACCGGGGCAGCTGCTCGCGGCGCTGGCCGCGGCGGGCGCGATCGCCGCGTTCCTGTCCACCTCGTCGGGACTGCTGGTGAGCATCGCGGGCGTGCTCAGCACCGACATGCTGCGCGGGCGAATCCGGGACTTCCGCGCGGCGGCGCTGGTCGCGGGCTCGGTTCCGCTGGCCCTGTCGCTGACCGTCGTGTCGCTGGACCTGTCGCGCACCGTCGGCCTGGCCTTCGCGGTGGCCGCCTCCACGCTGTGCCCGCTGCTGGTGCTGGGCATCTGGTGGCGCGGGCTGACCGCGGCGGGCGCGGCGGCCGGCCTGATCGCGGGCGGGCTCGCCGCGGGGACCGCGACCGCCGTCTCGGTCACCGGCGGATTCTCCGACGCGGTGGCGGGCGGCTGGCCTGCGGCGCTGCTCGGCTATCCGGCGGCGATCAGCGTGCCGTTGGCGTTCGCCACCATGGTGCTGGTCAGCTCGTTCACCCGCGGACTCGGCGCGAAGACGGTGAGCCGGATCTTCGTCCGGATGCACGCGCCGGAGCGCCTGGGCATGGGCGCCGACCGCGAGCGCAGCCTGCGCTCGGACTGACCGAGGCCACGAGCGGCCGACCGTTCATCGCGTCACATCGACCGCTCAGCGCAGATTCGGGCACCTTCACAGAGTGACCCACGCCACAGCCTACTGGTGAGTCGCGGGCCTGGCTTACCGTCCTCGAGAAGTAAGCCACGTCACTTGGTAGGACACTCATGACCAGTACCGAACTCGACGACACCGCCCCGCGGCGAGCGCCGAGCGCAGCAGAATTCGCCGAAGTGCAGGCGAGCCCCCAATTCCAGGAACTGCGAGCGCGCCTGCGCCGCTTCGTATTTCCGATGACCGCGTTGTTCCTGCTCTGGTACCTCGGTTACGTCCTGCTCGGCGCCTACGCCCACGACTTCATGAGCCGCCCGGTGTTCGGCGACGTCAACGTCGGATTGCTGCTCGGCCTCGGCCAATTCGTATCCACCTTCGCCATCACCGCGCTGTACGTCCGGTTCGCCAACCGAGAACTGGATCCGCGCGCGGCGACCATCCGCGGCTACCTCGAGGGAGACCGAGCGTGAACACTGTGCACACCTACGCCGCCGCCGCGACGGTCGGCAACCCGGTCGCCAATATCGCCATCTTCGGCGTCTTCGTCGTGTTCACGATGATCGTGGTGATCCGCGCCAGCCGCAACAACGCCACCGCCGCCGACTACTTCACCGGCGGGCGCGGCTTCTCCGGCCCGCAGAACGGCGTCGCCATCGCGGGCGACTACCTGTCGGCCGCGAGCTTCCTCGGCATCGCCGGCGCCATCGCGGTCTACGGCTACGACGGATTCCTCTATTCCATCGGATTCCTGGTCGCTTGGCTGGTCGCGCTGCTGCTGGTTGCCGAAATGCTCCGCAACACAGGCAAATTCACCATGGCCGACGTGCTGAGCTTCCGGCTGAAGGAAGGCCCGGTGCGCACCGCCGCCGCGCTGTCCACGCTCACCGTGTCGCTGTTCTACCTGCTCGCGCAGATGGCGGGCGCGGGCGGCCTGGTCGCACTGCTGCTGGACATCTCCGACAAGACCGGGCAGTCCATCGTGATCGCCGTGGTCGGCGTGCTGATGATCGTCTACGTGCTGGTCGGCGGGATGAAGGGCACCACGTGGGTGCAGATCATCAAGGCGGTGCTGCTGATCGTGGGCGCGGCGCTGATGACCGTCATGGTGTTCGCGAAGTTCGGTTTCGACTTCTCCGACATCCTGGGCTCCGCGCAGGAAGCGGTCTCCGGCTCGGCGAACAAGGCCGTCGCCGCGCGCGACGTGCTCGCTCCCGGCGCGCAGTACGGCGGCAGCGAGACCTCGAAGCTCAACTTCCTCTCCCTCGGCCTGGCATTGGTGCTCGGCACCGCGGGCCTGCCGCATGTGCTGATGCGCTTCTACACCGTGCCCACCGCCAAAGAGGCACGGCGCTCGGTGGTCTGGGCGATCGGCCTGATCGGCGCGTTCTACCTGTTCACCCTGGTGCTCGGCTACGGCGCGGCGGCGATCGTCGGCCCGGACCGGATCCTCGCGGCCGCGGGCGGGCAGAATTCGGCGGCGCCGCTGCTGGCCTTCGAACTCGGCGGCGTGGTGCTGCTCGGCGTGATCTCCGCGGTCGCCTTCGCCACCATCCTCGCGGTGGTCGCGGGCCTGACCATCACGGCGTCGGCCTCGTTCGCCCACGACATCTACGCCAACGTCATCAAGCGCGGAAAAGCCGGTGAGCGCGAACAGGTCCGGGTGTCCCGCATCACCGCGGTGGTGATCGGCGTGCTGGCCATCGCCCTGGGCATCCTGGCCAACGGGCAGAACGTCGCCTTCCTGGTGGCGCTGGCGTTCGCGGTGGCGGCCTCGGCGAATCTGCCGACCATCCTGTTCTCGCTGTTCTGGCGGCGGTTCAACACCACCGGTGCGCTGTTCAGCATGTACGGCGGCCTGATCTCGACGATCGTGCTGATCGTATTCTCCCCCGCGGTCTCCGGCAGCAAGACCGCCATGCTCCCCGGATCCGATTTCGACTGGTTCCCGCTGTCCAACCCGGGCATCGTCTCCATCCCGTTGGCGTTCGCGCTCGGCGTCATCGGCACCTTGGTCGGCGGCAGGTCCGAGGATCCGGCCAAGGCTGCGGAGATGGAGGTCCGCTCGCTCACCGGCGTCGGCGCGGAGAAGGCGGTGGTGCACTGATCACTTCCCGGCCTTCTTCGTCCCCCTTGCTCTTTCGTTAGGAGATCTCGCGTGACCAGCGCAACCACCGATGACCGCGACCCCACCACCGCCTACCCGCCGAGCGCGGAGTTCGCCGCTGAGGCGAACGCCGACGCGGGGTTCTACCAGCGGGCGGCGGCCGATCGGGAAGCTTTCTGGGCCGAGCAGGCCGGGCGGTTGCACTGGCACCAACCCTTCACCCAAGTGCTGGACTGGACCGACGCGCCGGTAGCGAAATGGTTCGTCGGCGGAAAACTCAACGTCGCCTACAACTGCGTGGACCGCCACGTCCTCGACGGCCACGGCGACCAGATCGCCATCCACTGGGAAGGCGAACCCGGCGACACCCGCACCCTCACCTACCAGCAACTGCTCCACGAGGTATCCCGCGCCGCCAACACCCTCACCGACCTCGGACTCACCCCAGGCGACCGCGTCGCGATCTACATGCCCATGGTCCCCGAAGCCATCATCGCCATGCTCGCCTGCGCCCGCCTCGGACTCACCCACTCGGTCGTCTTCGCCGGATTCTCCCCCACCGCCCTGCGCCAACGCGTCGACGACGCCGCCGCCCGCCTGATCATCACTACCGACGGACAATGGCGCCGCGGCACACCCGCCCCCCTCAAAGCCGCCGTCGACGAAGCACTCGGCAACGACCCCACCACCGTCGAACACGTCCTGGTCGTACGCCGCACCGGCATCGAGGTCCCCTGGACCGAAGGCCGCGACCTGTGGTGGCACGACACCGTCACCACCGCCTCCCCCCACCACCACGCCCAACCCTTCGACGCCGAACACCCCCTGTTCATCCTCTACACCTCCGGCACCACCGGAAAACCCAAAGGCATCCTGCACACCACCGGTGGCTACCTCACCCAAACCGCCTACACCCACCACACCGTCTTCGACCACAAACCCGGACAAGACATCTACTGGTGCACCGCCGACATCGGCTGGGTCACCGGCCACAGCTACATCGTCTACGGCCCGCTGGCCAACCGCACCACTCAAATCGTCTACGAAGGCACACCCAACTCCCCCACCGAACACCGCCACTTCGAAATCATCGAAAAATACGGCGTCACCATCTACTACACGGCGCCCACGCTGGTGCGCACGTTCATGAAGTGGGGCAGGCAGATTCCGGATGCCCATGATCTGTCGTCGTTGCGGTTGCTCGGCTCGGTGGGTGAACCCATCAACCCCGAAGCGTGGCGTTGGTACCGCGAGGTCATCGGCGCAAATCGCACCCCCATCGTCGACACCTGGTGGCAGACCGAGACCGGCGCCATCATGATCTCCCCGCTGCCCGGCGTCACCGCCGCCAAACCCGGCGCGGCCATGACTCCGCTGCCGGGAATCTCGGCGCGCGTGGTGGACGAGGACGGCGGCGAACTCGCCTCCGACAGCACGGGATTGCTGGTACTGGATCAGCCGTGGCCGTCGATGCTGCGCGGCATCTGGGGCGACCCCCAACGCTTCCGCGAAACCTACTGGCAACGCTTCGCCGAACAAGGCTGGTACTTCGCCGGCGACGGCGCCAAACTCGACACCGACGGCGACCTGTGGATCCTCGGCCGCGTCGACGACGTCATGAACGTCTCCGGCCACCGAATCTCCACCGCCGAAGTCGAATCCGCCCTCGTCGCACACCACACCATCGCCGAAGCCGCCGTCGTCGGCGCCACCGACCCCACCACCGGCCAAGGCATCGTCGCCTTCGTCATCCTCACCGCCGAAGCCCAACCCACCCCCACCCTCGTCGACGACCTCAAAACCGAAGTCGCCCGCGAGATCAGCCCCATCGCCAAACCCCGCGAAATCCACATCGTCCCCGAACTCCCCAAAACCCGCAGCGGCAAAATCATGCGCCGCCTCCTGCGCGACATCGCCGAAGGACGCCAACTCGGCGACACCTCCACCCTCGTCGACCCGAAGGTGTTCGAATCGATCGCCCGCGGGTAACCCACAGAGCGGCGGACCCGGCCATAAAGCAGATGAGGGGGTCCGGGTCCGCCGCTCGCCCTCCTGGTCCGCCGTCTCCCGGCGACACGCCGGGCGGCGACCTCTGAGCACACCGGATTGAACCGCAGCGCCGCCCTATTCCGTTGACGAGGCGAAAGCGGCACCGGCGCGACGCCGTGCCGCGCCTTCGGAACGGAACCCGACATGACACTCGACGAACAATTCCGCACCCGGCGCAGTGTGGTCGCCGCCGGGGCGGGCATCGCCGCCGCGGCGGCTATCACCGCCTGCGCCTCCTCCGGCAAGAGCGAACCCCCACCCGCGCCCGGCGACCGGCCCGCCGATGCGGACCGGCAGGCGAACACGCTGGCCAAGACGGCCGACATCCCTGTCGGCGGCGGCGTGATCGCCGGTGACACCGTGGTGACCCAGCCTAGCGCGGGCACCTTCGTCGGGCTGTCGGCGGTGTGCACGCACGCGGGATGCAAGGTCGCGGCGGTGTCCGGCGGCACCGTCAACTGCGCCTGTCACGGCAGCAAGTTCGCGTTGGACGGCTCGGTGGTCAACGGCCCGGCCACCAAACCTCTCGCACCGCGCGCCGTCCGGGTCTCGGGTGATTCGGTGGTCGCCGGGTGAGCCGGTCGGCCGGGTTCAGGAACCGCCGAACATCTCCGCCATCCGACGGTCCATCTCGTCGGGCGGCACGTCCTCCACATGGGTGGCCACCGTCCACCGGTGCCCCCACGGGTCTTCGAAGGCGCCGCTGCGATCCCCGTAGAACTGACTGGTCATCGGCGTGAGTTCGGTGGCGCCCGCGGCCAGCGCCGCGGCGAAGGCGGCGTCGGCGTCCTCGACGTACACGTACAGGTTCACGGGGGTGCCGCCGACCGTCTTCGGGTCGAGGAAGTCCATATCCGGCGCCGGATCGCCGAGCATGACGACGGAATCGCCGAACATCAGCTCGCAATGGGCGATCTTGCCGTCCGGACCGGGCATCCGCATACGTTCGGTGGCGCCGAAAATGTTCTTGTAGAAATCGATCGCCGCCGCCGCGCCGTCGATGGCCAGCCCGGGCGAGACCACCGGATAACCATCGGGAACGGGTTTGACATCAGACATGGAGAACCTCCGGTCGAGGCGTTGTGTCGGACCATGTCGAGCCTATTCCGGCGATCCGCGCAATTGGCCGAATCGTCGGAAATCAGGGACCCGCGGAGCCTTGCAGCCGACGCACCTGGGCCGCGGTGAGCGCGCTGAGCACGGCGGGGTCCACCGCCTCCGGCGCGGTCACCGCCACCTGGAGCAACGTGCTTCCCACCTGCACGATCGCGACCGACGAGCCGAGGGCGAGCCCCTCGCTGGTGGCGCGCACCTGGAAGGCGCCCGCCGCGTCGCCGACCGGTGGCTGGGCGAGCCCGCCGATCCGGTAGTCCACCGCGATATCGGTGGCGTCGTCGCCGGAATAGCGCGTGCACCGGCGCAGCGTCTCCTGCACGGCCGAAAACGCGGCCGGGAGCGAATCGACCGGATAACTCGCCGCGTCGATATCGATGCTGGAGAAATTCGGCCCGGCGTATTGCGTTGACGCCTGAGCCAGTGCGCCGGAGTATTGCGCGCCGAGCGGAGTGAGTACCTTCGCGCATTCCGCCGGATTCGTCGCCGAGGTACCGGTCGAGGCGGTCCCAGGGGCAGCGCGCGGCGGCAGCGCGGTGAAACCGGACGGCAGGTCGGCGTCGCCGAGGAGCCGGGCGCCCAGCCGTGCGGAATCGGTCTCGGGCGCGGCGGTCACCGGGACCGCGGCCACGGTGTGCCCCAGCGGGGGCAGCTCGTGCGCCTTCGGCTCGGCGGTCTCGGCGGACCCGCAGCCCACGACGAGCGCGACGGACGCCACCGCGAACGGCAGGGCGCGCCCACGGGTCATTCGGTCCACGACACCTGCGTATCGATCGTCTGGCGCAGCGTGCTGTCGCTGTGCGGATCGCGGTAGGCCTGGTGCCCGCCGACGGTGATGGATCCGGCCACCGGCAGCGGCAATCCGAGATCCACCGTGATGGTGCCCGCGCCCTCCATGACGTAGTCCCGGATGTCCAGCGTGCCCGCGTTGTTCGGCAGGTTCCACACCGGCGACTTGGGCTTCTGGGTGACGTGCAGTTCGATGGTGAGCCGGTCCCCGTCGCGTTTGCTCAGCGTCGCGGTGGTCACCTGGTCGAGCAGGACGCCGCTGCTCACTTCCTGGCGCACCGTCCACACCGCGCCCTCGCCGACGGGCTCGTCGGGGAACGCGATCGACCGGTACACAGCCTGGTAGAACGCCTGCTCGAGGGCGGCGCGCGCGGTGTTCGACGCGTCGGGGGCCGGCTCCAGCCGCAGCGCGGTGATCGTGCCCAGATCGCTGAGGTCGAAGCCCGCGTGCGAGCCACCGATCTTGGTGAGCGCTTTGGCCATCGTCGGGTCCGGTGAGGTGACCGTGCCGAGGGTCAGATCGATGCCGTCCGCGGTGGTCTGCGCGGTCATCGGAATGGTCAGCGCCGGGGTGGAGAAGTCGCGCTTGGGCTGTTCATCGATCTGCTGTTCGATGTGATGGGCGGTATAGAGCGTGACCCGCTGCACGGTGCCGGCCGGATACTCCGGCCGCAGCAGCGAACGCGGTTGCGCACCGGCCGATTCGACCGTGGCCACCGCGGCGGCGATCGGCACGGTCACTTCCTTGCCGATTCCCAGCGGCTCCGTTCCGTCGGCCTCACCGCTCGACTCCGCGCCGTCGCCGCAACCGACGCCGAAGGCCGAAAGCCCGACCGCGAGCACCATGAGCAACACGCCCGAGCGTGCGCTCCGGGCGGAGCCCGGGCTCCGATGAAGGCGGGGGGAAGACAACACCGTCACGAGCAACAGCGTACGACCGCTTCCTGAGTGTCAGCTGGGACATCCGAGTGTGCGCCGGTCGGCGCGCCACGCGCCGTCCGCCCGGCGC
The DNA here is from genome assembly GCF_040642815.1 of Nocardia sp. NPDC047648. Taxonomy (NCBI): domain Bacteria; kingdom Bacillati; phylum Actinomycetota; class Actinomycetes; order Mycobacteriales; family Nocardiaceae; genus Nocardia; species Nocardia sp. NPDC047648. The sequence continues at coordinate 70,661 of NZ_JBEYSX010000011.1, read as the reverse complement.
GGGGCGGGCAATCGGACGCGCGCACCGGGCCCGATCGGGCTCGAGAGATGATGGTCGGCGTGAGTGACGACGGGCCGCCCGAGGAAAACCCAGCAAACACCGCCGATCCGACGACCGAGCCTGCTCCACCGCAGCGTCTGCGGACGCTGCTCGTTCTCGCCGCGGTGGTGCTGGGCCTGGATCTGCTCACCAAGACCATCGCGGTCGCGAAACTGACGCCGGGCGACCCGGTGTCGATCGTCGGTGACGTCGCGCGCCTGAGCCTGGTGCGCAATCCGGGCGCGGCGTTCTCCATGGCCACCGGCATGACCTGGCTGCTCACCCTGGTCGCCGCCGCCGTCGTCGTCGGAGTGGTGCGCATCGGCCGCACCTTGCGCTCGCTGGGGTGGGCGATCGGTCTGGGCATGGTGCTCGGCGGGGCGCTCGGCAACCTGATGGACCGGCTGTTCCGCGCGCCTGGCCCGCTGCAGGGCCACGTGGTGGACTTCGTCGCGATCGGCTGGTGGCCGGTGTTCAACGTCGCGGACTCGGCCATCGTCTGCGGCGCGATCCTGCTGGTCGCGCTCACCGTGTTCGGCTTCGAACCCAACGGCACCCGGGTCGGCCACGGCAAGCCCGGCGACGCGAGCGAGGGCAGCGCAGCATGAGGGAGACCAGGACCATGCCCGTCCCCGACGGGCTCGACGGCATGCGCGTCGACGCGGGCCTGGCCCGCCTGCTCGGCCTGTCCCGCACCGCGGTGGCCGCGCTCGCCGAGGAGGGCTCGGTGCAGCTCGACGGCGTCGCCGCGGGCAAGTCCGACCGGCTCACCGCGGGCGCCTGGCTCGAGGTGATCTTCCCGGAGCCGAAGCGAGAATTGACCATCGAGGCCGAACCGGTGGAGGGGATGAAGATCCTCTACGCCGACGACGACATCGTCGCGGTGGACAAGCCGGTCGGCGTGGCCGCGCACACCGGTGTCGGCTGGAGCGGGCCGACCGTCGTGGGCGGGCTCGCCGCGGCCGGATACCGCATCTCCACCTCGGGCGCGCACGAACGGCAGGGCATCGTGCACCGCTTGGACGTCGGCACCTCCGGAGTAATGGTGGTCGCGCAGTCCGAGCACGCGTACACGATGCTCAAGCGCGCGTTCAAGCAGCGCACGGTCGACAAGCGCTACCACGCCGTGGTGCAGGGCCATCCGGACCCGAGCAGCGGCACGATCGACGCCCCGATCGGCCGGGCCCGCGGCAACGACTGGAAATTCGCCGTCACCGCCGACGGACGGCCCAGCGTCACCCACTACGACACCGTCGAGGCGTTCCATTCGGCCAGCCTGCTGGACATCCATCTGGAGACCGGCCGAACCCACCAGATCCGGGTGCACTTCTCCGCGATCCGCCACCCGTGCTGCGGCGATCTCACCTACGGCGCGGACCCGCGCCTGGCCGAGCGGCTCGGCCTGCAACGCCAGTGGCTGCACGCCCGATCGCTGGGCTTCCAGCATCCCGCCGACGGCCGCTACCTGGAGATCACCAGCGAGTACCCGGACGACCTGAAACACGCGCTGGACGTCCTGCGCGATGTCTGACCGCCGGCTGCCGCCGCGGCGCGGTATCTTCCTCGCCGCGGCGGTGGTCGCGCTGATGACGCTGATCTACGCGCTGGGCGCACTGCATCCGCCGTATCGCACCGCGCCGGCCACCGACCGGCTCGGCCCCGACCGGGGCGAGCAGGTCACGGATTACCTCGACCGGTCCCGTGCTTCGCTGGAGGCGGGCGGCGACGAACCGCGCTGGGCGCTGGTGTCGTTCACCGAACCGCTGGCCCCCGAGCAGATTCCGGCGCACAGCGGCGGATTGCGGATCTCCCAGGTGCTCTACCGGGTGCCGGTCCCGCGCGTGCAGACGCCCTTGGTAACCGTGCCCGTCCCGGAAGGTGCGGCCGCGGCGGTGGATTCGGCGCAGGACGCGGCCTGGCTGCTCCCCCGCCCCGCCGACGACCGTTCCGCCCGCGTGGTGGAGTACTCCGCCGCCCGACTCCGGGACGGCTGCGGCTGCGTCGTCGGACTCGTCGTCCGGGGGTCCCCGGCGCAGTTGCGGGACCTGGCCGGACGCAACGGCATCCGCGCGGTCCAGGCGCTTCCCGCCGACGCGGTGGCGGGCAGCTTCGCGGTGGTTGCGCTGCTGCCCGATTACCGCGATGTCGTCCTGCCCGGCCCCGACGACGGACCGGTTCCGCGACCGTGAGCGGCCGGGCGCTCAGTCCGGCAGGGTGACGACGCCGTCGAGGTAGCGGCGGCAGCGCCCGAACAGCAGCACCCGGTCGTCCGCCAGTTCGCAGCGCAGGCTTCCGCCGCGGCGGGAGAGCTGCCTGGCGTGCAGTTCGGTGCGGCCGAGCCGCTCGCTCCACAGCGGAACGAGCTGGGCGTGGGCGGATCCGGTCACCGGATCCTCCGGAACGCCCACGCCGGGGCCGAAGAAACGGGAGACGAAATCGACCGAGTCGCCGGGCGCGGTGACGATCGCGGCGCGCGGCAGGGCGGGGAACGCCGACAGCACCGGCGCGGCGTCGCGCACCTCCTGTTCGGTCGCGACGACGATCACCTCGTCGGCGCCGGAATACGCGGCCACCGGACGCACCCCGAGCGCCGCGACGAGCGCCGGATCGGGCCGCACCGGGAGGCTCGGCACCACCGGCAGGTCGAGGACGTACTCGTCGTCGTCGGTGCGGTCGACGTGCAGCCAGCCGCTGCGCGTGTAGAAACTCACCCGGTCCTCGCCGGGATGCAGGTCGGCAAGGATCTGCGCGGCGCTGGCCAGGGTGGCGTGCCCGCACAGCGCGACCTCCACCCTCGGGGTGAACCACCGCAGGTGGAAAGCGGGCCACTCACCCGGCGGCATGCCCGCCTCGGGAGGTAATTGCGATGTATAGAACGCGGTCTCGGCGAGATTGTTCTCCTCCGCCAGCTGTTGCAGCAACGCATCCGGGAGCCACGACGGGAGCGGCATCACCGCGGCCGGGTTGCCCGAGAACGGTGCGTCGGCGAACGCGTCGATCTGGTGCAGCAGTACCTCCATAGTCTCCAGAAGGTACTCCAACTCTGAATGGCCGCTTCGCACAAGGCTTCTCGTGGCGCGGCTAGTCAGGCGTCCAGTCTGTCAGGCGGCTCCGCCGGGTGAACTCGGCAGCAGTTGCCGCTTGTCGCCGAGCAGCACCGCGCTCACCCACCACGCGGCCTCGACCAGCACGATGCCCACCACGCCGCAGGCCACCGCCGCACCGGTGAGCGCGAGGTTGGAGGGGTCGAGTTTGAAGAACTCGCGGGTGAACGGAACGGTGAACAAGAAGACGTACGCCGCCACCGACGCCGCGATCAGGACGACCTTCCACCAGACGTACGGACGCGCCACGATGGCCAGCACCCACACCGCGATCATGATCAGGGTGATGAGGGCGGTGGTGCCCGCCTGGACCTTCTGCTCCTCACTCGCGTCCGGCCCGGCATACGCGATCAGGTAGGACACGAAGGTGGCCGCGCCGATCACCGCGCCCGACGGGATGGCCAGTCGCATGACTCGTCCGACGAAGCCCGTGCGGGCGCGCTCGTTGTTGGGCGCGAGCGAGAGGATGAACGCCGGGATGCCGATGGTGAACCAGGCCGCGATCGTGACGTGGCGCGGCAGGAACGGGTAGCCGATGGGCTCGTAGTCGAAGATCTGGGACCCGACACCGGCGATCCCGACCAAGAAGGCGAGCAGGACGGAATAGACGGTCTTGGTGAGGAACAGATTCGAGACGCGTTCGATGTTGCCGATCACCCGGCGTCCCTCCCCGACCACATAGGGCAAGGTGGCGAACTTGTTGTCCAGCAGGACGATCTGCGCGACCGCTCTGGTCGCGGGGCTGCCCGACCCCATGGCCACGCCGATATCCGAATCCTTCAACGCGAGAACGTCGTTGACGCCGTCACCGGTCATCGCCACGGTGTGCCCGCGCGACTGTAAGGCGGACACCATGGCCCGCTTCTGGTCCGGACGGACCCGGCCGAAGGTGGTGTTGCGGTCCAGCACGCCGGCCAGCCCGTCGCGATCCTCCGGCAGTTCCCGCGCATCGATCGGGTGATCGCCGCCGGGCAGGTCGAGCGAGGAGGCCACCGCGCCGACCGACACGGCGTTGTCGCCGGAGATGACCTTGATCGAGACATCCTGGCTCGCGAAGTACTCGAGTGTGTCGCGGGCGTCGGGCCGGACCTTCTGCTCCAGCACGACCAGGGCGGCGGGCCGCACGACGCCGGGAGCGTCCGCCGCGTCCACCGCGCGGTCGCCGCGGGCCAGCAACAGCACGCGCAGACCGGAGGCGCCCAGTTCCTCGGCCACCCGCGCGTCCGCGGAGTCCGGGTCCAGCAGCACGTCCGGCGCGCCGAGCAGCCAGTCGCCGTGCTCGCCGTAGGAGCAGCCGCTCCATTTCTTGGCCGAGGAGAACGGCGCGACGGCGGTGCGCTGCCAGCCGGGACCGTCCGGCAAGGCCTCGACGATGGCCTGGACGCTCGCGTTCGGGCGCGGATCGTCGGCGGCGAGCGCGGCCAGCGCGGCGCGTACCTCGGCGTCGTCGAAGGTGTCCAGGGTCTTCAGATCCGACAGCCGCATGCCGTTCTCGGTCAGCGTGCCGGTCTTGTCCGCGCACACCACGTCCACCCGGGCCAGGCCCTCGATCGCGGGCAACTCCTGGACCAGGCACTGGCGCCTGCCCAGCCGCACCACGCCGACCGCGAACGCTATCGAGGTCATCAGCACCAGCCCCTCGGGCACCATCGGCACCAGCGCGGCCACCATCCCGGTGAGCGCCGGACGCCAGGACTCCTTGCTCGAGACGAGCTGGTTGTAGATGCTCAGCAGGCCCGCCGGGATCAGCAGGTAGGTGATGAACTTCAGGATCTTGTCGATACCGCTGCGCAGCTCGGAGTGCACCAGGGTGAACTTGCTCGCCTCCTCCGCCAGCCGCGCCGCGTAGGCGTCCCGGCCGACCTTGGTGGCGCGGTACGCGCCGGACCCGGACACCACGTAGCTGCCCGACATCACCGTGGCGCCGACCGCCTTGTCGACCGGATCGGCCTCGCCGGTGAGCAACGACTCGTCCACCTCGAGCTGCGCGGACTCCTCGACCGTGCCGTCCACCACGATCTGGTCGCCGGGCCCGAGTTCGATCAGGTCGTCGAGCACCACGTCGTGCGGCGCGATCTCGACCGCCGTGCCGTCCCGGCGGACGGTCGGCTTGGCCTGGCTGACGATGGCCAGCTCGTCGAGCGTGCGCTTGGCGCGGATCTCCTGGATGATGCCGACCGCGCTGTTGGCGACGATCAGCAGGCCGAACATGCCGTCGATGATCGATCCGGTGGCCAGCACCAGGACGAAAAGGACCCCGAGGATCGCGTTGATCCGGGTGAAGACGTTCGCGCGCACGATATCGCGGACCGAGCGGCTCGCCCGATCGGGGACGTCGTTGGTCAGCCCGTCGCGGCGACGTTGCTCGACCTCGGCCGCGGTCAGTCCGGTGGCGCCCGAAGCCTGCACGGTAATCGACATGACCGCAAGGCTACGGGACAACTACGTTCGTCCTCGTGCGGCGAAGCAGGTCCATCCCCGGTGCAGCGTTCGGAGCGAGCGCGTACTTCTTGTGGGGACTTTTCCCCGCGTTCTTCGGATTGCTGGCGTTCGCCAGTCCGGGTGAGGTGGTGGCGCAGCGGATCGTCTGGACGCTGGTCGTCGTGCTCGGGGTGCTCGCCATGAGCGGCCGGATACGCGAGCTGCGCGGCATCGGCGGCCGCGTCTGGCGCCTGGCCGCCGTCGCGTCCGCCGCGATCGCGCTCAACTGGGGCGTGTACGTCTACGGCGTCACCTCGGGGCACGTCGTGGAATGCGCGCTCGGCTACTTCATCAACCCGCTGGTGACCGTCGCGTTCGGGGTGGTGATCTTCCGCGAACGGCTGACCGGCGCCCAGTGGGCCGCCCTGGCGCTCGGCGCGGGCGCGGTGGCCGTGCTCACCGTCGACTACGGCAGGCCGCCGGTCATCGCCCTGGCCCTGGCCTGTTCGTTCGCCACCTACGGCCTGGTGAAGAAGGTGATCCCGCTGGACGCGCTGCGCGGCATCGCCGCCGAGGGCATCGTCGCCGCGCCCTTCGCGCTGGCGTTCGCCGTCGCCCTGGCGATCACCGGGCACAGCGAATTCGCCTCCGGGCCCGCCCACACCGCGCTGATGGCGGCCACCGGACCGGTCACCCTGGTCCCGCTGCTGCTGTTCGCCGTCGCGGCTCAGCGCGTCGCGCTGTCCACCATGGGCCTGCTGCAATACCTGACCCCGGCGCTCCAAATGGCCTGGGGCGTCGCCGTCGCACACGAGCCGATGCCCGCCTCGCGATGGGCCGGTTTCGCGCTGATCTGGGCCGCGCTGGCGATCTTCACCACCGAAGCGCTGCTGCGAGCTCGGCGTGCGCGGCGCACATCGCGCGATCTCACAGGCGCAGCACCCCGTCCGTGACCCGAGGCAGCGACCGCCGGGCGCCGAGAAGCGCGTGTTCGTCGGAAACGGTCGCAAAAGTGTCGGATCCGACACTTCTCCGTGTTCGCTCCGCTTTGTAGCGTCGACACATGACCGCGCCCGACCCCCTTCGCTCACGCACCCGTATCTGGCGGACACCCGCCGGGACGGCACCCGACCTGCTCGGCATGACCGGCCGAGAGATCTTGCAGGGAGCGCTCGACGGGCGGATCCCGAACGCGCCGATCCTGAACGCACTCGGCTTCCGCCTGGTTCAGGTCGGTGACGGGATCGTGGTCTTCGAGGGCGAGCCGGGCGATCACCTGCTCGACCCCATCGGCGGGGCGCACGGCGGCTTTGTGACGGCGCTGCTCGAATCGGCCCTCGAATCGGCGGTGATGACGAGATTGCCGGGCGGATCGCGGTCCACCTCGGTTCAGATCGGCATCCACGTGCACCGGCACGTGCGCTCCGACACCCAGCCGCTGCGCTGCGAAGGCACCGCTATCCACGTCGGCCCCACCACCGCGAGCGCGGAGGCCCGCCTGATCGGAGCCGAGGACGGCGAACTGTACGCGCACGCCGCCGCGACCTGCGCGATCCTGCGGATGATCTAGCGACGGTGCCGCACCGGCCCGACGGGGCAGCTCGAACCGCCTGGCGCGCAGCACATTTCACGTAACGACGACGGGCCGGTCACGGGGACGAGTCCCGGCGACCGGCCCGGCCGGTGGTGCGAACTCAGCTGCAGGCCGCCGACTGCTGGCCGAGGTTGGTCAGCATGGTGCAGGCCCACGCCTTCTGGATCTTCCACTTGCCGTTGTCGGCGACGAACGGCACGTCGACGATGTTCTCTTGGCCGTTGAGGATGAACTTGGCCTTCGCGTTCACGCTGTCGCCGAACGAGGTGACGTCGGTGACCTCGATCTTCACATCGGCGCCCGCCGCGGCCTGGGACAGGCGATCCGGCAGCGTCGGATCGGCTTCGGCGCCCTGGACGTTGTCCAGCTTCTCGGAGGCGGGCACCGACGGGTCCAGCGCGCGGGAGAGGGCGGTGTTCAGCTCCGCGGGAGTCGGGACCGGCGGCAGGTTCGCGCTCGCGGTCGCCGACGCCTTGGCGCTGGTCGACGTCTTGGCGGCGGGCTTGCTGTCCTTGTCGTCGCCACCGCAGGCGGTCAGGCCAAGCGCGGCGACGATGGCCAGGCCGGCGATCGCGATGCGTCCAGTCTTACGAAGCTTCAACTGCTCGTCCTTTGCGTTCGAGAGGTCCGTGTCGTGTTCCACCTTGACAGCCGCCACCCGAACCGGCGGCGCTGCACGAGGTCCCAGGCTACCGGCACCGGGCGGCGCCGCCGAAGATCCACACGGACCGACGATGGTCGTCGGCAGCGAACGTACGCGCCCGGCCGGGCGATGTCGAGCCGCGGCCCCGGCCGTCAGAGCAGGCTGCGCAGCGGATCGGCCCGGGTGAGCGCGGCGTCGTCGGCGGCGAAGGTGCGCGCGGGACCCGGACCGGTGGAACGGGTTTCGAAGCGAACGGTCACCACGCCGAGCCCCGCGCCCTGCACCCAGCCGTGGCCGTGCTCGGGATGGGTCACGTCCATGCCGGGATGCCAGACGGCCACGGGCAAGGTGGGCGCGCTGATCCGCGGGGCATCGCCGAGCGCGGCGGAGTGCGCGGGCTCGGCTTCCGGCTGCGCCGTGACGATCTCGGCGGCCGTGCCGCGATCCAGTTCGGGAAACAGCGACTCCTGACGGATCGTCGACAGGCCGCCGTAGCCGACCCCGACGAGACGGATCGGGCCCAGTTCCCGCGGGTCGAGCGCCGACCGTTGCGCGGCGGCGGAGAGGGTGGCCAGGTCCTCGGTGGCATAGGGCAGGGTGAAGGAGCGGGTGACGATGCTCATATCGGACTTCTTCAGTTTGAGCACCACCGTGCGCGCCGCGCGCCCGTCGCCGGTGAGGCGCCGGTGCGCCGCCGCGGCCATGTCCTCGATGGCCGGGCGCAACTGCTCGAGGCTGACGATGTCGGTCTCGTAGGTGGTCTCGGCGCTGATCTGCTTGGCCTCGGTGCGTTCGGCGACCGGACGGTCATCGATGCCGCGCGCCAGCCGGTGCAGCGCGGCGCCCACACTGCCGCCGAGGATCGACATCGCCTCCGACTCCGGCAGGGCGGCGAAAGCGCCCACCGTCTCGATGCCCAGCGAACGCAATCTGCCCTCCGCCACCGGCCCGATGCCCCACAACTTGCGCACCGGCAGCCCCGCCAGCAGACGCGGCTGCTCGACCGGCGAGATCACGCGCACCCCATCGGGTTTGGCCAAGCCGGAGGCGATCTTGGCCAGCTGCTTACCGGTGCCCGCGCCCACCGAGGCGGTCAGCCCGGTTCGCTCGCGCACCACCGCGCGCAACTCCTCGCAGAACGCGTGCACCCGCGCGACCGTCGCGCCCGCCAGCTCGGCGGGCTCGCCGAACGCCTCGTCGTACGACAGCGTCTCCAGCACCGGGATCCGGCTGCGCAGCGCGTCGAAGACCTGCCCGCTGACCACCCCGTAGACCGCCCCGCGCGGCGGCACCACCACCGCGGTGACACCGACCAGCCTGCGCGCCTGATGCATCGGCATCGCCGACCGGGCGCCGAAGACCCGCGCCTCGTAACTGGCTCCGGCGACGACCCCGCGGCCACCGGTTCCGCCGACCAGCACCGGCCTGCCGCGCAACGTCGGCCGGGTCAGCTGTTCGACCGAGGCGAAGAACGCGTCCATATCTATATGCAGAACCCAGCGGCGGGCGACGCTGTCCGCGTCGGCGAACGCCGGAAGTGGCCGCGGGCTCACCGAGCCGTCCCCGCGCGCCGTCCCGATCCCGGTCGACGGCGCGGCCGCGCGCTCGACGCTCGGTTTCTCGGTACGCACGGGTGCAATGTACGCCCGTCCACCGACAGCTCGGGGCGGCGGTGACGCTGTCGGGTGGCTGTGCGCTAGCTACCGGTTACCTGCCGGTATCGCGGCTCGCCTCCCCTCGCCTCCGGATCGCCCTCCCTCCCGCCACACCGGCCTTGATCTGCCCTTTTCCGCGCCGGCCCCGGTACTCGACAGTCCTGAAATAACGGCCGACGTGCCGCGGGGAGGGAACTCGGCGCCCGGTCCGATATGTGATGATCGGACGCATGAATATCCGCAAGGCCGTCATCCCGGCCGCAGGTATCGGCTCCCGTCTGCTTCCGCTGACCAAGGCCATCCCCAAGGAGATGCTGCCGGTCGGCGACAAGCCGGTGATCGAGCACACCGTCCGCGAGCTGGTCGCTTCGGGCATCACCGACATCACCATCGTGGTCAGCGGCGGGAAATCGTTGATCCAGGACCACTTCCGCCCCAACCCGGCGCTGGTGGCCCAGCTGCGCGCGGACGGCAAGACCGCCTTCGCCGACGCGGTCGAGGAGGTCGGCGAACTGTCCCGGCTCGGCCACATCACCTACCTCGACCAGCACGGGCCGTACGGCAACGGCACCCCGGTGCTCAACGCCGCCCGCAATCTCGGCGACGAGCCGATGCTGGTGCTGTGGCCGGACGACGTGTTCGTCGCCGAGGTGCCGCGCGCCCAGCAGCTCATCGACGCCTACGAGGCCACCGGGGCGCCCGTCCTGGCGTTGATGCCGATGGATCCCGCCGAATCGCAGCGCTACGGCGTCCCGGTGGTCGCCGACGACCAGGGCAATGGGCTGCTGCGCATCACCGGACTACGGGAGAAGCCGAAGCCGAAGGACGCGCCGTCGTCGTTCGCCGCGATCGGCGGCTACGTCGTCACCCCCGGCATCATCGACGAACTGCGCAGGCAGACCGAAGCGTGGTACGAGCACCGCACCGGCGAGGTGTACCTCACCGACGCGATCAACGTGCACGCGGCGAACAATCCGGTCTTCGGCCAGGTGATCCGCGGCCGGTGGTACGACACCGGCAACCCGGCCGACTACCTGGTGGCGCAATTCGCCTCGGCGCTGGCGCACCCGCAATACGGACCGTCGCTGCGCGACCTCGCCGAGGGCCTCGACGGCTGACCTCCCGGCCTCGACCACGGCGAGCGACAAGCCGACACGGCCCCGACCACACCGGTGGCCGGGGCCGCGTCATCCCGGGAGCAACCGCGATCGGCGTCGCGTGCTCTCGCCGGGTGCGCTCAGAAGCGGCGGATGGCGTAGATGTCGAATTCGTCGAGCGGGGTGTAGCCCACCGGCACACCCCAGTCATAGGCGTTGAGTACCAGTCCGTTACCCGCGTAGATGCCGACGTGCGAACCGTCCTGGTTCAGCACCACCACGTCGCCGAGCGAGAGCGAGCCCCGCGGCACCGGCGCGCCCGCCTTCGCCTGCTGCCAGGTGGTCCGCGGAATGCTCACGCCGACCTGACGGTACGCCCACTGCACGAGACCCGAGCAGTCCCAGCTGAAGGGGCCGGTCCCGCCCCATTCGTAGGGCTTGCCGATCTGTGTGGTCGCCGCGGCCAGCGCGCCGACGCCGAACACACTGGGCACCGGCAGGAAGCCCGAGCCGCTGGCGGCGCTGCCGGAGTCAGCACCGGGACCGCTGCCCGAGGCCGAACCGGAGGAGGCGCTGCCCGGCCCGCTGCCGGAGGCGCTGCCGGTGTCGGCCCAGACGGGTCCGGCGAGCAGGAGGATCGTGATGGTGGAGAGCAGAAATCCGAGTGCGATGCGGTGCGTCGATTTTCTCGGCACGTACTCGCCCCTTCCATGGGCGCGGATGACTGGCCGCCGATCGGCAGCCTGGCTAATACATGGCATCAGCAGCGGCCGCCGATGTGGGGCCACCGCCACCCGCGCCGGGCGTGTTACCGACGCGGCCGAATTCCAAGTAAGACAAGCCAAAAAGAGAAACTGCCGCCCCGGATACGAGCCGGTCAACAGCAGCGACACCGCAGATTGTGCCTGGGATATCGGCGAATTGTCGGGAATCAGCAAACTCTCAGCATGTGATCTACATCACTGACTTCACCACTGATCCGCGGCGGTGAGGCCCGGAACGACGGGCACGAGAACCGCTCCGCACAGCAGCCGGGGCGGGACCCGATGGGTCCCGCCCCGGCTCGCTCGGTACTCGGCGCGCTATGCCTTGGCGAGCTTCGCGCGCACGCCGCCGACCAGATCGGCGGCCTCCGGACCCGCGTCGCCGAAGGTCAGCGTGGTGGCGAGGATCTCGCCCGCGATCAGGTCACGGTGCGCCTCGGCCCACGCGGCCCGCTCCGCCGGGACCTCCAGCACCACGGTGATGCGGTCGGAGACGTCCAGTCCGGACGACTTCCTGGTCTCCTGGAGATCGCGGATCAGGTCCCGCGCCCAGCCCTCGGCCTCCAGCTCCTCGGTGACCACCGAGTTCAGCACCACCAGACCCGCGTTCCCCGGCAGCGCCGCGGTCGACTCGGGTTCGGCCGCGACAAGGCGCTGGGTGTACTCCTCGGGCAGCAGGGCGATCCCGGCCGCGCGAACCGTGCCGTCCGCGTCCTCGGACCACTCCCCGGCCTTGACCGCCTTGATCACCGTCTGCACGTCCTTGCCGAGCCGCGGACCCGCGGCGCGGGCGTTGACCACCAGCTCGAAGCGGCCGTGCGAGTCCACGTCGGTGGTCAGGTCCACCTTCTTGACGTTGACCTCGTCGGCCACGATGTCGGCGAACGGCGCCAGCCGCTCGGCGTCGGCCGCGGCGATGGTGACCTCGGCCAGCGGCAGCCGCACCCGCAGGTTCTGTGCTTTGCGCAGGCTCAGCACCGTCGAGCACACCACCCGCACCTCGTCCATGGCGGCGACCAGCTCCGGGTCGTCCGGCAGTTCGCCCTCCTTCGGCCAGTCGGCCAGGTGCACCGAGTCGCCGCCGGTCAGTCCGCGCCAGATCACCTCGGTGATCAGCGGCAGCAACGGCGCCGCCAGCCGGGTGACCACCTCGAGCACCGTGTGCAGGGTGTCCACCGCGTCGCGATCCTCGCTCCAGAACCGCGACCGCGACCGCCGCACGTACCAGTTGGTCAGCGCGTCGGCGAACGAGCGCAGTTCCTCGCAGGCGCCCGCGATGTCGTAGACCTCCAGCGCCTCGGTGATGACGTCCCGGGTTCGCGCGAGCTTCGCCAGGATGTAGCGATCGAGCACGTGCGGCGAATCCGTGCGCCACACGCCGGGCTTCGAGGCGTACAGCTGCAGGAAGGTCCACGCGTTCCACAGCGGTCGCAGCGCGTGACTCACGCCCTCGCGGATGCCGCGCTCGGTGACGATGAGGTTGCCTCCGCGCAGGATCGGCGAACTCATCAGGAACCAGCGCATCGCGTCCGAGCCGTCCCGGTCGAACACCTCGTTGACGTCCGGGTAGTTGCCCTTGGACTTGCTCATCTTCAGGCCGTCGTCACCGAGCACGATGCCGTGCGCGGCAACGGTCTTGAACGCCGGGGAATCGAACAGAGCCGTCGACAGCACGTGCAACGTGTAGAACCAGCCGCGGGTCTGCCCGTTGTACTCGACGATGAAATCGCCCGGGAAGTGGCTGTCGAACCACTCCTTGTTCTCGAACGGGTAGTGCACCTGGGCATACGGCATCGAGCCGGACTCGAACCAGCAGTCCAGCACCTCCGGCACCCGGCGCATGGTCGACTTCCCGGTCGGATCGTCGGGATTCGGCCGGGTGAGCTCATCGATCATCGGGCGGTGCAGATCGGCCGGGCGCACGCCGAAGTCGCGCTCCAGCTCGTCCAGCGAGCCGTACACGTCGACGCGCGGGTAGGCCGGATCGTCGGACACCCACACCGGGATCGGGCTGCCCCAGTAGCGGTTGCGGCTGATGTTCCAGTCGCGCGCGCCTTCCAGCCACTTGCCGAACTGGCCGTCGCGGATGTGCTCGGGCACCCAGGTGATCTGCTTGTTGAGCTCGACCATCCGCTCGCGGAACTTGGTCACCGCGACGAACCAGGACGGCACGGCCATGTAGATCAGCGGCTGCCCGGAACGCCAGCTGTGCGGGTAGGAGTGCTCGATCGTCTCGTGCCGCAACAGCTTTCCCGCGGCCTTGAGGTCCTTGATGATCACCGGGTTCGCGTCGAACACCATGAGACCCTCGTACGGCGGAACCATCGAGGTGAACTTGCCGCCCGCGTCCAGCGGCTGCACCAGCTCGATGCCGTGCGCGGTGGCGACGTCCATGTCCTCCTCACCGAAGGCGGGCGCAAGATGCACGATGCCGGTGCCGGAGTCGGTGGTCACGTAGTCGGCGGTGAGCACCCGGTGGGCGTTGGGGTGGCCAACGAAGAAGTCGAACGGCGGCGCGTAGGACAGCTCGGCCAGCGCGGCGCCGTCGTATTCGGCGAGCACTTCCGGGTTCTCGCCGAACTCCCGCGCGTAGTGCGAAACCCGTTCGGCCGCGAGCACATAGCGTTTGCCGTCGGCGCCGCGCAGGTGCACGTAACGGACATCGGGGTGCACCGCGATCGCCAGGTTGGACGGCAGCGTCCACGGCGTCGTGGTCCAGATCAGCGCGTTGGCGCCGTCGAGTTCGTGCAGCGGATGCTCCGCGGGCACGCGCAACGCCATGTCGACGGTGACCGCCGGGTCCTGGCGCATTTTGTAGGCGTCGTCGAGGCGGGTTTCCTGATTCGACAGCGGCGTCTGCTCGTACCAGCTGTAGGGCAGCACCCGGAAACCCTGATAGATCAGACCTTTGTCGTACAGCGACTTGAATGCCCACATCACCGACTCCATGAAGTCGGTGTCCAACGTCTTGTAGTCGTTGTCGAAGTCGACCCAGCGGGCCTGGCGGGTCACGTAGTCGCGCCATTCACCGGTGTAGCGCAGTACCGACGTTTTGCAGGCCGCGTTGAATTCCGCGAGCCCCATCGCATCGATCTGTGATTTGTCCGTGATACCGAGCTGCTTTTCGGCTTCGATTTCGGCGGGCAGTCCGTGGCAGTCCCATCCGAATCGCCGATCGACCCGCTTGCCGCGCATGGTCTGGAAACGCGGGACGAGGTCTTTGACGTATCCGGTGAGCAAATGTCCGTAATGCGGCAGACCGTTGGCAAAGGGCGGGCCATCGTAGAAGACGAATTCGGCTGCGCCGGAACGGTTTTCGATGCTCGCGCGGAAGGTGTCGGCGGCCGCCCACGCGTCGAGCACGCGGCGCTCCATCTCGGGGAACGACGCCCCGTTGCCGACGCCGAGGTCGACGCGCGGGTACGCGCTGTTGCTGGAAGTGTGGTCCGCCATGGCGGATACGTCTCCTCGTGCCGTGTGTCATGGGCACGGGGACGATGACGGCGCCCGGTGCGCCGAAACCGCGGTACCACCCCGCTTGTCCGGTGTGACGAACTCCGGACCTCTCATTCGTGAGCTGTGACGGGCTCACCCGTTCGGTTCTACTGAGCGCCCGGCCCGCGGGCCGCGCCACCGTTCTTCCGAAGGCTCCCCGGTGATAGCCGGATCGACGCCGTATTCATGTTTGATTCTAGCCGCAGCGGTCAACTCATATCGGAGAGCAGGTCAGCGTTTGGCATGTCGACCAGGAGGCGGTGGGGAATCACCATCCGGACTCCGCATGGACAAAGCGCTCACCAGCAGGAGCATCGCACCGATGACGCACACCACGATGCAACCCCACGCCCAGATCACCGATCCGGTGGTGAGCGCGGCCACGAGCAGGGCGAAGCCGATCGCGGCAAGGACGAGTGTCAAGACGAGCATGGTGACCCCCAAGGCATGCCGGGCGGCTCGACAGTTCCTCTAACGGTATGCGAACTGCTGTGCTCGTGCGCGGCGTGCTACTTGCCACCCTTGGCGAAGGACGCAGGCGCGAGGTTGTTCGCCGTGTTGGCGTCCGCGAACGCTTCGCCGCCGTCGACCGGAACCGCCGAGCCACGGTTCTCCAGCTCCTCGAGCTGCGACTCCAGGTACGACTTCAACCGCACCCGGTACTCCCGCTCGAAGGTCTTGAGCTGCTCGATCCGGCTCTCCAGCACGCTGCGCTGCTGGGTGATGGTCGCCATGATCTCGGTGTGCTTGCGCTCCGCGTCCGCCTGCAACGCGTCGGCCTTCTCCTTGGCCTGACGCAGCTGGCTGTCCGATCGGGTCTGCGCGTCCGACAGCATCGCGTCCGACTTCTGGCGTGCGTCGGCGATCATCGCCTCCGACCGAGTCCTGGCGTCTCCGACCAGTCGCTCGGAATTCGCCCGGGCATTCGACAGCAAGCTCTCCGCCTCGGCCTTGGCATCGCTGGTCAGCCGATCCGCCATCTCCTGGGCGAGGCTGAGCACCTTGGCGGCCTGCAGGTTCGCGTCCGCGCCCGGAGCGTCCTTGGCCACCGGCGCGGCGGGCATCGGAGCGGGCGGCGCGGCGGGAACCGGGGGCTTGATCGGTTCCGGCGGAGGCGGCGGGGCCTGCGGAATCGGCGCTTTCACCGTGTTCGCGACGGCCGGCCCGCGGTTCTTCTTCGCGTCGGCCAGTTCCGCGTCCAGTTCGGCGACCCGCTGGCGCAGATCCGCGTTCTCCTCGATCAGGCGCGAGAGCTCCTGCTCGACGAGATCCAGGAACGCGTCGACTTCATCCTCGTTGTAGCCGCGCTTCCCGATCGGCGGTTTGCTGAACGCGACGTTGTGCACATCGGCTGGGGTCAGCGGCATGGAAGGATCCCTTCACGCGTCTTTTGGAGATCTAGCAGATCTAGCAAGCTGTCTTCTCGGCCCATTCTGTCACACCGGAGCTACCGGTTGCCCGAGCCTGCCCACGATCGACATCAGGATGAAGACGATGAAAAGCAGGACCATAATCGACAGATCCAGGCGAATTCCGCCCAGCGACACCGGGGGTATCAACCGCCTCAGCAGTTTCACCGGCGGGTCGGTGATCGTGAAGATCACCTCCAGGACGACGACCACGACACCGGTAGGACGCCAGTCTCGGGCAAAGCTACGGATGAACTCGACGATCACCCGGCTGATCAGCAACAGCCAGAAGATGAACAGTACGAAGTACAGCACCGCGAACAAGGCCACGAGTTCACTCTGCCGTAAAAATCGCTTCGCGCAAAATGACCGCGCCGCACAACGGGCGACCGGTCCGCTTCACCCCCCAGATCACGACCTTATTTCTGGTTGTAGAAGCCGGTTTCCGCGATGCGCCTGCGTTCTTCCGCTGATACGTCGACATCGGCCGGTGAGAGCAGGAACACTTTCGTCGCCACCTTGTCGAACGACCCGCGCAGCGCGAAGGCCAGACCGGCGGCGAAGTCGACCAGCCGCTTGGCGTCGGCGTTGCTCAGATCGACCAGATCCATGATCACCGGATTGCCCTCACGGAAGCGCTCGCCGATGATCCGGGCCTCGCTGTAGTCGCGCGGGCGCAGCGTGGTGATCTTGGACAAGGGGCCTCCGTCCTCGAAGATCCCGGGCCGCCGCACGGGGGCGGGCTCGGGACGCACGCGCTCCTCCAGCCTGCGCTCCTCGGCGTCGGGATCGACGGCGAGCGCGCCACGGGTGGTGCCACGCAGCGGTGGCGCGCTCCCACCCGCCCGGAAGCGGCCGGACGGTGCGGCATCGATCCGGGTGGGACGCCTGGGCGCGTCGTAGCGGTCGTCACCGTAGGGCTCGTCGGCGTAGTCGTCGCGCCGCGACACCGAGTAACCCGCCTTGTAGGGCGACTTGTAGGCGGGCTCGGGGTAGTCGACGTCGTCGAAACGGCCCGCGCCGTAGCGGTCGTCGCCGTAGCGGTCGACGTAGCCGTCGCGGTCGGAGTAGTCACGGGGCCGGGGCCGGCGAGCACCGCGCTCGTCCACGCCTCGGGGAGCGCGATCGTCGACGTAGTCGTCTTCGTAATCCTCGAGCGGAACCATGCCGAAGTACGCCTTGAACTTGTGCAGCGTGCTCATTGGTCGACCTTCCTTCGGCCCCGGTGGCGGCCGGGTGTTGAAGTCTTGCTCAGCCCTCGTCAGATCCCAGCATATGTGTCGAATGTGACTGATGAGGTTTCTTTGCTAGCCCGAGGTTATCGGTCGCATACCCATCAAGGCGGTACCGACACGCACAACCGTCGAACCGTGTTCGATCGCGCATTCCAGGTCGCCGGACATTCCCGCGGAAAGCTCTGTCGCCTCCGGATGATCAGCGAGCAACAACGTGTGCAACGTCGCAAGTCGCGCAAATGCGGCATCAGACTCCGCCCCCAAGGGCGGAATGGCCATCAGACCCGACAAACGTAATCCCGGTGCGTTCGCAATCCGTTCGGCGAGCGCGGGGAGATCCGCGGCCGCGACACCCCCTCGAGTGGGGTCGTCATCCAGGCTCACCTGGAGCAACACCCGAAGCGGTTCGGTGCGCTCTCCCGCCTCCGACGCAGCGCGGGCACCGGCGTCGAGAGCGGTTGCCAGACGTTCGCTGTCGACCGAGTGAACGGTGTGTGCCCAGCGGGCGACAGCCCTGGCTTTGTTCCGCTGCAACCGCCCGATCATGTGCCAGCGAATGCCGGAGAGGTCTTCCTCACGTAGCGCCGCCACCTTCGCCGCGGCCTCCTGCTCCCGCGACTCGCCGAACTCGCGCCTGCCGAGCCGGTGCAGGATCGCCACGTCGGCGGCCGGGAAGAATTTCGTCACCGGCAGCAGCCGCACCGAATCCGGCGCCCGGCCCGCCGCGCGGCAGGCGGCGTCGATGCGGGCGAGCAGACCCGCCAGATTGGCCGACAGCTCGGCGGTCCGGGTCGTGAGCGCGCCGTCCACCGCGGCCTTCGCCTCGGCGTTCATGCCCGGACCCCACCGACGCTGGGCTCCGGGACCACGCGGGCCTCACGCGCGCTCACGCGCCGGTCTCCATCCAGATCACACCCGCGATCCGGCCGGTCGGCGCGCCACGGCGATGACTGAACAAGGTGCGGTCCTCGATGGTGCAGCGCGGGTCGACCGCGATCGCGCCCACGCCCGCCTCGGTGAGCTGCCGGGAGATACCCGCGCGCAGATCCAGGCCGGGGGTACCGCGGACCGTGGTGGTCGCGCTGCCGGGCAGGTGTGCTTCGACGTCGGCGCGCATGGCGGCGGGAACCTCGTACTGACGGCCGGAGGCGGCGGGCCCGAGAAAAGCTCCCACCCGGTCCAGGCGCGCACCGGCCGACACCATCGCCTCTAGCACGCGCGGCACGATGCCGATGCGAGCGCCGATCCGTCCCGCGTGCACCGCGGCGATCACGCCCGCCTCGTCGTCGGACAACAGAACCGGCACGCAGTCGGCGGTGAGCACGACCAGCGCGAGTCCCGGCACGGTGGTCACGAGCGCGTCGGTGGCGGGGACCGGTTCGGCGCGGGGGCCGTCGACGATCTCCACGGTGCGGCCGTGGATCTGTTCCATCCAGACCAGGCGCTCCGGCGGCAGCCCGATGCCATCGGCCAGCCGATCGCGATTGCGCCGCACGGCCGCCGGATCGTCGCCGACGTGGTCGCCCAGATTGAACGAGTCGTAAGGTGGCGCCGAGAAGCCTCCGGCCCTGGTCGTGGTGACCCGTCGGACAGTGATGGTCGGCGCGATAGTCATGGCGACGAGCGTAGTTGCGCTCGGCGGCGGGCGTCGAAATGCCCAGGTAGAGAGCGAATATTCCCCCGGGCGGTGGCGATCGCGCCGCATCCGGCGCCCCGGCGCCCGGTCCCGCCCGGCCGGCCCCCACTCCGGCCTTCCCCCGAAATCACTGATCGACAGTCGAACTCCGGGACACCACTCCCCGTGTCCCGCCGAGACGTCCCGGCCCGGGCCGGGATCGCTCCGCGCGGTCGGTCCCGGCCTGCGCCGGAACCACACTCCAGCGCTCAGCCCCTCCGCATGAACGACGGCACGTCCACGTCGTCGTCATCGTCGCCGGCATCCGGCGGCGTGATGTGCGAGCGCGTGTTGCTCGTCACCGTCGGCTCACCCAGCGTGCGCTGCCGTTCGGTGTCCCGGTAGCTCGGCAGCGTGCCGCGGCCCGCGGCGGTCGCGCCGGAGGTAGTCGGTGTGCTGTCGCTGCCGCGCGCCGCGATCTCACTGGTGCGGCTCTGCCCGATCTCGCCCGAGCGCGCCGTGCCGATCGTGCTGCGGCCGGGATTCTCGAAGGTGCGCCGGGCCGGGCCGCCCCCGTCGAAGCCCGCCGCGATCACGGTGACTCGCACCTCGTCTCCGAGCGAATCGTCGATCACCGTGCCGAAGATGATGTTGGCCTCGATGTGCGCGGCCTCCTGCACGAGCGAGGCCGCCTCGTTGATCTCGAACAGACCGAGGTCCGATCCGCCCGCGATCGACAGCAGCACGCCGTGCGCACCGTCCATGGACGCTTCCAGCAGCGGCGAATTGATCGCCGATTCGGCCGCTTTCACCGAGCGGCCCTCGCCACGCGCCGAACCGATTCCCATCAGCGCGCTGCCCGCGCCGGACATCACGCTCTTGACGTCGGCGAAGTCGACGTTGATCAAACCGGGGGTCGTGATCAGGTCGGTGATGCCCTGCACACCGTTGAGCAGCACCTCGTCCGCGGAACGGAACGCGTCCATCAGGCTCACCGCCGCGTCGCCGAGCTGGAGCAGCCGGTCGTTCGGGATCACGATCAACGTGTCGCACGACTCGCGCAGCAGGTTGATGCCGACCTCGGCCTGGTTTCCGCGCCGCTTGCCCTCGAAGGAGAACGGACGGGTGACCACGCCGATGGTGAGCGCGCCGAGCTTGCGGGCGATCTGCGCGACGACCGGGGCGCCACCGGTGCCGGTGCCACCGCCCTCGCCCGCGGTCACGAAGACCATGTCGGCGCCCTTGAGCACCTCTTCGATCTCGTCCTTGTGGTCCTCGGCGGCCTTGCGCCCGACCTCGGGGTCCGCGCCCGCGCCGAGGCCACGGGTCAGTTCACGGCCGACGTCGAGCTTGACGTCGGCATCACTCATCAGCAGGGCCTGGGCGTCGGTGTTGACCGCGATGAACTCGACACCTTTGAGTCCTTGCTCGATCATCCGGTTGACGGCATTCACACCGCCGCCGCCGATACCGACGACCTTGATCACCGCAAGGTAGTTGTGCGGGGGCGTCATGGGCTCTCGCCTTCCTTCGATCTAAAGCCTGTCGTTTCCGGATTCTCGGCACACCGCTTTGTGGGCCCGGTCCGGAGGTCGGGTCGCTACGAAGAGCGAACCGCGGCTCGGGCAAACTCTAAAGCTCAACCATAGGGTTAGCGTTATGTCAAGTATCCGACTGTTGCGGAACGCTATTCGCAGCCGACGCGATACGCGCGCAGGCGCGCCGAAACGAGAGCCAGAATCTTGCGTGATCCCGCTCGTCTCGCCGCTCCACACGTCGTATGGTGAACGGTTGCCCCCCGGCCCCCTTCTCGGCGCCGGAACCACTTCCGGACCGCTGAAAATTACCTGGGCGCAATGGGTGTGGATCACTTTACCGTGACCAGATTGGGACTCGACACATCGAACACCGTTCCGGGGCGCGTCAACAACGGCAACACCACCGCCGCCTTTCGCTCGGCGTCGTTGCTCCCGCCCCAGAGTACCGTGCGGCCGTCCTTCAGATTCAGCGAAATATCCGAAATAGACCGGGCCGCAACCTCGCTCACCTGAACTGCCAGCGCAGGCGGCACGATGGCGAGTATCGCGACCGCCGCCGCGGTCACCGGATCGGCGACGCCGGGATGAGCGGTGACCAACTTCGGCACGCCGATCGGCGCGGGCTCGACCGCGAATTCGACGCCGTCGGCGTCCAGTAGATGCGCGCCTTGCGGGCTGTCGTAGTACAACACCGCGGCGCGCTCGACCACGGTCACTCGGACGGTGGACGGAAATATCCGTTGCACCCGCGCCGAGCGCACCTTCGGAATGCTCACCACCCGCCGGGCGACGGCATTGGTGTCGATTCGCAGCATCGAGCGGCCGGAGGGAATTTCGAGCAGATCCCGCACCTGTTGCTCGGGGACCGCCACCGCCCCCTCGATCCGCACGGTGCGTACCGAGAGCGCCGGGGTGAACCAGGCGATGACACACAGCACTGCAAGAACGCACACGCTCAGCAATCCCCACAGGCGAATCCGGCGCCATTCGATCTCGCCGAACCGATCACCCGCGCGACGCCCGGCCGCGCGCGCCGAGTCGACCCCGCGCACGCCGGGTCACCGTCCGTGCTGGGGACGCGCCCGTAATCCGTCGAGAATCTGGCTGCCCAGCATCGTGACGTCACCGGCGCCCATCGTGATCACCACGTCGCCCGGCAACGCCAGCCCCGCGACCTGGCGCCCGACCCGGGACATATCCGGCTGGTAGTGCACCGGTTTCGTCACCGACTGCGCGACCAGCGCACCGTTCACGCCGGGCAGCGGCTTCTCCCGCGCGCCGTAGACGTCGAGCACGACGACCTCGTCGGCCAGGCTGAGCGCGGCACCGAAGTCCTGCGCGAAGGTCGCGGTCCGGCTGTAGAGATGCGGCTGGAAGACCACGATCACCCGGCCCTGCCTGGACCGGGCGCCGTCGCGCGCCTCCTGCTGGACCAGTTCGGCGGCGGCGCCGAGCACCGCGCGCACCTCGGTGGGGTGATGGGCGTAGTCGTCGAACACCCGCACGCCGTTCTCCCGCCCGGCGAACTGGAACCGGCGATGCACACCCCCGAACCCCTCCAGGCCCTGGACGATCTCCCCCACCTCGGCGCCGGCGGCCCGGGCGGCGAGCAGGGCGCCGAGCGCGTTGAGCGCCATGTGCCTGCCCGGCACCGCCAGGCGCAGCGCGCGCGGCGCGGCCTCGTCGGCGAGCTGGAACTGCGCGATGCCGCCGACGTCGCGCGGCTCCCAGCTGTGCAGCCGGGCGCCCACCGGAACCGGCGCGTCCACGAGGTCGCCGGAGCCGTAGCCGAGGACCTGGACGTTCCGCTCGGCCAAGCGCTCGCCGACCCGCTCGGCCAGCGCCCGCGAGCCGGGATCGTCCAGGCACACCACCAGCAGGCCGCCCGCGGCGAGCCGGTCGGCGAAGTCGTCGAAGACCTGGACATAGGCCTCGTCGGAGCCGAAGAAGTCCAGGTGATCGGACTCGATGTTGGTGACCACGGCGACGTCCGGGTCGTATTGCAGCAGCGAGCCGTCGCTCTCGTCGGCCTCGGCCACGAAGATGTCGCCGGTGCCGTGGTGGGCGTTGGTGCCCGCCTCGTTCAGCTCACCGCCCACCGCGAACGACGGATCGACCCCGCAGTGCTGCAACGACACGATGAGCATCGAGGTGGTGGAGGTCTTGCCGTGCGTGCCGGAGACGAGCAGGGTGCGATGCCCTCGCATCAGCGAGGCCAGCACGGTGGGGCGCAGCAGCACCGGGATCTCGCGCCGGTTGGCCTCGACCAGTTCCGGATTGGTCTTCGGGATGGCCGCGTACGTGGTGACCACGGCGGTCGGGCCGCCGGGTAGCAGGTCCAAGGCGGTGGCGTCGTGCCCGATCCGCACCTGCGCGCCGCGCGCGCGCAGCGCGAGCACGCCACGGCTCTCCTTGGCGTCCGATCCCGACACCGCGCCGCCGCGGGCGAGCAGGATCCGTGCGATGCCGGACATCCCGGCCCCGCCGATGCCGACCATGTGCACGCGTTCCAGTTCCGGGGGCAGCCCTGCGCGTTCGGTGACGGCGTCCGGCGTGGCCTGATCGGCGGTGGTGTCGCTCATCGGCGCGCCACCTCCATCGCGATCCGCGCCACCTCGTCGGCGGCGTCGCGGTGCCCGGCGCCTGCGGCGGCACGGCCCATCTCGATCAGCCGTGCGGGGTCCATGAGCAGCGGAATCACCTCATCGATCACGTACTTCGGCGTCAACTCGGAATCGGGGACAATTCTGCCACCGCCCTGGCGCACCACGGGCCGGGCGTTGAGCTCCTGCTCCCCGTTGCCATGCGGCAGCGGCACGTAGAACGCGGGCAGCCCCACCGCGGAGACCTCCGCGACGGTCATCGCGCCCGATCGGCAGACCACCGCGTCGGCGGCGGCGTAGGCGAGGTCCATCCGGGACAGGTACGGCACCGCCGCGTACCGGACACCGTCCGCACCGGCCGAATCGTCCACTTCCAGCGTGTTCTTGGGGCCGTGCGCGTGCAGCACCGAGATACCCGCGGCGGCGAGCTGGGGCGCGGCGCCGGAGACCGCCTCGTTCAGGGTTCGCGCGCCCTGCGAACCGCCGAAGACCAGCAGCACCGGTCCTTCGGCCGGCAGGCCGAAGTGCGCCCGCGCCTCGGCTCGCAATGCGGCGCGGTCCAATCCGGTGATCGATTCCCGCACGGGGATGCCCACCACGCGCGCGTTCGGCAGACCCGAGTCCGGGACCGCCGCCAGCACCCGCGCGGCGCGGCGGGCGCCGACCTTGTTCGCGATACCGGCCTTGGCGTTCGCCTCGTGCACCACCACCGGAACCGGCCGCCTGCGGCGCAGCACGCCCGCGCCCGCGGCGAGATAGGCCGGCAGCGCCACGTAGCCGCCGAATCCGATGATCACGTCGGCCTCGACCGCGTCGATGACCGCCCGGGTCGCGGCCACCGAGGCGCGTACCCGGCCGGGCAACCGCAGCAGATCGGCGGTGGGTTTACGCGGCAGCGGGACCGGAGGGATGAGCTCGAGCGGATAGCCGCGTTCGGGGACCAAGCGGGTCTCCAGCCCGCGTTCGGTGCCCAGTGCCGTCACCCGGATCGAATCGTCGAGCCGCCGCAACGCGTCCGCCACCGCCAGTGCCGGTTCGATGTGGCCCGCCGTGCCGCCGCCCGCGACGATTACCGAGATCACCTAGATCTTCCCCGTTCTCTTGCGTGATTGACCGGATAACTGGGTTCCCAAGCCCTGGTGGCGCGCGCCGAGCTGGTGCCGCGGCTCTCCGGCGAGCGGCGCCGCGGCGGTTCCGCGCTGTACCGCCCGCCCCGCCCTCGCGGAAGCGCGGACGGTCCGCGGTCGGCCTGCCTGGGCGCCCGGCCGCGGCGGGCCGAACTCGCCCGGGCCGGTGCGTACACCTCGGGTTTGGGCAACCGCAACAGCCTACTGAAACGACCGTCCTGTCCGGCGTGCAGCGCCGCGACGGCCTCCGGCTCGTGTCGAGCGGCGTTGGCGATGAGCCCGAACATGAGCAAGGTGATCGCGAGCGATGAGCCACCGGCCGACACCAGCGGCAGCTGCAGTCCGGTGACCGGCAGCAGTCCCACCACGTACCCGATATTGATCATGGCTTGCCCGGCGATCCACGTCGTGGCGGCGGCGGTCAGCAGTTGCAGGAACGGATCCGCCGACCGGCTGGCGATGCGCAGGCCGGTGTAGACGAACAAGGCGAACAGTCCGAGCACCAGCGCGCAGCCGAGGAAGCCCAGTTCCTCGCCGATGATCGCGAAGATGAAGTCGTTGTGCGCGTTCGGCAAGTAGCTCCACTTGGCCCGGCTCTGCCCAAGTCCTCTGCCCCAGATCCCCCCGTCGGCCAGGGAATACAGCGCTTGCCGGGCTTGGTAATTGTCGCCTTGCGGATCGGAACCCGGATTGAAGAAGGACCGGACCCGATTCGACCGGTATCCGGCGGACATCGCGAGCACGCCCGCGGCCACGACGCCGGAGACCGCGATCGTCACGAACAACCGGACCGGTAGGCCGCCGAACCACAGCAGGGCGCCGAGGATGATCCCGACCGCGACTGTGGTGCTGAGGTTCGGCTGGACCACGATCAGCAGGCACACCAGCACACCCGCCGGGACGAGCGGTACCAGGATGTCGCGCAGGCCCGAACCGATCGCGCGCCGGGAGACCAGCAGGTGAGCGCCCCAGACGATCAGCGTCACCTTCACGACTTCGGACGGCTGCACCGAGACCGGGCCGAGGATCAGCCACCGGCGGGCGCCCTGCACGCGGGTGCCGATACCGGGGACGAGAACGAGCACCAGCGCCAGCACCGACATCGCGAACAGCGGGAACGACGCTTGGCGTAACAGGCGCAGCGGAACCCGCAGGGCCAGATAGAACAGGACGGCGCCGATCGCCGCGAACAGGGTCTGCTGGATGAACAGCGAGTACGCCGACCCGCCTTCCGCGTATTCCACGACTCCGGACGCCGACAGGACCATGACGAGTCCCAGGGCGGTCAGCAGCGTCGCGATGGTAACGACGAGGTGAAACGACGCGAGGGGACGTGCCAGCCACGCCGCCGGCCCCATACCCGATGCCCGGCTCCGCTGTGGCTGCGCGCCTGTCTTCTGGGTACCCGCTTTCGCTGTCGACCGCGTGCCGTTACCTTTACGCACCATGCGCCCCCCGGTTCACCCTCGGTCGTAACCGGAGCGGCGTCGGGATATTCAGGCGCCGAAAGCGATGCTGCGGTGGCCCCGCTGGTCCGCGACGGTGGTTCGACCGACCGGAGTGGGCGTCCGGATCACACCCGCCCCGGTCGGCGGTCACCGCAAACCTCCGATGTCGGTGGTTCCCAGGTCACGTTCTTCCAGGGTGTGCACCGCCGCGGCGAAGCTGCGACCCCGGTGGGTGTAATCGGCGAACATGTCCAGCGACGCGGCGGCCGGAGCCAGCAGCACGGTGTCGCCGCGGCGGGCGAACCCGGCGGCCGCTCGCACCGCGCGCGCCATGACGGCGTCGGCCGCGGCGGTTCTCGACGCTTCGTCACCCATCCCTGCATCGTCTCCCGCGATCAGCTCGACCACCGGGACCTCGGGCGCGTGTCGCGCCAACGCGGCCGCGATCACCGGCGCGTCGGTGCCGATCAGCACGGCCGCGACCAGGCGGTCGGCGACCTCCTCGACGAGGTCCTCGACGTGCGCGCCCTTCAGCTGGCCGCCTGCCACCCAGACCACCTGCGGATGCGCCAGGATCGAGCAGCGCGCGGCATGCGGATTGGTGGCCTTCGAGTCGTCGACGAACTCGACGCCGGCCAGCTCGCGCACGAACGCGGCACGGTGCGGGCCGACCTTGTGCTCGATCAAGCCTTCCCGGACGAACTGCGGCGCGATGTCGATCGCCCTGGTCAGCGCGGAGGCGGCGAGTGCGTCGGCGACGCCGGCGGGACCGGGCGGGCTGATGTCGCCCACCTCGGCCAGGATCGCGGCCTTGGTGAACGCGCGGTCGAGCAGCTTGCCGTCCACCACGCCCAGTTCGCCGTCGGCGGGCACCCCGACCCGGAAACCAACGGTCCGGCGCGCCTTGGACTTGCGAGCGAGCGAGGCCGCGACCGGATCGTCCAGGCCGACCACACCGACCCGGCCGACCAGCGCCCTGGCCTTGGCGGCGGCGTAGGCGTCCAGGCCGCCGTGCCAATCCAGGTGATCCTCGGCCACGTTGAGCACCACGCCCGCCTCCGGGCGCACCGACGGCGCCCAGTGCAGCTGGAACGACGAAAGCTCGACCGCGAGCACCTGCGGACCGGGGTTGCGCCGCAACGCGTCCAGGATGGGAAGGCCGATGTTGCCGCAGGCGACGCTGGCGATACCGGCGGCGCGCAGGATGGAATGGGTCATCTGGGTCGTGGTGGTCTTGCCGTTGGTGCCGGTGACGACCAGCCATTTGCGCACCGGGCCGTAGATTCTGGCCTGATCGACCCACCAGGCGAACTCCACGTCACCCCACACCGGCGTGCCCTCGGACACGGCGGAGGCCAGCACCGGCGAGTCCGGCCGCCAGCCCGGGCTGGTGATCACCAGCGCGAACCGGCTCCAGTCGGTGTTCTCCAGCTCCGCGGCGGTGGCCACGTCCAGCCCGAGCCCGGCCGCCTCGGCCAAGGCGGCGGCACCGCCGTCGGTGACCACCGGGCGCGCGCCGATGTCGCGCAACGGTTCGACCAGCGAGCGTCCCGAGACTCCCCAGCCCGCGACCAGGACGTCACGGCCGCGTAGGAATTCCAGCATGGGCCCGGGTGAGCGCAGGGCCCGCGGAGAATGTTCGACCATCTCGTTCACCCGACCGCGGAGAGGTATTCGCTGTAGAACAGCCCGAGCCCGACGGCGGAGGCCATCGCGGCCAGGAGCCAGAACCTGATGATCACCGTCGTCTCGGCCCATTTGCTGAGTTCGAAGTGATGGTGGAACGGCGCCATCTTGAACAACCGGTTGCGCGTCGTGCGGAAGACCGCGACCTGCAACACCACCGAGGCGGTCTCGGCGACGAACAGCGCGCCGATCACGATCATGAGCAGCTCGGTGCGGGTGGTGATGGACAAGCCCGCAAGCAGGCCGCCGAGCGCGAGCGAACCGGTGTCGCCCATGAAGATCTTGGCGGGGGCGGCGTTCCACCACAGGAAGCCGACGCACGCCGCCGCGCCCGCGGCGCAGACCAGGGCGAGGTCCAGCGGATCGCGCACGTTGTAGCAGCCGGTCTCGGGCTTGGTCTCGCAGGCGTGGTAGTACTGCCAGAACGTGATGATCACGTACCCGCCCAGCACCAGGCTCATCGAGCCGGCGGCCAGCCCGTCGAGTCCGTCGGTGAGGTTCACCGCGTTCGACCAGGCGACGACCACGAAGCAGACGAAGACCAGGAACACGACCACGCCCATGGTCACCGTGCTGATGTCGCGCACGTAGGACAGGTGCCTGCTGGCTGGGGTCAGCCCGCTCCCGCCGCGGAACTGCAAGGCGAGAATGCCGAAGATCACGGCCGCGGACAGCTGGCCGAGATACTTGCCCGCCGCGGTCAGACCCAGGTTGCGTTGCTTGCGGATCTTGATGAAGTCGTCGACGAAGCCCACCGCGCCGAGCGCCGTGGCCAGGCCGAGCACCAGCAGCGCCGACGCCGACGGCCCATCGGCGTCGTAGCCGATGCCGATCAGGTGGGAGCCGAGGTAACCGGCCCACATGCCGACCAGGATGGCGACGCCGCCCATCGTCGGGGTGCCGCGCTTGGCCTGGTGGCTGGCGGGACCGTCGACCCGGATCTCCTGCCCGAAGCCCTGCTTGGCGAACAAGCGGATGAGCAGCGGCGTCAGCAGGATCGAGACCGTCAGCGCGATCGCCGCGGCGAAGAGAATCTGTCTCATCCTGCTGCCTCCGTGTCCTGTCCCGCCCCGTTGTTCGCCGCGCCGCCGCGTGCGGTCACAGCGTCCGGGTCGGTCAGATGCTCGGCGACCTCCCAGAGGCCGCCCGACTTCGATGCCTTGACCAGCACCACGTCGCCGGGGGCGACTTCCTTGTCCAGCAGTGCGATCGCCGCCTCGATGTCGGGTACGAGGATCGATTCCTCACCCCAGGACCCTTCCATCACCGCGCCTTGGTGCAGCGCGCGGGCGGGCCTTCCGGTGCCGACGACGACCACCCGGCTGACATCCAGCCGCACCGCGAGCCGTCCGATGGCATCGTGCTCGATCACGGATTCCTCGCCGAGCTCGGCCATCTCGCCGAGCACCGCCCAGCTGCGCCGCGGCGTGTCAGCGGCGCGGGCCATGCTCACCAGCGCTTTGAGCGCGGCGCGGACCGAATCCGGATTGGCGTTGTAGGAGTCGTTGACCACCGTGATCCCGTCCGCGGTGGTCCGCACGTCCATCCGGCGGGCGGACGCGGCGCGCGCACCGGACAGCGCCGCGGTGACGGTGTCGAGGTCCGCGCCGCATTCCAGCGCGACCGCGATCGCCGACAGCGCGTTTCCCACTTGGTGCTCGCCGTGCACGGCCAGGCGCACCGGGGCGCTGCCCACGGGCGTGTGCACGGTGAACTCGGCCCTGGCCTGGTCGTCGAGCCGGATGTCGGTGGCCCGCACCTCGGCGTTCGCGGCCCGGCCGACGGTCACCACCCGCGCCGACGTTCGCGAGGCCATCGCGGCGACCTGTGGGTCGTCGGCGTTGAGCACGGCGAGCCCGGTCGGCGGCAACGCCTCGACCAGCTCACCCTTGGTCTTCGCGATCGCCTCGCGGCTGCCGAACTCACCCAGATGCGCGGTGCCGACATTGAGCACCACCCCGATGCTCGGTGGCGCCACCTCGGCCAGCGCGGCGATGTGCCCCGGCCCGCGCGCGGACAGCTCGAGCACCAGGAAACGGGTGCCCGCATCGGCGCGCAACGCGGTCCACGGGTGGCCGAGTTCGTTGTTGAACGAACCCGGCGGTGCCACCACCGTGCCCAGCGGCGCCAGGACGGCGGCCAGCAGGTCCTTGGTGGAGGTCTTGCCGGACGAGCCGGTGACGCCCACGACGGTGAGTCCGCCCTCGGCGGCCAGACGCGACACGCTGGCGCGGGCCAGCGCGGCGAGGGCGGTCAGCACGGCGGCGCCGGAACCATCCGAATCATGGCTGAGCGCAACCGAACTCGACGGCACGGCGCCGCGGGCGGGTGTGACGACGATGGCAGGCACGCCCACCGGCCGCGCCGCGAGCACCGCCACTGCGCCCGCGGCGATCGCCGCCTCCGCGTAGTCGTGGCCGTCGGAGCGCTCGCCCGGCAGCGCCAGGAACAGATCACCGGAACCGATTCGACGCGAATCGAATTCGACCGCACCGGTCACTCGCACCTCCGGGTCTGCGACGTCGTGCAGCGTGCCGCCGACGACGTCCGCGATGTCCCGCAGTGTCATCTCGATCATGAAACCGTCAAGTCCTCCGCGTGGTTTCCTTGCGGACTGCGTCTTTCCAAGACGGCCGCGAGTACATCGCGGTCGTCGAACGGGTGCTTCACGCCCTGGATCTCCTGCCCTGCCTCATGTCCCTTGCCCGCGATCAGCACCGCGTCACCGGGGCGCGCCCATGCCACCGCGGCCGCGATCGCTTCCGCCCGGTCACCGATCTCCCGCACCTCGCCGCGTTCGGCCGCCGGGACCTCCAGCGCACCCGAGCGCACGGCGGCGCGGATGGCCGCCGGGTCCTCGGTGCGCGGGTTGTCGTCGGTGACGATCAGTAGGTCGGCGCCACGCGCGCCCGCGGCGCCCATCAGCGGCCGCTTCGCCGCGTCTCGATCGCCGCCCGCGCCGACCACCACCGCAAGCCGTCCCGCGGTATCCGCCGCGAGATGCCCGCGCAGCGTGGCGATCACGGACTCCAGCGCCGCGGGCTTGTGCGCGTAGTCGACGATCGCCAGGAAGTCCTGCCCGCGCTCCACCCGCTGCATCCGGCCGGGCACGTCCACGGTCGCCAACGCGGGCGCCGCGACCGACGGCTCGACGCCCGCCGCGGCGCACACCGCCACCGCGAGCAGGCCGTTGGCGACGTTGTAGTGGCCGGGAAGCCGCAGACGCACGGGAATTTCCCCGTGCGGACCCGCCGCGGTGAAGTCTTGTTCGCCGCCGTGCGCCGACACCGCCCCGGTGACGCTCCAGGCGGCGGTGCGGGTGGTCGACACGGTGACGGGGTTCGCCAGACCGGCGGCCAGCCGTCGCCCCCACTCGTCGTCCACGCAGACCACGGCGGTGCGCGCCGCGACCGGCGAATCCGGTTCGAACAGCTTGCGTTTGGCGGCGAAGTAGTCTTCGAAGTCGGCGTGGAAGTCGAGGTGGTCCTGGGACAGGTTGGTGAACGCGCCCACCGCGAAACGCACCCCGTCCACCCGGCCCAGCGTCAGCGCGTGGCTGGACACCTCCATCACCACCGCGTCCACGCCCTGCTCGACCATCAGCGCGAACATCGCGTGCAACTGCGGCGCCTCGGGGGTGGTCAGCGCGCTGGGTACCCGCCTGCCGCCGATCCTGGTCTCGATGGTGCCGATCAGCGCGGTGGACAGCCCCGCGGCGGCCAGACCCGCCTCCACCAGATAGGAGGTGGTGGTCTTGCCCGAGGTCCCGGTGATCCCGACGATGCGCAACCGCTCGGACGGATTGCGGTAGATCGTCGCCGACAGCTCGCCGAGTACCGCCCTGGGGTTCTCCCGCACCAGCACCGGCACCCCGAGCGGCCCGGCCAGCTCAGCGCCCGCCGCGTCGGTCAGCACCGCGACCGCGCCCTGGGCGACCGCGTCCCGCGCGAAACGCGCGCCGTGCGCGCGGGCGCCGGGCAGCGCGGCGAACAGGTCACCGGGGAGCACCGCATCCGAGCGCTGCTCGATGCCGGTGACCGATACGCCGTGTACAGCCGATTCTGGGCTCGTCGCGGCCCCGATGACGGCGGCCAGCGACGCCAGCGGCGTTGACGGCGAATGCTCTGGCCGCAATGCGCGCGGTTGACCGGACTGCACAGAAACCAGGCTCCTTTCGGGGGCGGTGATCGACGTGTCAGGTTACCGGCGACCGGTCACGGCGGGACCATGCGCCCCATCGCAAACCCGGGGAGGTCGCCCACCGCACCCTACGGGTTCGCCCACCCGGTCCGGACCGCACCACGCGGCGCCCGGACGCCACCGGGTGAGGACGCGGCGCGCCCGGCGGCCCGCCGCGTGCCCTCGCTCCTCGAACACCGCACTCACCTGCTGTTTCCTCCGCACAGATCCGATGTCTTCGCTACCGCTCGCACACCCCGGTCACCTCGGGCCGGGAAGCTCGATCACCCCGCCTGCAGGACGAATTGCCTGGACGGCTGCGCGGACGGCGGAATACGGTCGCGCTGCAGCGCCCAGGAGGCGATGTTGTGGAACAGCGGAGCGACCGAACCGCCGCCGGAGCCGTCGGAACTGCGGACGGGCGCGTCGAGCATGAGCCCGATCACGTACCGCGGATTGTCCGCGGGGACCATGCCGGCGAACGTGATCCAGAACGACGACGTGGAGTAGCACCGGCAATTCCGGTCCACCTTCTGCGCGGTCCCGGTCTTGCCCGCCACCTGGTAGCCGGTGATGGCCGCGGGCCATCCGGTGCCGTTCTGGTTGGCGTTCATCGGGTCACGCTGCACCACCGCCTGGAACATCGTCCGCAACGTGGCGGCGGTCTGCTTGCTCACCACCCGCACGCCGTCCGGCTGGGTCTCCTCGGTCCGGGTGCCGTCCGGCGCGATCTTCGCGCGCACGATCCGGGGCGGGATGCGGACGCCGTCGTTGGCGATCGCCTGGTACATGCCGGCCATCTGCAGCGTCGTCATCGAAAGGCCCTGCCCGATCGGCAGATTCGCGAAGGTGCCGCCGGACCACTGATCGCGGTCGGGCATCAGGCCCGCGCTCTCGCCCGGCAGGCCGATGCCCGTGCGCTGGCCGAGCCCGAACCGATGCGCCATGTCGGCGAAGTGGTCCTCGCCCACGCGCTGCGCGAGCATCAGCGTGCCCACATTGGAGGACCTGCCGAAAATGCCCGTGGTCGTGTAGGGCTCGACGCCGTGCGCCCAGGCGTCGTGCACGGTGACGCCCGCCATCTGGATGGCGCCGGGCACCTGATGCACCTCGTCCGGATCGGTCAGGCCGTATTCGATGGCCGCGGCGGCGGTGACGATCTTGTTCACCGAACCCGGCTCGAACACGTCCGTCACCGACGGGTTGCTCAGCTGGGCATTGGCCCACTTCTGCGGGCCGAGGCCGGGGTTGAAGGTGTTGTCGTTGGCCATCGCCAGGACCTGCCCCGTCTTGGCGTCCAAGACGACGGCCGAAGCGGAACCCGCGCCGGACACGTCCTTGGCCTGCTGCACCTGCTGCTGCACGTAATACTGCAGATCCGAGTCCAGGGTGAGTTCGACGGCGGACCCGTTGACCGCGGGCTGCTCGTCACGCCAGCTGCCGGGGATGACCGCGCCGTCGGAACCGCGATCGTAGGTGTGCGATCCGTCCGTGCCTGCCAGCGCCGAGTCCAGCGAGGACTCGAGCCCGACCTGCCCGTGGCCGTCCCAGCCGACGGCGCCGACGACGTTCGCCGCCAGCGACCCACCGGGATACACCCGGGGGCTCTGCTGGTCGGAGCCCACTTGCGGGAACTTCTCGGTGATCTCGTCCGCGATCCGGGGATCCACGTTCTGGGCGAGGAATACGAATTGCTCGTCGCTGTTCAGCTTCGCGAGCAGGTCCGCTTCCGCGGGCGCGTCTTTGCCGAGCTTCTCGTGGATGGTGCGCGCGATGTCGCGCAACCGCTGGTCCGGATCGGGCGCCTTGTCGTTTTTGGCCTTGGCGTCCGCCAACTCCTTGCGGACGGCCACCGGCCGGAAGTGCAGGGCTTTGGCCGAGACGGTGAAGGCCAGCGCCTTGCCGTTGCGGTCGTTGATCGGACCGCGGATCGCCGGGTCGGGCTGATGGGTGGTGCGCTGGCTGGCCGCCTGGGCGGACAGTCCGGGCGCGGCGACGCTCTGCACCCACAGCAATTGCATCGTGACCACCGCGAGCGCGACGAGCATGACCACCCGGCCGACGCCGAGACGCAACCGGAGCGGACCGTCCGGGACAGCTTTGGTCGAGGGCCGCTGCCTGCCCGCGCCGCGCGGCGCCGCAGGCCCACGTCGCCGACGCGGCGCGGGCCTGGGATGCGTCACTGCGGCACTCCGTCGGGCGCCGGTTCCGGCGCGGGCGCTGCTTCCGGCTGCGGCGACGCCGCTTCCGCGGACGGCTGGGGCGCAGCGGCCTGCGGCGCCGCGGGCGGTTCGGGTTGCGGCGGGACGGCCGCCGCGGGCGACGTCGGGACCGGGCCTGCCGGCGCGGGCGCCGCGTTCACCTGAGCGTTGTTCTGCGGCCCGCTGTTCGGACGGCCCGGCATCGGGGCACCGGGCGTGGTGGTGACCGGAACCACCCGCTCCCCCTGTGGCGAGCGCGCCGAAGGCCCGGTGTTCAGCGGCGGCACCGGAGTGCCCTGGGCCGGGGTGGGCTTGCCGATCACCGTGACCGAGCCGTCCGGCCCGATCAACAGGCGGGCCGGGTCCTTGGCGGGGATCATCCCCAGCTCCCGCGCGCGCAGCGCCAGTTCCGGGGCCGAATCGGCGACCTCGACCTCGCGCTGCAGCGCCGCGCGCTCGTCGGCCAGCCGCCGATTCGTCGCCCGCGCGTCACCGAGCTGATAGCTGTCCTCGGCGGCACGGGTGGTCAGCAGCAAGGTGAGCGCGAGACCGCAGCCGAGCAGAACCAGGATGGCCGTGACGAACGGGATGCGCGCGGCCATCGCCGAGCGCCGCACGGTGGGCAGAAACGTGGTGTCCGAACCGGTTTCGGCGCGCATGCGCCGCTTCGCGTAGGCGCGCTGCGCCGCGCCGGATTTCACCCGCTCGGCATCCTGAACCCGCCGGGCGACCCGGCTCGGCGCTTCGACGGTCCGCGTCCGCACGCTCATCGATTCCCCTCCTGTGTCCTCCCGGGACGACGGACCAGCACAGCGCGCCGCTGTCTCATCCGGCCTCCGACATCGCTGCGGGACATCCGCACCCGACCGGCGCGACGCGGCGCCGGGCACTGCTCGATCACCGCGCCTCCTGGATCCGCTCGGCGGCGCGCATGCGTACCGGCGCCGCCCGCGGGTTGTCTTCGATCTCCTGCTCGGTCGCCTTCTCCGCTCCGCGGGTCAGCATCCGGAACTCCGGTCCCATGCCGGGGAGCTCGACCGGCAGGTCCACCGGTGTCCTCGACGCGGTGTGCGCGACGAACTCGTGCTTGACCACCTTGTCCTCCAGTGACTGGTAGGACATGACGACGATGCGGCCGCCCACGCGCAGCGCGGCGAGCGCGGCGGGCAGCGCGGCTCGCAACGAGTCGAGTTCCCCGTTGACCTCCACCCGCAGCGCCTGGAAGGTGCGCTTGGCGGGATGCCCGCCGGTGCGGCGTGTCGCGGCGGGGATCGTGGCGTACAGCAGCTCCACCAACTCCGCGCTGGTGCTGAACGGTTTGGTCCGGCGGCGGCGGATCACCTCGGAGGCGATCCGGCCTGCGAAGCGTTCCTCACCGTAGGTCTTCAGCACCCGGGCCAAGTCGCCGTGGCTGTAGGTGTTCAGCACGTCGGCGGCGGTGAGTCCGCTGGTCGGGTCCATCCGCATGTCCAGCGGGGCGTCCACGGAATAGGCGAAGCCGCGATCGGCCTCGTCCAGCTGCATCGAGGAGACGCCGAGGTCCATCAGGATCGCCGAGACCGAACCGGTGGCCGACAGGCCTGCCTCGGACAGTGCGTCGGCGATACCGTCATAGCGGGTGTGCACCAGCGTGATTCGATCCGCGAACGGCGCGAGCCGCTCACCGGCCAGCTTCAAGGCGGTGGTGTCGCGGTCGAGACCGACCAGGTGGATATCCGGGTAGGTGCTCAGGAAGTGCTCGGCGTGACCGCCGAGACCGAGCGTCGCGTCGACGTAGACTGCGCCGGGCTCGGACAAGGCCGGACCGAGCAGCGCGTCGGCTCGCTCGAGCAGAACCGGAACATGGCGGGGACCGCGCTGTTCACGGTTCACCTCGACCTCCCGGAGTCCTGCCTCGCGTCGTCGCGCACCGCCACACGGGTCGCCTTGATACAGAGTGCTTTCGATACGGATTACGAATGCCCCGGGGTCTCTGACCGAACTCCGGCACCTGGCGTCGGGGAAGTACGTCAGGGTCCGCGTCCGGGCAGAGACCGCGTGGCACTCGTGCGCCCGCGGCTAGAAGATTCCGCCCAGCGACTCGTCTCTGGCTTGCGAAAAGTCCTCCTCGTGCTCGGCGAGGTAGGACTCCCACGCCTGCTTGTCCCAAATCTCCAGGAAGTCGACCGAACCGATCACCACGCAATCCCTTTGCAGGTTGGCGTAGCGACGATGGTCGGCGGACAACACGATCCGGCCCTGCGCGTCCGGACGTTGCTCGTCCGTTCCGGCCGCGAGTGCCCGGACGAACGCACGGGCCTGCGGGTTGCTTCGAGACGCGGCCGCGGCACGCCGTGCGAGCGCGGTGAACTCCTCTTTCGGGTACACGGCAAGGCTGTGGTCCTGCCCCTTCGTGACCATCAACCCTCCCGCCAGATCGTCTCGAAACTTCGCAGGCAACGTGAGTCGCCCTTTGTCGTCCAAGCGAGGTGTATAGGTACCGAGAAACAACTCGATACCTCCCTAACGATCACCTCGATGGTCGGCCCTTCAGTACTGCGCGCTCCACATTACCCCACTTTCCCCCACTTTCAATCGAAACAGGCGGTGATCTGGCTCCCGACCCAGACGATTGCCCAGGTCACCCCAGCTATCACCGCCGTGGAGAACTTTCGCGAGTTCTGCCGACACGCGCCGCCCCCCGGGACAAACGCCCGAAAACACCCAGCAAACGCTCTGATGCCCCCTGCGAGGGGGCGTGGTGGGGGAAGTTTGTGGGGAGGTGTGGGGGAAGGGGGAAGTCCGGTTCGAAGATCATTCGTGCGGCGAGCGGACACACACGCGAACCGGCGACGCCGCACCATCGCGGTGCGGCGTCGCCGGTTCTGCTGAAGTTGTCAGGCTACGGGCGAGCTATTCCTGCTCGAACCGCCGCCGGAAGCGATCCTCCATGCGCTCGGAGAAACCGCCCGATTTCCGCTGCCGGCCCCGCCCGCCCGAACCGGAGGGCGCTTGACCGCCGGACCGATCGTTCTTGGCGATGTTCTTCGAGGTGCCGAGCAACAGGAGTACACCGGCGCCGAACATCACGATGAAACCGATCAGGCTGATGATCGGGAAGCCGCCAGGCTTCACGGGCGCGGCGATGCCCGCGACGAGGAGAAAGAGGCCGAGGACGAACAACGCCGCGGCCTGGAGTCTGCGACGACTCGAGGTCGAACGTAGCCGTCCGCCGCGGACGGATGAGGCGAACTTGGGATCCTCAGCATAGAGAGCGCTCTCGATCTGTTCGAGCATGCGCTGCTCGTGCTCGGAGAGTGGCACGGTACCTCCCCCGGCACTAGGACGTGGCTGTCGCCTCCGGGTAGGCGACAGATAGCCGACCTTGGCGGCCATCTGTCACCAATGATACGAGTTCGATCAGGGCCAGACCACCTTATGGGCGCAGTCGGACGTAGTCCGTCCTCAGCACGCGCACGGCCGCAGCGAAGGCGAAGGTACGCCTTATGGGCGCAGTCGGACGTAGTCCGTCCTCAGCACGCGCACGGCCGCAGCGAAGGCGAAGGTACGCCTTATGAGCGCAATCGGACGTAGTCCGTCCTCAGGCCGATAGTCAAGCGGTCATGCCGCCGGTCACTCCCGGGGCGGGCCGCAACCGGGCCGACGCCGCGAGGAGGTCTTCCACGTCATGGAGGAATGCCGCCACCCGCGAAGAGAACTCGTCCGCCTCGTGTTCGTCGACATTCCGGTCCAGGCCCGCCTCCAGTGCCGCCCGGATCTCCGACCGGGCGCTGAAGTAGTCGGCCCACATCACGAATTCCGGCGCGGCGCGCTGCATCAGCACCCACGCGTTGCGCGAGCGCGCCCGGGGGGCGGCGTCGGCGCCCGTGAGCGCGATCACCGCGCCGGCGCCGCGCAGCGCGGCGAGGTAGGCGGTGCGGAACCGCTCCCGCGGATCCCGCTCCCCCGCCGCCTGCATGAGCAACCCGTCCGCGCGCTCCAGCAATTTGCCGGCCCGGCCGGGCCGGCCCGGATGTTCCACTCGACCAGACATCGCCGTCCCTCCACCATCGCGTACCTTGGCCCGTATCCCGTACTGGAGGCGGGGTGCCCCACCGCTTTCCAGCACCACCCGGACCGAACAGGTATTCGAACGTTTGAATTGAGCTTCAATATAGAGACGCCCACCGACAAACTTCCGCGTCCGCGCGACCGACGAGAGCCATGACCGCCGTCAAGCCCAATCACACTCCCGCACCCGCCGTCATCGATCTCTCGGTGGCGGCTCTGCGCTCCCGGCTGCACGACGCGCTGGCGGTCTACGTGGCCGCCATGGACTATCCGCGCGGGACCGAGAACCATCGCGCGCCGATGTGGACCGAGCACACCACCCGCCCCGGCTGGCAGGCGGTCGCCGCGGTGCTGCCCGACGACTCCGGCCGGATCGATCTGCGCCACGCGCCGATCGTGGCGATCGCCTACGGCTATCGCGGCGCCGCCCATCAGTGGTGGCACCAGCAGGTGCACAGCGGGATGCGGCGCTCGGGCTGGCCGGAACACTCCGCGCGCGAATTGCTGTCGGACTACTTCGAGCTCACCGAGCTGCATGTGCATCCCGCCGCGCAGGGTCGCGGCATCGGCGGCACACTGCTGGAACGGCTGCTGCGCGACCGCACCGAACGCGCCGTGCTGCTGTCGACGCCCGAGGTCACCGGCGAGGACAATCGCGCATGGCGGCTGTACCGCAGGCAGGGATTCACCGACGTGGTCCGGAATTTCGTGTTCGCGGGCGACAACCGCCCGTTCGCGATCCTCGGCAGGCGGCTGCCGCTGTGAGGGTCACGTGACGGTGGTCGTCGTCGGCTCGGGCCACAACGCCTTGGTCGCCGCGTGCTATCTCGCCCGCGCCGGCCACGAGGTGGAGGTGCTCGAACGCGACGAGGTCCTCGGCGGCGCGGTGTCGACGGTCGAGCGGTTCCCCGGCCATCGGGTCGATCGCGGTTCGTCGGCGCACATCATGATCCGCCACACCGGCATCGTCGAGGAACTCGAACTCGACCGGTTCGGTCTGCGATACATCGACTGCGACCCATGGGGTTTCACGCCCGCGCACGCGGGCCGCCCCGCGATCGTGTTCCATCGCGACCTGGAAGCGACCTGCGCGTCGATCGCGGCCGCTTGCGGAGCGCGGGACGCGGACGCCTACCGCCGGTTCGTGCGGACGTGGGGTCCGCGCAGCGCCCGGGTGATGCGGGCCTTCGGCGGTGGACCGACGCCGGGACGGCTGGTGCGGTCGTTCTGGGGACTGGACGCGAAGGACGGCGGCAGCGCTCTGTCGCGGGAATTCCTGCAATCCGGCGACGCGCTGCTGGACGCCTGCTTCGAGGACGAACGGTTGAAGGCGTCGCTGGCGTGGTTCGGCGCCCAGTCCGGGCCGCCGATGTCCGAGCCGGGCACCGCGCCGATGGTGGGCTTCGCCGCGCTCATGCACACCCTTCCGCCGGGGCGCGCGGTCGGCGGCAGCGGAGCGCTGACCACAGCCCTGGTGGCGCGGCTGCGCTCCGACGGCGGGGTGGTGACCGCGGGCGACGCGGCGTCCACGCTGCGCCGCGACGGCGACCGCTGGCGGGTGCGCACCGCCGCGGGCCGAGACCTGCGCGCGGACATCGTGATCGCGGGCTGCCATGTGCTGACGACGCTGGAGCTGCTGCGCGACGGTGGCTTCGACAGCGCGGTGCTCGACGACTGGCGCAGGCGCATCCGCGTCGGCCCCGGCATCGGGATGGTGGTGCGCGCTGCCACGTCGGCGCTGCCCCGCTACCCCGGCAGCCCGATCGAGCATTCCGCCCACGGCCTGCAATTTCTGGTCTCCGACCGCGCGCAGTTGCGCCGTGCGCACGGTGCGGCGCTGGCCGGGGACCTGCCGCCGCGACCGGTCGTCCTGGCGATGAGCTTCAGCGCGCTGGACCCGACCATCGCGCCGCCCGGTGAGCATCAGTTGTCGCTGTGGGCGCAGTGGCACCCGTACCGCCTCGCCTCCGGCGCCGACTGGTCCGATCTCGCGCGGCAGGAAGGCGACCGGATCATCGCCGAAGTGGAGTCCTACGCACCCGGTTTCGCGGGGACGGTGCTGCGCGGGCATGTGCAGACGCCGATGGATCTGGAGCGCGAACTCGGGCTCGTCGGCGGCAACGTCATGCACGTGGAGATGTCGCTGGACCAGATGATGCTGTGGCGACCGCTGCCCGAGCTGGCGGGGCAGCGGGTGCCCGGCGCGCGGGGGCTGTATCTGACCGGTGCGTCCACCCATCCCGGCGGCGGCGTCTCCGGCGCGAGCGGTCGCACGGCCGCCGCCCTCGCACTGCGCGACCTGCACCGGCGCGGGCTGACCCGGTGGCTTCGACGATGACGGACTCGGGCGACCCGCCGCCTGCCCCGGTGGAACCCACCGCCACCGAGCACTCCCAGGGGCGGCCGTCCGGCTATCGCTCGGCGAGCTTTCTGCTGCCCCTCGTCCTCGTGGCGCTGACGATCGTCGCGCAGATCGGGTATCCGCTGACCACGGGCGGTGGGCGCGACCGCATCACCGTCGCGGTCGTCCTGCTGTCCACCGGCGCCGCGCTGGCGCACGCGACGGCGACCAGGGGATTGCGCTATGCCGTCGGCTTTCTGACCATCGTCTCCGGCATCGGGCTCACGGCGGAGGTGATCGGCACCGCGACCGGCATCCCGTTCGGCTGCTACGAGTACGCCACCGACCGGCTCGGACCGGCCTTGCTCGACGTGCCGCTGATCGTCCCGCTGGCCTGGACCGGCGGGATGTATCCGGTGTGGGTGGTGGCCGGGATGCTGTCGCGGCGCACGATCGCCCGGATCGGGTGGACGGCGGTCGGCGCGGTGGGCTGGGACCTGTTCCTCGATCCGCAGATGGTGGCCGACGGGCAGTGGACCTGGTGTGACATCCATTCCGGACTGCCCGGCCTCGACTGGATTCCGCTGACGAATTACCTGGGCTGGTTCGGCGTGGCGCTTCTGATGGCCGCGGTGCTCGCGGTCTGGGAGCGGGCGGCGCCGGATCCGGTGCGGACGTCGCGGTCGCACGGCCGCGCGATCGCGCTCACCGTTCCGGTGGCCTTGTTCCTGTGGACCTGGCTCGGGTCGGCGCTGGCCCACGCGGTGTTCCTCGACCTTCCCTCCTCGGCGGGATACGGCTTCGCGGGTATGGGTCTGCTGGGCGTTCCCCTGCTGGTCGCCCTGGTTCGCGCGCGCCGCTGACCCCCCGCCGCGTCCCGCGCCCGGCGCAGCGACGCGCGCTGCGACTGGCGCGTTTCATTCCGGGCGGCAGGCCTGGCACGATGTCACCCGTGCAGCCGAGTCCCGTCATCACGAAGCCCGATGCCCCGGACCTCCCGCAGCGGCGGGCCCCACGCCGCGGCGTGCGTGTCGCGTCGGTGGCCCTGCTCGCGGCGATGCTGGTGCCGATGCTCGCGGGCTGCCTGCGGGTGCAGGTCTCGATGGGGGTCTCCTCCAACGACCGGGTGTCCGGCCGGATCGTCGCCGCCGTCGTGCCCGCCGACGCCGGGGACAAGGGCCCGCAGCTGAAGGCGCCCGAGACGCTGGCGGCCAAATTGCGGGTGGAGCCGTACGCCCAAGACGGCTACACCGGCAGCCAGGTGTTCTTCGAGGACCTGTCCTTCGGTGATGTGCAGCAGCTCGGCCAGCTGTCCGAGCAGACCCAGGGCATGTTCCAGTTGCAGTTCCAGCGCACCGGCGACCTGGTCAGCCTGAGCGGGCGGGTCGATCTGAAATCGCTGCCGCCGCACGGCTCGGACGTGCAGTTGACCATCGCGTTCCCGGCCCGCGTCGCCAAGACCAACGGCAACCGCGAGGGCGACAACGTCGTCTCCTGGAAACTGCCGCCCGGCGACGTGTCCAGGCCGCAGGCCGAGGTCAGCTACGCCGACCCGAACACCCGCTCGTTCGCGGGCTGGGCGGGCATCGCGGGCGGCATCACGCTCGCGGTGGCCGCCATCGTCGCGGCGATGGCGTACATGGACCGCAACCCCGCCGCGCCCGGCGCGCCGGAAGTCGGCTTCTCCCTGAGCCGCTGGTGGCGCTCGGTGACGCAGAATCGCTGAGCGGCAGGTCGGTGCGCCGGGATAGCGTGGCCCACATGGTGAGTGCCGACCTGCCGAAGACGTTGCGCGCGAACTCGATCCTGCCGACCTTCGCCACCGCGGTGGCGGCGCTCGGCGCGGGCATCGCGCTATACAACCGCATCACCGTACCGAGGTTGACGAATGCCCCGACGACGGTGATCGAACCCGTCACCGTCTGCGTTCCCGCGCGCAACGAGGCCGACCGGCTGCCCGCCCTGATCGGTGACCTGCGCGCGCAGGTGGGTGTACCGCGTCTCGCGGTGCGCATCCTCGATGACGCGTCCACCGACGACACCGGCGCCGCCGCCCTGGCGGCGATCGGTGACGACCCGCGTTTCACCCTGCTGCGCACCGAGTCCGATCCGGTCGCCGGCTGGACCGGAAAGGCCGCCGCCTGCGTCCGGCTCGCGGAGGAGGTGTCGACGCCGGTGCTGATCTTCCTGGACGCCGACGTGCGGCTGGCCCCCACGGCGCTCGCCGCGGCGGTCGGCGCGCTGCGCACGCGCGCGGCCGCGCTGGTCTCCCCCTGGCCCCTGCAAGTGGCCGATTCCGTGGCGGAAGCCGTGGTGCAGCCACTGCTGTGCTGGTCGTGGGCCTCCACGCTGCCGATCGTCGTGGCCGACCGGAGCCCGCGGCCCGCCACGGCGGTGGCCTGCGGCCAGTTCCTCGTGTTCGACAACGCCGCCTACCGCGCGGTCGGCGGCCACACGGCCGTGGCCGGGAGCGTCACCGAGGACCTCGACATCGCCCGTACGCTGCGGCGAGCCGGTCACGCCACCGCTCTGGTGGCCGCCGGAGAGCTGGCCCGCACCAGGATGTATCGCGGCGCCGCCGACCTCGACGCGGGCTACACCCGCTGGCTCTGGTCGGCCTACGACGGCACGATCACAGGCGGAGCGGCGGTGGGACTCGTTGCGGCCCTTGCCTATTGGGTACCGCCCGCGGCCGCCGTGCTCGGCAGGGGGGCGGTCCGCCGGACGGGCGCGATCGGCTGGCTCGCCGCCGTCGCCGGGCGCCTGCTGGCCCGCTCGACCGAGACCGGCGGCCCGCTGGGACGCGCGGACGTGCCTGCCGCCTTCGCGCATCCGGTGTCGGTGGCGGCGTATCTGCTGCTGTGGGCGCGTTCGCACCGGGCCCGCCGTCGCGGCACGGCGCACTGGAAGGGGCGTTCGCTCCCAGCGGCGGCGCCGCGCCGCGACAGCTGAATCTCACGGGACCGCGGTGACTCCGACCGTCGGCAGGAAGAAGCAGGACTTGGCGCCGTTCTGCACCGTGCCGAACACCGCGGCGAGAACGGTGCCCTTGCCGGTGTCCACCGGGACCGCCCGCACCCCGCCCATGGGGAGGGCCGCGAAGAGGAAGTCCCGGATCGCCTGCTCGGCCACCGGCCGCTGGTCCGCGGGTACGGCAGCGGGGATCATCGCGCGGGCGATGTCGGCCAGCGGTCCCATGGCGGCCGTTCCGCTGCGTCCGTTGCTCAGATTGAGCCAGGCCACCTGCATTCCGGCGGTGTTCGCCCCGTCCGGCCCGAGGCCGTAGGGCACGAAGGTGAACATGGCTTGCCCGGCCTTGACGGCGCTGAGGTCCAGTCCGGGAAGCTGCACGGTGTTCTTCGGCCACGGCCCGGGTATGGCTCCGGCCACCGCGGGCGCCAGCCCGGCCGTGGTGTTGTCGAGGCAGAACGCCGACGCGCTCGGGTACGCGAACGGCTGGATACCGAGCGCGCGCAGCGCGTCGAGCGCGGTTTGATAGGCGCCGAACAGGTCACCGGGGGCGGCGATCGGCGCGGAGAGATCGGAGAACGCGGGAATCGTGGCATCCGGAGCCGCGAACGCGGCACCCGGCCCGGCAAACGCGAGGGCGACCGAACAGGTCGCGACAGCGGACAATTGGGTCAGACGACGCAAAATGATCACGAAACCTCCTCATCGGCGGAACGATCGAGGGGCACAGTACTCCGGCAAACGGCTCCAACAGCACGGATTGCGTACAGCAATTTCGCGGCGAGTCTCGTTTGCCCGAAATAGGCTTCCGCGTGGCCGACCCGCGTTCCCCAGCCTTGGCGATACCCGTATGCTGCATCGGGCCGCCGTCTTCCGGCGCTGGACGCCCGTCCGCGACGACGCGACAGGTTCACCCCGCCCCTCGGCGAAGCAGCGCACGCCTGGTTACTACAAAGACCCGATCAACTGGCGTGGACAAGGTCTACGCTCACGCTGATTACTTCTCTTGTTCCAGCCTTCCCTTGCTGGGCATCATGATTCGGCTCGCCCCTGACATCGGTTGACAGGGGGTCGGCGCCAACCATCCAGAGCGACCGAGAGACCTGGCTCGTCGACGTCGCAGCAACCCCCCGGCCACCGGGTGCGGGTGCTTCCGCCGGGACCGATGGAGGAACCGAAGTGATCATCGAGGACCCGTCATGAGTGCGTCCACCGCGCCCGCGACCGCCCCGGCGCGCGAACCGGACGCGGCCGGCACACCCCTCCCCGCGCCGGACGCCCCCGAGTACGGCACACCGCCGACCGTGGCCAAGACCCGGCACCCCTGGCGCTGGGTAGTCGGTGCCGTCGCGCTGATCCTGCTCGCCCAGTTCGTGCACGGGCTGGCCACCAACCCCGGGTGGGACTGGCCGACGTTCGCGCAGTACATCACCGCGAAG
Source organism: Nocardia sp. NPDC047648 (assembly GCF_040642815.1). Taxonomy (NCBI): domain Bacteria; kingdom Bacillati; phylum Actinomycetota; class Actinomycetes; order Mycobacteriales; family Nocardiaceae; genus Nocardia; species Nocardia sp. NPDC047648. The sequence continues at coordinate 26,008 of NZ_JBEYSX010000011.1, read as the reverse complement.
TCGGTGCTGTCGGCGTTGCGGGTCACCGTGGAGCTGACCGCATGGGGCACGGCGCTGGGCTTTCTGCTCGGCACCGCGCTCGCGGTCGCCCGGCTGTCGAACAATCCGGTGCTGCGGGTGATCTCGTGGGTCTACATCTGGGCGTTCCGTTCGATCCCGCTGATCGTGCAGCTGCTGTTCTGGTTCAACATCGCCTACCTGTACCGGACCGTCTCGATCGGCATCCCGTTCGGGCCCGCGCTGTTCACCTTCGAGGTGAACGGGGTGATCAGCGGTTTCACCGCCGCCGTGATCGGGTTGGCCCTGCATCAGGCGGCGTATTCGGCCGAGATCATCCGGGCCGGGTTCATCGCGGTGGACGCCGGTCAACTGGAAGCCGCCGCCGCGCTGGGGATCCCACGGCTGCGGCAGTTCCGCACGGTGGTGGCGCCGCAGGCCATGCGCTCGATCCTGCCGAACGCGACCAACGAGGTGATCAGCCTGTTCAAGGGCACCTCGATCGTGTCGGTGATGGCGATCGCCGAGCTGTTCTACCAGGTCCAGGTCATCTACGGGCGCAACGGGCGGGTGGTGCCGCTGCTGATGGTCGCGACGGTCTGGTACATCGTGCTCACCACCGTGCTGTCGGTGGCGCAGTACTACATCGAACGCCACTACGCCAAGGGCGCGCACCGCACGCCGCCGCCGACACCGCTGCGACGCGCGTGGCAGAAGCTGCGCGAGGTCGCCGAGGCCGGTCCCGCCGCACCGCGCGGAGCGACCCGATGAGCGCGGCCCCCGCCGTGGAGATCCGCGGCGTCCGGAAATCTTTCGGCGCGCATCCGGTGCTGCGCGGCATCGATCTCACTGTGCGCTCCGGCGAAGTGGTCACCGTGATCGGTCCGTCCGGTTCGGGCAAGTCGACCCTGCTGCGCGTGGTGAACCACCTGGAGTCGCTGGACGCGGGCATCGTGCGCATCGACGGCGAGCTGATCGGCTATCGGCTGCGCCGCGACCGCCTGCACGCGCTGCCCGACCGCGAAGTGCGCAAACAGCGCTCGCGGATCGGCTTCGTCTTCCAGCAGTTCAATCTGTTCCCCCACCTGACCGTGCTCGAGAACGTCACGCTCGCACCGCTTTCCGCGCAGCGACGCGACCGGACGGAGGTGGAGCGCGAGGCGCACCGGCTGCTGGAGCGGGTCGGCATCGGACAGTTGGCCGACGCGTATCCGCGCCGGTTGTCGGGCGGGCAGCAGCAGCGGGTGGCGATCGCGCGGGCGCTGGCGCTGCGGCCGCGCGTGATCCTGTTCGACGAACCCACCTCCGCGCTGGACCCGGAACTGGTCGGCGAGGTGCTCGACGTGATCCGCGATCTCGCGCACGGCGGCACCGCACTGGTGATCGTCACGCACGAGATCGGTTTCGCCCGTGAGGTGGCCGACACGGTGGTGTTCCTCGACGAGGGCGTCATCGTCGAGCAGGGCCCGCCCTCGGCCGTGCTCGACCATCCCGAGCACCCGCGCACCCGCGCCTTCCTTTCCCGAGTCCGCTGATGAACAGGTATCCGATGAAGTTCTCCGCCCTGGTCACCGCCGCCGCGACCGCGGTCGTGCTGCTGGCCACCGGCTGCACCGAACCCGAGGCGGACACCGCCGCGCAGCCCGCCGGTTCGATCACCTTCGACCTCTCCCCCACCCAGTCCGGTCGCGTCCGGACCGCGAAGGTCGATGCCATCGCCGCCGAAGTGCCGCAGGCGATTCGCGATCGCGGCACGCTGGTGGTGACCGGCGCGTCCGGCGCGGCACCGCCGCTGCGGTTCTACGCCACCGACGACAAGACGGTGGTCGGCTCCGAAGTCGACTTCGCCGCACTGATCGCCGACATCCTCGACCTGAAACTCGACGCGCAGGTGGCGGACTGGTCGCAGAACTTCGTCCGGGTGGACTCCGGTGAGGTGGACGCGTTCATCTCCAATGTCACCGTCACCGAGGAACGCAAGGAGAAGTACGACTTCGCGACCTACCGTAAGGACAACGTCGCGCTGGAGGTGCCGATCCAGAGCAAGCTCGAGTACACCGACCGCACGAGCCTGGCCGGCAAGCGAATCGGCGTCGGCAGCGGAACCAACCAGGAGCAGTTGCTGGTCAAGTGGAACGAGCAGAACCGGGCCGAGGGGCTGCCGCCGATCGATATCGCCTACTTCCAGCAGGTCACCGACTACTACCTGGCGCTGGCTTCGCAGCGGCTGGACGGCTACCTCGGCCCCAACCCGACCGCGATCTACCACGCGGCCACCGCGAAGCAGACCAGGATCGCGGGCACCTTCTCCGGAGCGGGCGAGGCGCTGCAAGGCGAGATCGCGGTACTCACCAAGAAGGACAGCGGGCTGATCACCGCCGTGCAGCACGCGCTGGCCTACGCCATCGAGCACGGCGCCTACCAGCAGGTGATCGACCGCTGGGGGCTGCGCAGCGAGGCGGTCACCGAATCGCGAATCAACCCACCCGGCCTGCCGAAGAAGCGCTGAGCAGATGACCGCTGAGCAGATGACGCAGCGCCGCCGCATGCCCGGCCGACCGTCGGCGACCGGTGTCGCCGACGCCTTTCCCCGCCAGGGCGAGCAGCTCGCCCACACCGAAGTATCTGGAGTCGCCTCGTGATCCGAACCCGTCACCGAATCGCCGCGCTGGCCGGCGCGCTCGCCGCGGCCACCACCGTGGCCGCCTGCGGCAGTGATTCGGCCGCGCCCGGCGGCGACGCGGGCCCGCCCCGGCCGGGCGGCACCCTGCGCTACGGCCTGTCCCAGGCGCCGACCTGCTCCGACCCGGCCCAGTCCGGCACCAACCAGACGCTGTACGTCACCCGGCAGATCGTGGATTCGCTGACCGACCAGGATCCGGCCACCGGCGAGCTGAAGCCGTGGCTGGCGCAGAGCTGGGAAGCGAGCCCCGACGCGAAGGTCTTCACCTTCCACCTCACCGACGGCGTCACCTTCAGCGACGGCACGCCGCTCACCGCCGACTCGGTGCGCAACACGTTCGATTCGGTCGTGCGGCTCGGCTCGGGCAAGGCGCCGCTGGGCAGCAGCTACCTCACCGGCTATGTCGGCACCACGGCTGTCGACCGGCTCACCGCCAGGGTCGAGTTCAGCAAGCCCAACGCCCAATTCCTGCAGGCGGCCTCGACCGCCCAGCTCGGCATCCTGGCCGACGTGACCACGGCGAAGCCCGCCGAGCAGCGCTGCCTCGGCGACAACGTCGGCAGCGGGCCCTTCACCTACACGGCCTACCGCCAGGACGCCGCGGTGACGCTGGCCAAGCGAAGCGGCTACCGCTGGGGTTCGGCGGTGTTCGCCCATCGCGGCGAGGCCTACCTGGACAAGATCGAGTTCACCGTGGTGCCCGAATCCGGCGTGCGCACCGGCAGTCTCGCCTCCGGACAGCTGGACGCGATCAGCGACGCGTTGCCGCAGGACGCGCCGCAGATCGAGGCGGCGGGCGGGCGGGTGCTCAGCACCGCCAACCCTGGTGTGCCGTTCGGCCTGCAGCCCAACGTCACACGCGGACCGCTGCGCGATCCGGCGGTGCGCCAGGCGCTGCTGCCCGCGATCGATCGCAAGCAATTGGTGGACACCGTGCTCGGCCCGCAGTTCAAGCCCGCCACCAGCTCGCTGGCGAGCACCACACCCGGCTACACCGACCTCTCGGCACGGCTGGCCTTCGACCCGGCGAAGGCGCGCACCATCCTCGACCAGGCCGGGTGGGTGCCCGGCGCGGACGGCATCCGGGCGAAGAACGGTGAGCGGTTGACGTTCTCGGTGCTCTTCAGCCAGGTGTTCGCGGGCAACCAGGCGATCCTCGAACTGGTGCAGCAGCAACTGCGGCAGGCCGGCGTCGAACTGAAGCTGGACCTGGTGTCGGTGGCGGAGACCACGGCGCGGCAGAACAGCAAGGACTTCGACACCTTCTACGGCAACACCACCCGCGCCGATGGCGACATCCTGCGCACCTCCTTCGGTCTCGACGGGCGCAACCTCAATGCGCGCGGCCCCATCCCGCCGTTGGACGACGCGCTGAACGGGCAGGTCGCCACCGTGGACACCACGGTGCGCAACGGGCTCATCCACACCGCGCAGCAGCAGGTGCTCGAGGCGGGCCTGCTGATCCCGACGGTCGAGCTGTCCCAGGCGATCGGAGCGGCGGCGAACACCCAGGACCTGAAGTTCGAAGCCTCGGCGCGATTGCAGTTCTTCGACACCTGGCTGAGCGGGCGATAGTCATGGCGCGCTATCTGGCCCTGCGGGTGCTGCAGGCGATCTGGGTGCTGTGGGCGGCGTTCACGCTGTCGTTCGTGGTGCTGTACCTGCTGCCCGCAGACCCGGTCTCGATCGCGGCCGATGCGGGCGGGTCGGGCACCCCGGTGGACAAGGCCGCCATCGCCGAGTTGCAGGCCCGCTACGGTCTGGATCGGCCGCTGTGGGAACAGTATTGGACCGCGCTCGGGCACGCCGTGACCGGCGATCTGGGGCATTCCATCGCCACCGGGCAGCCGGTCACCGGCGCGATCGGTGACGCGCTGCCCGCCACGCTCGCGTTGACCGGCGCCGCCCTGCTCTTCGCGGTCAGCGGTGGCGTCGCGCTGGCGTTCGCGGCGACTCACAGCCGTCGGCCGTGGCTGCGCAACGCCTTGGCCGCGCTGCCGTCGCTGGGCGTCTCGGTGCCGACCTTCTGGACCGGACTGCTCCTGCTGCAGGTGTTCTCGTTCCAGTTGCGGCTGGCGCCCGCGTTCGGCGGGCACGGTTTCGCGGGCACGGTGCTGCCCGCGCTCACCCTGGCGCTGCCGATCGGCGCGGTCATCGCGCAGGTGCTCACCGCCGGGCTGGAGACGACCTGGCGTCAGCCGTTCGTCGACGTGGCCCTGGCCAGGGGCGGATCGCGCTGGTGGGTGCAGCGCACGCACGTGCTGCGCCCGGCCAGTGTGCCCGCGTTCACCATCGCGGGGGTGCTGGTGGGCAACATGCTCGCCGGATCGGTGGTGGTGGAGACGGTCTTCGCCCGGCAGGGCGTCGGGCGGCTGACCCAGACGGCGGTGCTGGCGCAGGACATCCCTGTGGTGCAGGGCATCGTGCTGCTCACCTCGGCGGTGTTCGTGAGCGTGAATCTCGCGGTGGACCTGCTGTATCCGCTGCTCGACCCGCGCATCGCCGCCCGCTCCCGCGCCGTGGGCGGCGAATCCGAGCGGACCGCCGTCGACGCCGCCGAGGAGGCGATCATCCGTGCCTGACGCCGCTTCCGTCATTCGTACCGCCGCCGGAGTCGCGCTCGGCGCGCCGCCGGCCGAGGAGGTGAGGACTCGTGGTTGACGTCATCGAGGAACGGCGCGCAGCCGTGCTACCCGGCCTGCGGCGCCCGGCCGTGCGCTGGAAGAGGCTGCGCGGCAATGCCGGACTGCTGATCGCGGGCGCTGTCGCGCTACTCGCCGTGGGCTGGGCGGTGGCGCCGTCGGTCTTCGCGGGCGGCGACCCGCTGACCGGCGTGCCCGCGCAGAAGTTCCAGGGCCCCAGCGCCGAACACTGGTTCGGCACCGACAATCTCGGACGCGACCTCTACACCCGGATGGTGCACGGCGCCGGGCTCTCGTTGACCGCCACACTGGCCGCCGTCGGCCTCGCGCTCGTCGCCGGGTCGCTGCTCGGGCTGTTGTCGGGCGCGATCGGCGGCGTAGTCGACGCCGTGGTCATGCGTTCGGTCGATGTGCTGCTGTCGGTGCCCGCGCTGCTGCTGTCGCTCGCATTGGTCACCGCGCTCGGCTTCGGCACCGGCAATGTGGCGATCGCGGTGGGCGTCTCGCTGGTGGCCAATTTCGCGCGCGTGATGCGATCGGAAGTGCTGCGGGTCCGGCAAGCGGTGTACGTGGAGGCGGCCCACGCCGCGGGGGTGCGCTGGTACACGGTGCTGGCCAGGCACGTGCTGCCCAATGCCTACCAACCCGTACTCGCCTTGGCCGCAGTCGAATTCGGCATGGCGGTGCTGGCGGTGTCGGCGCTGAGCTTCCTCGGATACGGCGCGAAGCCGCCCACCCCCGAATGGGGCACGCTGATCTCGGAGGGCCGCAACTACCTGGCGACCGCGTGGTGGATGACCACCCTGCCCGGGTTCGTCATCATCGCCGTCGTGCTCGCCGCACAGCGCCTCGGACGCGCGATCGGGAAGGGAGAAGATTCGTGAGCGCCCCGGCATCTGCGCTGCTGCACGTCCAGGACCTGCGGGTTCGGTACCGGTCGGGAACCGGCGCGGCCACCGCGCTGAACGGGGTGTCGCTCACGGTGGCCCGCGGCGAGGTGGTGGCGCTGGTCGGCGAATCCGGCTCCGGCAAGTCCACCCTCGCCCACGCCGTGATCGGCCTGCTCGGGCCGAACGCCGAGATGACCGGGGGCACTGTGACCTTCGACGGCGCCGTGGTCGACACCGGCTCCGAACGCGCGCTGCGGCGGCTGCGCGGAGCTCGCATCGGGTTCGTCCCCCAGGACCCCGGGCTTTCGCTGAACCCCGTGCGGCGCGTGGGTGATCAGGTGGCCGAAGCACTACTGGTGCACGGGCCGACCGACCGCAAGGCGGCGCGGGCGCGGGCGATCGAACTGCTGGCCGACGCGGGATTGGATCGGCCGGAACTGCGGGCCGGTCAGTACCCGCACGAGCTGTCCGGCGGGCAGCGCCAGCGGGTGCTGATCGCCGCGGCGCTGGCCTGCGCACCGGACCTGGTCATCGCCGACGAGCCGACCAGCGCGCTCGACGTGACCGTCGCGCGCCGGGTGCTGGACCGGCTCGCCGAGCAGATCGCGGCGCGCGGCACGGCGGTGCTGCTGATCACCCACGATCTGGCCGTCGCCGCCGAACGCGCCGATCGGCTCGTCGTGCTCAACGGCGGCGAGGTGGTGGAGAGCGGCCCGACCGCCGAATTGCTGGCCACACCGCGCCACCCGTACACCAAGCGCCTGCTCGCCGCCTCGCCCAGCCTCGCTCCGGCGGGCGGCTACCGCGAGCCCAAGCCGCGCGACGGTAAGCCGCTGCTGGTCTTGCGCGAAGTGCACAAGACCTTCCGGGCGCAGGGGGGCGACAGCGTGACCGCGGTGGCCGGGGTCGGCTTCGAACTGGGCCGCGGCGAGACCCTCTCGCTGGTCGGCGAATCCGGGTCGGGCAAGTCCACCACCGCGCGGATCGCGTTGCGGCTCACCGAACCCGATCGGGGCGAGGTCACCTTCGACGGGCAGCCGCTGTCGAAGGCACGCGGGTCGCGGCTGCGCGCGCTGCGCAAACGCTTCCAGGTGGTGTACCAGAACCCTTACGCCTCGTTGGATCCGCGCTGGCGGGTGGGCTCGATCATCGAAGAACCCCTGCGCGCGTTCGGAGTCGGCACTCGCGCGCAGCGGCAAAACCGGGTGGCGGAGTTGCTGACGCAAGTCGCGCTACCGTCCGGGTTCGCCCAGCGCAAGCCTGCCGAGCTGTCCGGCGGCCAGCGTCAGCGCGTCGCCATCGCCAGGGCGCTGGCGCTGCATCCCGAGCTGCTGGTGCTCGACGAACCGGTCTCCGCGCTGGACGCCTCGGTGCAGGCGCAGATCCTCGAACTGCTGGACGGCCTGCAGGCCGAACTGGCGCTGAGCTACCTGTTCATCTCGCACGATCTGGCGGTGGTCCGCCGCATCAGCGACCACGTCGCGGTCTTGCGGCGCGGCCGCATCGTCGAATCCGGCCGCACCGCGGAGATCTTCGGCAACCCGCGGCACGAGTACACCCGCGAGCTCTTGTCGGCCATCCCGGCGCCGGCAATCCCGAAAGGCGTGTCGTAATGCCCCGTCCGACCTACCGCCCCAGCCGGGTACCGAACCGGCAGCAGCGCTGGGCCCCGTGCCGCAGCCGCCCGGAACCAGCCGTCGCGTCCTGCGCGATCACCCCTCCCCCCGCACCGGAGCCCACCACCGGCCACGAGCCGTGGTGGCACCGACCGAAAAGGATCGCCCTGATGGTGTACTCCGCCTTCAACCGGAAACCGGCCGCCACCGACGCCGAACCGTCTCCCGCGCCGGACGTCCCGTCCGCCCCCGCCGTCTTCGCACCCGATCCCGCGCGCTGGTGGCGCACCCGCCTGCGCGCCCCGCGTGCCGCCGACACTTCCGGCAACCCGCGCGTGCACGCCGTCGCCCCGGTCCGCGCCGAGCGCGACCGCCGCGCCGTCCGGTCCGCGCGCGGCATGCGCGCCGCACTGTGGCAGCAGGCGCTGCTGCTGGGACCCGATATCGCCGGATCCGGGACCCATCCGGCGCTGCGGCAGCAGATCGAGGCGGAGGGCACGGCCTGATGGCGCACTCCGGCTTCTTCCTCGCCGTGGAAGCGGCGGGCACCGGCGCGCACCCCGCGTCCTGGCGGCGTGCCGACTCGCGCGCCGAAGACCTGTTCACCGGACGGTACTGGACCGAGGTGATCGTCGCGGCCGAGCAAGCGGGCATCGACGCGGTGTTCCTGCCCGACTCGTTCGGCGTGCAGCCCGGCGGCCCCGGCGCCACCCGCGGCAGGCTCGACGCGGTCGCGATCGCCGCCCGCGTCGCGGCCGCCACCCACCGCGTCGGTCTGATTCCCCAGGCACCGGTCACCCACACCGAACCGTTCCATCTGGCGAAGGCGATCCAGAGCTTGGACTTCGCCACGCTCGGCCGAGCGGGGTGGGAGGTCACCGTCTCCGAAGGAGACGAGCAGGCGCGGGCGTTCGGGCGCAAACCGGCGCAGGACGCGGCCGCGCTGTGGCACGAGGCCGACGAGGCGATCGAGGTCGCCACCCGGCTGTGGGACAGCTGGGAGGACGACGCGGAGATCCGCGACGCCTCGACCGGCCGCTTCGTCGACCGGGACAAGCTGCACTACATCGACTTCACCGGCGACAACTTCGCCGTGAAGGGGCCCTCCATCACACCGCGCTCGCCACAGGGCCAACCGATCGTCGCGGTGCGCGCCGACGGCGCGGCCGCCACCGCGGTCGCGCTGCGCCGCGCCGACCTGATCCGGATCGGCGCGGACGATCTCGACGCGGCGCGGGCACGACGCACCGCGTTGCGCGCTGCGCTCGCGGACGCGGGACGCGACCCGGACAGCGTGCACGTGCTGCTGGATCTCGACATCCACCTGGCCGGCTCCGCGGACGCGGCACGGGCGGAAGCGCACACATTGGACGGCTGGGCCGGCCCGGTCCGTACCGCAGCGCCCAGCGCCCTGCGCCACCTCGGGACCGCCGAGACACTGCGCGAAGTGCTCGCGGCGGTGGATGCCGCCGAGGCCGCCGACGGCGTCGTCCTGCGGCCGCTCGCGCTTGCGGCCGCCGTGCGGCTGCTGCCCGCGATCAACCGGAAGCCGCTGTCGGACAGCCTATTACGCGCGCGCCTCGGGCTGCCCCGGCCGGAGAGCCGCTACGCCATCAGCACGAAAGGCACCCCGTCGTGACCGACAAGCCTCGCAAGCGGGTCCACCTCGCCGCCCACTTCCCCGGCGTGAACAACACCACCGTCTGGAGCGATCCCGAGTCGGGCAGCCAGATCGATTTCGCGTCGTTCGAGCATCTGGCGCGTACCGCCGAGCGCGGCCTGTTCGACTTCTTCTTCCTCGCCGAAGGACTGCGGCTACGCGAACATCGCGGCCGCATCCACGACCTCGACGTCGTGGGCAGGCCGGACACCTTCACCGTGCTCAACGCGCTGGCCGGGGTCACCGAGAAGCTGGGCTTGGCGGGCACCATCAACAGCACTTACAACGAGCCGTTCGAGCTGGCCAAGCAATTCGCCTCGCTCGACCATCTCTCCGGCGGCCGCGCGGCCTGGAACGTCGTGACCTCCTCCGACGCGTTCACCGGCGAGAACTTCCGGCGCGGCGGCTATCTCGCGCACGGCGAGCGCTACCACCGCGCGGCCGAGACCGTCGAGGTGACCCGCGCGCTGTGGGACAGCTGGGCCGCGGACGCACTGGTCGTCGACCGGCAGGCCGGGGTGTTCGCCCGGGAGATCCCCGAAACCCGCCATCGCGGAACACAGTTCGACATCACCGCCCGATTCGTGCTGCCGCCGAGCCCGCAGGGGCATCCGGTGCTGTTGCAGGCGGGCGACTCCGAAGACGGCCGGGAATTCGGCGCGGCCACGGCCGACGCGATCTTCACCGGCCACGGCACCCTCGAGGACGGGCAGCGCTTCTACGCCGACCTGAAAGGCCGCCTGGCCAAGTACGGGCGCACCCCCGACGAGCTGAAGATCTTCCCCGCCGCCACTTTCGTCCTCGGCGACACCGAGGCCGAGGCGCAGGAACGCGCCAGGCACATCCGCCTCCAACAGGTCGGCCCGCAGACCGCGATCGCCTTCCTCGAACAGGTCTGGGGCCGGGATCTGTCCGGGTACGACCCGGACGGACCGCTGCCCGACGTCGAGCCCGTCGACGACGTGAACATCACCCGCGGCCGCGTGCGGCACACCAAGGATCCCCGCGCGGTCGCCGAATCCTGGCGGGCCAGAGCCGAAGCCGAAGGGCTCAGCATCCGGGAGCTGATCATCGAGGTCACCGCGCGCCAGCAGTTCGTCGGCACACCCGCGGCGGTCGCCGAACGGATCGACGCCTACGTGCAGTCCGACGCCGCGGACGGTTTCATCCTCGTCCCGCACCTCACCCCGCACGGGCTGGACGAATTCGTCGACCGGGTCGTCCCGGAACTACAGGAGCGCGGCAGCTTCCGCACCGAGTACGCCGGAACCACCTTGCGCGACCACCTCGGCCTGCGCCATCCCCACCGCCGCACCACCGCCCACGAAGGAGCCGAAGCGTCATGACCACAAGCATCACCCCCGTTTTCGAGACCGAGTGGGCGCGCTGGCACCACAAGCGGGAAGACCAACTGCGCGACCCACTCGGCTTCCTCGGCCTGACCGCCCTGCACTGGCTCACCGACCGCCCCGAACGCCTGCCGGACCTGCCCGGCACCTGGTGGGTCACCGACGAGAAGGTGTTCATCACCGCCCAGCCCGCCGACCGGCTCGAATACGACGGGCTAGGCATCGCGGGCGTACAGATCGTCACCCCCGCCGAGGGGGCGCCCGGGCTACACGTCCGGCAGGAGCGCCGGGTGCTCGAGGTGATCCGCCGCACGGGCCGCTACGCCGTCCGGGTGCACGACCCCGCTTCGCCCGCCCTGCTGACCTTCGACGGCATCCCGGCCTACCGGCCCGACCCGCGCTGGGTGGTCCCGGGGCGCTTCACGCCGTTCGCGCAGCAGCGGACCGTGGTCACCGGCGCCGTGGTCGAGGGGCTCGAGCACCACCACAGCGCCGCGGGCACCATCGAATTCCGCATCGGCGAGGTGACCGAACGCGTCGTCGCGTTCGGCGAGCAGGACAACCTGCGGGTGTTGTTCACCGACGCCACGAGCGGTGTGACGACCTACCCGGCGGCGCGATCGCTGACCGTGAGCACGCCGGAGGCGGACGGCACGGTGCTGCTGGACTTCAACCGCGCCGCGAATCTGCCGTGCGCCTTCACCGATTTCGCGACCTGCCCGGTGGCGCCCGCGCAGAACCGGCTGCGCGTGGCCATCGAAGCGGGCGAGCAGGACCCACGGCCGGGACGTGCCGCATGAGCGGCCGGTTCGTTCCCCTCTCGATCCTGGACCTGTCCCCGATCAGCGCGGGCTCGACCGCGCAGCAGGCCCTGCGCAACACCGTCGATCTGGCCCGGCACGCCGAACAGTGGGGCTACCACCGGTACTGGCTGGCCGAACACCACTTCGTCTCGGTGGCCAGCTCCTCCTCGATCACCCTGATCGGGTTGGTCGCGGCGGCCACCGAGCGGATCCGGGTGGGTTCGGCCGCCGTGCAGGTCGGTCATCACACCTCGGCCTCGATCGTGGAGGCGTTCGGCACGATCGACGCGCTGTACCCGGGCCGGCTCGACCTGGGCCTCGGCCGGTCGGGTCATCGACGCGGCCAGTTCGGCGCGGAGGCCGCGCGGCCCGCGCGCGGCAAGCCCGTGGTCGGCACGGTGACCGGACGCACCGAGATCCGTGACGGCGTTGTCGTTCCGCCGCCGTTCGACCCGGGTCGCATCCTGGACCGGTCCAAGTTCATCGCCTCGGTGGGCGCCCTCCAGCAGCGCGGCGCGCAGCCGCTGGAGTTCGCCGAGCAGGTCGGCGAGGTGCGCGCTCTGCTGGCGGGCACCTTCGTCAGCCCGGAAGGCGTTGCGTTGCACGCGGTTCCCGGTGAGGGCGCGCAGGTGCGATTGTGGCTGTTCGGCAGCACGGCGGGTGAGAGCGCGGAGCTGGCCGGGCGGCTGGGGCTGCCGTTCGCCGCGGCCTATCACGTCTCGCCGGGCACCGCGCTGGACGCGATCGAGGCGTATCGCGCGGCGTTCCGCCCGTCCGCCGAGCTGGCCGAGCCGTACGTGGTGATTTCCGCGGACGTGGTCGTGGCCGAGGACGACGCCACCGCGCGGCGGCTGGCCGCTAGCTACGGCCACTGGGTGCACAGCATCCGCAGCGGCGCGGGCGCGGCCGACTACCCCGATCCGGCGACCATCGCCCCGCTCACCGCGGAGCAGCGACGCCTGGTCGACGATCGCCTCGCCACCCAGTTCGTGGGGTCACCGGGCACCGTCGTGGAGCGGCTGTCCGCGCTGCAACGCGTCAGCGGAGCGGATGAACTACTGGTGACCACGATCACCCACCGGCACGCCGATCGGCTGCAATCGCATCGGCTGCTCGCCGAGGCGTGGGGGCTGCGCGCGGCCCGCGCGGCCTGATGCTGCGCCGGCCGGTGTGCCCTCGAGCGCACCGGCCGGTCACCGAGGCCGCCACAGTGCTCGCCGGAACGGCTCGAACGCGCTGGCCGGGACGAGCGGCCCGCCGGGCACGGCGTCGAAGGGGCCGGTGCCGCGCACGTAGCGCACCCGAGCCGGGAGTCTCAGACGCTGACCGGGGCGGCCGTGACGCCGTAACCGAGGTTGGTCAGTACCTCGCTGGTCGCCTTGGCGAAATTGAGCGTGATGAAGTGCAGGCACGGCGCGCCCTCATCGATCAGCCGCTGGGCGATCTCGGTGGCGATCTCGATGCCCGCCGCGCGCACCGCCGCGGCGTTCTCCTCCCCGCCGTCGCCCGCCGCCGTGCGCAGCCGCCGCATGACCGAGTCCGGCAGCGGCCTGCCGCACAGCTCCTCGGCGCGCTGCACGGTGCGCAGCGACGTGATCGGCATCAGCTCCGGAATGATCGGCTTGGCGCCCTCGATCGGGTCCAGCGCCACCAGCCGATCGCGCAGGCGCAGGTAGTGCTCGACGTCGAAGAACATCTGGGTAATCGAATACTCCGCTCCCGCACGCAGTTTCGCGGCCAGGAACGCGGTGTCGGTCGCCAGGTCCGGCGAGCGGTGGTGGCCCTGCGGGAACGAGGCCACGCCGACGTGGAAGTCACCGAGGTCGCGCACGATACGCACCAACTCCTCGGCGTAGGAGACGCCCTGCGGATGCTTGTGCCACTCCCCCAGCGGGTCGCCCGGCGGATCGCCGCGCAGCACCAGGATGTTGCGGATACCGGAGTCGGCGTAGGCGCCGACCAGCGAGCGCAGCTCCGCGACGCTGTGCTCCACCGCCGTCAGGTGCGCGACCGGCAGCAGCGTCGTCTGCTGCGCCAGTTCCCCGGTCACCCGGACGGTGCGGTCGCGCGTGGAACCACCCGCGCCGTAGGTCATCGACACGAACGCGGGATGCATGCACTCGAACTGCCGCACGGCGCGCCACAGCCGCGCCTCGGCGGCGGCGTCGCGGGGCGGATTGAACTCCACGGAGAACGGCACCGCATGCCCCGCGTGAGCCCGCAGACTCTGTACGACCGAAGGTGTTCCAGAGACGTTCGGGTGCGTCCGGGACGGCCGGCCAGGGGTCGAGCTTCCCCGCACGTTGTCGAAAGTCACCGGTTCAGTGTAGAGGTGGCCGGTGGCGGCCCCGTCGGGTCGCTCGGACGTCCCGCGTATTCTTCGCTTCGAGCGACATGTTCGCCACGCCGAGCGACACGCGCGACCGTCCCCCGCTCGGCCCCGAATCACCCGCAGCGCCCGGGCACCCTCCGCGACCCCGTGCGTCCACCATCCGCACGACCTTGGAGGCTCCTCTGTCCGCCGCAACCGGTACTCAGACGCCGCGTCCCGCGGTGCCGCAGCCGGGCACCCCCGCCTTCGTCACCGCCGTGGAAGACGCCCTGACCAGTTTCTTCGCCACCCGCCGCCCGACGACCGAGCGCCTCGGCCCGGTCTTCGTCGAGGCCACCGACGCGCTCGAGCAGTTCGTGCTGCGCGGCGGGAAACGCACCAGGCCCGCGTTCGCGTGGACCGGGTGGCTCGGAGCGGGCGGAGATCCGCACGCCCCCGAGGCCACCGCGGTGCTCACCGCCTGCTCCGCGCTCGAACTCGTCCAGGCCTGCGCGCTGATCCACGACGACATCATCGATTCCTCCCGCACCCGCCGCCGCTTCCCCACCGTGCACGTCGACTTCGAGCAGCGCCACCGCGACCGCGGCTGGGCGGGCGACTCGGCGCACTTCGGCGCCAGCGTGGCCATCCTGGTCGGCGACCTGGCGCTGTCCTGGGCCGACGACATGGTGCACGCGTCCGGACTGGCGCCCGCGGCCATCGCCCGGTTCGCCCCCGTGTGGGCCGACATGCGCACCGAGGTGCTCGGCGGTCAACTGCTCGACATCAACGGCGAGGCGGGCGGCGACGAATCGGTCGAGGCCGCGCTGCGGATCAACCGCTACAAGACCGCCGCCTACACCGTCGAACGCCCGCTGCACCTCGGCGCCGCCATCGCCGCCGCCGATCAGCACCTGATCGAGGCCTACCGCCGGTTCGGCACCGCGATCGGGATCGCCTTCCAGCTGCGCGACGATCTGCTCGGCGTTTTCGGCGATCCGGCCGTCACCGGCAAGCCCTCCGGCGACGACCTGCGCGAAGGCAAGCGCACCGTGCTGCTGGCCGAAGCGCTGCGCCGCGCCGACGAGATCGACGCCGCCGCGGCCGCGCTGCTGCGTTCGAGTATCGGCACCGACCTGAGCGCCGAGCAGGTGCAGCGGCTGCGCGCGCTGCTCGCCGAACTGGGCGCGGTCGACGAGGTGGAACGCCGGATCGCCGAACTCACCGACAGCGGTCTGGCCGCGATCGAGGCCAGTTCGGCGACGCCGGTGGCCAAGGAACGGCTGCGCGCGATGGCGCTGGCCGCGACCGAGCGCGCGGCGTGAGCCGGGTATCGGGCGCCACGGCAAGGAGACGAACCGGATGAGAACCGTTGCGGGACCGACCGACCGCGTCGTGGTGGTCGGCGCGGGCCTGGCCGGCCTGTCGGCCGCCCTCTACCTGACCGGCGCGGGTCACACGGTCACGCTGCTCGAGCGGGCCGACCACCCCGGCGGCCGGGTGGGCCGGTACCGGGGCGCCGATTACGAGATCGATTCCGGCGCCACCGTCCTCACCCTGCCCGAACTGATCACCGACGCGCTCGCCGCCGTGGGCCGCGCCCCGGAGACCTGCGAGCCCCCGCTGCGCATCCACCGGCTGGCGCCGGGCTATCACGCCCGGTTCGCCGACGGCGCGCAGATCAGGGTCTTCGCCGACCCGGACGCCATGGCCGCAGAGGTCGAGCGGACCTGCGGCCCGGCCGAGGCACGCGGATACCGGCGCCTGCGCGCATGGCTGGCACGGGTCTACGCGGCGGAGTTCACCGAGTTCATGGACACCAACTTCGACTCGCCGCTGGATATGGTGCGCCTCCCCGAAAAGCGCCGCGCGCTGGTCGAATTGGCGCGTCTCGGTGGGTTCGGCAGGCTCGGCCCGCAGGTGCGCCGGTTCCTGCGGGATCCGCGCCTGGCGCGCCTGTTCACCTTCCAAGCCCTCTACGCGGGCATGCCGCCCGCGCAGGCGCTCGCCGTCTACGGCGCGATCCCGCATATGGACACCTCGCTGGGCGTCTACTTCCCCGAGGGCGGTATGCGCGCGATCGCCGCGGCGCTGGCGCAGGCGTTCGCCGAGGCAGGCGGCACGCTGGAACTGAACGCCGAGGTGGTCGGCATCGACTACGCGGGCAGGCGGGCCCGGCGCGCCCGCACCGCCGACGGGCGCTCGTTCGACTGTGACGCGCTCGTGCTCACCGCCGACCTCGGCTCGCTGGACCGTTTCGGTGTGCGACCGCGGCGCGGGCTGCGCGCCTCGCCGTCGGCGCTCGTCGCGCACGGCACCGTCCCCGCCGCGGTCGCGGCGCGATGGCCGGTGCAGGCGCACCACACCATCGAGTTCGGGCAGGCCTGGGACCGCACGTTCACCGAGATCACCGCCCGCCGCGGCCGTGGCAAGCTGATGAGCGACCCCTCGCTGCTGCTGACCAGGCCCGCTCTGACCGATCCGAGCCTGTTCGTCGAACGCGGCGACGGACGCCACGAGCCCTTCTCCTTGCTCGCGCCGTGCCCGAATCTCGCGGCGGCGCCGCTGGACTGGCCGCGTCTCGGCCCCGCATACCTCCGCGAGTTGCTCACCGTGCTGGAAGCGCGCGGCTACCGGGGCATCGCCGAGCACTTCACCGTCGACCGGCTCGACACACCTCGGACGTGGCTCGACTACGGCATGCTCGCGGGCACGCCGTTCTCCGCCGCACACCTCTTCCGGCAGACCGGCCCCTTCAGGCCGCGCAATTTCCCGCGCTCCAGCGACAACGTGGTTATCGCCGGTTGCGGCACCACTCCGGGCGTGGGCGTGCCGACCGCCCTGTTATCCGGAAAACTGGCGGCAAACCGCATCGCGGGCGAGGTCGGGCGCACTTCGCGTGCGACCCCGCGCACCAGCCGGATAGTGTTCGAGACGACGCCGTAAACTAAGCGCCGACCTATTCGCTCGCGGTTGCGACCGCCGACCACTCGGGGGGACCGACACCAGATGGCATCCCCCGAAACGCGCACCGCAGAGGCCGCCTCCGCCGGTGACACCCGTCCCTCGTCGCCCGCCTCCGCACGTCGCGAATCGGCCACCGACCGCGGGTTCCTGTGGTGGATGCGCACCTGCGCCGACTTCGCCAGAAGCCCCGAGGGCCATGCCGCCCTGCTCGGTTTCTTCGGCGCGATCATGATCATGTTCGGCGGTTTCGGCGCGGGCAGCGTGCGCAAGCGCGACCCGCTGCTGGAGGCCATGCACCTGTCCTGGCTGCGGTTCGGGCACGGTTACGCGCTGTCGACCATCTGCATCTGGATCGGCGTGCTGCTCATGATCACCGCCTGGGTCCGCCTCGGGCGCGCCACGATCGGCACCGGCGACCGGACCGGCGCCGAGGTGACGCTCAACGAGCTGCGCGCCATCGTCGGCATCTGGATCGCGCCGCTGCTGTTCGCCGTGCCGATGTTCAGCCGCGACGCCTACTCCTACCTGGCCCAGGGCGCGCTGCTGCGCGACGGCTTCGACCCCTATCAGGTCGGCCCGGTCGCGAATCCCGGTGTGCTGCTGGACAACGTCAGCCCGGTGTGGACCACCACCACCGCGCCCTACGGCCCGGTCTTCCTGCTGCTCGGTCGTGCGATCACCGCCGTGACCGGCGACAACGTGGTGGCGGGCACCATCGCGATGCGGCTGGTCATGCTGCCCGGTCTGGCGCTGATGATGTGGGCGGTGCCGTATCTGACCAAGCACCTCGGCGGCAAGCCGACCGTCGCGCTGTGGCTGGCTGTGCTCAACCCGCTGGTGCTGATCCACCTGATCGGCGGCGTGCACAACGAGATGCTGATGGTCGGGCTGATGTGCGCGGGCATCGCGCTGGTGCTGGAGCGCCACCACGTGGCGGGCATCGTGGTCGTCGCGATCGGCGTGGCCATCAAGGCGACCGCGGGCGTCGCGCTGCCGTTCCTGGTCTGGATCTGGATGCTGCACGAACGCGAACGCCGCGCCGCCCAGCGGGTCGGGCGCGATCCGGCGCACCTGCCCGCCAGCGAGCAGCCCGGCGACGCCGCGGAGCCGACGGAGGACATGCCGCATCCCGCGCTGATGTTCGGCAAGATCGCCGGGCTCGGGCTGAGCGTGTTCGCGGTCGTGTTCGTCGCCGCGTCGGCCGTCGCGGGCGTCGGCATCGGCTGGCTGACCGCGTTGTCCGGGTCGAAGAAGATCATCAACTGGCTCTCGCTGCCGACCGTGATGGCGCACGCGATCACCTGGATAACCCCGCTGCGACTGGAATCGGTGCTCGAGGTGACCCGCGCGATGTGCGCGCTGGCCTTGGTCGCCGTGCTCGCCCTGACCTGGTGGCGCTTCCGGCACAGCGAGCGCGAGGCGGTGCTGGGCATCCTGATCGCGTTCGTCGCGATCGTCATCCTCTCGCCCGCCGCGCTGCCCTGGTACTACTCGTGGCCGCTGGCGCTGGCCGCCGGGTTCGCGCTGTCCACCACGACGCTGATGGCGCTGGTCGGCGTGTGCACCTGGTTGATGCTGGTCTTCCAGCCGGACGGTTCGATCGGCCTGTACAACTTCTGGCACGTTGTCGCAGCCACCTTCGCCGCGAGCGTGGCGGCGCTGTCGCTGCGCACGGTGGACCCGCTGCGCCTGCGCACCACGCCGCCGAGCACGGTGACGGCCGCGCCCGGCGAGGCCACCGCTTCGCCCGCCGCCCGATGACCGAAGGCCGGCTACCCAGCTCCGCCCTGCTCCCGCTCGCCTATCGCGAGTGCAGGCAGATCGCCGCCGCGCACGGCCGCACCTACTTCCTGGCCACCCGGCTGCTCTCGGCCGAGCGACGGCCCGCCGTGCACGCGCTGTACGCGTTCGCGCGCATGGTGGACGACGTCGTCGACCGCACGGGCCGTCCCACCGCCGCGAACGACAGCGACCCGATCACCGAACTCGACCGAATCGAGCGGGACCTGCGGGCCGCGCTGGGATCGCACACCGGCAAGGCCCGCGGCGACGCGCTGCTGCCTTCCGGCCCGAATCCGGAGCACGAACGAATCCGGGAAGCGGGCCTACGGCCGCGCGCCCTCGTGCTCGCCGCCGTCACCCACACCATCCACCGCTACGGCATCGCGGCACAGCACTTCTGGACGTTCCTGGACTCCATGCGCATGGACGCGCCCGGCACCCCGTCCTTCCGTAACCGCTACGCCACCATGGCCGAGTTGCGCGACTACATGCGCGGCTCCGCGGCCGCGATCGGATTGCAGCTGCTGCCCGTGCTCGGCACGGTCGTCCCGGTGCCGGAGGCCGAACCCGCCGCCGCCGCTCTGGGCGAGGCGTTCCAGCTCACCAACTTCCTGCGCGACGTCGCGGAGGATCTCGACCGCGACCGGGTCTACCTGCCCGCCGATGCCCTCACCGCGTTCGGCGTCGACGACGATCTGCTGTTCGAATGCCGGCGCACCGGCCGCACCGATCCGCGCGTCCGCCGTGCCCTCGCCCATCTCATCGCGGTCAACCGGGACCTCTACCGCCGCGCCGAATCCGGCATCGACCTGCTCGAACCCCGGGTACGCCCCGCCATCCGCACCGCGGCCACCCTCTACTCCGACATCCTGCACCACATCGAACGCAGCGACTACGCCGTCTTCGACCACCGCGCCGCGGTGCCCCGCCACCACCGCCTGCGCATAGCCGCCGCCGAATTCACCACCGCCACCCTGCGCAACCGCCTGGACCGCTGAGCACCCTCCCGGCACCGCGCATCCATAGCGATCTGGCAGCCGACATCTCGGTAGCGCGAACCGCCGGATTTCCCCCCGTCCGCGCCACAGACGCCGAGCGGCACGGCGCACCGCATCCATGCGCCCGAACAGCCGCCGAAGGTCATGAGCAGGCCGAAACCTCCGACCACCCCACAACGGCGAACTCCAAGGCAGCACCCTCCCTGCTACCGCAACCACACCAGCTCAACCACCGGTTTCGAGCGAAGCGAGACCGAGCATCCGCCGTTCGCGGCCCGGCTCGCGTCCGAGCGGCCGCCGCGTACGCGACGAAGGAGCAAGCGGCGGTCGCTCGGACGCGAGCCATCAAGGGGCCGCGAACACGCCGCGCCCGCGCGGCCGAAAACTCAGAACGGGTCCGCGGCCGCCCGGCGCAGGACTTCGCGGGCCAGGGGGCCGTGCAGGGCGTCGATCGGTTTGCCGGGCAGGCTCTCGTCTTCGGTGAAGATCCACTCCAGGATCTCCTCGTCGGTGTATTTGGCGTCGCGCATCACGGTGATCAGGCCGGGCAGCGGCTTCACGACCGCGCCGGTGTCGTCGAAGAACCGTTCGGGGACGCCCGCGACGCCGTTTCTGCGGAGGGCGAGCAACTGGTGATCGCGCAGCATCTGGTGCACCCGGGTCACCACCAGCCCGAGTCGGTCGGCCACCTCCGGCAGCGGCACGAGGGCCACCGACTGCGGAAGGACGTCGTCACAGCAGGGAAATGCACTCACCCGGATAACGGTAGACGGTGACCTGCCGCACGTCGTGAGACACCCGGGGTGGTGGGAGTCGATACCATCGTGGGGGCCGCACGGAGCGGCAAACTTTGTGAAAGCCGGAGGACTTCTCTTGATCGGCCAGATGCTGGAAGGGCGCTATCGGATCGATGCGCCGATCGCCCGCGGCGGAATGTCGATGGTCTTCCGCGGGGTCGACACCCGCCTGGACCGGCCGGTCGCCATCAAGGTGATGGACCCGAAGTTCGCAGGCGACCCGCAGTTCCTGTCCCGATTCGAGTTCGAGGCGCGCGCGGTCGCCAAGCTCAAGCATCCTTCGCTGGTCGCGGTGTACGACCAGGGCATCGACGGCGACCATCCCTTCTTGATCATGGAGCTGGTCGAGGGCGGCACGCTGCGCGAGCTGCTGCGCGAACGCGGCCCGATGCCACCGCACGCAGTGCGTGCCGTCGCCGAACCGGTACTGGCGGCGATCGGCGTCGCGCACTCCGCGGGGCTGGTGCACCGCGACATCAAACCGGAGAACGTGCTGATCTCCGACGCGGGCGAGGTGAAGATCGCCGACTTCGGGTTGGTGCGCGCGGTGGCCGCGGCGAACACCACGTCGGCCAGCGTCATCCTCGGCACCGCCGCTTACCTGTCGCCCGAGCAGGTCACCAGCGGCTCCGCCGACTCCCGCAGCGACGTCTACTCCTTCGGCGTGCTGATCTTCGAAATGCTCACCGGCCGTGTCCCGTTCACCGGCGACACCTCGATCTCGGTGGCCTATCAGCGCATCGAGAACGATGTGCCGAGCCCGAGCGGATTCATCTCCGGGGTGCCGCCGGAGTTCGACGAGCTGGTGGCCGAGGCCACCGCGCGCGACCCCGCGCTCCGGTTCGCCGACGCGAACGAGATGGCCGCCGCCCTGCGGCAGATCGGCACCGCGCTGCGCCTGCCTCCCTATCGGGTGCCCGCGCCCCAGGAGTCCGCCGAGCATCTCAGTGCCGGCTACCGCGCCGTCGCGCCGGATCACGACGACCGGCCGGATTTCGCGGGCGCGTCGGCCCACGACCCCCATGCCCCGCAGCCGGTGCAGCACACCAAAGTGGTCACCGCCCAGCGGCCCCGCGTCGACTACAGCCCCCCGGCGGACTACGACCGGCCTCAACCGGCGCGTCAGGCCCACCCCGCGCCGCCGTACGCGCCGCCCTACGCCGACGAGCTCAACCGCTCGCGGCGCACCGTGTGGATATGGGTGGCCATCGTCGCGACGCTCACGCTGCTGGTCGGCATCGGGGGCTGGTGGCTGGGTGTCGGCCGGTATTCCGCGGTGCCGCCGATCGCCGGGCTGGACACCGACAAGGCGGTCGCCACGCTGCAGAACGCCGGGTTCGAGACCGAGATCCGGCAGAAGGCGTCGGACACGATCCCGGTCGGCGGCGTGGTCGGCAGCGACCCGTCGGCCGGTTCCAAGATCACCAAGGGTTCCACGGTCGCCGTCCTGGTCTCCAATGGCAAGCCCAAGGTGCCCGACGTCAAAGCGGGTGACCAGGTGTCGAAGGTCAATCAGTTGATCCGGGACAACGGGCTGCAACCGGTCGACGCGGGCGAAGAGTCCAACACCGCCCCCAAGGGAACGGTCGCCCGGGTGGAACCGCGACCGGGCACCGTACTGCCACTGGGCGCGCAGGTGAAGGTCTACCGCAGCAAGGGATCGCAGCCGGTCAAGGTCCCCGACGTCCGCGGCAAGCCGACCGACGAGGCCACCAAGATCCTCAGTGCCGCCGGAATCGCGATCCGCGAGACCAAACCCCAGTTCGACCGCAGCATCGAGGCGGACAAGGCCATCGGCACCCAGCCGGGGGCGGGCGCCACCATCCAATCGGGTGACGGCGTCGTCCTGCTGATCTCCAATGCCCTGAAGATGCCCGACGTCCGCGGATGGACCGTGGCCAACGCCCGCGCCAAGCTGGAAAGCCTCGGCTTGCAGGTCGAGGTCAAACAATTGGCCCGAGCCGACAGCTCTCTGGTGGTCTCGCAAACTCCGGCCATCGGCGTCAACCTCGAGGCGGGCGACACCGTCACCATCGTGGCGCTTCCCTGACCGGAAGCAAGCCCGGCCGCTGACGCGGCTCGGACCTCAGCGCAGCATCTCGGCGACGAGGAACGCCAGCTCCAGCGACTGCTGGGTGTTCAGCCGGGGGTCGCAGGCGGTCTCGTAGCGGCCGGACAGATCGAGGTCGGAGATGTCCTGGGCGCCGCCGAGGCATTCGGTGACGTCCTCGCCGGTGAGTTCGATGTGCATGCCGCCGGGGTGCGTGCCGAGCGCGTGGTGCACTTCGAAGAAGCCCTGCACCTCGTCGACGATGCGGTCGAAGTGACGGGTCTTGAAGCCGGTGGACGCCTCGTGCGTGTTGCCGTGCATCGGGTCGCACTGCCAGATCACCTGGTGGCCGGTGGCCTGGACCTTTTCGATGATGGGCGGCAGCACGTCGCGGACCTTGCTGTGGCCCATGCGCGAGACGATGGTCAGGCGGCCCGGCTCGTTGTTCGGGTCCAGCCGCTCCACGTACTCCACGGCCTGCTCGGGCGTGGTGGACGGGCCGATCTTCAGGCCGATCGGGTTGGCGACCAGTTCCGCGAACGCGATGTGCGCGCCGTCGAGCTGGCGGGTGCGTTCACCGATCCAGAGGAAGTGCGCCGACAGGTCGTAGAGCACCGGCTCGCCGATCGCGTTGTGACTCAGGCGCAGCATGGCGCGCTCGTAGTCCAGCACGAGCGCCTCGTGGCTGGCGTAGATGCGCGCCGCTTTCAGGCTGGGATCGTTCACCCGGCACGCGGTCATGAACGCCAGGCCGCGATCGATCTCCTCGGCCAGTGCCTCGTAGCGCGCACCGGCGGGCGACTTGGCCACGAAGTCGCGGTTCCAGTCGTGCACCTTGTGCAGGTCGGCCATGCCCGCGCCGGTGAGCGCGCGCACGAGGTTCATCGCCGCGCTGGCGTTGGCGTAGGCCCGGACCAGGCGGGAGGGATCGTGCTCGCGCAGCGCCGCGTCGGCGGCCAGCGCGTTCACCATGTCGCCACGGTAGGACTTGAGGCCGAGCGCATCGGTGTCCGACGAGCGCGGTTTGGCGTATTGGCCCGCGATCCGCGCGACCTTCACCACCGGCAGGCTCGCACCGTAGGTGAGCACGACCGCCATCTGCAGCAGGGTGCGGATGTTGCCGCGAATATGCGGCTCGGTGTTGTCGGCGAACGTCTCCGCGCAGTCGCCGCCCTGCATGAGGAACGCCTCACCGCGGGCGACTTCGGCCAGCTGAGAGCGCAGCTCCTCCACCTCGGCGGGCACGCAGATCGGCGGCACGCTCTCGAGTACGGTGCGCATCTCGGCCGCCTGCCCCGGATCCCAGGACGGCTGCTGCAGCGCAGGTCGCGCCAGCGCGTCGTCCAGCCGCCTGCGCAGCTCGGCGGGCAGCGGCGGCAGTTCCGGCAGGCGATCGATGGGTACGTCGACGGTCCAGTTCACCAGTCCAGAATACGGACCGCCACCCCCGCGCAGGAACCCAGTCCCAGGGCTGGAATCGCCCCACCCGAGGTGAATGGCTTGCCCCCCGGTGGGTATCGGCCGCCGGGGAACCTCGGGACGCAACGCGAATTCACTACCGGTTGGATGCCGCGTCTACGACCTCGTCGCATTATCGTCTTCGGCAGCACCGTAGAGTTCGAGGATTTCTTTCGCCCAGGCGACCAGATCTCGCACTCTCTGCCCTGTCGGCTGACGCCTGAGCCACAACTCCAGGTTCTCCGGCCGGTTGTCCAACTTATCGCCGTTGATATGGTGAACATTCTCTCCCGGACGCAGCTTTCTGCCCAGTTCAGCCTCCTGACAAGCCGGTGCTCTAATTCCCAGCCCCTTCCGGAAGACGGATCATCAAATAACCATACGAAGATATCCGCCGCCCATCGTGTGAGCTTTTGCGACGCCGTCCGGGCGACCCCCCGTCCCGGGGCGGCATCGGCACTCCCCCAACGCCGAACCTTATGGATGTGCGCTCGACGGATTCCATGCTTCATAACTGCTGGCCTAGAACAGCTTTCGATGCCACAGCGCGGAAGCACCCCGTACGGGTCCTGCGCATAATGTTTGCCACACACGCCTCGCGCTCGTACCTGACGTGTGCGACCTTCTACACTGCATACGAGAACACTGGCCATTCCACCCCCCGTGTTGCCGAATTACTGCCAGCGAAGATATCAGAGAGGCTTGGTGCTTGAAGTATTTTTATGACTGCGAATTCATCGAGGACGGTGTGACCATCGATTTGGTCTCCATCGGCGTCGTCTGCGAGGACGGCAGGGAGTACTACGCGGTGTCGACCGAATTCGATGCCGGACGCGCGGGTCCCTGGGTGCGCAAATTCGTTTTGCCCCAGCTGCCGTCGCCTTCCTCTCCGTTGTGGCGCAGCCGTGCCCGGATCCGGGACGAGCTGTACGCGTTCCTGGTGCCGCGGCCGACCGTGCAACCGGAGCTGTGGGCCTGGGTGTCCGCCTACGACCACGTCGCCCTGTGCCAACTGTGGGGCTCCATGGTCGACCTGCCCAACACCCTGCCGCGCTACACCAACGAATTGCGCCAGCACTGGGAGGCGCACAGCCGTCCCGAACTGCCGCCGATCCCGCCGGACGCGCACGACGCCCTGGCCGACGCCCGGCACAACCTCGCCAAGTTCGAAGCCATCGAGGCCGCACGCCGCGCGGCGCCACGCCTGTGACATCCGCGCTATGACACCGAACGGCCCCCGGGTCGCATTCGACTCGGGGGCCGTTCGGTGGGGCGGACGTCAGTGGCCGTGCTTGCCGTTCGCCGCCTCCTGAGCGCGCTGCAGCACCTTCAGCTGCCTGTGCTCTTCCTCGTGCTCGATCTCGAAGTTCCGAGCGCTCTCCTCCTGCGGATCGGGCCGCAGGAAGCTGCCGGTGCCCGGCTTGCCCGCCGAACCCAGCTTGCTCATCTTCTTCGGC
The DNA here is from genome assembly GCF_040642815.1 of Nocardia sp. NPDC047648. Classification (NCBI taxonomy): domain Bacteria; kingdom Bacillati; phylum Actinomycetota; class Actinomycetes; order Mycobacteriales; family Nocardiaceae; genus Nocardia; species Nocardia sp. NPDC047648. The sequence continues at coordinate 548 of NZ_JBEYSX010000011.1, read as the reverse complement.
ACCGGTGCGCCCTGGTACTCCAGCGGAATCGGGTGACCGTGTCCGTCGACCGGGCCGAGCGGCTGATGCACCTCGATGTACTCGCCGTGCGGCAGACGCTTGATCACACCCGTCTCGATGCCGTGCTCGAGCACCGCGCGGTCGCTGCGCTGCAAGCCGAGGCAGAACCGGTACGCGATGTAGTACGCCGCGGGCGGGGCGACGAGCAGGCCGATGCGCCCGATCCACGTGGTCGCGTTCAGCGAGATGTCGAACTTCAGGGCGATGATGTCGTTGACGCACGACAACGTCAGCACCACGTAGAACGCGATCGCCATCGCGCCGATCGCCGTCCGGACCGGAACGTCACGCGGACGCTGCAGCAGGTTGTGATGGGCACTGTTGTCGCCGGTGAGCCGCTTCTCGATCCACGGGTAGGCGATCAGCACGGTGAACACCAGGCCCATGATCAGCGCGACCCAGAACACCGCGGGCACGGTGTAGCGGCCCAGATACAGCTCCCACGGCGGCATCAACCGGGCCATGCCGTCGGTCCACATCATGTAGAA
>NZ_JBEYSX010000010.1:133813-297865 GCF_040642815.1 Nocardia sp. NPDC047648 | reverse complement strand
CGGTCGGGCCGCCGAAAAAGGATCCGGTCGAGTTACCCAAGATCGAGCATCCCGAAGGCATTCCTAAGGTTGACCTACCACGGGCGGATATCGACACGATCGGCCGCTACACCGGCGACAGCGCACCACTCAACACCGCTATCCGATCCGGCGACAATCTGACACCCGCGCAGATAGCCGAGCGTGATGCCATGAATGCCGCATTGGATAAGTGCCCCGTCTACGAAGGACAAGTCACCCGGCGCGTCGACCTCACACCCGAACAACTGGCACAGTATGAGCCGGGTTCCACGATTGTCGAACCTCCGTTCACCTCCGCATCCGCCACCTCCGCAGCGGCGAAGGACCGCACGGTCGAAATGGAGATATGGTCGATAGACGGTCGCTACATCGGCCACCATTCGAGCGTTCCCGAAGAACTTGAAGTCGTGTTCAAAACTGACACTCCGTTTCGTGTGGTCGACAAATTCCCCGACCCGGAGACGGGGCGTATTATAATTCAAATGCGCGAAATGCCAAGGCCGTAGAAAGGAAATAGCGAAATGCCGAAAAAGATCGATGGAAAAATCTTTTACGCACCCGGTGAATACCCGTATGACGACGATATTTCAGACGAAGAGCTGGCGAAGATCAAAGCGGGATTCGAGGCGGCCAGGGCGCGCCGCAACGCAGTACCGGAAGATCAGCGAATCCACTTGCGCGACCGATTCGGCGACGAAGACGCACTAGGCACCGACCGTGAAGCCGCGTACCTGGCCGAAGTGGAGGAGCGAAAGAAGCGCGGCGAGTACTGGGGATGACCGACTACCCCGAACGACAGCTCCACTGACCATCCGGGGGAGGGAGGAAAGGACATGCAACAGCGACAGGTGGCGCGCAGCGGCGCACCGCCACCCGGCATCTCGGCGGTTCAGTTTCCCGGGTAGACCCGGGACGCCAGGGCGAGGCCGCCGCCGAACGAGGCGACGATCAGCACGATCGCAAGCACCGGCCAGTACCACATGTACCAGCGCTTCACCGCGGCCAGAATGAGCATCCCGGTCACGCCGACGATCGCGAACGCGGTGCCGCCCCAGGACACCACGAAGGCCCAGCCCAGGTAGTCGGTGCGGCAGTTGTCCGGCCCGCACGGATCGGTGGCGAAGGCGAAGAAGACGGTGAAGTAGGCCGCGGCGAGGCCGAGGACCGCCGCGACGCAGTACAGCACGACGGCGAGCACGACGTCCCAGGTCCGCACCGCCCGCTGCCCGGCGGGCGGACGTGCGGGCCCCTGCGGCATGCCGTAGGGCGGCCAGGGCTGCGGGGTACCGGTCCGGATCATGACGCCAACGATCCCGCGTCGGTCGCGCGGGCGACTCCGGGAAACTACTCGAGTCCGCGTGCGCAATCCCCGATCCGCGGCGGCGGCCGAATAAGCTGGGCGGCGATGAGCGACTCCGCAGCGCAGAACATCGTCTACGCCATTCCGATGCGCACCCGTTTCCGTGGCATCACGGTGCGCGAGGGAATGCTGATCCACGGACCGCTCGGGTGGGGCGAGTTCTGTCCATTCCCCGAATACGACGACCGCGAGGCCGCCGCCTGGCTGGCCACCGCACTGGAACAGGTCACGACGGGCTGGCCCGAGCCGGTGCGCGATCGCATTCCGATCAATTGCACCGTCCCCGCCGTGGACCCGGAGCAGGCGCACGCGATCGTGGGCCGGTCCGGCTGCCGCACCGCCAAGGTGAAGGTCGCCGACCACCCCGACTCGCTCCCCGAGGATCTCGCCAGGGTGGAGGCGGTACGCGACGCGCTCGGCCGCAACGGCGCGATCCGGGTCGACGCGAACGCGGTCTGGGATGTCGACACCGCCGTGCGCCACATCCAGCGGATCGATAAGGCCGCGGGGGGCCTGGAATATGTCGAACAGCCCTGCCGGACGATCGAGGAACTCGCCGCGGTGCGCCGCCGCGTCGACGTCCGCATCGCCGCCGACGAATCCATCCGCCGCGCCGAAGACCCGCTGCGGGTCGCGGTCGCCGGGGCCGCCGACATCGCCGTCCTCAAATGCACACCGCTCGGCGGCGTCCGGCGCGCCCTGCAAGTGGCGGAGGCGGCGGGACTGCCGTGTGTGGTCTCCTCCGCGCTCGAGACCAGTGTCGGCCTCGCCGCGCAACTGGCGCTGGCCGGCGCGCTGCCGGAACTCGACTTCGCCTGTGGTCTCGGCACTTTGAGCCTGCTCACCGGCGATGTGACGCCGGGCGCGCTGCGCGCCTCGGACGGTTATCTCCCCGTCCTGCGCACCCCACCCGAGCCGGATCCGCAGCTGATGGAAAGCCATCGACATCCCGATGCCGACCGCACCGCGTGGTGGCAGGAGCGGCTGGCCCGCGTCAGCGCCCTGGTCCACCAGGCCCCGCCCACATGAACGCGCGAAACCACTGGCCTACCGCGCATCGTGCACGCGAGTTCTCTGCCCGCCCAGCAGGGCACCACCGAGTGGTCTTCCGCTGAACGGCGGCCTTACCCGATCCGTGCCCCGCAGCCGAGCATTGTCGTCCGCAAGAGCAACGCCGCCTCAGGACCGATAACGCCGTCGACCAGTTCCACATAGCGGTCGCAGAACTCCGGACCGTGCGCGGCCACCGACTCCGGGGCTGACTCCAGGTGATGCGCCAGTTCGTGCAGGATCACCAGTTCCCGCAGCGCCCAAGCGGTGCCGCCGGTGTGCAGCGGAACCGCTAACACGTTCCCGGCCGCCTCGTAATGCGCGGCGGTGGTCCCGGCCCGCGAGCGGACGCGCACCGCCACGGCGGCCCGGTCCCATCGCGCCCGTATCCAATTGAGGGCCAGCACCTTGTCCGCATAGCTCTGCACGGATTCCACCGAGGCGAAGCGTCGCTCGATCGGCAAGGTGAGCTGCGAACCGTAGAGTTCGACGGTGCGCGCACCGTGCTCGTCGGCGCGATCGAAGACCCCGCGTACCAACTGCTCGGCGTCGTATACCTTGGCGCGCTGGCTGTCGCGCACCGTCATGGTCGCCAAGCCGATCTCGCGACAACGGGCACCAGCCGGTTACCGAAACCCGCCGATGCCTCCGATGCCTCCGATGCCTCCGATGCCTCCGATGCCTCCGATGCCTCCGACGATCGCGCGCGGCGACGCCCGCCCGCACGCCCGATGTTGTGCACGCCGCTCAACCGCCCTCGGGGGAACTCAACTTCCGCCGGGCAGCCGGGAGTTCGGGCGAGGTGCCGATCCGTGCGGCCCGGCCCGCGCGATCCCCCGCCGCCCGCGCCGCCGCCGAATGCCCCGCCGACGCCTGCGGCCCGCGCCAGGTGCCGCGCGCCTCCGACGTCTTGGCGTAGAAGTCTGTGAGTTCGATCTCTTTGGCGCGCAATGCCAGCGCCGTGCCGGTGGCCTCGGCTTCCCGTGGCAACACCTCCGCTTCGACCTCGGCCTTCACCTCGGTCAGCCGCCGCCCGATCCGCGCGGCGAACGCCATCTGGAAGTTCAGCCGTGCCGTCACACCCGCGACCGGCGCCTGCACCCGGCGCCGGACCGGACGACCCCATCGCTTCTCCACCACGATCTTCTCGACGGTGGCCGATTTGTAGGCGCCCGACTTGATGTACTGGTCGGACGCGCGCACCATCTGCACGAGCAGGCTGGCGTAGAGCGCCTCGCAGGTATCGATGTCGGAGTCGAATCCATACGCGTAGACCTGCGTCGAAGTACGGGCGACATCGCAGCGCACGTCGTTCGCCGCCGCGATCGCGACGAACAACTGGACGTAAGTCCGCAACCCGCGCTTGCCCGGCTCACCGATCGGAATGACCCGCTGCACCGGAGTGGGCCTGCGCTCGCGTCCCGCGATGTGCGCCCGCGCCACCGCGAGGTCGATGGACGATTTCGTGGCCAGGCGCTGAGCCGCGGCCAGAAACGCTTCGGCCTCGTGCTCGTTGTCGGTGGCCTCGGCCTTGCGCAGCAGCCCACCGATGCGCGTGAGCATCCGATCGGGAACCGCGTTCGGCGAAGTCATCGCGCCCCAGCCTAGCGAGAGACTTACCGCCACTGTCCCGCACTCCGGATCGACACCATGTATCTTGCCTTGTGCACCGGCAGGGTGTGCTGCCGCTCACGAATGATCCTGGAGTGTTTGCGATGGCTGTGAAGAAGGTGTCGTCCCTACGTTCGTCGCTGGTGCCGCGAGCCGCGGTGGCGGTCGCCTCGGTCGGGCTGCTGACCGCGACGTTCACCAGCGCCTGCTCCAGCGACAGCGGCGGCAGTCCGACCAGCCAGAACCTCACCGGTCGCGGTCCGATCACCTATGTCGAGGGCAAGGACACGACGGAGACCGGCGCGGTCAAGCAGCTGATCGAGCGCTGGAACGCCGCGCACCCGGACGAGCCGGTGACGTTCAAGGAACAGTCGAACGACGCCTCGCAGCAGTACGACGACCTGGTCGAGCACATGCGGTCCAAGCAGTCCAACTACGACGTGGTCGCCTTGGACGTGCCGTGGACCGCCGAGTTCGCCGCCAAGGGCTGGATCCAGCCGCTGAAGGACTCCTTCACCATCGACACCAGCGCGCTGCTCTCCCCGCCGGTCGCCAGCGCCACCTATAACAACACGCTCTACGCCGCGCCCCGCAACACCAACGGCGGCCTGCTGTTCTACCGCAAGGACTTGGTGGCGAACCCGCCCAAGACCTGGAACGAACTGCTCGCCCAGTGCCCCATCGCGCGCCAGCAGAACATCGGTTGCTACGCGGGCCAGTTCGCGCCCTACGAGGGCCTGACCGTGAACGCGGCCGAGGTGATCAACGCCTATGGCGGCAGCTTCGTCGGCGCCGACGGCAAGACCCCCACGGTGAACAGCGCGCAGTCCCGCGCCGGTCTGAAGGTCCTGGTCGACGCGTACAACAACGGCGACATCCCCAAAGAGGCCATCACCTTCAAGGAGCCGGAGTCCAGCAACGCCTTCGCGCAGGGCAAGCTGATGTTCCTGCGCTCGTGGCCGTCCACCTTCGGTGACGTCGGCGGCGAGGCCTCCGCGGTGAAGGACAAGTTCGCGGTGGCCCCGCTGCCCGGAGAGAACGGCGTCGGCGCCTCCACCCTCGGCGGCTACAACGCGGCGATCAGCGCGTACTCCAAGAACAAGGCCACCGCGCTGGACTTCCTGCGCTTCCTGATCAGCGAGGACGCCCAGCACATCGTCGCGGCGGGTGCACTGCCCTCGGTGCGTGCGTCCATGTACGACGACCCGGCGCTGATCGCGAAGATGCCGTACCTGCCCGCGCTCAAGGACTCCATCTCCAGCGCGGTGCCGCGCCCGGTGACACCGTTTTATCCCGCGGTGAGCAAGGCCATCCAGGACAACGCTTATGCTGCGTTGAACGGAACCAAGTCCGTCGACGACGCGATCACCGGGATGCAAAAGGGCATCGAAACCGCCGGATCGTGAGCGGTTGAGCGCAACGGACCCGACGAACCCGCAGGAGAGAAACGGTGTCGGATCCTTCGGGAACGGCGACTAGCGTGCCGAAAGACGACGAGGTCGTTCCGGCCGGGCGCGGCTTCGCCGCCAGGACGGCCCTGGAATTGCGACGATCCGGGAAAGCCTGGGTGTTCGTCACGCCCGTGCTGATCGCGCTGGCGGTCGTCATCGGGTATCCCGTGATCCGGGCGCTGTGGATGTCCTTCCAGAAGGACCCCGGCCTCGACCCGGCGACCGGCATGTTCGTCGAGGGCGGCAACGCCGGGTTCGCGAACTACACGCACTGGCTGCTGCAGCAGTGCCAGGTCGCCACCGGCGAGACGGTGGCCTGCCCGACGGGCAACCTCGGCTCGCAATTCTGGGTGGCCGTCGGGGTCACCCTGTTCTTCACGGTCGTCACCGTCGCGCTCGAAGCGACGCTCGGCCTCGGCATGGCCATGGTGATGGGCAAGACCTTCCGCGGCAGGGCGCTGCTGCGCGCGGCCGTGCTGATTCCGTGGGCCATCCCCACCGCCGTCACCGCGCGGTTGTGGGAGTTCATGTTCCAGTACGACGGCGTGGTGAACCGCGTGCTCGGCACGCACATCCTGTGGACCTCCGACGCGTGGCCCGCCCGGTTCGCGGTGATCGCGGCCGACGTCTGGAAGACCACGCCGTTCATGGCGCTGCTGCTGCTGGCCGGACTGCAAGTGATTCCAGCCGATGTGTACGAGGCGGCTCGCGTCGACGGCGCGTCGGCCTGGCAGCGGTTCACCCAGATCACCCTGCCCCTGTTGAAGCCCGCCCTGCTGGTCGCGGTGCTGTTCCGGACCATGGACGCCCTGCGGATGTACGACCTGCCCGCGATCATGACGCTGGGCAACCCGTCCACCCGCACGGTGTCGATCCTGGTGGTCGATCAGGTCCGGCAAGGCCCCAACAGCGCGGCCGCGTTGTCCACGATCACCTTCCTTTTGATCTTCGCAGTGGCGTTCGTGCTGGTGAAGATCCTCGGCGCGAACGCGGTTCGCACCCAGGAAGAACAGCGGGAGGCGCACTGATGTCCGTGCAGACGGCGCAAAAACCGGCGACCGACAAGTCCGCCGCGCGGCCGGTTCCGTGGACCAAACGACTCGGTTCGGTACGCCTGTACCTGGGCGCGCTGATCGTGCTGGTCTGGGGTCTCGCGCCGTTCTACTGGATGGCGGTCACCGCGTTCCGCGACCCCGACTACACCTTCGACAACACGCCGTGGCCGACGCACGTCACGCTGGAGAACTTCCGCAACGCGTTCGACACCAGCCGCGGCAACAATTTCGGCAAGGCGCTGGTCAACAGCATCGTCATCGGCTCCATCACGACGGCGATCGCGCTGGTGATCGGCGTGCTCGCCGCGTACGCGCTGGCACGGCTCACCTTCCACGGCAAGTACGTGGTGTCCGGCCTGATCCTCAGCGCCTCGATGTTCCCGGTGGTCGTGCTGGTGACCCCGCTGTTCCAGCTGTTCACCAACCTCGGCTGGATCGGCGAATACCAGGCGATGATCATCCCGAACATCTCGTTTGTGCTGCCGATGACGGTCTACATCCTCGCGTCCTTCTTCGCCGAACTGCCGTGGGAACTCGAAGAAGCCGCCCGGATCGACGGCGCCACCAAGTTGCAGGCGTTCCGCCTGGTGATGCTGCCCTTGGCCGCTCCCGCCGTGTTCACCACCGCGATCCTCGCGTTCATCGCCGCGGTCAACGAATACCTGCTCGCGCGTTTGCTTTCCAGCGACAAAACCGAACCGGTCACCGTCGCGATCGCCCGCTTCTCCGGCAACAACCCGCTGGTCCAGCCGTACGCGGCGATCATGGCGGCAGGCACCATCGTCACCATCCCGCTGGTCGTCATGGTCCTGCTCTTCCAGCGCCGCATCATCTCCGGCCTGACCGCGGGCGGCGTGAAGAGCTGAACCTCGCGTGCGGACGGGCCGGAAAGTGGAAAGCCGCTTGTGAGAGAACACGGTAAACTCTGGCTTTCGACGCTCTTTTCCGTTCGTTCGTGCAGGTGAGTTCGTCCGGCGCTCCGGGAGGAGATGATCGTGAGCTCGTTCCGCAAACCGCGAGGACGTGGACGCGGCGCCAAGGGGGCTCCCCCGACCGCACCGTATGCCTCGATCGCGGGCTGGACGCAGCGGCCGGACGCGGCGAAGCGGAACGCACGCGAGCGTCGCGAACGCGCGGCGGCCCGACGGAAAACACGGCCGCCCACCCCGCGTCCTGCGCAGCAGGATCGCCCGCCGCGCAGTAGAGCCGAACGTATCCGTCGCCTGCTGCTGGCCTTGTTCATCCTCTTCGGCGTGGTGCCCGCGCTGCTGTCCGTCCTGGCGTACTGGAGCGCCGAGATCCCGGATCCGAATGCGGTGCAGACGAATCAGATCGCGACCATCTTCGCCTCCGACAGCAGCACCGTGCTCGCGAAAATCGTTCCGCCGGACGGAAACCGGACGCCGGTCCCGTTGTCCGATGTGCCACGGCCGGTACGCGACGCGGTGCTGTCGGCGGAGGACCGCAATTTCTACACCAATCCCGGTTATTCGACTTCCGGCTTCCTGCGTGCCGCACGGGACAACCTGCTCGGCAAGGACAACGCGGGTGGCGGCTCCACGATCACCCAGCAATACGTCAAGAACGCGTTCCTCGGCTCCGAGCGCACCGTCACCCGCAAGATGCGCGAACTGATCATCGCGGCGAAGATGGCGCGGCAGTGGAGTAAAGACGACATCCTCGCGGCGTACCTCAACACCATCTACTACGGCCGCGGGTCCTACGGCATCGCCGCGGCGGCCAAGGTCTACTTCGACAAACAGGTCGACCAGCTGACCCTCGCGGAGGGCGCGGTGCTCGCGGCGCTGATCCGGACGCCATCGATCCTCGACCCGGAAACCCACCTCGCGGACCTCAAAGCGCGCTGGCGCTACGTGCTCGACGGAATGGTGGAGATGGGCGCGCTGGCGCCGGGCGACCGCGACGCGACCGTCTTTCCGCCGATCATCCCACTCACCCAGATCCCGGATGACAATGTGACCCGCGGCCCCGAGGGCCTGATCCGCAACCAGGTGGTGCGCGAACTGCGCGACTCCGGCATCAGTGAGCGCGACTTGAACAAGGGCGCGTTGCAGATCACCACCACCATCGACACCAGGGCGCAGCAGGCGGTCCTGGGCGCGGTGCGCGACCGGCTCGGTGCGCAGCCGCCGGAACTGCGCGCCGCGGTGGTGTCGATCGACCCGCGCTCCGGCGCGGTACGCGCGTACTTCGGCGGCTACGACGGTATCGGCTTCGATTTCGCCCAGGCGCCGTTGCAGACCGGATCGGCGTTCAAAGTCTTCGCGGCGATCGCCGCGCAGCAGCAGAGCATTCCGCTGTCCCGCGTGTTGGACAGCTCCCCCGTCACCGACCGCGGTACCCGGATCACCAACGTGGACGGCGAATCGTGCGGCAAGTGCACCATGGCGGAGGCGCTGAAGCGCTCGCTCAACACCAGCTATTACCGATTGACCATGACGATGTTCGACGGCCCGCAGGCGATCGCGGACGCGGCGCACGCGGCGGGCATACCGGAGGAACTGCCGGGCGTACCGGGCAAGACCCTCACCGAGGACGGGGGGCGACCGCTGAACGGGATCGTCCTCGGGCAATATTCGGTCCGGCCTATCGACATGGCCTCGGCGTACGCCACGATCGGCGCGTCGGGCGTCTATCACCGGCCCTATTTCGTACAGCGCGTGGTGACCGGTGACGGGCGGGTGCTCCTGGATCGCGGCCCGGACCAGCAGGTCGGTGAACAACTGCCCGAGGGCAAGCAGAGCATCCCCCGCAGGATCGCGGAGAACACCACCGAGGCGATGCTCCCGATCGCTGCCTACTCCAACGGGCACGCGCTGAAGAACAACCGTCCCTCGGCCGCCAAAACCGGTACCACGCAACTCGGTACGAGCGATCTGAACAAGGACGCGTGGATGATCGGGTTCACCCCGTCGCTGTCCACGGCGGTATGGATCGGAACCGAGCAGTCCCAGCCGATCCGCACCGCGCGCGGCGCCGACATCTACGGCTCCGGCCTGCCCGCCGACATCTGGAAACAGGTGATGGACGACGCGCTCGACGGCACGCCCATCGAACAGTTCCCGGGGACGCAGGCCCCGGACCGGCCGAATCAGAACAAGCCTCCCTCGGGCGGCCCCTACGACATCCTCAATCCGCCGCAGCAGTCACCGCAGCGCGAACCCGCCGTGATCATCCCGTCCAGCCCGCAACCGCCCAGGGAGGTGGAGATTTTCCCGGGCCTGAGCATTCCGGTTCCTGGATAGCGATGATGCTGTGACCTTCCGTGGCCCGGCGGAACGCATGACATGGCAGCATCGTTTGCCAGAGTGAGAGCGAACAGCGAGTGCGTCGGAACGGGCCGACGCCGAAACCGCGGAAACGATGCGGAAGGATATGCGCTCGAGCGACGACAGCGCGGCGCGAGCGGCGGGCCCGGAGGCGGTAGCCTGCGCACCATGGAGGGCACCGGGAGCGACGCCAATTGAAGACAGACGAGACATAGGGGCTACGCCGGTGGATTTCAATGTCGTTGACCAACCCGAGACGCTGGTGGCGGGAACAGTGCTTCGCAGCCCCGCGCTCGCGGTCGAGGGGCCGCGCCGCGCGAAAGTCGAAGAGGCGTGGAAGCGCAACCTGGCTCGCAAGCTGCCCGGACCGCCCACCACGGCGTACGTCGACCACGCGCCGGAGATCAATTCGTACCTGACCCATATCGTCGGCTACCGCTGCCACAGCTTGGCCGACCTGCAGCCCGGCGACGTGCTCGCCCGGGTGCCCGCCGGGCGCTTCGCCCGGTTCATCGCCAGCGGCGACAATCTCGGCGACACCATTGTGAGCATCTGGCGAGCGGTCTGGGACGCGGAGGCCGCGGGGCGGCTCCTACGCGCCTATACCGGCGACTGGGAACACTATCCGGACGCGCGAACGGTGGAAGTCTTCGTGGCATTGGCAGACGATCAGGGCAACGGGTAGGAACAGACAGTGGACTTCGAGATCGTCACTTTGCCGCAGAGCATGGTCGCCGGCCTGACCGTGCCGCTGGCCGGCCGTGAGGTGACCGCGCGTGACCTCGACCTGGTGAACTTCACGTGGGACCGGTATCTGGCGCGGGAGAAGACCGTGCCGCGGGTGGCCGCCTACATCGGCCAGAACGATCACGCCGTCGCGGTGCTCGGCTACGAGATCGGCGGGATGGACGAGTTGGACCCCGGCGATGTGCTCACCATCGTCCCGCAGGGCCGCTACGCCAAATTCGTCGTCGCCGACAAGCCCTACGACCTGCTGCGCACCGCCTGGGCGCAGGTGGCGAAGGCCGAGAACGCGGGAACCATCACCCGCTCCCACACCGCCGAGGTGGAGCGCTACACCGGCCCGGCGTCGGTGGAGGTCTACGTCTCCCTGGACTAGCGCGGACGTCGTACCAACGCAGCCGGCCGGAGGCATCGCCTCCGGCCGGCTTGCGTCGGTCTGCCGAATTACTCCGCGCCGATGATGAAAGCTTCCAGCTGGGTGCGCGCGATGTCGTCGGCCAGCTGCTGCGGCGGGGACTTCATCAGGTAGGCCGAGGCCGGGATGACCGGTCCGCCGATGCCGCGGTCCTTGGCGATCTTCGCCGCGCGCACCGCGTCGATGATGATGCCTGCGGAGTTCGGCGAGTCCCACACCTCGAGCTTGTACTCCAGGTTCAGCGGCACGTCACCGAAGGCGCGGCCCTCCAGGCGGACGTAGGCCCACTTGCGGTCGTCGAGCCAGCCCACGTGATCGGACGGGCCGATGTGCACGTCGTTGGCGCCGAGCTCCTTCTTGAGGTTGCTGGTGACGGCCTGGGTCTTGGAGATCTTCTTCGACTCCAGGCGCTCACGCTCGAGCATGTTCTTGAAGTCCATGTTGCCGCCGACGTTGAGCTGCATGGTGCGGTCGAGCTGCACGCCGCGATCTTCGAACAGCTTGGCCATCACGCGGTGGGTGATGGTCGCGCCGACCTGGCTCTTGATGTCGTCACCGACGATCGGGACACCGGCCTTCGTGAACTTCTCCGCCCAGACCGGGTCGGAGGCGATGAACACCGGCAGCGCGTTGACGAACGCGACACCCGCGTCGATCGCGCACTGCGCGTAGAACTTGTCGGCTTCCTCCGAACCCACCGGCAGGTAGGACACCAGCACGTCGACGTTGTTGTCCTTCAGCACCCGCACCACGTCGACCGGCTCGGCCTCGGACAGCTCGATGGTCTCCGCGTAGTACTTGCCGATGCCGTCGAGGGTCGGACCGCGCTGCACGACGACGTCGCTGGGCGGCACGTCGGAGATCTTGATGGTGTTGTTCTCGCTGGCGAAGATGGCCTCGGCCAGGTCGAAGCCGACCTTCTTCGCGTCCACGTCGAACGCGGCGACGAACTTGACGTCGCGGACGTGGTAGGGCCCGAACCGCACGTGCATCAGACCGGGAACGGTCGCGGACTCGTCCGCGTCCCGGTAGTACTGCACGCCCTGGACCAGCGAAGAGGCGCAGTTTCCCACACCTACGATGGCGACGCGAACCTCTGTGGCGTTGTCAGCCTTCTCGATGTCACTCATGGCCGGTATTTCCCTCTTTCTGTGGTGCCGCCTTCGTCGATTGCTCCGCCGCAATCAACTCGTTGAGCCAGCGCACTTCGCGCTCGCTTGATTCGAGTCCGAGTTGATGGAGCTGCCGGGTGTAGCGATCCAGCGAACCGCTGGCCTTCTTGATCGCCTCCCGGAGCCCCTCTCGGCGCTCCTCGACCTGACGCCGCCTGCCCTCCAGGATCCGCATCCGCGCTTCCGCGGGGGTGCGGCTGAAGAAGGCCAGATGAACGCCGAAGCCGTCGTCGGTGTAGTTCTGCGGTCCGGTGTCGGCGAGCAACTCGCTGAACCGCTCCCGCCCGGCCGGAGTCAGTTGGTAAACCCGTCGCGCACGGCGGGTCGTCGCGCCCGCGGGGATCTCCTCGGCGATCAACCCGTCCGCCTGCATGCGGCGCAGCGTCGGGTAGAGGGATCCGTAGGAGAAGGCACGAAACGCCCCGAGCAGGCCGGTCAACCGCTTGCGCAGTTCGTAGCCGTGCATGGGCGCTTCGAGGAGCAGCCCGAGGATTGCCAGCTCGAGCACCGGGCTTCACCCCCTGACTGTTGTACAGACCTAACCGATGGATGCGACTATCCACTATATCGGAGCGATACATCTGTGCACAGACGGCGGCCGGGAAAGGGCGTTGCGTCGCTTCAGCGAGAGGCGGGGAAGACCGCGACCGGCTCGCCCGCGAAGGTGACCTTCGCGTACCCGGTCGCGCCGCCTTTGCATTTCACGTAGATATTCGCCACGGGACCGCGATCGGCCGCGTCGGGTGTGTCGAACTCGAGGCCGACGTGGCTGATCTCGCCGTCCGGGCACCGCACCGTCTGCCGCGCGCCGGCCAGCAGCCGGGCGATGGCGGGCACGTCGACGGCGGCGAGGTCGAAGGTGCGCGTCCCCGTCCTGCGCTCGGAGGTCCGCGAAGTGCCGAAATCGCCGTCGTAGCGGTAGTCGCCGGTCTGGGCTTCGTTGCCGGGCTGCTGCCGGTCCACGATGGCGTACTTCGGGTACAGCGTGACATCGTCGGCGATCAGGTCGCCGAACTCGGCCCGGTACTCCGCGAGGAAGTAGGCCAGGCCCGCACCGGTGGTCATATCGGGGACCTTCTCCGACGACCCGGGCAGATCGATGCCGCAGCGACTGATCGCGCCCACCATCGCACCGGCGACCAGGGCGGCAGCGATCGTGTAGACCGGCGCCAGCCAGCGCCGCGGCCGCCTGCGGTCGACGCGGACCACCGGGGCGTTCGCGAGTTCGCCCGGAATCTGTAGATCCCCGATCAGCGCGTCGAGTTCGCCGAAGGATTTGGCTCGCATCGCCTCCGCGGTCCGCGCGGCGTGCTCGCTCGCGGTGAGCTGGCCATCGGCCAGCGCGGCGTCGAGCAGGCCGCAGACATCGGCGCGGTCGGTGTCGCGGGCGCGGATGCCGCTGTATCGGGTCGTCGCCATCGCCTATCCCTCGAACGGCCGGACGAGGCGGATCTCGCCCGCCGGGGTCAGCGTGAAGTAGCCGTTCTCCCTGGCCGGGTTGTTCACATAAACGGTGACGGTCGGTTCGACGGAGCCCCGGTTGCCGTCCGCTCGCACCATGAAATGCGACACGGCGCCGCCCGGCACCCGGGTGATCGCGGCCGCGTCGGCGAGCGCCCGGCCGATCGCCTCCGCGTTCAACGTGCCCAGGTCCACCGAGGGTGTGTCGGCCTTGCGCGTCTCGATCCTCCCGGACTGGGCGAAACCACCGCGGTAGTCGTAGGAGACCTTCCGGTTCGCCTGGCCCGGCACCGCCCGGACGAGCGTGGCGTAATTTTCGTGCATATACAGCTCGTCGACTCGAAGGTCGCCGAATTTCCGCTGGTAATTCTGTAGGAATGTGGCGATTCCTTCGGTGGTGTGTGGGCTCGGCGTGGGGATCACCAAAGGCTGCACCGCCCCTTGGTCCAACACGGGCAGGGCCTGCGCCGCCGGTCGCGGTGCCTCCGCCTCCCGGGTGACCGCGAGATATCCGGCGCAGGCGGCCAGCACCGCGGCCACGGTCACCGCACCCACGTACCACTGACGGCGACGTGAACGCGGCGGCCGCGGCGCGGGGGCGAGATCGCGGGCCCGTTGCAAGTCCGAGACCAGATCCTTCAGATCGCCGAGGGTGCGCGCCTCCGCGGCGAGTTCGGTGAGGGCGTCGTGCTCCTCTTCGGACAGCTGGCCGTCGGCGCGGGCGGAGTCGAGCAGGGAGCGAGTAGTGGCGCGATCGGCATCGCGCGCCCGGGTGTGATCGGAATAACTCCCTCCGGATGCCGAGCGGCGCAACACTTTTCGCGTGCCCGACGAGCGCTGCGCGGTGAACCCGCGCGCGGCGGCGGGGGTTTGCAGATCCGTGGTGAGCGCGGCCAGTTCGCCGAGCGTTTTCGCCGCCGCGGCCTGCGCGATTCGGTCGTGGTACTCGTCGGCGCCGAGTTGGCCCTCGGCGTAGGCGGCATCCAGCAGGCCGGACGCGGTGGCGCGGTCGAGGTCACGCGCTCGCGTGCGCCCGGATGCTGCGGAGGACACAGACGGATCGTAATCCGGATAACGGCGCGACGCGCCGGATCCGGCGCCCACCGGAGCCGGTCAATCCGCACAGCCCGGGGCGGCCCGATTCCAACACCGCTACTCTGGTTCTCGTGCGAATTCAGCGGCAAGTTGTCGACTACGCCCTCCGGCGCCGGTCGCTGCTGGCTGACGTCTATGCGGGCCGAGTCGATGTCGCCGAGGTGTGTGATGCGAATCCCTACCTCTTACGTGCGGCGAAGTTCCACGGTCGGGGGAGTGAGGTCACATGCCCCATCTGCCGGAAGGAACAACTGACCCTCGTATCCTGGGTCTTCGGCGACGGCCTCGGGCCGGTCGCCGGTTCGGCTCGCACACCCGAGGAACTCGTGCGCCTCGCCGAGACGCGCGAGGAGTTCTCGGTCCATGTCGTCGAGGTATGCAGGACCTGCAGCTGGAATCATCTGGTGCAGTCCTATGTGCTCGGTTCCACGCCTGCGCCGCCACGCCGCCGCACCGGGACACGCGCGAACCGGCGCACCGCCGCCGAATGAAGTGCCAGGTCATTCGCCCGTCGGGTGACTCGCGGAGCCGGCATGCGTCCGCCGCGGTGACGACTACCGCTGATAGCCACTTGGACCGCTACGAGTTATGGAGATCTTGTCAGTGAATTCGCCCTACGAGACTTCCCCCTACGGCGATGAGCCACATGGCGGCCGTCCTCCACAGAGTTCACGTCCAAGTCCCAATCCGTACCAGAATCCCCGTCCCGGCCCGCCGCCTGGCGCCCGGCCGGTTCCGCCGCCCGGGGGGCGTCCCATCCCCGGTGAGCCACGCGGCCCACAGGCGCCGCGCCGTCCGGGGCCCCCGCCGCAGGGACGACCGCCGCAGGGTGGCCGTCCGCCGCAGCCGGGCAGGCCGCCGCAGCCCAATCGCGGCGCGCCCGCCGGCGGCGCTTCCGCCCCGCAGCAGACCCAGCGGATCCAGCGGCCGGGCTCGCTCACCGAGGCGGTGGCCGACCGCGACCGTCGCGGCCCCTCCACCGGCCCGCGACCGGCCACCGGCGCGCGTCCGGCGGTGGACCGTGAGGGACGTCGCGTCCCGGGCAGTGGACCCTCCACCGGCGAACGCAGGCAGACCGCGGGCGGCCCGCCGTCGGGTCCGCCGCCCCGCCGTGGCGGCGGCAACGGTGACGGCTCCGACGGGCCGGGCAGGCGCCCGGCGCAGAAGAAGAAGTCGCCGTGGCGCATCGTGCGGCGCACCCTCTACGTCCTGATCGCGTTGGCCATCCTGCTGCCCAGCGGCATCTTCCTCGCCGCGTACACCACGGTGTCGGTGCCGCAGCCGGGAGACCTGAAGACCAACCAGGTGGCGACCATCCTCGCCTCCGACGGTGACACGGTGATCAGCAAAGTGGTGCCGCCGGAGGGCAACCGGACCGACGTCACCATCGAGCAGATCCCGCCGCACGTCCGCAACGCGGTGATGGCCGCCGAGGACCGGGACTTCTATACCAACCCCGGCTTCTCGATCTCCGGCTTCGCGCGTGCCGCCAGGGACAACGTCCTCGGCAAGGAGAGCGCGGGCGGTGGTTCGACGATCACCCAGCAGTACGTGAAGAACGCGCTGGTCGGTGACGAGCACTCGCTGACCCGCAAGATGCACGAGCTGGTCATCTCGGCCAAGATGGCGCGGCAGTGGAGCAAGGACGAGATCCTCGCGGCGTACCTGAACACCATCTACTTCGGCCGTGGCGCGTACGGCATCGACGCGGCGTCCAAGGCCTACTTCGGCAAGCCCGTGCAGGAACTGACCGTCGCCGAGGGCGCGGTGCTGGCCGCCACCATCCAGCTGCCCTCCAGCCTGGACCCGGAGAAGAACCCGGAGGGCGCGAAGACACGCTGGAACTACGTGCTCGACGGCATGGTCTCCGCGGGCAACCTGAGCGCGGGCGAACGGCAGAGCCTGCAGTACCCGCAGGTCGTGTCCCTCGCCTCGACCCAGGACAAGGAGCAGGACTCCGGCCCCGAAGGCCTGATCAAGACCCAGGTGCTCAAGGAACTCGCGGCGGCGGGCATCAGCGAGCAGCAGCTGAACACCGCGGGACTGCAGATCACCACCACGATCGACCCGAAGGCGCAGCAGGCGGCGGTCGACGCCGCCACGTCGAAGATGCAAGGCGAGCCGGAGCAGCTGCGCACAGCGGTGGTCTCGATCGATCCGCACACCGGCGCGGTGCGCGCCTACTACGGCGGCAGCGACGGCCAGGGCTACGACTACGCCAACGCCGGTCTGCAGACCGGTTCGTCGTTCAAGGTCATCGGCCTCGCGGCCAACCTGGAGCAGGGCATTCCGCTGTCGCAGATGTACGACAGCTCGCCACTCACGGTGAACGGCATCAAGATCACCAACGTCGAAGGCGAGCAGTGCGGCATGTGCACCATCGCCGAAGCGCTGAAGCGGTCGCTGAACACCAGCTTCTACCGGATGCAGCTGGACATGCAGAACGGTCCGCAGAAGATCGCCGACATGGGTCACCGGCTGGGCATCCCGGACACCATTCCGGGTGTGGGCAAGACCCTGACGGAGTCGGACGGTTCCGGGCCGAACAACGGCATCGTGCTCGGTCAGTACCAAGCCCGGCCGCTGGACATGGCCTCCGCCTACGCGACGCTCGCCGCCTCCGGCGTCTACCACGCGCCGCACTTCGTGACGAAGGTGGTGACCGCCGACGGCCAGGTGCTGCTCGATCGCGGCGAAGTGGCCGGTGAGCAGCGCGTCTCGGCCGCGGTGGCCGACAATGTCACCGCCGCGATGAAGCCGATCGCCGGCTGGTCCCGCAACCACGGGCTGGCCAACGGACGCGAGTCGGCAGCCAAGACCGGTACCGCGCAGCTGCTCGACACGGGCGAGAACAAGGACGCCTGGATGGTCGGCTACACCCCCTCGCTGTCCACCGCCGTGTGGGTCGGCAGCGTCGACAACTCTCCGCTGCGCAACTACAGCGGCGGCATGATCTACGGTTCGGGTCTGCCTTCCGATATCTGGAAGTCGACCATGGACGGCGCACTGTCGGGCACCCGCAACGAGACGTTCCCGAAGCCGGCCCCGATCAAGGGCCAGGCCGGTGTCCCCGAGTGGTCGGCGCCCTACACCCCGCCCACCACCGTCGACTCCCCCCTGCTTCCGCCGGTCGTGGTCGCGCCGACCCAGGTGGAGATCCTGCCCGGCATCACCATCCCGGTGCCCGGCGTCCAGCCCGCACCGCAGCAGCAGCGTCCGCAACAGCAACGCGAATCCGACGCGGGCCCGCTGCCCGGCCAGCCGGTCGCACCGACCGACGGTTCCTCGCCGACAGCCACGAACGCACCCCGCGTGGGCAATAACGGAAACGGCAACGACGCAGGGACGACCGGGGCGCCCCCGACCCGGGGCCGATAGCCCGGGAGTCACGATCGATCGGCAGTCGGCGAAAGACCAATTGGAACTCGTCGACTGCCGAATCGTTCAGGTCAGCCAATCAATAGCCAACCTTGCTTCCGGGGCGATCAGATACTCACCGACCTTCGGCGACACTTTCTTCGTGATCATGCCGCTCGGTAAAACAGCCCTATCGCCAGTTCTATGCATACCCGCGCCCCGGACAACGTATAACTGCCACTACCGAGAGTGGTTTTCCACGATCGGAATACCGCACTCATCGGAGCAAATAAATTCTGCCCGGCGTATTTCCCAACCGAAGGTAAGAGAAGTAATCAGATCAGAATGTTGCGCTCGGGTGGCGACCGGACGAGCCACCTGATCCGTTACAGCCCTGGCCGGTCAGCGATCGCTGGCCAGGGCTGACGCGGAGGCAGAAATCAAGCCGGAGTGATGTACCAGAAACCATTGGGGTCCTGATAGCACTTCTCCCTGACACCCGCCCAGCTCAGACATTCAGTGAACTTATAGTATCCCCGCAGGACGACATACGTTCCATCCGATATCTGCACACACTTGTCCGGAATACCTTTCCACCCCAGACACTCCGAGTAGGACGAATACCCAGCGGTGGCGTTTCCGGCAAGTCCGACCAGCACCGCTCCAGCGACAGTCAGCGAGACAAATAATTTCTTGAACATGCCCACCCCGTTTCGAAGTAGACGCGTCAGCATTGCGCGTCAACCGATCGGAATCATAACACTTACGCCATTAGCTAGGAAGAGAATCAACCTCTCGCAGCTTAGTGTGCGACGCGCGGGCGGCAACGCCTAGGAGACCGGAGACGAGTCGATCCGGACCGTGCGGCGCCCTCCGGGTAGCCTCGGGTTCCGTGACCGATCAGCAGTTGGTGGAGCCACGGAGGAATGGGAGGGCGCCGCTGTCGGACCAGAAGATGGTGCCCGGTGGGGCGTACTACGCCGCTCCCGCTCCGCTCGCCTCCGATCTGCGATCGGCGGACGCGCGCGACCGGCCGAGCCGCAACGATTCCCTCGCCGCGCAACTGTCCACGGTGATCGGCGGGCCGGTCGGTGATCATGCGCTGATCGGGCGGGTGCGCTTCTGGACGCCCATGCGGGTGCTGCTGGCGTTCACCGTGGTGTTCCTGGCACTCGGCTGGTTCGGCAAGGCGGGATGCCTCCAGCAGACCGATGGCGCGGACGGCCCCACCCTCGACTGGAACAACGGCCGCCAGTACGTGGCGATGTGTTACTCGGACACCGTTCCGCTCTACGGCGCGGAACGGCTGAACGAAGGCGCCTTCCCGTACAAGAAGCAATGGACCGAGCAGACTCCCGACGGTGGGCGCGAGACGCGATACATGGAGTATCCGGTGCTCTCGGGCCTGTACCAGTACTTCTCGATGCGGATCGCGAAGAGCTGGGACGCCGCACCGCTGCCCGGCGCGTTGCAGGTGGTGATCTACTTCAACGTCGTCGCGTTCGGTCTGGCGATGGCCTGGTTGATCACCGTCTGGGCGTCGGCGCTGCTGTCGGGCCGCCGGATCTGGGATGCGGCGCTGATCGCCTGTTCACCGTTGGTGATCGTGCACGCGTTCACCAATTTCGACGCGCTCGCGACGGCCTTCGCCGCGACCGGCCTGCTCGCCTGGGCCCGGCGCAAGCCCGTGCTGGCGGGAATCCTGCTCGGTCTGGGCGGCGCCGCCAAGCTGTATCCCCTGCTGCTGCTCGGTCCGATCGTCGTGCTGTGCCTGCGTACCGAGACGATGCAACGCACCCCGCGCACGCACCTCGGCCTGCGGATCCGCGATATCGACAGCTGGGCCGCCTTCCTGGCGTGGGTGCGCGAGACGCCCTACCGCGTCCAATTCCTCAGCGCCCGCCCCCTCGGCGCCGCGTCCGTCACCGTATGCGCCGCGCTGGCCACCTGGCTGGCGGTGAACCTGCCGATCGCCGCGCTGTTCCCGAACGGCTGGCGGGAATTCTTCCGGCTCAACACCACCCGGCATGCCGACCCGGACTCGATCTACAACGTGATCTCCTCGTTCACCGGCTGGCCCGGCTTCGACGGCGTGCTGACCCACGGGGAGCAACCCGCCATCCTGAACGCCGTCTCGCTGCTGGCGTTCGTCGCGGCCTGCGCGGTGATCGCCTACATCGGCCTCACGGCGCCGCAGCGGCCGCGGCTGGCGCAGCTGTGTTTCCTCGTGGTCGCGGCGTTCCTGCTGACGAACAAGGTGTGGAGTCCGCAGTATTCGCTGTGGCTGGTGCCGCTGGCCGTCCTGGCGTTGCCGCACCGGCGCATCCTGCTGGCCTGGATGACCATCGACGCGCTGGTCTGGGTGCCGCGCATGTTCTACTACCTCGGCTTGGACCGCAAGGGCCTGCCCGAGCAGTGGTTCACCGGCACCGTCGCCCTGCGTGATCTGGCGGTACTCGGACTGTGCGCACTGATCGTGCGCCAGATCTACCGCCCCGAGGAGGACTTGGTGCGGCGCGACTTCGTCGACGACCCCGTCGGCGGGATCGTCGACCGTATGCCGGACCCGCTGCTGGCGTGGCTGCCGGCGCCGCTGCGACCGCGACCGGCGGTCGCACGCGGCTGACCAGGCGATCTCACGAGGTGCGCAGGAAGCGCGCCTGCCGTTCCGGCTCCTGCGGCAACATGTCCAGATCGAGTTCCCACGCGCTGCCGGTCCACGGGTCGAACAGCGGCGTACCGCCGATGGTCGGCAGGTGGCGGCACGACTGCGACAGCATCGCCACGGTGGTGTCGGCCGAGTCGGATTCGTCGGCGCCGACGATCACGATGGACAGTCCGATCAGCTCGCCACGCGTGATCAACGCGCCGATCCGCTGCGCGTCCGAGCTCTGGTAGCCATGCGGGAAATCCGCGGCCAACAGGACGCGATGCTCGCTGGGCGGCGTGAACGCGCCACTCGCATAAGCCAATTCGGCCAGTTCGGCGGCGTCCACCAGCGCTTGCAACCGCGCCGAGATATCGGCGTGGTCGGTGATCGGCGGGCCGTTCAGCACCGGAGCCAGCAAACCGGTGAAGCCGCTGAACGCATCGGTCAGATCGATGATGTCCAGCAGCGTCCGCCGCTGCGGCGCCGTGGCGAGCAACCGCGCGAGCAGCGCGCCCACCACGGGCGTGACCGCACGGGTCGATTCGGCGTCGATCCACAACGGCCGGTTCAGCGGCACCGGAACGCAATACGGAATGCGCACCGATCCCCGGTCGAGCGCGTACAACTCGCCGAGCCGGATACCGTCGCTCGGTGCGGGCGGCTTGTCCCAAACGGGGGAGTCCCAGGAGGCCAGGGCGGGCGGCAGCACCCGGTCGGCCTCGGCGAGTTCACCCATCAGCTGTTCGGCGTCGCGCTGATGGTTGTGCTCGGCGGCGGCGACCAGCTCGTCGTGCCGTTGCTGCGCGACCCGGCGCGCCTGCTCGGCTGCTGGAGTATTCCTGGTGGCGGGGTCGGAGACGGCGAGCGACAGTTCGTGATCCAACCGCTTGGCCGCGTACTCCCGCGCCGAGATCAGCGCGGCAGCCGATCGCGCGGCGTCCTCGAACACCATCCACAGCCGTTCCAGGCCATGACCGACCTCCAGCGGCGCACCGGCGGCGGCGATCTGCGCGTCTCCCGCCAGCGGACCGGCCATGGTGTGCGTACCGGGTTGGTCGGGGGGCCCGGATTCCGTGGCCGCGCCGTCGACCTCGACGCCGTGCGCCGTGAGCAACACGGCAAGACCGCCCGCGTAACCCTGGCCCACCGCGCGCAGCTTCCAAGCAGGACCGCGCCGGTACACCTCCAGACAGATCAGCGCCGTCTCACCGGACGACGGGGTGATCGCGAATTCCGCGGTCACGCTGTCGTTCTCGGACAAGGTGGCGGTGACCGGCCCGAGCCCGTCGGCCCGCGCGGGGGCGGCCGGGTCGGCGCTGACCACCAGCAGCACGGCCTTCGCGTCGGCGCGCACCTCGGTGAGCGTGATCGTGATCCCGTCGGCCGTCAACGCGACTCCCGCCGTGGCGGGCTGGTTGTAGAAGACGAAATCGTCGCTGGAGAACACCTTCAGGTTCTCCGCGACCACCAGCGCGGAAACGTCGAGGGCGACCTCGGCGCGCGCACTGAAACGAACGACCTCACCGGTCAACGGGATGTTCTGACCGGCCTGCAGTTGAATCACCGTGTCTGCCCTGCTGTCGCGCCGCCGGTCAATTGTTGACGAGGAATCGGCCGAGCTGCGGCACCGCCTCACCCGGATGCTTGGCCTGGAAGCCCTCACCGAGCGCCTGCAATTTCCAGTCGTTGCCGACCCGGTACAGCTTGGACATCGCCATCGCGGTGAACGGCATGCCACCGGCGAGCGTGTACCTGGCCAGCTCGCCGTTGTTGGTCCCGTCGACCAAGCGGCAGAACGCGTTCTGCACCTGCTCGAAGGTGTGGCCCTTGTAGGAGGTCACGATGAACAGCAGCGTGGTGATGTGCGCGGGGATGCGGGTCAGGTCGACCAGGATCACCTCGTCGTCGCCCTCGCCCTCGCCGGTGAGGTTGTCGCCCTGGTGGCGGATCGAGCCGTCCTTCGAGGTCAGCTGGCCGTAGTAGGCGACGTCCACCGGGTTCATGTCGGCGAACAGGATGACCGACGCGTCCAGGTCGATATCGACCGTGCGGTTGCCGAACATGCCGCGACTGCGCACCGGATCCCAGCCGAGACCCATCTTGACGAAGGTCAGCGCGGCGCCTTCCTTACGCAGCGTCACCCGCTGGCCCTTGACCAGGCTGACCGGGCGGTCCTTGCTCAGGCTGACCTCGGCGGGCTGCTGCGGTTGCTGCGGAACGGGCTGGCCGGGCGGCGGATACCCCGGCCCGGGGGCGGGCGGCGGGGGGTAACCCTGGCCGGGCGGCGGCGGGTAACCCGGCCCGCCCTGCGGTGGCTGACCGGGACCCGGGGGCGGGTAACCGGGGCCGGGCGGCGGATAGCCGGGGCCGGGGGCGGGCGGCGCGTACTGCGGCGCCTGCTGCTGGGTCGGGTACGCGGGGGCGGTCGGCGGCTGCTGAACCGGCTGCGGCGGTGGCGGCGGGGCCTGCGGCGCCTGCGCGGGCTGGGCGGGCGCATCATCGACCGTCACACCGTGATCGGTGACCAGCGCGGCGAAACCGCCCGCGTAGCCCTGTCCGACCGCACGCACCTTCCACGCACCCTGACGACGGTAGAGCTCGAGCGCGATCACGATCGACTCGGTGTTCAGCCCTTCGATCCGGTACTCGTACAACTGATTACCGGCCGCGTCCGACACGATCGCGGTTGGTGCGGGGAACATGCCGAAATTGCTGTTCGCGTCGTCCAGCGTGATCACCGCGCGAATCTGATCGATGTCGGCGGGCACGGCGTTCAACGACACCGCCAGCGACGCGGGCTGACCCGCTGGCGCGGGCTGCAAGTTGACGCCGGGGCCGCTGGGCTGGTTGAAGAAGACGAAGTCGGCGTCGGAACGGACCTTGCCCCGCTCGGTGACCAGTAGTGCCGACAGATCCGCCGGCGCCGTGAGCTGGACGGAAATCACCACGTCGTTGGTGGCCAGCGGACCGTTCTGGCCCTTGGCGAGAGTTGCGGACAAGTTCGACCCTTCGCTTGTCGGTGCGTTCGCCTGACACTCTACGAGAAACGCGCTGCGCGGCGCTTGTACTCAACTGCCGAGCTACCCCGACACTCGCGAAACATCGGTTAGGGTGACGGCACGCAGATGGAATACGGCGATCGCACCGTGTTCCCGATCGAGACAGCAGGCAGACACCGCATGGCGCAACTGTTCGAGCAATCGAAGAAGGTGATCGAGGCTCATCTGGCCGGAACCAGCCTCCGCGCGATCTCCGGCTCGATGATCGCCTACGAGGGAAATGTGCAGTTCAAAGCGGCCGGTTTCGGCGGAGGCGACGGTGTGATCGCCGGGCTGAAGCGCCGGGCCACCGGCGAGAAGCTGTCGCTGATGGAGTGCGCCGGGCACGGCCGGGTGTTCTTCGCCGTCAGCGGCCAGCACGTCACCGTGGTCGACCTGAACAACGAGACGCTACAGGTGGAGTCGCAGCAACTGCTCGCGTTCGCCGGGAACCTGCGCACCGATGTGCGTTTCGCCGGGTTGCGCGGTGCGTCCAGCGGGCAGGGCCTGTTCACCACGACCGTCTCCGGCCAGGGTCAGGTCGCGCTGCTCTCGGCCGGCGGTCCGCTCATCCACCTGGAGGTTTCCCCGCAGTACCCGCTGATCGTGGATCCGGACGCGTTCGTCGCGGCGCGCGGGAACCTCAACCAGTCCTTCGTCACCGACGTGTCCTGGCGCAGTTTCGTCGGCCAGGATGCGGGCGAGGCGTTTTCGCTGCGCTGGGACGGCCAGGGCGTGGTGTTGATCCAACCGGCGGAACGGTAGGGGCGAGCGGGTGTTCGAGAAGGTCAACGGCAAAGTCGTCAAGGTCGATGTCGGGATGGCGGGCGGTGTGGTCGCCCGCAACGGCGCGATGCTGTTCTATACCGGCGACATTTCGTTTGCCCCCCACCAGATTCCGGGGGCACAGGGGATGGGCGGCATGGGCGGGCTGATGGGGCT
This sequence comes from Nocardia sp. NPDC047648, assembly GCF_040642815.1. Taxonomy (NCBI): domain Bacteria; kingdom Bacillati; phylum Actinomycetota; class Actinomycetes; order Mycobacteriales; family Nocardiaceae; genus Nocardia; species Nocardia sp. NPDC047648. The sequence goes on along the minus strand of NZ_JBEYSX010000010.1, from coordinate 273,153 downwards.
GGCGGGCCGCGCGATGGCGGGTGAGCACGAGCGCACCATGCTCGCGCAGGGCAACGGCCAGGTCCATTACGGATTCGCGGGCCTGGAGGTCCACGTGGTGCACATGCAGCCGGGCGCTGCGCTGCGCGTCGAGGCTTCGCGGCTGCTGGCCAACACCGCCGGATTGCAGAGTTCGGTGGTGTCGGTGATGAGTTCGGGCGGCGGAGGCGGTGGCGGCCTGATGGGCGCGCTGCGTGGCGCCGCCTCGGGCGCGCTGACCGGGCAGGGCATGTTCACCACCCAGCTGTCCGGGCAGGGGGCCGCGGTGCTGCTCGCGCACGGCGGATTCCTGGAATTGCAAGTGGGCGGGCCCAATCCGATCGTGGTCGACCCGCAAGCCTTCGTCGCCGCCTACGGCAACGTGCAGACCGAACTCAAAGCGGCACTGAGCTGGCGGGATGCCGTCGGCCGCGGTTCCGGCGAGGCGATGCAGTTGCATTGCGCCGGGCAGGGCGTCGTCTACGTGCAGGCCTCCGAAGAGAAGTTGTGAGCAGGGTATGTCCCAGATCCTCAACCCCATGAATCTCGGTGCGAGCGACAATATCCCGGGAAACAGCTACGCGTACTGCATCGACTTGAACAAGCCGTGGTTCATGCGCAAGGGCGCGATGATCGCCTACTACGGCGACATGCGGTTCCAGATGCTCACCCACGGGTTGCAGGGCGGGCTGCTGCACATGGTGTCGCAGCAGTTCTCGGCGCCGCTGTTCACCGGCGATTACGTCGTCGCGGAGGGGCACGGCAAGCTGATCATCGGCGACCGCGGCTACGACATCAATTCCTATGACCTCGAGGACAACGGGAACCTGACCATCCGGGCGGCGAACCTGCTGGCCTTCGAGCCGGGCCTGTCGCTCAACCAATCCATCGTGCCCGGCTTCCTCACCCTCATCGGCACCGGCAAGTTCCTCGCCTCCTCCAACGGGCCGGTCATGTTCGCCGAGCCTCCGCTGCGCGTCGACCCGGAATCGCTGGTCGGCTGGGCGGATTGCCCCTCACCCAGCCACCACTACGACGAGCGCTGGATCTCGAACTTCCTGGCCGCCGGTGCCGCGCGCTTCGGCGTGAACTCCGGTGAGGAGCGTCAGTTCGAGTTCACCGGCGCGGGCACCGTGCTGATCCAGTCCAGCGAGAAGGTGCTCAGCGACTCGATGCTGGTACGCACCATCGAGGGACAGATCCAGAGCGGTATCACCGTCGGCGGCCTGCAAAGACTGCAAGGACTCATCGCACAGCAACTGGCGGGGCAGCAGCAGTACTGACCCGCGGAACCCCGGCCGCGCGAAATCGCCACCTTGCCCGGAATCACTCGCGTGGGGGATTCGCGGCCCGCCGGACCCGGATACCGTTCATTCGTGTTTCACATCCTCTCCTCCCAGGTCCTGCGCGCGGCACTGCCCGCGGCGATCCTCGCCGCGGCAGCGGTGCCCGCCGCCGCGATGCCGATTCCCGCGGTTCCAGCCGTGCCGGAACCGCCGCGATTCGCCGGTGCTGCCGCGAGCGGTGAACCGGTCACCGGCGTTCCCCCGATCCCGCAGAACCCGAATCTGGCGCCGAACGGCAACTCGGGTGTCCACAACGACGGGTGGATGAGCGACACCTATACCCGCCCCGGTCCGCTCGGCCGGGCGCCACGGACCGATTCCCTGCTGCTGGGCAGCGAGTGCGGCTCGCTGGCGTTCGACCGTGCCGGACGCATCGTCACCACGTGTCTCGGGCTGCAACCGGGTCTGTATCTCATCGATCCCGCCTCGATGACCGTGCTCGGCAAGCATCCACTGCCCGGTAAGAGCCCGCTCGATACGCTGCGACCCGGCGCTTTCGACAACTTCGTCGGCGGCGGGTACTTCTACCTCGACGACGAGGACCGCGCCGTAGTGGGCACCAGCACCGGGCATGTCCAAGTGTTCGCCGAAACCTCCGCCGCCGACGGCTTTTCGCTGACACGCGACTACGACCTGACCGGCGTGCTGCATCCGGGCGAGACATTGAACTCCGCGCTGCCGGACGCGAACGGCCTGATCTGGTTCGTGGCCAAGACGAACGGCGTGGTCGGCACCCTCGACCCGGACACCGGCGCGGCACAGGTGGTCCGGCTCGGAACGGGCACCGAGAACCAGATCGAGAACTCGTTCGCGGTCGGTGCGGCGGGCGAAATCTACGTCGCCACCAACCGGCAGCTCCTGCGCTTCGACGCCGGACCCGATCGGGCGCCCCGGATCACCTGGCAGACCACCTACGCCAACAGCGACCAGCGCAAGCCTGGCCAGGTGGACGACGGAACCGGCACCACGCCCACCGTCCTGCCCGACGGCTATGTCGCCATCACCGACAACGCCGATCCGATGAACGTCGTCGTCTACCGCACGGCGCCCTCGGTCGCCGAACGGCAGGTCTGCGCGGTACCGGTGTTCGAACCCGGCCGCAGCGCCACCGAGAACTCCTTGATCGGTGCAGGGCGCTCACTCGTCGTCGAGAACAACTACGGGTATTCGCATCCCGACGCGGTCGCGTCCGGCAAGACGACCACACCGGGGTTCGCCCGTGTCGACATCGACGCAGACGGCAACGGCTGCCATCTCACCTGGACCAACTCGGTCGAAGCCGCACCCACGGTGGTACCGAAGCTGTCCCTGGCCACCGGCTTGATCTACACCTATACGAAAGGCACCGAGCCGAGCGACCCGTGGTACTGGACCGCCCTCGACTACCGCACCGGCGCGACGGTGTGGAAACAGCTGTCCGGCACGGGCCCGGGCTTCAACAACAATTACGCCGGGATCGCGATCGGCCCCGACGGAGCGGCCTACCTCGGCACGCTCGGCGGACTGGTGTCGATGCGCGACGGCGGGCAAACCACGTCAGAGTAAATCGCGCCGACAGGCGGAACACGTACGTACAGCAAAGGATTCGCGACGGAACGGTGAACTCGTCTCGATGAGCACCGGCGCCCGTCCATGGTCGGCGCAGAATCGGGTCATGGCTGACTCGGCGCTTTCGGCGCAGCGTCGCACGGCGCTGACGCACCCGGCCCACGACCAATTCTGCTTCGCGACAGCGTATCCGCGGGTAGCCGACTACTGGGCCGCTGCGGGCCGGTTGCCCGGCACCGGGGACGACATCGCCGACGCCACGTTCGACCTACACCTGCTGCACTACATGACCGGTGGCGCGAGCACGAACCCGTACTGGGACATCGTCGCCGCGGCGGTATCGCCGGGGCCGTGGGAGCGCGCGAACCGCTCCGAGGTGAACGGTGGGAACCCGAAAGGCAGTGCGCGACTGGCATACGCGCAGATCCTGCTGCAAGCCGCCTACGCCTACGCGATCCCCTCGCCCGCGACACTGCGCTGGATAGCGGACGTCGCGCAGGGCCAACCGGTGCTGGAAGTCGGTGCCGGGCGCGGCTATTGGGCCTATCAACTCACCCGAATGGGTGTGCCCACCAATGCTTTCGACTCACACCCGCCGGACCGGGCGGCCAACACGGCGTTCCCCGCCGCCGCGGGTCTGCCCGCGACCTGGCACCCCACCGCGACGCCACCCGCGTCGACCGCCGATCTCGCCGCCGCCCACGCCGACGACGCGCTGTTCCTCTGCTGGCCGCCCGGCTGGGAGAACCCCATGGCTTCGACGACGCTCACCGCCTACCAGGACGCGGGCGGCTCGCTGCTGGTCTACATCGGCGAACCGCGCGGCGGCCGCACGGCCGACAGCGCGTTCTTCGACGCGCTCGAGGCCGGGTGGACTCTGCTCGACCAGGACCCCGGATACGTCTCGTGGTGGAATCTCGGTGACCGGGCACAGTGCTGGCAGCGTCGGTGAGTTCAGCTCGCGCGCTGGAACTCCCACGGGTCGTGCGCGCTGATCAAGGTGACCTCGTCGCCATGATCGCGGTGTAGTTCGCGCAGCCGCGCCTGGGTGCCCAGACGCAGGTCGTGGTGGACCTCGGAGGTGGTCTGCACGATGTCGAGCACCGGGTGGGGCTGCGGCGCCGGATCGAGTTCGCGATGGTAGTAGTACGCGTCGCCGCAGTGCAGCAGCCAACGTTCGCCGTCGCGGACCGCTACGCCGGTGTGGCCCGCGGTGTGCCCGCCCAGCGGAATCAACTGGAAGTCGCCGGGCAGGTCCTTCGGTTGGATCGCGTCGAAGCCGAACCACTGGCCCGTCGGGTCCGACGGGTAGGTCTGCCAGAGCGGGTCGTGGGCCCAGTGCGCGGGGCGGTAGCGGAAGCTGGGCGCTTCGGCTCGCGCCGCCGCCAGTTCCGCGGCGAGCACGTGGACCCGCGCGTGCGGGAAGTCGGGCAGTCCGCCGCAGTGGTCCACGTCGAGGTGGGTGAGGATGATGTGCCGGACGTCGACGGGGTCGTAGCCGAGCCGCTGGACCTGCCGGATCGCCGTCTCGTCCTCGGTGAGCACGGGCTGGGCCATCGCCACCCAGTCCGCCCCGAGCGTGCCCGCCGGGTCACGCACGTCATCGAGCCCGATGCCCGTCTCGATCAGGACCAGCCCGTCGGATGCCGTCTCGACCAGCAAGCAGTGGTTCACGGCATGGGCGGGCGCTGGTCCGTCGTAGGTGGCTTCGATCTGCCGAACCGAGCCGCAATTGAGGTGATGGATCGTCATGTGAGTTAGTCTGTGACTTGAAGCGCGGTTCAAGTCAAGGAGACGAGATGAACGACCTGCTCGATATCGCCGAAGTCGGCGAGCGAACCGGCCTCGCCCCTTCCGCGCTGCGCTTCTACGAGAAACGCGGGCTCATCACCGCCACCGGCCGCAACGGCCTGCGCCGCACTTACCACCCCGACATCCTCGGCCGCCTCGCCCTCATCGCCTGCGCCCGCAGCGCCGGTTTCACCCTCGCCGAGATAGCCCGCTTCCTGCGCGCCTCCCCCACCGACGCCGAACTACGCACCCGCATGGCGGAGAAAGCCAGGCAACTGGACGACGACATCACCCGCCTCATCCGCATGCGCGACAGCCTCCGCCACGCCTCCACCTGCACCCACGACCCCTTGGTCGAATGCCCGGACTTCAAGTCCACCTTCGAACCGGCCACCAGGTCAGCGTGAGTGCGCAAATGCGGCTCGTCACGGCGTGGAGTCGGGCGAAGGATCGACAGAGAAGGCCTTCCCGTCGATAACCGTGAAAGGTTCGCTGGGGAAGCCGTATTCATCGACTACCGACCACGTTCCGTCATGGTGCTCCATCCATGCCGCAGGACCATCTTGTTCGTCCGCTCCCGGTCGGCTCACGGCTAGTTCTCCGCGGATCCGAGGCTGTGGGCCGAGGCGGACAAGTACTGCTTGCAGCCGGGACCGTGACCGCAGTGGACATTCGCGACGAAGAGAGCTTGCTCGAGGGATCGGAATGAGCTGTTATTCGCGCATTTACGGTGCATCATGCACCACTGCTCCGCGTCGGCCGGCGAGATGGTCATCGATCGGTCTCCCGCTCGACGCGCTGGATGATGTCGTACGCATCGACCGATTCATCGGGTTCAACCTCCCGGTCGATAAGCCACGGCAGGACGTACCAGATGATCCACAGCCCGAACAGGACTGCGACAACAACGGACAGTGGCGGTAACGAGATCTGCGGGCATCACACAACCTCTCGGCAGAATTGAGTTGTCGCCGCCAACTCGAGAAAAGCGCTGGCAGAGCGACGATTACGGAGAGATTGTGGCTTCGCGAATGCCCTTGGTTCGATACCTCTGCAGGTATCTCACTGTGAGATATACGCTTGGACACCATGGAGACGAGGTATGGGGGAATCGACGTCCCCGCGGCGGTCTGGCACAAGCCCGAGGTCGCCGCGCTTCTTCGCCGACGCGATGTATCGGCGCTACTTCGCTCGGTTCAGCGATACACGGGAGCGAGCCAAGCACGTATAGCAGGGGCAGTAGGACTTGGCCAGGGCCGGGTCAATGAGATCATCAACAGCAGACGAACCGTCACCCGCTTCGATGTATTCGAACGGATCGCGGATGGTATCTCGATGCCGGACCATGCGCGCGTCCTGTTCGGCCTGGCTCCACGTCACGTACAGACACTCACCGGCCATGCGGAGATCGCGCAAGCATTCACCCTTCAGTCGGAGGCCGACGCCGAACTTCGCCGATGCGCCTCGCTAGCAGATCGGATCGATCTGCTGGTAGTGCGCGGCCTGGGTCTGCTTGCGCTGAACGACTCGCTACTGCGCGGCGCGTTGATGCAGCGGACCAACCGTGTCAGTGTCCGAGTTCTGCTGCTCGACCCCGATTCCCACGCCACTGGGCTCCGGGCGGCAGAAATAGGTGAATCGAGACAGTCCTTCGCCGCGGGGATCGAGTTGGCTCTGGCCCGGACGTCAGAATTCCGCGATCATCCTTTCGTCGAACTGCGAGTCGCTGTCTACGACACGCTGCCCACATGGCGGATGCTGATCTTCGATCAGACGCTGTATCTGTCTGCGTTCGGCGCGTCGGCGGAGGGACATCGCTCAGGGATGTACAAGCTCACGGCGGCGACCGATGGCGTCCTGCATGCTGGATTCCTACGACAGTTCGAGCAGATGTGGCTCCAAGCCCGGCCGATCGAGGAAGGATCCGCCACATGATCGAGGCCGAACTCAAGGCTCGGGTCCAGGACGTGGAGTCCGTACGGGCTGCGCTGTCGGTTCACGATGCAGGTCAGCGCTCCAGGTATCAGGACACCTACTACGACCTGCGGGACGGGGGATTGTCGGTGGAGGGTCGTGAGCTGCGGCTGCGGACGATCACGGCAGATAACGAGCGGCGATCGCTGCTGACATACAAGGAACCCGCAGTCGATACGGCCAGCGGGTCCAAACCGGAATACGAGACCGAAGTGGCCGATCCCTCGGTAATCGACTCAGTGCTGCGCGGTCTCGGCCTAACAGACCTGATCAGCTTCGAAAAGCATTGCACGAATTATCGATTCGAATGCGAGGGCCGCGAACTCCTTGCCACGCTGGTGACTGTTCCCGAATTGGACGGCACGTTCATCGAGCTGGAGACAATGGTGCCCGAGTCGGAGTTGGCCGAAGCGCTGGAGATCGTTCGGACCGCGCTCACTCAACTCGGAATCGCCGATAGCGATCTCACCACCGAGCAGTACACGGATGCCGTGCTGGCTACTCGGAAGGCGTCGGAGCTGCCTTGATGAACCAGTTGATGATTTCCTCGCCCGCCAGGATGCCGGTGGCTCGGGTGATGGTGAGGTTGGGGTGGGTCCAGTTGAGTTGTTCGAGTTCGCCGTGGCGGGGGCGGATGGCGGAGTCGGCGGCGCGCAGCATGTCGGCGTCGAGGGCGCCATCGCCCGCGGCGAGCGTGCGGGCATCGTCGGCGAGTTCTCCGCCTTCCCAGAGGCGCTTGCGCACCTCGTCGACCGCGCGGCTCTTGCAGACGGCCTGCGGCATGGTGTAGATCTTGCGGCCCTGCTGGGAGGCCGACCAGCCGCGTGGACGACACCAGTTGTCCCACTCGGCCAGGAATCCCTCGGGCACCTCCTTGGGCTTCACCACCAGATAGCAGAAGAGGTGGTCGGCCACGCGGAACTTGGTGACCCAGGAGTCATCGATGCGGGCGTGCAATTCCTTGCTCACCTCGGACAGGGTTGCGCCTCCGGCGCGGACCTTGGCGTCGATATCGATGCGCCAGCTCAGATCGGGCACGCCGTCGACCAGGATGTTCCCGCCGTTGCTGGTGATCGCGTAGCGCCAGGGCGCTCCGGGCAGCCGGATGCGGTCGAACTGTTTGATGGTGCGGGTGGTGGTGGGAACGACGGCGGCGGGTTCGGTCAGGGTCTGCATCCGCAGCGCCGCGGTGGTGGTCATGAACGACAGCGGCGCCCCTTCCAGATGCTCCACGCAGACCGTCGGCACGTCGGCGGTGGTGCTGAAGGCGTTACGCGAGTAGATCATCGTCCGGTCCAGGTCGGTCGCGATCAGCGCACGTCTTCGGTGTGCTTTCGGAGATAGGTTCACTGCTGCACGTCCTTGATCAATCCCATGCACGAATATGCCAGGTCGGCGACGACTTCGACCGGGACACCCCGGGCGGCGGCGAGCATCCGGATGTGCGCGTGCTCCGGCGCGTCCGCCTCGCGCACCAGCACCCGCCACGGCACCCGCCGCAGCAGCACCCGCGTGGTCTCGCCGACGCCGGGCTTCACGAAGTTCACGCTGGCGATGCCGTACCGCTCGCGCACCTGCTCCACCGACGCCCAGCCGGACCAGGTGGGCGTCCGGTCGCCGGCGCGGACCGCGGCCACCTCCGCGGGCACCCGGTCGCGGACCGCGTCGAAGGCACCGCTCACGACGTCCAGCAGACGTCCGGACACGTCCGCACCGGCCAGTTCGCGGTAGAACTTGGCGCCGTGGAAATCACCGGGGCCGATCAGCGTGTCGTTGAGCACCGTGCGCGAGACCAGGCCGGAAACGGTGGAATTCAAGCAGGCCGAGGCGATCAGGAAGTCGTCGCGGGTGCCGTAGGTGCGCACGCAGTACCCGGGATCGGCCAACACCGCCAAGTCGTCGTCGAACCGCGCGCCACCGGCCGCGTGATAAGCGTCGAGGGCCTCGGTCAATTCGCGGGTGATCGCCCCTTTGCCGGTCCATCCGTCCACGAACACGACCGAGGCCGGATCGTGCTGCTCGGCCAGGTAGTCCAGCGCCACCGCGTCGATGCCGCGATCCCGCACGATCGACACCGCGTAGTGCGGAATCTCGAGGCTCGGCCGCCGCGAACGCAGCCAGCGGCGCATCAGGATCCCGACCGGCGTGCCCGCCCGCGCCAGCGACGCCAGGACGATGTCCTCGCCGCGTTCGGCGACGACCAGCTCGGACACGGTCGCCACGGCCAGCGCGAGCCGCTCGGCGCTGGCCGCCAGCACCTCGTCGAACAGCGACCGATACGTCGCGTCCGGCTGGTACTCGATCGGCAGCGACTCCGCGTAGTGCGCCTGCCCCGCCTGGATCCGCCGTTCCCGCTCCGCGACGTCGGCCTCCAGATCGACGCCCGACAGGTCCTTGAGCAGCCAGGAGACCTCATCGGCGGCGTAGGAGCCGAACTCCGGCCCGTGCAGCGGCGTGGGTAGCGCACCCACCTCGGTACTCGTCACGCCCGGCTCCCGTCCGCTGTCGCGCGTTCGGCGTGCAGCCGCCGCGGGTCCGCCTCCGGCAGCACCGCGAGCAGCACGTCCGCGCCGGAAGCGGTCAGCACGTCCACCAACCCGTGCTCGGCCATCAACTCCGCCGTGTCGGCGGGTGAGTCGACCACGACGACGAGCACCGGATCGGCGGCCGGGTCGTCGCCATCGGCACCACTGCCGACACCGTCATCGGTGATCGCGCCGGCGGCCTCGTCGCGGCGCGGCGGAACGGCGAGCAGCGCGCCCAACCCGGCGAGGTCCGCCTCGAACGCGTCGAGAGTCACCGGCCAGTGCGCGTTGTACAGATAGCGCGGCGCGGGGTCGCCCGGCTCGGGCGCGATGAACCGGAACCCGCGCCGCAACGGATACCCCGGCTCGTCCAGCACGTAGGCGGGCGATCGCGTGGTGGTCTGGAAGCGCGTCGGCGTCCCCGTGTCGGCGAGCAGCGCCGCCAGCCGCAGCGGCAAATACATCAACTCCTCGTGCCCGAGCACGATGACGGCCCGGCCGGGGAAATCGGTGGCGAGCCGGGCGGCAAGCACCTGCCCCGCGTCCAGCAACGCGGCCTCGAACGCGCCGGTGTCGGAGGCGAGTACGCCGTGCCTGCCGCCCTCCGGAACGGAAGCGGGCCACGGTAATTCCACCCGGCGGAACGAGCCGAGGTGTCCAGCGGTCGGATTCAACCGCGGCTCGGGGAGCGCCCCGACGGCGTCGACCAGCTCCGGGGGCAGCGACGCCCGGCCTGCGGCGAGACAGACCGTGTCGATCCGCGCCCCGAGTTCCGCCGCGGCGGTGTCGAACGCGGCACGGTCGGCCTCGGTGCGCAGGTCGACCAGCGACGCGAGCACGTAGTGGGCGCGCGGCGAGAAGGCGTGCAACGCGCGCACCGCATCGATCGCCGTGGCGCCGGTGGAGATCTCGTCGTCGACGAGCACCAGCGGCAGATCGTTGACGAAGATGTCGGCCGGCGCCGGTTGCAAAAGGTGCGAGGTGGCATGCGAATGCCCCTCCTCGAACCCGGCGAGCGTCTGCGCGTGCGGCACCTCGCGCCGGGTCGAATGCAGATAACAGCTCGCGCCGATCCGCGCGGCCACACAGTGACCGAGTCCCGTCGCGGTCTCGGCGAACCCGAGCACGACGGCTTCGCGTTCACCGAGCACCGCGCGCACCAGATCACCCAGGTGATCGCCCGCGCCGAGCACCACCCGCGGATCGGTCGGCAGGTGCTTGCCGAGCACGGTGGAGACCAACAGGTGCGCCCGGCGCCGGTTGTTGTGGCGAACACCCGGCTGGACCAGCGCCGTGATCGGCAGCCGCGCCGAGCGCAGCCGGTCCGAATCGCGTTCGCGCATCGGGTCGTGATGCAGCGAGATGCCGAGAGTTCTCGTCGCCCAAGGGATATCGCTGCTATCGAGTTCGGTCACTCGGCCGTTCATACGGTGACCATCGCGGTGAGCAGATCCACGAACGACACTCCCTTGTTCGCCACGCCGAACATCCGTGCGCGCATCAGCGTCTGTCGCGCCCAACTGCGATGCGGCCGCATCTCGTTCATCTTGTTCCGGTAACCGGAGGCAGCCACGCCGCCGACGTCCTCGCGCAGGATGTCCAGCGCGTCCGAGTACTCCTCGTGTGACACCACCGACAGCGCGTGCACGGCGGACACGTGCGACGGGTGGATCACCGTCTTGCCCTGGATGCCGTTGGCCCGGTCCAGCGTGATCTCCCGCAGCAAGCCGTCCAGATCCCGGCTGACCAGGTACTGCCGGAACGGCACCGCGTCGGACTCCTCGAACGGCGCGGTCCGCAGCAGCGGCCGGAACATCCGTTCGTGATCGGCGAAGTACTCCCACACCGGCCCCGTGATGACGAACCCGGTACCGTCCGCGCGCCCCAGGTAGTTCACGATGTCGGCGATGACGTCGGCGACCACGCGCACGTCGTAGATGGTCAGGTCGCGGTCGCGGCGGATGCCGAACGTCGAGCACATGTCGGTCGCGCCCACCCGCACCGCGAGCACCCGGTCTCGATGAGCGGCCAGCAGCGCCGCGATCTGGGTGAGCTCGTAATCGCGGGTCTCCCGGTGCACCAGCCCCGCCGACTCCAGCACCGGCATCCCGTACAGCGGCCGGTCCACCCGCTGAGCTGCCACGTTCAGGGCGTTGAGGTACTTCGGTCCGGTGACGCTGTCGAACTTCGGGAACACGAACCCGGTCAGCACCTTGGCGCCCGGTCCGAGTTGCTCGATGAGTTCGGTGATCGTGTCCGCGTCGCGCACCCGGACGAACAACAGGGGGTTGGCGTCGTGGCTGCCCGCGAGCAGATCGAGCGCGGCGACGGTCTGCTGCTTGGCGTACTCCACCTCGTGATCGGCCACCGCGTCCTCGAGGTCGATCACCATCGAACACACCCCGTGCTCGGCGCGCCTTCCGATCGTCAGCGCGAGATCGGGCCTGGTCGCGGGCGCATACAGCGTCGCGCCGAGCCCGACCGCGAGCAACTCGCGATCGGTGTGGTCGTCGCCGAACGGCTCGGGCTGCCGGTGGAAGAGTCGCCTCGCCTCTGGGCCGTGCAACTGCCGGAAGTGGCGCAGCGGCATTCGCTTCCGCAGGGAAACCTCCTGCTGGACGGCGATGCCTGCGGTCATCGTTGCCCCATCCTCATTCTCGTCGTGGTCCTGCTTGTCTTCTCATTCGTTCCACTACCCCGGCTATGAATTCCGTAACGGCATTCAGTTCCGTCACATAGGCCCAGTAGTCGGGATGACGCCCCGACAGTGTTTCGCTGATTCGGTCGATCCGTGCCGCTTGCGCGTCGAGCACCGAACCCCATTCGGCGACCAGCCCGCGGCTCACCGCGAGCATCTGCGCGTCCCGCAGCCGGAATCGTACGGCCTTGGCCTGTTCTTGCGGGTCGGACCGGATCGCACGCAGCGAGGTGAGCCGCTTGGTGACGGCGTCGACCCGCTGCTCGGCCTCGGCGAGGAACCCGCGCGCGGATGTGGTCAGATCAAGTGCAAACTCCGGATTGTTCTCCGCCGCCGCCGTACGCGCCCTGCCCAAGGCCGCGTCCGCGGCCTCGATGGCTCGCTGGCTTTCCCGCTCATTGTTAGCCAGATCGGCCGAACTCGCAGCATTGAACTCGCGCAGCAGCGCCGAGAAGGCCTGCGGAACGCCTTCGGCCCTGGTCCGGACGGCGGCAAGGCGGGTTGTCACCGAGGAGATAGCGGTGTTCGCGGCCGCGGCCCGAGATGGTGCTTGCGCCAACGCATCCGCCAGCTCCCTGGTGGCCGCCTCCAGCCGGTTCGCGGCCTCCCGCACCGTGCCCGCGGGTGCGCCGGAACCCGACGCCTCCAGTGTGACCAGTGCCTCATCGACCGCGGTGGCGCCCTTGCGCACCGACGGATAGTTCGCGAACTCCGACTCGGCGGCCCGGCCGCGCACCTCGGCCGCGGCGGCCTTCACCTGCTGCGCCAACCGCGGCACCGCGCCGAGCACGGCCACCGCCTCTTCGAGCTTGCCCTGGTCGCCGCGATAGAACTCGTCGACGGCGTGCGCAGCGTCGGTCAGTTGCCGTACCGCGGCGTCGACGCGTTGCGCGCCCTGCGGGACCGGCGGGCCGCCCTGCTGCGCGGCCTCCAATTCCGCGCTCAGCGTCAGATAGACCTCCGCGGCGCCATAACACTTGTGGCGCACCGGTTCCCAGCGCGCGCCCGTCCGCCGCTCGGGGAAGATCTGATCGGCGGCGTGCACCGCCGCGTCGGCCGCGCTCTGCCGCCGGTCCATGTCGAGGAACGCCGTCGCCAGCGTCGCGCGGGCATGTTCGATCCACTCGTCGTTTCCCGACGAACGGAACCAACCGCGCCTTCGCCCTGCCACGCCCCGATGGTAGGAGATCTTCCTGTTCGCCGGGGGTTACGCCGGTTCCTACGCAAGTTCGCGGAAACCTACTACTGTCGTATGACGTACCCGGCGATTCGGACATGCTGGGAACCAATGACGGACTATTGAAAGGGAATCCCGCATGGGTGTCAGTTTGTCCAAGGGCGGCAATGTCTCGCTGACCAAGGCGGCGCCTAACCTCACTGCTGTTGCAGTCGGCCTCGGGTGGGATGTGCGGACCACCACCGGCACCGACTTCGACCTCGACGCCAGCGCCATCGCGACCGGCGCGGACAAGAAGGTCCTGTCCGACCAGCACTTCGTCTTCTTCAACAACCTGCGCTCGCCCGAGGGCGCGATCGAGCACGCGGGCGACAACCGCACCGGCGAGGGCGAGGGCGACGACGAGGTCATCAACGTCGACCTGGCAAACACCCCGCCCACGATCGAGAGCATCTTCTTCCCGGTCTCGATCTACGACGCCGACTCCCGCTCGCAGTCCTTCGGCCAGGTCCGCAACGCCTACATCCGCGTCGTGGATCGCAGCAACGGCGAGGAGCTCGCCCGCTACGACCTCACCGAGGACGCGTCGACCGAAACCGCCATGGTCTTCGGCGAGCTGTACCGCAACGGCGCGGAGTGGAAGTTCCGCGCGATCGGCCAGGGTTACGCGTCCGGTCTGGCGGGCATCGCCCGTGACTACGGCGTGAACGTCTAAGCAACACTTCGCTGTTCGCAGGGGGCCCGGCGACGGGCCCCCTCGTCATGCGGCCCAGGCATGCCGGCGCCCTGGGAGCAGCGTTGGACAACCGGCGATCCAGCAGCCACGCTGGTAGCAACGTCGCCGCCTCGTCTTCACTCACGAAAGGTCCCAGCGTGGTCCTGCGCATATTCGGCATGTCCCTCGTCGTCACGGTGCTCTCGCTCATCGCCGCGGTCGTGTATGGCGGACCGACCGCACTCGCGCTCGCCGCGATCCTCGGCATCCTCGAGGTGTCCCTCTCGTTCGACAACGCCGTGATCAACGCCACCGTGCTCGAACGCATGAGCGCTTTCTGGCAGCGGATCTTCCTCACCATCGGCGTGTTGATCGCCGTCTTCGGCATGCGGCTGGTCTTCCCGCTGGCCATCGTGTGGATCACCGCCGGGCTGGATCCGGTGCGGGCCTTCGACCTGGCCCTCAACCCGCCCCCGGGCGACGCGCTGACCTTCCCGGACGGCAGCCCCAGCTACGAGAAACTGCTCACCGACGCGCACCCGCAGATCGCGGCGTTCGGCGGCATGTTCCTGGCGCTGCTGTTCCTCAACTTCATCTTCGAGGAACGCGACATCACCTGGCTGAGCTGGCTGGAACGGCCGCTGGCCAAGGCGGGCAAGCTGGACATGCTCTCCGTGGTGGTCGCGGGCGGCGGCCTGATCCTCACCGCGGAGTTCATCGCCGACGAGGCGCACCGCTCGACCGTCCTGGTGGCGGGCCTGCTCGGCATGATCACCTACATCGCGGTGGACGGCCTCGGCTCCATGTTCCACACCGAGGAGCACACCGAAGGCGGCCCCTCCGAGCTGGCGAAGGCCACCGGTAAGGCGGGCTTCTTCCTGTTCCTCTACCTGGAGGTGCTCGACGCGTCGTTCTCCTTCGACGGCGTGATCGGCGCGTTCGCCATCACCTCCGACCCGATCATCATCGCCCTCGGCCTCGGCCTGATCGGCGCCATGTTCGTCCGGTCGATCACGGTGTACCTGGTCCGCAAGGGCACCCTCTCGGAGTACGTCTACCTGGAGCACGGCGCGCACTGGGCGATCGGCGCGCTCGCGGCCATCCTGCTGGTCTCGATCGGCGTGCACATCAACGAGATCGTCACCGGCCTGGTCGGCGTCGCGTTCATCGGCGCGGCCTTCCTCACCAGCATCGTCCGCAACGGCCGAGCGGACGAGGAGGAACTGGACAGCGAACGGGAACCCACGCCGGTAGGCTGATTCCCGGCAAGCAGCCGAAGACCCGTTGCGGCAGCGGCCCCATCCCAGCGGATGGCCGCTGCCGCTCTCGTTTCCACAGAGGGGGGATCGCGCCATGGCGATCAACGCCAACCCTGGCGGCGTCAACCTGTCCAAGGTGACCCTGTCGAAGGCGACGCCCAGCATCAATCTGACCAAGCCGGGTGAGCAACAGGGCACCATGCGGGTCAACCTGAACTGGTCGAGCGGATCCAAGGGGTTCTTCCGCCGGTCCAAGCCCGTCGACCTGGACCTCGGCTGCCTCTACGAACTGTCCACCGGAGCCAAGGGCGTCGTCCAGGCGATCGGGAACAATTTCGGCACCTTGGAGGCCGAGCCCTACATCCGGCTCGACGGCGACGACCGCAGCGGTTCGGCGACCACGGGCGAGAACATGCACATCGACCTCGCCCGGCCCGAGTTGTTCCGGCGCATCCTGATCTTCGCCTTCATCTACGAGGGCGTGCCCAACTGGGCCGCCGCCGACGGCGTGGTCACGCTCTACCCCACGTCCGGTCCGCAGATCGAGGTCCGCCTCGACTCTCCGGTGGACGGCGCGCGCTCGTGCGCCATCGCCCTGCTGCTGAACCAGGGGGCCGGGATCACCGTGCACCGCGAAGTGCATTACGTCAACGGCGCCCAGCGCGAACTCGACCAGGCCTATCAGTGGGGCATGCAGTGGCAGGCGGGGCGCAAGTAGGTCACCGCGCCACGGGCACGGGCTGCCGCGCCACGACCGCCGAGCCGGTCGGCGTGCGCGCGGCGAACACCAAACCGACCAGGCCGATGCCGAGCCCGGCGACCGTCAGCAGTCGTAACGGCTGATCGATCAGCAGCCAGGCCAGGATCGCGGTCACGGCGGGCGTCGCGAAGAACAGCTTGCCCACCCTGGTCGCGTCCCAGCGGCGCAGCATGGCGTTGAACAGCAGGAACGCGGCCATGGAGTTCACCAGCACCATCCAGGTGAGCGACCCGGCGAAGCGGCCCGCGTCCGATACGTGCGTCTGTCCCGACAGCCAGGCCAGTGCCCCCGCGATCGGCGCACTCACCACCACGTGCAACGCCGTGGCGGCCCTTGGATCGACGGCGGGCACGAACCGTTTCTGGTACACGGTGCCCAGGCTCAGCCCGAGCAACCCCACCACGCACAACGCCAATCCGGTCAGGGAGAAGTGGGACTGGTCGAACACGGCCAGCCCGACTCCGATCCCCCCGACACCGAAGCCGAACCACTGCCGCAGGGTGACGACTTCGCCGATCAGTCCCGCGCACAGGGCGATGACCACCGGATTCAAACCCTGCACGAGCGCGATCACCGCCGCCGAGACGTGCTCGGCCATCGCCGTGTAGAACGCGCCGAACTGGACCATCTGCATCAGCAACCCGGCGACGAGCACATGGCGCAGCCGACTTCCGCGCGGCCACTCGACCCGCGCGAGCAGCGCGTAAGCGACGAGCAGGATCCCGGCGACGGCGAAGCGAACGAACAGCACCAGCAGCGGTGGCGCGGCGCCGACCCCGATCACACCGGCGATGAACGCACTGCTCCACAACAGGACGAACAGCGGCTGCGCGGCCACCATCGCGAACCGACTCTGCACGGGACCTCCCGAAAATAACCGCCTTGGGTGGTTATCACCGTGACATCCCGTGGACTAACCTGTCAAGGCGGTTACCATGAGGGCGTGTTCACCTTCGTGAGCGGAAATCTCGCCTTGGACTTCGCCGGGACCGTCAAGGCGCGCTCGACCACCTTCGAGGACGCCCTCACCACACCCGCCGCGCTCGCCGACTGGATCGCCGCCGCGAACCTGCTCGACGATCCTCCGCCCAGCGACGCGGGCACCCTCGCGCGTGCGGTACGCCTGCGCGAGGCGGCTTATCGGTCCGCACTGGCCGCCGCTCGCGGACACGCCGTCGACGACGCCGACCGCCGCACCCTCAACGAATTCGCCGTGGCAACACCGCCCTCGATCAGCCTGGGCCCCGACGGCGCGGTCGTCCGCTCCGGTGACGCGGATGCCGCCTTGGCCGCCATCGCCCGTTCCGCGATCGAGCTACTGGGTAGTGGGGCACTCGTCAAGGAGTGCGGCCGGACCGTATGCACCCGGCTCTACGTGGACACTTCCCGGGGCGGCTCGCGCCGTTGGTGTGACATGACGCTGTGCGGCAACCGCGCCAAGAGCGCCGCCTTCCGCGCTCGGCACGGCGGGCCTTAGACCACCGGGACCAGATTGCGGGGGTCGGACTGTGCCACCGGGGGTGGCGTCGAACGGCGCCATCGGGGCATCGCCCACACGAACACGAAGAACAACACGACCAGCAGGCTCGCGCGCCCCCACACACCAAATTGGACGACCTTCTCCATCTGCTCGACCGAGGTGCCCGCACCCATCGAGTAGAAGTAGCGGAACACCCCGATCCCGATGGCCGCGTCGGCGACGAGATAGCTGCCGATAAGCCACCAGGGCACCTCGAGCAGCACGAGGAACGGCACCAGCCACAGGGTGTACTGCGGCGAATGCACCTTGTGGAACAACAGGAATCCACACAGCATCGCCCCGCTCACGCCCACCCACGGGAATACGCCGACCGTCAGGTAACGCTTCCAGCCGAGCCACATCGCGAGCGCGAACGCCGCGAGCACCAGCAGCGGCGAGGCGATGGTGACCACCTGCTGGAACGCCACCTCGCTGCGCGCGTCCGGGCCGAACATCGGCCGCAGTCCCCAGTACCAGATCGAGTTCGTGGTGATGTCGGCCTGACGCAATTGCTGGAAGGTGATCGACGCGCGCCAGCCTTCATAACCCACCAGCGCGAACGGCAGGTTCACCGCGACGACGGTGCCGATCGCCGCGGCGGCGGTGAGCAACGCGCCGCCCAGGTCGAGTCGGCGCTCGCGCTCTTCCGGGGCACGGTCGACGCCGCCGGTCAGCACGTACGCCAGCAGCGGCAAAACGAAGATCCCCGGGTACAGCTTGAGGCAGAACCCCAGGCCGAGCAGCACCGCGGCCAGGATTCCCCTGGTACGCACGGAGTATCGGGTCAACGTCGCCATCGCGTAGACGGCCGCCACCGCCGTGCAGACCACCGGGAGCTCCCAGTTGTGGAAGGCATAGAGCACCAGCGGCGGTCCGGCCGCCCAGAGCAGGGCGGCGCCTCCGGCCAGGCGAGCCAGCATCCACGCGGTCAGCAGCGCGAACGGCGCGAGCAGCAGCGCGGAGTACCGCAGGAAATCGGCGTCGTTGTGCGCGCCGACGGCGCCGAGCCACATCAGCACACCGCTGAGCACCGGGTACTCCACCGCGCCGCCGACCAGGGCCCCGCCGTCGGTGATGCCGCCGCTCACATAGGGAAAGACGTGCTCGTTGATGTCTCGGCCCAGCCAGAGGAATTGGATGTCCGAATAGCAGACGTCCGAATCCTTGATGACGTCGAATACCGTGCTGCGCCCGTCCTCGTTGAACGGCGCCCCCGCGCAGCGCGCCTTGTTCGCGTAGGCCAGCCCCAGGACGAGACCGCAGAGCAACACCACCACCACGGCCAACGCCGCGCGGCGTCGCACACCACCCGCGGGCAGGTCGCTGGCGGCGAGTGCGGTCGGCATGGATCCACCCTAAGCGGACGGTCCGGGCCGCGCCGCCGTTCCCCTCCCCCCGAAGGTGAACGCGCGGACCGCTCCCATGCTCGCCCGGACGGCTCGGCGGGGCGATTTCACTGCTCACGCCCCGCTCATGTAGCCTGTTCGGGTTGCTGACGCAACGACCCTCCTGCCACGGACCGTCCGTGGCCGTTTCCTAGTCCACAGGAGGTGATTGGTCCGTGCGTCATTACGAAGTGATGGTCATCCTCGATCCGAGCCTGGACGAGCGCACTGTTGGTCCGTCGCTGGACAACCTGCTCAGTGTCGTTCGCACCGAAGGCGGCAAGATCGACAAGGTCGACATCTGGGGCCGTCGCCGGCTCGCCTACGAGATCGCCAAGCACGCCGAGGGCATCTACGCCGTGGTCGATCTGACCGCCGAGCCCGCCACCGTGAGCGAACTCGACCGCCAGCTCGGTCTGAACGAGACGGTGCTGCGCACCAAGGTTCTGCGCCACGACAAGTAGTCCGGCAACTCTCGTTTGCGTCGGAGCCTGTGCCTAGGCTCTAGCGCAACAGCGAGACGCGGACTGCACACCGAGCAGGAGGAACCACATGGCAGGCGACACGGTCATCACCGTCATCGGCAATCTGACGGCCGACCCGGAGCTTCGATTCACACCGGCGGGAGCGGCGGTGGCGAATTTCACCGTCGCGTCGACTCCCCGTGTGTTCGACCGTAATTCGAACGAATGGAAAGACGGCGAAGCGCTGTTCCTGCGCTGCAACATCTGGCGCGAGGCCGCGGAGAATGTCGCCGAAAGCCTGACCAGAGGTTCCCGTGTCATCGTGAGCGGACGGCTCAAGCAGCGCTCCTACGAAACCCGCGAGGGTGAGAAGCGCACGGTCGTCGAGCTCGAGGTCGACGAGGTCGGTCCCTCGCTGCGCTACGCCACCGCGAAGGTCAACAAGACCAGCCGCGGCAGCGGTGGCGGCGGCTTCGGGTCCGGCTCCGGCGGCGGTGGCAACTACGCCTCCTCCGGTAGTAGCGGTGGGCGTTCCGGCGGTGCCGAGGACGACCCTTGGGGCAGTGCGCCCGCGGCCGGCTCCTTCGGGGGCGGCGGCCGCATGGATGACGAACCGCCGTTCTGAGAACGGCCACAACGGCCCGCAGGAATTCGGGCCATCACTGATTACGGAGTACAAGACCATGCCTAAAGCGCCCGCGCGCGAAAAGGTGCTCAAGAAGAAGGCCTGCGCGTTCTGCAAGGAGAGCAAGACCGGCACCGTCAACATCGATTACAAGGACACGGCGTTGCTGCGCAAGTACGTCAGCGACCGCGGGAAGATCCGCGCCCGCCGCGTCACCGGCAACTGCGTGCAGCACCAGCGCGATATCGCGGTTGCGGTCAAGAACTCGCGTGAGGTGGCGCTGCTGCCTTACGTGTCGACGGCTCGCTGAGAAAGGGAGGCACGCAAATGAAGTTGATTCTGACTGCTGATGTGGACAACCTCGGTGCCCCCGGCGATACCGTGGAGGTCAAGGACGGCTACGGCCGCAACTACCTGCTGCCGCGCGGCCTGGCGATCGCGGCCAGCCGCGGTGCGCAGAAGCAGGTCGAGGGCATCCGCCGGGCGCAGGAAGCCCGCCGGGTCCGCGACCTGGACCACGCCAACGAGCTGAAGCAGGCCATCGAGGCCTTGGATTCGGTCTCGCTGGCGGTCAAGACCGCGGGCACCGGCAAGCTGTTCGGCTCGGTGACCCAGTCGGACGTCGCGGCGGCCGTCAAGGCGGCGGGTGGCCCCGTCGTCGACAAGCGCAGCATCGAGCTGCCGAAGTCGCACATCAAGTCGACCGGCAAGCACGGCATCGTGGTGCACCTGCACCCGGATGTGGTGGCGAAGTTCGACCTCACGGTCACCGCCGCCTGATTCAGGCATTGCGTCGAGGACCGCTCCCCTCTATTGAACGGGAGTGGTCCTCGGCTGTGCCCTGTCATCCGAGCCTGCTTAATAGCTAATTATTTGCCGAATGGCGCCGAGCGTCATTCGGGACAATCGGGGCGCCACTTCATCCGCACCAGCGCCCCGCTCACCCGGCCTGTGGATTACCGGTAAAACCGACCGCTCGCAATGTGATTCAGGTCATACTCAGCTCACGTGCTGTTAACCCAACACGCCCGGCTGTTCAACTCGGCCGACACGCCGGTACTTCTTTAATCCACACCTGGGAAAACGCGGAAGTCTCTATCTATCTGCGTATTTGACCTCGGCGACCTGGGTTTTCCCCAAGTTGTCCACAGGGGCTGCACACGGTTGGGTGAACTTTCCCCAAGTTATCCACAGCTGTGTGCACAGCGCGGTTTGGTGCACGCCCTTCGCGTCGCCTAGGTTCGTCGCATCGCTGCGCGCGGAACGCTCCCGATCGCGGGCACGGACGGGTGCCGTAGCGGTAGCTGGAGCCCTGGTCAACGGCTTTCACGTACGTGTCGGTGCCCGGGAGTAAAACG
Organism: Nocardia sp. NPDC047648; assembly: GCF_040642815.1. NCBI lineage: Bacteria > Bacillati > Actinomycetota > Actinomycetes > Mycobacteriales > Nocardiaceae > Nocardia > Nocardia sp. NPDC047648. The sequence goes on along the minus strand of NZ_JBEYSX010000010.1, from coordinate 251,991 downwards.
AGTCGACAGGGTGCAACCCGGTCGTGGGGTAGAGAGGACGGTCGAGTCTGGTGACAGCCACCGATGACCGCGGGCGCAGGGATTTTCCGCCCGAACCTCCCGGCGAAGACTTCGGCCGGCAGCCTCCGCACGACATGGCGGCCGAGCAGTCGGTGCTCGGCGGCATGTTGCTGAGCAAGGACGCTATCGCCGACGTCGTCGAGGTGATTCGCCCCGGCGATTTCTACCGTCCCGCTCATCAGGCCGTCTACGACACGATCCTCGATCTCTACGGGCGCGGGGAACCCGCCGACCCGGTGACCGTCGCCGCGGGCCTCGACCGCCGTGGCGAACTCAAACGCATCGGCGGCGCGCCCTATCTGGTCACGCTCACCCAAACCGTGCCGACCGCGGCGAACGCCAGCTACTACGCCGAAATCGTCGCGGAGAAGGCCATTCTGCGCCGCCTCGTGGAGGCGGGCACCCGCATCGTCCAGTACGGCTACGCGGGCGCCGACGGCCAGGACATCGCCGAGGTCGTCGACCGCGCCCAAGCCGAGGTCTACGAGGTCACCGAACGCCGCACCAGCGAAGACTTCCTGCCCCTCGAGGAATTGCTCCAGCCGACGATGGACGAGATCGACTCCATCGCCAGCCGCGGCGGCATCTCCCTCGGCGTCCCCACCGGTTTCACCGAACTCGACGAGGTCACCAACGGCCTGCACCCGGGCCAGATGATCATCGTCGCGGCCAGGCCTGGAGTCGGGAAATCGACGCTGGGAATGGATTTCATGCGTAGTTGCTCGATCAAGCATGGCTTGGCGAGCGTTATTTTTTCCTTGGAGATGAGCCGGACCGAAATTGTCATGCGGTTGTTGTCGGCGGAGGCGAAGATCAAGCTCGGGGATATGCGGTCCGGGCGGATGAGCGATGACGACTGGACGAAATTGGCGCGGCGGATGAGCGAGATCAGCGAGGCGCCGCTGTTCGTGGACGATTCACCGAACCTGACCATGATGGAGATTCGCGCCAAAGCGCGGCGGCTCAAGCAGCGCCACGATTTGAAACTCGTCGTGGTGGACTACCTCCAGCTGATGACCTCCGGTAAGAAAGTGGAATCCCGCCAGCAGGAAGTCTCGGACTTCTCCCGAAATCTGAAACTGCTGGCCAAGGAACTCGAAGTGCCGGTGGTGGCGATCAGCCAGCTGAACCGCGGCCCCGAACAGCGAACCGATAAGCGCCCGATGGTGTCCGATCTCCGCGAGTCGGGCAGCCTCGAGCAGGACGCCGATATGGTCATCCTGCTGCATCGTCCCGACGCTTTCGAGCGGGACGACCCGCGCGGCGGTGAGGCGGATCTCATCCTCGGCAAGCACCGTAATGGTCCCACCGCGACGATCACCGTCGCCCACCAATTGCATTTGTCGCGCTTCGTGGACATGGCCCGCGGCTGAGTGACAGCCCGTGCTGCAACGTTCCGGCACGACAAGCTTTTCCTCTTGGCGTCCTTTCAGTCGTCGATCGCCTGGTAGGCCGTGGTCCAGAAGTCCCGGTGCAGGTGCGCGGTGGCCGGGATATCCATCGCCGACTGCGTCAGCAGAATCCCGGTGAGTCCTTCGACCGGGTCGGAGTAGGCAGTCGTCCCCAGCCCGCCGTCCCACCCGAACTGACCCACAGGGGCCAGGTCGCGGCGATGGGTCCGCACGGCCATCCCGAACCCGTAGCCGCCGTGCCTACCGAAGTGGTCGCCGAAGGCGTCCTTCTCGATCTTCTGCTCCGGCGTCAGGTGATCGATCGTCATCAGCTCGACCGAGGCGCGTGACAGGACGCGCTCGCCGCCCAGGCTGCCCTTGTTCAACAGCATGCGGTAGAACGCGTGATAGTCGTCGACGGTCGACACCAGCCCGTCGCCACCGGCCTGGAACTCCGGCGGCCGACTGTATTTGCCGCCCCTCGCCTCGTCCCACACCACAGGGGCGCCCGTCTCGGGGTCGTGGGCGTAGCTGGTCGGCAGCCGGTGGATCCCGTCCTCGGGCACGTGGAAGCCGGTGTCCCGCATACCGAGCGGGTCGAGGATCCGTTCGCGCAGGAAGGACTCGAACGTCTGGCCGGTGACTCTCGGGATGAGCACGCCGAGGACGTCGGAGCCGGTGTGATACCGCCACAGCTCTCCCGGCTGATGCATGAGCGGAAGGGTGCCCAGGCGCCGGATCCACTCGTCCGGCGCGACCGACGGCGGCACGTCCAGGGCCAGTTCGCCCATCGCGTCCTGGATGGGGTAAGTGCCCGGCGCGGCCGGCACGGCGCCGAACCCGAACGTGAAAGTCAGCAAGTCCCGTACCGTGATCGGCCGCAGGGCGGGGACGGTGTCCTCCAGTGGGGCGTCGATGTTTCTGAGCACCCGCCGGTTCGCCAGTTCGGGCAACCACGTGTCGACCGGATCGTCCAGCCGCAGGCGGCACTCCTCGACCAGGACCATCACCGCCGCAGCGGTGATCGGCTTGGTCAGCGACGCCATCCGGAAGATCGTGTCGCGCCGGATCGGCTCGCCGCCGCCCTCGTGCATCGTTCCCAGCGTCTCGACGTGGACGTCGTCGCCCCGGCTGACCAGCGCGACCAGTCCGGGCGCGGCTCCGGCTGCCACATGCCCGGCCAGCACCTCGTGTATCCGCCGCAGCCCCGGCCGCGACAGTCCACCGCGCCGTGCGCCCTCGTCGTCCCGGCTGCACCGCGCCTTCCAATTGCCCTGTGCGTCCCAGCTCACGGTCGTCGACATAACCTCTCCTCAAGATGCGTACAATGTTCGCAATATGCGAACAACGTACGCACAGATTGGGCCGTGCGCAAGTGCGAACACTGTGCGCTATCGTGGCCGTCAACACCGAAGAGGAGACCCATGCCAACCGACAAGCCGCCCGTGCCCTCGGTTTGGGCCCGTCAGCGCCCCGCTCGGCGGCAACCGGTCCTCACCCGGGAGCGCATCGTCTCCGAGGCTGTGCGCCTACTGGACGAGGAGGGCATCGAGGCCCTGAGCATGCGTACTCTCGGAACCCGGCTCAACGCGGGAGCCACCTCGATCTACCGGCACGTCGCCAACAAGGACGAGCTGATCGAGTTGGTCGTGGACGAGGTCTACGGCCAGATCAGCGTCCCCGACGCGGACGCCCCCGAGACCTGGCGGGACGCCGTCGCCACGTGCGCGCACAGCATGCGCGCGATGGCGCTCCGCCACCCTTGGGTCGTCTCCGTCCTCGGCCAGGTGGGGCTCTCGGAATTCGGGCCCAACATGATGCGGCAGTCCGAACGCATCCTCGCCCTCTTCCATGCGGCGGGGTTCGCCCCTGGCGAGGCCGACCGGGCCATGAGCACGCTCATCGCCTACGTCATCGGCATGGCCACCAGCGAGGCGGCCTACCTCTCCCTGCTGGCCCGCAGCGGCCAGACCGAACAGGAGTGGGCCGAGAGCCTGCGGCCGACCGCGGAAGAGGCCGCACGGGAGCATCCGCTCCTGAGCGAGGGCTACGCCGCTCGGCGCGACGACGATCCCGCCCGCCTGCGCGACGAGAACTTCTCTTACGGTCTGGACCGTGTCCTCGACGGTCTCGCGGCGGCGCTCCCCTCCACGGACTGAATCCACGCCGGTCCGCCGGCGACGGGGATAAGCGCGGCCCTGTGGCCGGTCCCGCCCTACGCGACCACCACGGCGGGCCGCGCGTCTGGGCTCGTCGACCCGATGAAACCGCGCGCGCACTGTCCCGGCCGCATGATCCGACCGGGTGCGGCGGAGTTGCCGGGGTCGCGGACCAGTAACGCTCGGGTCCCCAACCACGACGTCCTCGGTGACGTATGGCCCGTCGGGGGGCTTGTCCGTCCACTTTGTCGGTGTATGGAATGGGAATCAGGACATGGCTCTTCGCGAGTTCTTCGCGCGGCATCGTATCGCTTCGGCCGCTGCCGCGCCGGCTGTACTGGGGGTGGCGGCGGTCGTCGCCGCCTCGTTGGCACTGACCTCGACGCCGGAAACCAGGGATACGCAGCTCACGTCGTCCGTCACGGAATGCCACGACATGGTCACCATCTCGGTGGCCGGTCGCAACGACACTCCGCGGGAGGGCACCACCAAGATGCTGGTGGACGCCGACGGCAACCCGTTGCCGGCCGCCCTGTCCGGCGATCACAGCAGTGAGTGGGTCGACCCGGTCGTCAACGCCCCGGCCGATGACGTCGATCCCGGCGCGTATGCCGCGGTCTACATCGCGTATCCGGCGGACATGTCCACATACGAGGATGCCGTCAACGCGGGTGTCGCGAACACCGAACAGGTGATGCGGGAGATCTCCGCCGCGTGCCCGGACACCAAGTTCTCGATCGTCGGCTACAGCGAGGGCGCCGACGTCGTGCGCCGCGTCGCGATGAAGATCGGTCACCAGGAGCCCGGCCAGGACGGCGCCTACGGGATCGTGGATCCCGACGACGTCGTCGGTGTCGTCATCCTCGCGGACTCGGGTCGCTCGGCCGGAGACGGGCCGTTCCCCGGATCGAAGGACCCGTTCGGCAACCCGGACGGCTTCGACCAGCAGTATCAGAACGGCACGAACCCGGTGCCCGGTCAGGGCGCGGTGCAGGGAACCAGCGGTGACTTCGGTGCGCTGAACGGCAAGATCGCGTCGTTCTGCTCGGACGGCGATCTCACCTGCTCGGCCCCGCAGAACATCTCACTGCTGCAGTTGGTGGTCAACGTCGGCAGGCAGCTGAACGTCGACGCGCTCGAACGCGACGGTCTCACGCCTGCGACCGGGCAGGACGTCGCGGTGGTGCTCGGCAGGATCGCGCTGGCGGCGTTCGCCGACATCCAGTCGCAGCCGAACTGGATGCAGAGCGACGAGACCTTCCTGCAGGTGCTGCTGAGGGTGTCGGATCCGGCGTACAAGCCGGGTGAGCAGCCGAAGGCTCCCGCGAAGGCGGACGCGATCGCGGCCGATGACATGTCGCCGCTGGCCTACCTACCGCAGAAGGTGTTCAACGAGATCATCGGTCTGATCGTGACGAACCAGAACACGATCCCCGTGATCATGAGCGACCCGTACAACCTCACGCTCGGCCCGAACCACACCGGTCATCACTTCGACTACTGGGACGACGCCGACCCTGGCGCAGGCAAGCCGCTGACCTCCGCCGAGTACGCCGCCGCGTGGCTCACCCATCTGGCGAAGCAGGCGCAGGAGGGAAAGAAGGTCGACCCGACGTCCAAGCCGCAAGAGGCGGACCTCGCCGCCGTGTACAAGGCGGCGGAGACCACCTCGGCGACGCCGACGACCGAAGCCGCCAAGACTTCGACCACGTCATCGACCAGCGCCGCCCCGACGACGACCGCCACCACGGGCAGTTCGACGACTACGGTCGCGCCGACGACCACGACCTCGACGCCTGCGGTCACCACGACGCCCGCTCCGTCCCCGGTCGCGGCTCCGGTCGAGACGGTGAAGCCGACCACTACCGAAACGACCACGACCACAACGCAATCCGCGGCGCCGACCACCAGTACGACCACGCAAGCGCCGAATTGACCAACCCGTCGGCTCGTGATCGCCACTCGCGCGATCGCGAGCCGACGGCGCTTCGCTCAGACCAAGCCGCCGTTGGCGCGAATCACCTGACCGTTGACCCAGCGGCCGTCCGGGCCGGCCAGAAACGCCACCACAGCGGCGATATCGCCGGGTGCGCCGAGTCGTTGCAGTGGCACGGCGTCGGCGAGTCGCTGGATGGTGGCGTCGTCTTTTCCGTGCAGAAAGAGGTCGGTGGCGGTGGGCCCCGGCGCCACCGCGTTGACGGTCACGTCCCGGCCGCGCAGTTCACGGGCCAGAATCCTGGTCAGCACCTCCACCGCGCCCTTGCTGGCGGCGTAGGCGCCGTACTCCGCGAACGCGGTACCGACGACCGACGTGGAGAAATTGATGATCGCCCCGCCCGGTCGCAGCCGCCGGGCCGCCTGTTGGTCGACGACGAAGGTGCCGCGAATATTGGTCCGGTAGGTGCTGTCCAGCACCGTCAGATCCAGCTCGACCAGCGGCGCGAGCTGCATCCGTCCCGCGGCGTGCACCACCACGTCGACACCGCCGAATTCGCTTTCCGCTCGATCGAATACGGCCGCCATCGCGGACTCGTCGGCGACATCACCCTGGGCGATCACCGCGACGCCCCCCGCGGCGCGAATGGCTTCAGCGGTGCTGTCGGCTTCGGCGGCGTTCGAAGCGAAGTTCAGCACCACGGCGAACCCGTCGCCTGCCAGACGTTCGGCGCACGCGCGGCCGATGCCGCGAGAACCGCCCGTCACCACCGCGACCCGCGCGGACCCGCCGTTCATGGTTGCCACCGGATGCTGTTCCTTCCGTTCGTCGGCGTGATTCCGGAGCTGTTCGACGACGCCCGGTCACCGGGCGGGTAAGCGATACGCCATGGACCAGCGGCGTCGGTTCACCAGAAGGGGCCAACCATAACAGCGCGGCCGGCCGAATTCGCCGGTCGTCGCACCGGCGAGTGGCGCAACGAGTAACGGTGGCCGGACGCACCTGCGCGGCGGCGACGCGGTCAGGCGATGACGGCGCGGAGGTTACGGGCCAGCACGTCGACGCGGTGGTGCTGGAGTTCGGTGGATTCCTCCGGATGGTGTATCTCCACGCTCAGCCGCCCGGCGAAAGTGCTGATGACGCAGGTTCCGCCACCCGGCTGCTGCGGACGGCGGCCGGTCAGGTCCGGCTTGGCGAGCATGGTGGAATGGAAGTCCTCGATGCGCAGCCCGTCCTGCTCGGGTAGCGGCGGGATGGTGCCCCAGTTGGTGGCGATGACCACGCCGGGCAGGGTGGGTCTCGGTGCGGCCGCCATGTCGGGAATGCTCAGGGGCGTGCGTTGCACGATGCCCGCGGCCAGGCCCGCGTGCAGAGCCTCGCTGATCCCTCGGGCCGATTCCACCAGCGTCACGTCGGATGCGGGGGAGAGGTAGGTGGCGAAACCGAGGACGTTCGTCCCTTCGGTGGCATCGATCGCGGGGCTCACCCTGGTCCGCAGGTCGACGGAGTACAGGTAGAGCAGTCCGGTGAGCGGCAGTTCGCGGATCTCGGCCTCGGTCCGCAGCAGCGCCGCCGACACCAGTCCGTGCACCGTGACGTTCGCGCGATGCCCGACCGCGACCAGCGCCGCGGTCTCCTCCTCGGTGAGCAGGCACCGGGTGGTGCGCAACGCCGGGTACTCGTCGTCGCGCAATCGCGGAACCTCCGTCGGCGTGGAGGAACTCGCACCGGCGGGGCCGGAACCGGGCAGTGCCATCTTCTCGATGCCTCGCGCCGCGAGCAGGTGCTCGACCGGTTCGGGGAACGGGTGCGCCGGCAGCTCGGACGTACCTCCACCGACCGCGTCGCGATATCCGGTCCAGAGTTCGGTGACGATGGCGAACGCGTGGAAGGCGTCGGCGACGCTGTGATGGAGCATCAGCGTGACGCTCGCGGTAGCGCCGTCGCGCACCACGCACAGGGCGCAAACGCCCGCCCGCTGATCGAATTTCGCGCCGGTGAGCGGTAATTCGGGGTTCGCGTCGGCGACGAAGATCTCGGGCGTGGCATCGGTCACGGCGAAGACATGGCTGCCCGCTTCGGTCGCCTCGATGCGGGCGCGCAGGATCGGATGCGCCCTCGCGACGGCCTCGAAGGCGGCCGTCAGCGCAGGCAGGTCCAACCGCCCGGACACCCGTGCGGCGTAACCGATGAAGACCTCGCCCGCGGCGAACATTTCCTCGCTCGGGGCAAGCCGGCGGATCACGTCGACCACAATGTATTCCCTTCGCTCCCGGCGAGACTAGCCCGAACACCCTGCACGCGCGGATCATTCGCCCGAATCGGACGAAAAGGACAGGCGGGTGGCCTCTTGTCACAAGCGGGAACGGGATCTGTCGGATGATCGGCTCATTTGAATAGGCTCCGAACGGTCGAAAGCGAGCGGAGTATGTCCCCAATCAAGCCGGTTCCATCCGTCACCGAGCCGGTCGCCGTCTGTGCGTGCCGAGGCGCGCGATGACGCGCCGCGGGTGGACGCTGTTCCTGGCGATGGGCCTGATCTGGGGCGTGCCGTACGCGATGATCCGCGTGGCGGTGCGGGATCTCGACCCGATCGTTGTCGCGTTCGGCCGCACGCTCATCGGCGGCTTGCTGTTGCTGCCGGTCGCGCTGTACGCCCGCGCGCTGGCGCCGGTGCTGCGACGGTGGCGGCCGCTGCTGCTCTACACCTTGGTGGAAATCACCGGGCCGTGGTTCCTGATCGGGTACGCCGAGACCACGCTGAACAGTTCGACCGTCGGCTTGCTGATCGCGGCGGTGCCGCTGATCGCCGTGGTGATCGTGACGGTGCTCGGCCACGACCGGTTCGACGCGCGCCGGGTGATCGGTCTGCTCGCCGGGTTCGCCGGCGTCGCCGCGCTCGTCGGCCTCGACGTCGATCTGGGGAATCCGGCGGCGCTCGCCGCGATCGGCCTGACCACGATCGGATACGCGGTGGGGCCGATCGTCATCGATCGCGCGCTGGCCGATCTGCCTCCGCTGGGCGTGGTGACCGGGTCGCTGCTGCTGGCGGCGGCGATCTACGCGCCGTTCGCGGGTTGGCTGTGGCCGTCGCGCATCACCGCCGACGCGGCCTGGTCGGTGCTGGGTCTCGCGGTGATCTGCACGGCCGCGGCGTTCCTGTTGTTCTTCGCGCTGATCGCCGAGGCCGGCCCCGCCCGTGCGACGGTGATCACCTACATCAATCCCGCGGTGGCGATCCTGCTCGGCGTCACGGCGCTCGACGAGCCGCTGACCGCGGGCATGGCGATCGGATTCCCGCTGGTCATCCTCGGTTCGGTGCTCGGAACCGCACGCGGTCGCGACGAGGCGGCCCGGGCGGACCTGCCCGCGCCCGCCGCGCCGGAGGCGCCGCCCAATTACCCGAGAGGTAATCGCCATCGAGCGCGCGCCTGCCGAGAATGACAAGGCCCGCACATTCACGCGGCACCCCAGCGAAAGGATCCGTCGTGTCGATCTCCACGCCGTCCACTCGATCGGTGGTCGAAGAGTTGTTGCGCCGAATCGGTTCCGGTGATCCCGAAGCCGTCGCCGAGCTGTACGCCGAACACACGGATTGGCAGCTCGACTGGCCGGAGACCGAACACGGAAGGGTGGCGACGCCCTGGATCCGGCACCGGTCCACCCGGGCTGACGCCGCGGCGCATTTCCGCTCGATCGCCGAGCACCATGTGCCGGGGGAGGCGGCCACGCGGGTCGACCGGGTGCTCGTCGACGGTGACGACGCCGTGGTGCTCGGCGAGATCCGGCAGACCGCGCGCACCACCGGCCGCGCCTATCGCGCGCGTTTCGCGCTGCACCTCACGGTGCGCGACGGACTGATCACCCGGCACCACGTCTACGAGGACAGTCTCGCCGTCGCCCAGGCATTCGCCACCGGGGGAGCGAGCACGTAATACGCTGCTACGGGTGCTGGATTCGACCGAGAACTTCGCCGGTGAGCGCCCCGATCCGAACGCCACCCGCAAGGCGTACGACGAGGTCGCCGACCGCTACGCCGACGATGTCCGGCACCGGCTCGAGCGCCAGCCGCTCGACCGGGCGATGCTCGCGGTGTTCGCGGAAGCGGTGGCGGGCAACGGTTCCGGGCCGATCGCCGATCTCGGCTGCGGGCCGGGGCATGTGACGGCCCATCTCGCGACGCTTGGTGCGCGGGTGTTCGGCATCGATCTCGCGCCTCGCATGGTGGCGCTGGCCCGTGCGGAATATCCGCAGCTGCCCTTCGCGCAGGGTTCGATAGAACAGCTACCGTTTGGCAACGACACGCTCGGCGGCATAGTGGCTTGGTATTCGTTGATCCACACGCCACCGGATCGGGTGCCGCACGTGTTGAGCGAGTGCAATCGGGTACTCGCGAGCAAAGGGCACGTGCTGCTGACTTTCCAGACGGCGGACCGGCCCGATGCGGTGGAAGCCTTCGATCACAGGGTGATTCGCGCCTACCGGTGGGCGCCGAAACGCCTCGCGCGCCTACTCGGCGCCGCCGGGTTCGCCATGATCGCTCGCATGGTGCGCGAACCGGGTCCCGAGGAGCGGTTCGGGCAGGCCTACCTGCTGGCATCGAAGGTTCGGTGATTCACCGAACGCGGTCCATCCCGTCCGGGTAAGTTTGTCGTGTCGCGGCGGTTTGATGGCTGCGCGGGCCCGCCGACAACGTGGTCGATCTGAACTCCGAACCTTTTCACCATGTCGTCAGGGGGCGACTCATCATGGAATTCATCGCGCCGGTCGATGCCGTCTTCTTGCTCGCCGAGTCCCGGGAACAGCCGATGCACGTCGGTTCGCTGCAACTGTTCGAGCCGCCGGAGGACGCGGGAGCGGACTTCGCCGCTCGAGTCCACGCCGAACTACTCCGAAGCACCGACGTCGATCCGACCTTCCGCAAGCATCCCGCAACCATCTTCGGGTCGCCGCAGATGGCGTGGACGCATGCCGAGAACGTGGAACTCGACTATCACGTGCGGCGACTGGCCGTGCCCGCGCCGGGCCGCATGGACCAGCTCGTGGAGCTGGCCTCCGGCCTGCACAGCAGCCTGCTGGACCGGCATCGCCCGCTGTGGGAGTTCCATCTGATCGAGGGCCTCGCCGACGGCAGGTTCGCGCTGTATTCGAAGATGCATCACGCGTTGATCGACGGCGTCTCGGCCCAACGCCTGCTGCGGCGCACGCTGACCAGCGATCCGTCCTCCAGCACCACGCGGGTGCCGTGGCATCTGCCCCGGGGTAGGCGCAGGAGGGAGTCCGGCGCGGCCGGTCCGGCGCGGAACCTGGTCTCGGCGGCCGCTTCCGGCGCGTCGGTGCTGCGCGCCGCGCGCACCGCCCTGACGCGGCAGCAGCTGACCCTGCCGTTCGCGGCCCCGCGGACCATGTTCAACGTGCCGATCGGCGGCGCGCGCCGCGCGGTGGTCCGGTCCTGGCCACTGGAGCGGCTGCAGCAGGTGAAGAAGGCGTCCGGTTCGACACTCAACGATGTGGTGCTCACCATGTCGGCGGGTGCGCTGCGGCGGTACCTGATCGAACGGGACGCGCTGCCGGACAAGCCGTTGATCGCGATGGTGCCGATGTCGCTGCGCGCCGAGGACGACGACGAGACCAACGGGGTGAAAGTCGGCGCGGTGCTGTGCAATCTCGGCACCGACATCGCCGATCCGCTGGAGCGCCTGCGGGTGGTCGCCGGGTCGATGCGCGACGGCAAGGACGTCTACAGCATGCTCTCGTGCAACCAGACGATGGCGCTGTCGGCGCTGATGCTCAGCCCGCTCGCCCTCAATCTCGTGCCCGCGCTGATCTCGTTGACCAATCCGACCTTCAACATCGTGATCTCGAACGTGCCGGGGCCACGCGAGCCCATGTACTGGAACGGTGCGCGGCTGGACGCGACCTATCCGTTGTCGATCCCGTTCGACGGCCAGGCGGTGAACATCACGCTCACCTCCAACGCGGGCAACCTCGATTTCGGCGTGGTCGGCTGCCGCCGCAGTGTGCCGCAGTTGCCGCGCCTGCTCGATCACTTGGAGGAGTCGCTCGCCGAACTGGAGCGGGCCACCGCTTGACGGCAGCGCATTCCCCGGAAAACTAGAACGTGTTACTGTCGATGCATGGTGCAACGGCCGGTCGAGGAAGCCACAGCCGCTTCATGGCGATATACGCGGCTCGCGGCGGACTCGATACGCGGCGGCCCGGCCGCACGGCGCGCCACTTATGCAACTCGTTCTAGTACACCTGCGCCGCGCCGTTCGCGGCGGAGCAGTTAGGGAGACCAGCACGCCATGCGTACCGAAATCTGCGAACGGCTCGGGATCGAATTCCCCATCTTCGCCTTCACCCACTGCCGCGACGTGGCGGCCGCGGTCAGCAACGCGGGCGGACTCGGCGTGCTCGGCGCCGTCGGCTTCACCGCCGAGCAGCTCGAAGTCGAGCTGGCCTGGCTGGACGAGCACGTGCAGGGCGTATACGGCGTCGACCTGGTGATCCCGTCCAAGTACGAGGGCAAGGGCATCGATGACCTGAGCCCCGAGGAGCTGGAAGCCAAGCTGGCCGAACTCGTCCCGCAGGGACACCGCGACTTCGCCGAGAAGATCCTCGCCGACCACGGCGTGCCGAAACTGCCGGAGAGCGAGCACCACAACCAGTTGCTCGGCTGGACGGCCACCACCGCGGGACCGCAGGTGGAGGTGATTCTGCGGCATCCGAAGGCGAAGCTGGTGGCCAACGCTCTCGGCACCCCGCCGGAGGACGTGATCAAGCAGGTGCAGGACTCCGGCAGGCTGATCGGCGCGCTGTGCGGTTCGGTCAAGCACGCGCTCAACCACAAGCGCGCGGGCCTGGACTTCGTGGTCTGCCAGGGCACCGAGGGCGGCGGCCACTGCGGTGAGGTGTCCTCGATGGTGCTGTGGCCGCAGGTCATCGACGCCGTCGGCGACCTGCCGGTGCTGGCCGCGGGCGGCATCGGCAACGGCCGCCAGGTGGCCGCCGCGATGGCGATGGGCGCTGCGGGCGCGTGGACCGGTTCGGTGTGGCTGACCGTCGAGGAAGCCAATGTGCCGCCGGCTCAGATGCAGAGCTACATCGACGCGACCAGCCACGACACCGTGCGTTCGCGCGCATGGACCGGCAAGCCCGCCCGCATGCTGCGCAACGACTGGACCGAGGCGTGGGAGCAGGCCGAGACCCCCGACCCGCTGCCGATGCCGCTGCAGATGATGGTCGCGCTGGACGGCGTGAAGCGTGGTCACCGCTATCCGGAGGCCGCCAAGGATGTCAACTTCAATCCGGTCGGCCAGATCGTCGGCATGATGAACCGCGTGGAGCGCTCCGCCGACGTGGTCAACCGGCTGATCCAGGAGTACGTCGAGGCGTGCGAGCGCCTCAACAAACTCAACGGCGGGGTCTGAGTTCGGGCGCCGGTTCCTGACCGTGATGCCGCGCGGAATTTCCCGCGCGGCATCCCACGGCAACATGCGAGTGCGGGTACCGATTGATCGGTGCTGCCGCGGCGGCGTCGGTACCGCCATGTGACATCCGCTCGGCCGCGTCCGAGCGGGTTCAGCACGGCACCGAGCCGCCTCTGCGGCGGGCGGCGGGAGCACTGATGCCCTGTCGCTCAAAATGATTCGTCGCGACTGGCCGCGACTGGCAGAGCCCTGCGGACCCGAGCGCCCGCGAGCGGCTCAGCGGCCGAGACCCACACCTTTGCCTCACTTTGTCTGAGACAAGACTGTTCACCGAACTCAGCGGACCGGCGGATCTGGGTGGACCGAGCGGACAGATCCGCACCGGCCGACCCGATCCGTCCCAGACGGACTGTGCAGTGTACGAAAATCAGGCGGTGGCAGCGTGGGACTCGTCGGCCTCGTCCACGACTCCGGCCACCAATTCCTCGAAGCGCGCGATGACCTTCTCGTGGTACATACCGAACAGATCCTCGAACAGCGCCAGCTGCGCCTCACTCGGCCCGGAGCCGGAATCCCACACCGCGGCCAGGGCCCGCCAGACCAGGACGTGCAGGTCCGCCGCACCCGCGAAATACGACTCGACCGCCTCCGGCACCTCGAGCACCATCTCGCCGATCGAGTTCAGAATCGCGCGCTGCATAGGGAGTCCGAGCACGGTCAACAGCCTGCGCACCAGCGCCACCTCGAGTGCGAGGAGCTGCCGAAAGTCCGGATCGGACTGGCGCGCTATTGATTCGAGTTCGTCGATCGCGTTCTTCAGCTCGGCCGAATCGATCCGCTGTTCGCCACCCGTATAGGTGAGCAGCGCCTCGAGCACGAGATTGCGCTCGACGTCGACGATGTCGCGGAACATCTCTATCGCGATGTCCGGCATGGGAATCGAGAACCGGAACAGCTGGCGGTACACGTCCACTCCGCCGGCCTCGCGGACGTCGCGGATCGTGAATCCCTTGCCGCGCCTTGCTTCGACGAAGCCGTACGACTCCAGCCGACCCAAGGTCAGCTGCGCGGTAGCGCGATTCATCTCGAATTCCTCGGCGACCTGACGCACCGACGGCATGAGATCCCCCGGCTGATATTCCCCCGCGGCAACCCGGCGCGCCAGCTCGTCGGCAACGTCGGCGACCACCGTCTGGGATCCCATCGAAGTCACCTTTCGACTACTTTCGAACACGTCCCAGACAGTCTAAGCCCTACTGTCCGGTACTGCACCTGTGTCACACTTGTGCGCGCGACTGTGAGGTGAGGCATGACCATCCGGCCCATCGGAGAGCGCCCCGAGGAGGGGTCCACGGGCAAGCGATCCCGCCTTTTCGCGTCGCGGTCCCATGGTAAACCGCCTGTTCACGGCGCTGTACGCGGTGCCAAGCTCGCCGCGCTGCCGATGGCGTTCGCCGGACGACAGGCCGCGGGCCTCGGCAAGCGGGCGCTGGGCAGATCGGCCGAAGAAGTCAATCGCGACATCCAGCTGCGCACCGCGCAGCACATCTTCGAGGTGCTCGGCGAGCTGAAGGGCTGCGCCGCGAAGCTGGGGCAACTGCTGGCCATCTACGAGCTGGCGCTGCCCCGGGAGGTGGCCGAACCGTATCGGATCGCGCTCAGCAGGCTGCAGGATGCCGCGCCCGCGATGCTGCCGCACACGGTGCACGCCGCCATGGCCGAAAGCCTGGGCGCGGACTGGCTTTCGCGCTTCCGCGAATTCGACGACCGGCGCGCCGCGGCCGCCTCGCTCGGGCAGGTGCACCGCGCGATCTGGCACGACGGCAGGACGGTCGCGGTCAAGGTGATGTACCCGGGCGGCAGGCAAGCGGTGGCGCGCGATCTGGACCACTTGCGCCGGATCTCCTATCTCGCAACGGTGTTCCTGCCCGGCGCGGACGTGCAAGCGTTGACCGAAGCGATCTGCGCGTCGGTCGCCGGGGAGCTGGACTACGCGGCGGAGGCCGCCCACCAGACGGCTTTCGCCGCGGCCTATGCCGGTGATCCGGACTTCTACGTACCGAATGTCATTGCGCAGCACGGTGATGTGCTGATCAGCGAATGGATCGAAGGCACGCCGGTACCGCGCGTCGTCGCCGCCGGCACGCAGGCCGAGCGCGACCGGGTCGGCATGCTCATGGTCCGTTTCGTGACCTCCGGCTGGGGCCGTCACGGATTGCTGTACGCCGATCCGCATCCGGGCAACTTCCGGGTGCTGCCCGACGGCAGGCTGGGCGTCATGGATTTCGGCGCGTGCTGCGCTTGGCCGCCCGCGGGTTTCGGCGAGCTGACGCTCGACTGCTGCAAGGCGATCTTCCGGGGTGGACCGGGAGATCTGGCGGCGGCCACGCGCAGGCACGGGTTCGTGGAGAACGGGCAAGCCATCGACAGCGAGGCGCTCTACGCCGCGATCACCCCGTGCGGTGAACCCTTCCGACACGAGACGTATCGCCTGACCGCACGCTGGTTGCGCAGGCAAGTGTTGCGCACCACCAATCTTCGGTTGAGCAACGTAGTACGGCAGATGACCATGCCCGCCTACTTCACGCCGTTCGCCCGCTCCTTCCTCACGCTGGTGGGCGTGCTCGGTCAGCTGGAGACCGAAGGCCCTTATCGCGACGAAATCGTGCGCTGGATACCGGAATTGAGCGAGGCGTTCATCCCGGAGGAGAACACGGAGACCATCGCGCCCACGGTGGACCTTGGCACCGCTCGGAGACGGCGAGCCGAGAAGAGCAAGCGCGGGATGCCGATCGCGTGAACCCGGTTCTGCTGACTCGCAGGCGGATTCGCTGATCTATCAGCACATATGGTGCCATCGAGCCATCGCGCCGCCCTTTGTCTCAGACAGCGGATCGTGGTGCCAGCCAAGTGCGCCACTGCGGAGCGATGAGTGCCGCGAATTCGTCATAGCCCGCGGCCCCCGGATGCGCCCCATCACCCGCGCGGACCTCGGCGGCCCACACCGCATTGGCGCGCAGCGGCTGGTGCACGCGCACGTACGGCACCTCCGAGCGGGCGCAGACCTGCGCGAATCGCTCGTCCAGCGCGGCGGTGCGGGCGTTGTGCTCGTCGTCCGCGATCGGCGGCGGGGCGACCATCAGCACCGGCCACCCCCGCTCGGCCGCCTGCGCGAGCAGTTCGCCCAGATTGGCCACCGACTCGTCAGGGGGCACCTGCGGACCGCCGTTCTCGTGCATGGCGTCGTTCACGCCGAACGACAGCACCACCCTGGCGTCCGCGCCCTCCGGCAGGCGGGGCGAGCATTCGGCTCGGAAGCGCCGCAGGATCGCGGCCGAGGTCTCCCTGCGGACCCCTAGGTTGTACGCGGTCAGCGCGATGCCCTGCGCGTGCGCATCGGACGCGAGCCTGCCCGCCCAGCCCAGGCAAGCCGGGTCGCCGACACCGGCGACGAACGAATCCCCGACGAAACACACACGCAGATCACGGCTCACCACCTGATCCTGGCAGCGCGGAGACCGGCCCGCGAATGCCGGGTGCGGGCAATATGATCACGGAGGTTCGACCGGGAGGGAGTAATGGTGACAACCGAGCCGGAGCTTGCGACACCGGCGGTTCCGCAGTGGTTCGCGGAGTTGTTCGCCCACCGGCGCTGGATCCGGCGCAGCCGTCGTGGTCCGCACCGAGCAAGTCGCGCGGGCCATCGTCGAACTCGACGCGAGCGACCGGTCCGGTGGGGTGTACGGGGTCGGCGTCGAGCCGGAGCCGGTGGACGGCCTGTCCCTGCGGCTCACCGATGCCGAGCCGTAAGGGCGGGCCTATTCGCTCGGCGTCAGCCCGGTTGCCTGCTCGGACAGCGTCCACAGTCGTCGCGCGAGATCGGCGTCGACCGCCTGCTTGTTGCTCGGCGGCTCCAGCTCGAACCGGTGGAAGTACTTCCCGTTGATCGCCGCGCCGTCGGCGGTGGTGGCGAGGTGCACCAGCGGCTGCGCGCCCTTGTCCGGTTGGATGAAGAACGGGCGCGCCAGCGGGGACCGGATGAACCAGCCGAGACCGAACGGGGCGTTGTCGTAGACATGGGTGGCGACCGCGCCGGGATGGAAGGCCGCGGTGGTGATCCCGGTGCCCTCGGTACGGCGGGCCAGTTCCCGGGTGAACAGGATATTCGCCAGTTTCGACGTGCCGTACGCACCGAGCTGGTTGAACGAACCCGTCGCCGCGTTGGCCGTGTCCAGGTCCAGCTTGGCCATCCGGTAGGTCATGCTCGCGGTGTTCACCACCCGCGCCCGCGAGTGGGCCAAACGCTCCAGCAGCAGATTGGTGAGCAGGAACGGCGCCAGGTGATTGACCTGGAAGGTGAGTTCGTTGCCGTCGTCGGTGACCGTCCGCTTGGGCCACGCGCCGCCCGCGTTGTTGGCCAGCACGTCGATCCTGGGATACCGGTCGAGCAGTTGGTCGGCCAGCTTGCGCACGTCGTCGAGCCGGGCGAAATCGGCGACGAACGGCTCCGCCCCCGCCTTCGCCGCCACCTCGGCGGTCCGCTCCGGTGATCGGCCGACCACCGCGACGCTTGCGCCGCGCGCG
The DNA here is from genome assembly GCF_040642815.1 of Nocardia sp. NPDC047648. Lineage (NCBI taxonomy): Bacteria > Bacillati > Actinomycetota > Actinomycetes > Mycobacteriales > Nocardiaceae > Nocardia > Nocardia sp. NPDC047648. The sequence goes on along the minus strand of NZ_JBEYSX010000010.1, from coordinate 234,428 downwards.
GCGAGCACCTGTGCCGCGGCGGCGCCGATACCGGAGCTCGCGCCGGTCACCACCACCGTCTTTCCGGTGAGGTCCTTGTCCTGTACCTCGTCCTGCGCTGTCATCGCTACCTCCCGAGCATCGTTTAGGTGACCCGATCGTCTTCGGCTCGCGCGTATTCGGCAAGCATCGACGCGCCCGCGTAGTGCTCTGCGATCTCGTCGCTGGTGGTCAGCCACACCCCCGGGTGATCGGCCACGTAGTCGAGCGCTTGATCCAGGTACTTGATCCGGAACGCCTGCCCGATCACGAACGGGTGCAGGGCCAGCGCCATGACGCGCCCGCTGCCCGCCGACTCCGCGTAGAGCTGGTCGAGCTGATCGCGCACGATCCGCACGAAGTCCGGTCCGCTGGTGGCCTTGCCCAGGAACAGCGTGTTGTCGTTGAGCTCCACCGAGTAGGGGACGCTGAGCAGGCCGGGCACCGACAGGGGGTAGGGCTGGTCGTCGTTGGTCCAGTCGAGCACATAGCCGAGGCCGAGTTCGGCCAGCAGCGACGGGGTCAGGAACGACTCGGTGAGCGCCGGTCCCATCCAGCCACGCGGCCTGCGGCCGGTCGCTCGTTCGATGGTCGTGACCACGTCGGCGAGGTAGGCGCGCTCCTCGTCCGGCGGAAGGTCGGCCTGGAAGATCGAGTTGTTCTTCCCGTGCGCGAGCCACGCCCAGTTCCGCCGCACCCCCGCCGCCACGATCTGGGGATAGTGTTCGGCCACATCCGAGTTGAGCAACGCGCTGGCCCGGATGCCGTGCCGGTCGAGCACCTCGATCACCCGCCAGATGCCGACGCGCGGCCCGTAGTCGCGCCACCCGTAGTTCAGCGGGTCGGGCGCGAGCCCGGCGGTGCCGGGGAAGATGCTCGTGGAGGGGCGGTCCACCTGGTAGTGCTCGACATTGAGCCCGAGATAGAACGCCACTCGGGCATTGCCGGGCCAGCGCAGCGGCGGGCGGTCGACGATCGGGCTGTAGCCGAAGAGTTCGTTGTCCATGCCCTCATGCTCGAACTTGACACTAGTGTGAGGATCAACCTCGATCTCGAGTGATGTCCGGCACAGCGCCTCATCCCGATCCCGACAGCGGCTGGGTTCTGCCGAGTTCACGCCGCGCATCGGCCGGTATCGTGCAGCGAACGCGGCAACTGATTTCGTACGCACATGGGTAACTCGCCGGGCACGCACAGAACAGGAGTGGCATCCCACGCAGGACCTGCACGCAATCCTGCGCCACCTGAACAGTACGGCCTGAAGACCCGGAGAGGCGGAACAGCATGCGAGTGGACGGGCGGGAGATCCCGGTCACGGGCAACCTGCTACAGCCGCTGATCCGGCGGACGAGCGACATCATTCGCGTCGTTCTCGCGGCGCTGTGGGTGGCGGTCGTGATCGCGGCGTCGCTGATCACCCGCCCGGAATGGCTGGCGCTGGAACGCTCGGTCTCCAACATCGTCGGTTTCCTCAATCCGGACCAGTCGAACCTGGTGTATCTGGTCTACGGCATGGCGATTCTCGCGCTGCCGTTCGCGATCCTGATCGAACTGATCATCGGCAGGCAGTGGAAGCTGCTCGCCGGTTACGCGGCGGCCGGTGCGGTCGCCGGACTGCTGCTGTCCATCACCGGCACCGGGCTGTCCGCGCCGAAATGGCATCTACAGGTGCCGGACCGGTTGGACACCTTCTTGTCCCAGTTCCTGGACGATCCGCGCTGGATCGCGATGATCGCCGCGATGCTCACCGTCGCCAGCCCGTGGCTGCCCATCCGGCCGCGGCGCTGGCTGTGGTTCCTGCTGCTGGCGTTCGCGCCGATCCATCTCGTGGTCAGCACCGTGGTGCCCGCGCGGGCGATGTTCGGGCTGGCGGTCGGCTGGCTGGTCGGTGCGGTGATCGTGCTCGTGGTCGGCACGCCTGCGCTGGAGGTCCCCCTCGACGCGGCCGTCCGGGTGCTCGCCGGACGCGGTCATACGGTCACCGGATTCACCGTGGTGCATCCGGCGGGCCGGGGGCCGTTGATGCTCGCCGCCGCCGTCGAAGGACCGGAACGCGAACTGACCATCGAGATGTTCGGCAAGAACCAGCGCAGCTTCGGTGCGCTGCGGCAGTTGTGGCGCTGGTTGACATTCCGCTCCAGTGAGACCGCGGCCATCCACGGTTCCATGCATCGCGTGGTCGAGCATCGCGCCCTCATGACGATCGCCGTGGGCGACCTGGGATTGGGCAGCAGTACGCCCGTCGCGGTCGCCGCGCTCTCCCGCGGCTGGATGTTGTACGCGCACACCCGGCCGCGGGGCGTGCCGATCACCGATCGGTCCGCCGACGCGCTGCCCGGGGTGTGGCGAGCCCTCGACACCTTGCATCAGAAGCGAATCTCGCACGGCGACCTGCGGCCGATCGACATACGCGTGGACGACGGCGTCACGTTGTTCGGCGGCTTCGGCAACGCCGAGTACGGAGCGTCGGACGCGCAACTGCAATCCGACATCGCCCAGTTGCTGGTGACCACCACCGCGATTTTCGGCAAGGAGCCCGCGGTGTGCGCGGCGATCGACACCCTCGGCGAAGCGCGGGTGCTCGCCGCGGCCAGCCGGTTGACCAAATCCGCCGTACCGACCGGGATCCGCAAGGCGGTGCCGGACTGGAAGGCCGCGCTATCCGCCGCCCGCGACGAGGTGCGCAAACAAACCGGGCAGAATCGGATCGAAGCCGAGCAGATCACCCGGTTCTCCCGTAACCAGCTCATCCAGCTGGTTCTGCTGATCGCGCTGGTGTACGTCGCCTACCCGTTCATCAGCGCCGTGCCCACCTTCTTCACCCAGCTGCGGACGGCGAACTGGTGGTGGGCGCTGCTGGGGCTCGCGGTCTCGGCGTTGACCTATATCGGCGCGGCGGCGGCGCTGTGGGCTTGCGCGTCCGGCGCGGTGAGTTTCCGCAATCTGGTGATCATGCAGATCGCCAACACTTTCGCCGCGACGACCACACCCGCGCGGGTCGGTGGGCTCGCGCTCAGCGTCCGCTTCCTGCAAAAGGGTGGCGTCGGCGCGGTGCGCGCCACCGCCGCGGTGGCCCTGCAACAGGCGGTGCAGGTGATAACGCACGTCAGCCTGCTGCTCGCGTTCAGCATCTTGGCGGGTACCTCGACGGATCTCTCGCACTTCGTCCCGGACGCGACGGTGCTCTACCTGCTCGCCGGTGTCGGCGTCGGCATCGTCGGCACGTTCATGTTCGTGCCCAAGTTGCGCCGGTGGCTGAACAACGCGGTGCGCCCGCAACTACAGGAAGTGCTCGGCGAGCTGGCCGTGCTCGCCCGCGACCCGAGGCGCTCGGTGGTGATCGTCCTCGGTTGCGCGGCGATCACCCTCGGCCTCGCCGGCGCGCTCTGGGCCAGCGTCGAGGCGTTCGGCGGCGGCACCACGTTCATCACCGTCACCATCGTCACCATGATCGGCGGCACGCTGGCCTCGGCCGCGCCGACCCCTGGTGGTGTCGGCGCGGTCGAGGCCGCGCTGATCGGTGGTCTGGCCGCGTTCGGCCTGCCCGCCGACATCGCGGTGCCCTCGGTGCTGCTCTACCGCGTGATCACCTGCTGGCTTCCGGTGTTCTGCGGCTGGGCCACCATGCGGTGGCTGGCGAAGCAGGACTTGATCTAGGCCTACCTTCGCCCGACGGACGGACTCGCTACGGCTTGGTGGCCAGCAGGACGCCGGTCGCGGGGCGCACCGTGACGAACTCGACGTCCTCGAATCCATTCGCGCCCAACATGTCCCGGTATCGGCGGATATCCACTCCGGCCATGGGATCACCGTGGTCGTGGCCGGTGTCGTGGGTGCGGTGGGCCGCGAACCGCGCCATGACGCGCACGGCGGCGGAGCGCAACGGGTCGGTCGGGTAGGTGTCGGCGAGTAAGAGCCGGCCCCCGGGTCGCAGCACTCGGAACATCTGCGCGACGGCGTCGCTTCGGCGAAGGGCGGGGATGTGGTGCATCGCGAAGGTCGATGTCACCAGATCCGCGGACGCGTCGGGCAAGGGAAGCGCCTGCGCCGTACCGAGTTCGAATCGGCAGTTCGCCACGTCGCGGGAGCGCGCGTTGGCGTAGTCGATCATCTGCGGCGACGGGTCTACGCCGGTGACCTGGCCGGTGCGGCGCGCCAGCACCAAGGCGAGGTCGCCCGGGCCACAACCGATATCGACGACGTGCGCGCCGGGCGCCGGGCGGGCCAATTCGGCGAGCCGGCCGTTCAGGCGATCTCCCCGGTCGAGCAGGAAAGCGGCCTTGAACGCCCGGTAGCGGCGCGGTTGGGTGAGCAGGACTCCGACCTCGGCGTGCGAAGTAATGGCAGACTGGGGTTCGTTTCCGGACATGAGTTCAGGATCGGCCCAGAATGCGCCGCCGACCAGGGACAATGCCCCGGGATCCGTCCGGAACCGGACGCATACGAAACATTTGTGCGGGAGGCATCGTGCCGGAAGAACAGGACAGCGCCGATCGCCGCGTCCGGCGCACCAGGGCCCTGCTGCATCGGGCGCTGATCGAGCTCATGGTCGAGCGCGCTTACGACCGGATCACCGTCCGCGACATCCTGGCCCGCGCGGACGTCGGGCGGTCGACGTTCTACGCGCACTACCGGGACAAAGACGATCTGCTGTTGCGCAGCAGCACCGATTACCTGCGCGCGGCCCTGGCGGCGGCCGAGACGGACACCGAAGCGCCCGACCTGCTGGCGCCGGTTCGTACCCTGTTCGAATTGGCCGCGGGTAATCCGGAGATCTACCGGGCTCTGCTCGGTCGCAAGAGCGGCACCGTGCTGCTGCGCACCACCCGGGTGATGGTCGCGCAGATCCTCGCCGAGCGGCTGCGCGACCGGCTGGCGATGCCGGAGGACGAGTTCGCGACCACCGTGACGTTCCTGTCCTGGGGCGTCGTCGGCCTGCTCGGCGCCATCGCCGAGGGGCACCCACCGCTCTCGGCCGAAGAGGCGTACCGCCGCTTGGTGCGCTTGGTCGGCCCGGGCTTGAGCGACGGGGTTTGACGGGCCGTCGCCGCGTGGATTCCCGGACCGCGGATCAGCGCGCGTTCATGCGCTCCACCGCGTCGGCGGCCCGCACGCTGCCCGCGGTGACGAGTTCGAGGTTGGCCAGCGCGGCTTCGTGCGCTTCGGGGGAGGCGGCGGCCACACAGTCGGCCACCGGGTGCACGGTGAACCCCAGATCGGTGCCGTGCCGCGCGGTCTGCTCGACGGTGAGATTGGTCGCTACGCCCGTGACGAAGAGCGTCTCGATACCCTGATCCGCCAGCCACTCCGGCAGTTTGTTGCCCGCGAGACCGGACAGCTTCTGGTTGTCGAAGACTTCCGTCGGCTGCGCCGCCATCTCCGGAATGATCGCCGCGCCGGGAGAATCCGGCCGGAACTCGGTCTGCGCCGCGCCGACCGAGCGCATGAATCCGGTGTTGCGCACCAGCTCGCCTTCCCCGACCGGGATGGTGAACCGGGTGAAGATCACCGGAATTCGCGCGGCCAGCGCCGCGGTGTGGAAATCCACCGCCCGCGCAACCACGCCCGTGGCTGCCACGGGCGCGGCCAGCATCGGGCCGAAAAAGCCTTCCGGCCGAATGACATTCACTTGCCAGTGCAGCGCCAGCACGGCGGCGCGGATGCGTCGGGTCGCCATACGACGACCTTACGCATCCGCACCCGGGTAAATCGTCCGATTCACGTGAAACGAACGCACCGCGCGCTCAGGACGAATAATCCTTGCGCAGCTGGACTTTCACTACCTTGCCGCTCGCGTTGCGCGGCAGCTCGGCCAGTAGCACCAGGTCCTTGGGGTGCTTGTAGCGCGCCAGGTTCTCGTTGAGGAACGGCTCCAGCTCGGCCAGGGTCAACTCGTCGTCCGGGTTGTGCAGCGCGACCACCGCGACCGGCACCTCGCCCCACTTCTCGTGCGTGCGGCCGACCACCGCCGCCTCGCGGATCTTCGGGTGCGCGAACAGGACGTTCTCCACCTCGGCGCAGTAGATGTTCTCTCCGCCGGAGATGATCATGTCCTTCTTGCGGTCGACCACGTAGATGAAGCCCTCTTCGTCCTGGCGGACCAGGTCGCCGGAGTGGAACCAGCCGCCCGCGAACGCCTCGGCGGTGGCCTCCGGCTTGTTCCAGTAACCCTGCATGAGCGTCGGGCCGCGGTAGACGATCTCGCCGACCTCACCGGGTGCGACGTCGTTCATCTCGTCGTCGACGATGCGCGCCTGAATGGTCGGGATGGGCTTGCCGACCGAGCCGAGCTTGCGGATCGCGTCCTTGCCCTCCAGCACGCAGGTGATCGGCGACATCTCCGTCTGCCCGAACACCGCGACGTTGAACGCGTTCGGGAAGCACTCCGCCATCGCGCGCAGCACGGTGTCCGAGGCGGGCGCCGCGCCCCAGCTGAGCGCCTCCAGCGCGAGCTTGCGATCCTTCACCGTCGGGTGGTCGCAGACCAGCTGCCACTGGGCGGGCACGCAGAAGGCGGAGGTGGCCTGCTCCTGCTCCAGCGCGTCCAGGAACTCACCGGCGTCGAAGGCGCCGAGCGGATGCAGCACCGTCTTCGCACCGAGCAGGAACGCCGGGGCGAGACTGCCGAGGCCCGCGATGTGGAACAGCGGCGAGGTGCACAGTCCGATCGACTCCGGCTGCATCGCCAGCGCCCGGATGCAGGTCAGCGCCTGGGCGTTCATGTTCGCGTGGGTCAGCACCGCGCCTTTCGGGCTGCCGGTGGTGCCCGAGGTGTACATGATGAGGCTGGGGGTGTCTTCGGGGATGTCCAGCGGGGTGTGCGGCTCACCCGGCTCGGCGAGCAGGTCGTCGAAGCCGATCACGCCGTCGCCGGACGTGCCGCCGATCACCACGCAGGTCTCCAGGGCGGGCGCCTGCGCCTGCACGGCGGTGGCCAGCGGCTGCAACACGGTGTCGGTGACGACCGCCTTGGCTCCGCTGTCGCTGACGATGTAGGCGACCTCCGGCGGCGTCAGGCGGAAGTTGACCGGCACCGCGATCGCGCCCAGCGCGTTGATGCCGAACACGGCTTCGAGGTACTCCGGGTAATTCAGCGCCAGGATCAGCACCCGGTCGCCGAAGCCGACGCCCCGGCGGGCCAATCCGTCGGCGAACTTCAGCGACCGCTCGTGCAACTGCCGCCAGGTGGTGTCCACGCCACGGAATCGCAGCGCGACCGCGTCCGGGCGCATCTGCGCGTGCACGGCGAGCTGGTTGTTCCAGTGGTTGCGCCGCGACCTGATCGGTTCGTCGAGCGCTGCTGCCCCGGTGGTCATTGCCACGAACTCCTCTCGGACCGTCATCGGCCCGCCGGGTTGTCCGACGGCGGCGACGGGCTGAATCGCGTGCAGAATAGCAACTAACTTAAACGACCGGCAAGGGATAGCGATATGAATCTGGGTTAATCACCCCGGCACGATGGTCGGGCCCGGCGGCGCGTCTTCTAGCAGGCCATAAGATCTCATCGCAAGTCGCGGAACCGCGCGAACAATGCCGGGAAAGATCATCGAATATGCGAACCTCGGCTCACTTATGAGTTGAATGCGAGGCGATCCTCGTGTCACCATCGACCCCAACGGGCGAACCGGCACGCCCGCGCGAGGTATAGGAGAAGCGCAATGCTGCGGACCAGGTTCACCGAGAAGTTCGGAGTGGAGCACCCGATCGTGCAGGGCGGCATGATGTGGGTGGGGCGGGCCGAACTCGTCGCGGCGGTCGCCAACGCGGGCGGGCTCGGCTTCATCACGGCCCTGACCCAGCCGACCCCCGATGACCTGCGCCGCGAGATCGCGCGCACCAAGGAGCTGACCGACAAGCCGTTCGGCGTGAACGTCACCATCCTGCCGTCGATCAACCCGCCGCCGTACGCGGAATACGTGCAGGCGATCATCGACAGCGGCATCAAGATCGTCGAAACCGCGGGCAGCAACCCGGAGCCGTTCCTGCCCTACTACAAGGACGCGGGCATCAAGGTGCTGCACAAGTGCACCAGCGTGCGGCACGCGCTGAAGGCCGAGCGGATCGGTGTGGACGGGGTGAGCATCGACGGCTTCGAGTGCGCGGGCCATCCCGGCGAGGACGACGTTCCCGGCCTGGTGCTCATCCCCGCCGCCGCCCGCGAACTGACCATCCCGATGATCGCCTCCGGCGGGATCGCCGACGCCCGCGGCCTGGTCGCCGCGCTCGCCCTCGGCGCGGACGGCGTCAACATGGGCACCCGCTTCCTGTGCACGCAGGAGTCCTCGATCGATCAGAAGGTCAAGGAGAAGATCGTCGCGAACTCCGAGCGCGACACTCAGCTCATCTTCCGCACCATGCGCAACACGGCGCGGGTCGCGGACAACGAGATCAGCCGCAAGGTCGTCGAGATCGAGAAGTCCGGCGGCGCCTTCGACGACGTGCGGGATCTGGTCGCGGGAGCGCGCGGCCGCCGGGTGTTCGAAGAGGGCGATCTGGACGCGGGCATCTGGTCGGTCGGCCTGTGCCAGGGCTTGATCCACGACATCCCGACCTGCGCCGAACTGATCGGCCGGATGGTCACCGAGGCCGAGCAGCTGATCACGGCGCGCCTCGCCGAAACCGTGGTGGTCGGCTGACCGGGGTTACCTGGCCGCGCGGGCGGTGACCGCCGCGTAGTCGTGGCTCGCGACGAGTTCGATGCCGTCGGGCAGCGCGTGCAGGCGGTGGATGGTGGCGAAGGCGGCGTCCCGGTCGGCGTCGAACAGCTTGCCGGGCATCGGCGCCTTCTCCCGCAGCAGATCGACCTGCAACTTGCTCCAGACGGCGTCGCCCGCGAGCAGCACCCGGCTCCCGTCGTCCACCGCCAGCAGCACACCGATGCTGCCCGGCGTGTGGCCCGCGAGATCGACCAACAGCACCGAACCGTCGCCGAACAGGTCCTTGCTGCGCGGGAAGGTCAGCACCGGCGGGCCGTCGAGGTCGAAGCGGTCGAAGCCGCGTCCACGCAGCGGGCCGCGCGCCACACCGGCGGGCGCGTGCGGGCCGCCCATCGCCCAGTCGTACTCGGCTCCCGGCAACCGGATCTCGACCGATGCGGGCAACTCGAGCAGACCCGAGACATGGTCCCAGTGCAGGTGGGTCGGCACCACGAAATCGATGTCCTCGCCCGCCACGTCGTGCGCGGCGAGCGCGTCGGCCAGACCGAGCACCGGCTTGTCCGGCGCGACGAGCAGCGGCACCGGGAAGGGGAGTTCGGGCAGCACGCGTTCGTGCACGCCCGCGCACAGGGCCGGATCGACAAGGAAACGCGCCTTCGGATGCTCGACCAGGAACGCCGCCATGGACAGCCGCATCTCCCGTAGGCTGCGCACGCCCTCGGCCACGATGGTGGTCGGCGCGGACATGGTGGCCTGGGTCAGCACGGTCAGCGCGACCGTGGCGCGCGCGGGGGGCGGCGGCAGCACCTCGAGGTTCGCCAGCAGGGTGGTGTCGGGGCGGCGCGGCCGCAACAACCGGCCCGGCGTTGCCGCCAGCGCGGCGCAGCAGCGCAGCAGGACGGGCAGAGTCGGTGTGCGCTCGGCGCGGGTGGCGGCACCGCTGTCCGGTTCGGTCACGATGCCACGGTATGCGATCACCGCCGGTTCGCGAAAGAGCCGGGCTGGCAGCGGATATGCGACCTTGCCCAGGACGATTTCTCCGGCATAATCGCGGGGGTACCGATCTCGAGTGGGTAACAGCAGCCGGGGAGACGGGGAGGGAGGACGCGATGCGGCCCAGTCTTCCGGACGGGCACAGTGGCGCACAGGAGAACGAGGGTTCGCTCGGCTATAGCCGGCGCACCGCGCTCACGTGCGCCGCCGTCCTGGCTGTCGCGGATCTACTAGGCGTCGACGCCGCCGCGGTGTCGACCAGTTCGCCCTTCACCGATCTCGGCCTCGGTTCCAGTCAACTCGCGAGGCTGACCGCCCATCTCGAAGACGCCATGGGAGTCGAGGTTCCGCTGACCGCGATCTACGACCATCCGGACATCGAACAGCTTGTCGAGTATCTCGCGATGCGATGAGCGGCGCGCCCACCGACCCCGCCTGCTCGCATCCACCGGTCTCCGTCATCGGCATCGGCTGCCGACTGCCCGGAGCGGCGAGCGCCGCCGAGTTCTGGCAGCTGCTGATCGAGGGCCGGGACGCCACGTCCGCACCGCCCGCAGGGCGCCTGGGCTCCCGCCACGGCGGGTACCTCGATGACGTCGAGTCCTTCGACAACGACTGGTTCGCCATCTCCGACCGCGAGGCCGCGCTCATGGACCCGCAGCAGCGGCTCGCGCTGGAGGTCGCGGTCGAGGCGCTCGACGACGCCGGAATCGGCTATCGCGTGCGAGGTTCCGGGGCAGCCGTCGTCTTCGGCGCTTCGGGGTACGACCACGGCATCGCCGTACTCGGCCGCGCGGGCCACGACGCGCCGTACGCGGTGACCGGGTCCGCGCTCAGCATCATCGCCAACCGGCTTTCGTACGTGCTCGATCTGCACGGGCCCAGCCTGGTGCTCGACAGCGCCTGCTCGTCCTCGCTCGCCGCGGTGGACCTCGCCGTCCGGCTGCTCGCCGACGGCACGGTCCCGTTCGCCATCGTGGGCGGCGTCAATCTCGTCTTGCTGGAGCACACCTCGAACTACCTCGCCGAGGGCGGATTCCTGTCGCCCGGCGGGCGGTCGGCGCCGTTCGACGTCACCGCCGACGGCTACACCCGCGGCGACGGCTGCGCCGTGGTGGTGCTGCAACGCAGTTCGGACGCGGTGCGCGAGGGCAACCGGATCTACGCGGAGATCGTCGGAAGCGCCGTGGGGTCGGACGGGCGTTCGAACGGCCTGTACGCGCCGAACGGCCGCGCGCAGCAGGAGACGTTGCGCACCGCCTGGTCGCGGGCCGGGAGCGCGCCGAGCCGCGCGGGCTATATCGAATGTCACGGCACCGGTACCCCGTTGGGCGACGCGGTGGAAGTCGGCGCGCTCGCCGCCGCGCTCGGCGACAGCGCCGGCGATCCGATCTGGATCGGCTCGGTGAAGTCGAACATCGGGCATCTGGAGGCCGCCGCCGGCGTCACCGGGATGGTGAAGACCGCGCTGTCCATCCACCACGGGATGATCGCCCCGACGATCAACGTCCACACCGAACACCCATTGCTGCACTTGGCCGAGCGCGGCCTGCGGGTGCCGACCGAGCCGGTGGACTGGAGCCGGGCGGCCGCTCCGGAGCGCGTGGCGGGCGTCAGCTCGTTCGGATTCGGCGGCACGATCGCGCACATCGTGCTCCGCGGCGTCGACCAGGCCCCGTCCGATCGTGCCGAGCACTTCCCGATTCTGCTGACGCTCACCGCACGCGACGACGAGGAATTGCGTGAACGCGCACAGCGGCTCGCCGTCGAACTGGACGAGGCGCGTCCGCCGCTGCACGAGTTCGCCTCGGCCGCGGCGCGATCGCTTCCCGAGCGGGCCCGGGCAGCGGTCCTCGCGCACGATCACGCCGACGCGGTGCACCGGCTGCGCGCTTTCGGAGGCGGTGACGCAGACGCGGTGCTCGGCCCCGTGGCGAACCGCCGCCGCGGCGGGCTGTTGTTCCTGTTCTCCGGACAAGGCGGCCAGCATCCGAAGATGGGCCGCGTGCTGGCGGCGCGGTATCCGGTCTTCGCCGCCGCGCTCGCCGAGACGACCGACGCGATCGTGGCGGCGGGCGGGCCGCGAGTGTGGACACCGCGCCACGGTTTCGCCCCCTCGGGCGAGACGCAAGCCACGGATCTCGTGCAGCCCGCGTTATTCGTGTTCCAGATGGCGCTGGTGAAGCTGCTGGCGGCGTGGGGAGTTCGGCCCGACGCGGTGGCGGGGCACAGCCTGGGTGAGATCGCGGCGGCGGCGGTGAGCGGTGCGCTGTCGGTCGCGGACGCGGCGCGCGTTGTGGTGCTGCGCAGCGCGACCCTGGCGCATCTGGACGGGCACGGCGCGATGGCGGTCCTGGAGGCGCACCCGGACGAAGCGGCCAAACTCGTGGAACCGATGCGAGCGGAGGTGGCCATCGCCGCGGTCAACGGCCCGAGATCGGTTGTCGTGTCCGGCACGCCGCGCTATGTCGACACCCTGGTGCGGCGGGCCACGCGCCGCAACTTGTTCGCGCGCAAGCTCGCGGTCGACTTCGCCGCGCACAGCCCGCAAGTCGTTACCGTGCTCGCGCCTTTCGTCGCGGCGTTGACCGAGATCACCGCCCGGACGCCGCGCGTACCCGTGTACTCGACGGCGCGGCGCGGCACGAAACTCACCACGGCGGCGATGGACCGCGACTACTGGTCCGAGAACGCTACGGGCACGGTGGAATTGGCGGCCGCCTTGGAACGCGCGGCGGGCGACGGCATCTCGACCGTGGTCGAGATCGGCCCGCATCCATTGCTGCTCCCGGCGGTGCGGGAATATCCGGACTTCCGCGACGGTGCGCATGCCGTGGCGCTGCGCGATGACGAGGCGAGCGGCTTCCTCACCGGCTTGGCACGGCTGTACCTGGAGGGGCGGCCGGTCGATTGGTCCGCGCTCGGTCCATTCGGCCCGCTCGCACCGCGGCAGTGGCGCAAGCGGAAGTTCCCGCTGCTGGTGGCCGGGCCGGCGAGCGCGCACGTCCCCGAATCCGCTTTCGCCGCCGAGGATCTCGCTCATCACGTGGTGCAGGGCGAGGGCATCGTCCCCGCCGTCTTCTGGCTGCGCAGACTACTGCGACTCGCCCGGGACACCGCCGGGACGGCCGCCCTGGCCGACTTCGCCGTGCACGAGCGAACCGATCCGGCCGTGCTGGCCGACGTCGTCTACCGCGGGCCGGGAGCGGAGGAAAGCGTGCGGGCGGAGGTCACGGGCACCGGGACGCTGGCTTCGGCCCGGCCCGCCGGTGACCCCACACCCGCGGATATCGTCGCATGGATGCGGGTGGTCGATGCAAACCGGGCCGCCCGGCACCACATGCGCGTCATCACCACCGGCGCTTTCTACCAGGAATTGCGCCGCAGGCGGCTGGAGTACGGTCCCCGGTTTCGCACGCTGCGCGGTATCGCGGCGGGTACCGGACGCGCGCTCGGCCTGTTCGACGCCGCTGAATTGCATCGCACCGCAACGCTGGACGGCTGCCTGCACGTGCTCGCCGCGGCGGTGTTCGACGAGTTGCCCACCGCATCGATTCCGCTGCCGATCGGCATCGACTCGGCCTGGCTGTCGCACGAGCCGAATCGGCACGTGCTCGAGGTGCACGCGCTGGTGCGGGAGCGCGGCGACACCGGACTGGTCGGGGACGTCATCGCGACCGACCAGCACGGCGTGCCCTGTCTCGCCTTCTCGGGCGTGCACATCCGTTACGCCGAACCCGGCGCGGAGGAGGAACTCGGCGCACTTCGCACGGTACGTGCCGACGAAACACAGGCCGCGCCCTTCCGTCACGAGGTTTGGCAAGCTCGCGATCCCGGCTCGCTCGGGATCGGCGACGCGGCAGAAAGCCTCGTGCGGCGCGCGGTGGTGGTGGGTGCTTCGGATCTCGCGGTGCGGCTCGCCCGCGCGCTGGACGCCGAGCTGCCGACCGAGCGGATCGCACGCGAACCGGACGACGCGAGCCCGCTCGTCGCCGCGGTCCTCACCGGGCGCGGCGGCGGCCACGCCGTGGTGGCCGTCTGGCCCGCGGACTCCGGCGGTAGCGACGACCAGAACGCCGCCGCGGCGACGAGTCGCGTCCTCGAACTGTTGCAATTGGTCTGCGCCCACGCCGCCACCGCGTCCGTGACGGTCGTACTGCCGATGCTGGAGGCGGCGCGCTCGCTCTCGCGGCCCGACGAGCCCGGCGCGCCGATCTCGATCGTCCCCGCCGCGATCGCCGGGCTGGTGCGCTCGCTCCAGCTCGAGACGGGCCGGACGGTACGACTGATCTGGACCGATCCCGACCTCAGGAACTTGCCGCCGCTCACCCGTCTGGCGACGGCTACCGACAGCGCGATTCCCGGCGAGCTGCGCCTGTCGGCGGGCGAGGTCGCGGTGCGGCGCTTCGCGCCCGCGCGAGCGCGCGCCCTGCCGGTCGCCGGCATCGACGCGAACGGAACCTACGTCGTCACCGGCGGGCTCGGCACACTCGGTTCGGTCGCCGTGCGCTGGTTGCTCGACGCAGGCGCGCGCGACGTGGTGGTGCTGACCCGCGCGCCCCGCCCGGTGCCCGCGCTGCTCGACGGCTTGGAGGACCGCATCGTCCTGGTGCGCTGCGACGCCGCCGACCGGGACGACTTGGCCAACGCGCTCAGCGATATCCGGGCTTCCGACTCCGCGATTCGCGGCGTCGTGCACGCGGCGGGCGTGCTGGAGGACGCCGGATTCGACGCGATCACCACCGGCCAGGTGGCCAGGACGTTCCTGCCCAAATCCACCGCGGCGGGCAATCTGATCGAGCTCACCGCGCCCGACGCCACGGATTTCGTCCTGTTGTTCTCCTCGGCCACCGGTGCGCTCGGAGCGCCGGGACAGGCCGCCTACGCCGCTGCCAACGCGGCGATGGACGCCCTGGCACAGCGTGATCCGGGCAGGCGGATTCTGAGCGTCGGCTGGGGGCTGTGGGATTCCGGCCTCGCCGCCGCCGGCGGGGCGGCCCATCTGCGGCGCGCGGGCATCGGGGCGTTCGACCTGCGGCGCGGAAGCTCCGTACTGTCCCAGGCCCTGCGCTACGACGGCCCGTACCTGCTCGCCATGGAGTACACCCCGACGACCGACACGTCCCCGGTCGCGGTGCGCTTGGCGAATCTGCTGGCGCCGGCGCCGGATTCGAGCACCGCTTCCACCCGGCACACCGCGACCGAGCCCACGCCCGCGCCGCCGGAGCCGACCGAACCGCTCACCACGATCATCCGCAGGGTCCTCGCAAGCACGCTCGATCTGCCCGCCGAGCACATCGACCCCGCAGCCGACTTCAACGAGCTGGGGCTCAGTTCGCTGCTCGCGATCGAGATGCGACGGAATCTGGAATCGCGGCTGCGCGTCCGGATCGCCACCGCGGAGTTGTTCAAGCATCCCACCATCACCGCCCTCGGAGCGGCCCTGCTCGAGCGGGTCGCCACGGTTACCGGAGACGCCTCGTGAGCAGCCACGCGCACCCGGCAGGCAATGGCCTCGCGACGTCGATCGCCGTGTGGGCAGCCACCCGGCCGGACGAGCCCGCCTTCACCGAACTGCGCTTCCGCGTTCAGGAACGGGTGCCCGTCACGCTGACCTACGCACGTCTGCACACCGCGGCGGGCGCGCTGGCCGCACGACTACGGCAGGAGAGCGCGCCCGGCGACCGAGTGGCCCTTCTCTGCGCACACGGCATCGACTACGCGGCGGCGTTCCTCGCCTGCCTGTACAGCAATCGAGTCGCGGTGCCCCTGTTCCCGGCCACGGGCGCGCGCAACCGTGACCGTCTGCACGCTGTCCTGGCCGACGCCCGGCCAACGCTCAGTTTGCTCTCGGCGCAGGACGAGATCACCGCGCCGATCCTCGGTCCCGCGCTGGGCCGGATACTCACCTTGCCCGCGACCCTCTCGGTAGCGGAGTGGGGTTCGGCCGATCGGTTTCTGCCGAGCACTCATCCAGTGCTCGCGACGGCGGATGCGGTCGCTCGGCAGGTGGAATCATCGCGGGCACCTTCCGGTACGCCGGCCACGCGTCCAGCCGCTTCGATCACGGATTCGCCGGCGGTGGACTTCGCGGCCGCGCCCGTCATCGACCCGGTGGGCGACGAGCTCGCCTACTTGCAGTACACCTCCGGCTCGACCAAGTCTCCCGCCGGCGTCCGGGTCACCCACGAGAACCTCGCCACAGCGTTGACGCAGCTGGGGCACGCCGTGTCGGTCGCGGACGATCGGCCCGTCGTGTCCTGGCTGCCGTTCTTCCACGAC
Organism: Nocardia sp. NPDC047648; assembly: GCF_040642815.1. Taxonomy (NCBI): domain Bacteria; kingdom Bacillati; phylum Actinomycetota; class Actinomycetes; order Mycobacteriales; family Nocardiaceae; genus Nocardia; species Nocardia sp. NPDC047648. The sequence continues at coordinate 218,478 of NZ_JBEYSX010000010.1, read as the reverse complement.
ATGGGGTTGATTCTCGGCCTTTCGCTGCCGCTGTTCCTGGGCGTGCACGGCATCACGCTTGCGCCCGCGGACTTCGTGAAGCGCCCAGTCCGCTGGCTGCGCGCGATCTCCGACTACCGCGCCGGTACCACGGGGTGCCCTAATTTCGGCCTGAAGCTCGCGGTCTCGGGCACTACCCCCGCCGAGCGGGCCGGACTGGATCTGTCCGGGCTCGACCTCGTGCTCAACGGATCGGAGCCGGTCCGCGCCGACGCACTCACCGAATTCACCGAGACCTTCGGTCCATACGGCTTCCGCCATCACGCGCACACCCCTGGCTTCGGGTTGGCCGAAGCCACCCTCACGGTCACGGTCTGCGACCAGCACGAGGACCCGGTGTGGCAGCACTTCGACCGTGCCGCGCTGGCCGAAGGACGCGTGGTCGCGCTGCCCGAGGCAGCCCCGGGATACCGGGACGGCGTGCCGCTGGTCGGGTGCGGCGCACCCGTCGGGCAGGAGCTGCGAATCGTCGATCCGGTGGCCGGGACCGTGCTGCAGGCCGGGCGCGTCGGCGAGATCTGGGTAGCCGGAGACAATGTGTGCGACGGGTATTTCGGCAGGCCGGATGCCACCGAGGAGACCTTCGGCGCCACCGTGCCGGGGAGCGCCGCCCGCTGGCTGCGCACCGGCGACCTCGGATTCCAGCACGAGGGGCAGCTCTACATCGCGGGCCGCCGCAAAGACGTCATCGTGGTCGACGGGCGAAATCACTATCCCGCCGATATCGAGGCGACGGTGCAGGCATGTGCCGCGGAGGTCCGGCCGGGCCACGTGACGGCGTTCGGGCACGACGACGGGCTTCGCGAAGACTTGGTCGTGGTCGCCGAACTCGTCACGCTCGGCGGCTGCGAGACCATCGAACTGTTCGCCCTGGCCCGGCGCATCCGCACAGCGGTCGCGTCCATCCACGAGGTCATGCCCGGTGCGGTGCTGCTCGTGGAGCCTGGACGGATTCCCAAGACCAGCAGCGGCAAGCTCCGTCGCGGCGAGTGCAGGGCCCGCTACCTCGCGGGCCGGTTGCAGCCGGTCGCCATGATCTGAAGCAAGCGAATCTCTGCGAAGCGAACGGTCCTGAGGACGCGCTCGTTCAGGAATCGGCTCGGCCCATGAGGCGATCGGTCTCGCGCCGCTCACGCTTCGTGGGCCGCCCAGCGCCGCGGTCGCGACGAGGCAGGCTCGCCACGATCTCGCGCGGAGGAGGAGGCGGACTGCGATCGATCAAGCATTGCGCGGCGATCGGAGCGCCGACACGCTTGGTGACGATCCGCTCCACGATGACGATGCGTTCGATACCGCCGGCCCGGATGCGGACCTCGTCACCGGGGCGTACGGGTTGGGCGGGCTTGGCCGTCGCGCCGTTCACTCGGACGTGCCCGCCGCGACATGCCTCCGCGGCAGCGGATCTGGTTTTGAACAGGCGCACCGCCCAGGTCCACGAGTCGACGCGGGCCTGGGTCGCAGTGCTCTGGATGCCGGATTCGGCGCGGGCCACTCGTCAGACGATACGGCGTGCGGTGACCACCATGTCGGGGCGCAGGGGTGTGTAGGACACCGGCGTACCCGACTGCACCGCGTTCAGAAGCTTGTTGTCGCCCGCGTAGATGCCGACGTGACCGCCGCCGTTGGTGATGACGATGTCACCCGGCTGCAGGTCGTGGTAGGCGACCGGAGCGCCGACGTGCGACTGCTCGAAGCTGGTGCGGGGCAGTTCGACGCCCGCCTGGCGGAACGCCCACTGGACGAGGCCGGAGCAGTCGAAGGACCGGGGACCAGCGGCGCCCCAGGAGTACTGGGCGCCGACCTTGGTCTTGGCGGCGTCGAGGGCGATATCGCCCGGGGAGTTCTGCTGCTGGCCGAACAGGCCCGGCAGCATCGGCGCGAAATTGGGAGCCTGCGGAGCGACCTGCTGCTGCGCCTGGGGAGCTGCGGGGGCAGCCGCGAGCGCCTGCTGGATCTGCTGATTGAGCTGCTGGACCGGCTGTTCCCATTCTTGCGGAACGTCGAAATTGCCGACACCGGGAACGTTGATGGTCGCGGCCATGGCCGGAATCGCGGGCATGGCGCCGGTCGCGGCCACCGCACCCATGACAATCGCACCCTTGACGGAATTCGGAACCCGAGAATCCCGTTGCAAGCTGTGTTTACCCACCGAGCTACGTCTCCGATCTTGCTGCTCTCCCGCCGACCGGGTTAGCTGACGGGTTCGGACCGGGAGAGCGGCCCTACCTCGCAACCGAAAATGGCCGCAAGGATTCACCCCAGACGAACCTGTGGGTCCCCGGCACGACAGCCGAGACCAGTTGGCCCCGACAGCCGTTAAGGCGGTAACTAGTGGCGCCGTTTCACTTACGAAGCGACTTGTTCCACTAAGTCACGAGAAGATTACGGTGCGGACGCGATGTTGTCCAGCGCACAGAGCTGCGACTTTTCCATCACCACCGGGGCGGCGACACCATAGGCGGAAAACGGCCATCGGGACCCGGTCACGACCGGATCTCGGTGAGCGGGGCCGGGTCACCGAAAGGACAACCTCGCCCCCATACGGACACCGGGTCAGGACTGCGAGCCGTGCACCGCGCGCTCGAGCTCGTCGATCCTGCGGCGCGCCTCGGCCAGTTCGACCTCGAGCCCGCCGAGCGCCATGACCAGCGGCCCGACCGCGAGATCGGCGACCAGTTGGGGATCGTCGTAGCCGCGTTCGATCGCGACGAGGATGTTGGACCGGATGCGCTGGGCCACCGTGGCCCCCGCCGGGACATTCCAGGACCCGACCACTTCGGCGAGGCCGGGTGGGTTCGGTTCGTCGGACATGCCCCCTCCGTTCCCGCGCGTCGATACCGCGCGACCATTCTGGCGAACCGCCACCAGCCTAGGGAACCGGCGGCGAGAGCAATAGTGCAATACGGACCGCTAGGGCTCTCTAGGACACGCCGTAGACGCACCCAGATTATCCGGACGAAACGCGCTACGGTGTCAGGGCATGGACCCCGTGCGGAATCCGTATGCCCCCGGAGCGGGACAGCGCCCACCCGAATTAGCCGGGCGCGACAAGCAACTCACCGCTTTCGACATCGTGCTCGAACGCGTCGCGCGCGGCCGCCCGGAACGCAGCGTGATGCTCACCGGCTTACGCGGGGTCGGAAAGACGGTGCTGCTCAACCAACTTCGCTCAGCGGCGATATCCAGGGGCTGGGGCACCGGCAAGATCGAGGCGCGGCCGGACCAGGACCTGCGCCGCCCGCTGTCCTCGGCGCTGCACATGGCGGCGCGAGCGATCGCCACATCGCACCGCAATCCGGAGCGGGTGGACGACTTCCTCGGCATCCTCAAGGCTTTCGCGTTGCGGGCCACCGCGGACAAGGGCATGCGGGAACGCTGGCAACCCGGCATCGACGTACCGGCGGTCAGCGGTCGGGCCGATTCCGGCGACATCGAGATCGATCTGGTGGAACTGCTGATCGAGGCGGCGGCGCTGGCCGGCGACATCGGCGTCGGCATCGCGATCTTCATCGACGAGATGCAGGATCTGGGGCCCGCGGACGTCTCCGCGATCTGCGGCGCGTGCCACGAACTGAGCCAGGACGCCGCGCCGCTGATCGTGGTCGGCGCGGGCCTCCCGCACTTGCCCGCGGTGCTCTCCGCCTCGGAGAGCTACTCGGAGCGACTGTTCAGCTACCACCGCATCGACCGCTTGGACCGGGAATCCGCCGACCAAGCGCTGATCGCGCCCGCCGGGCGCGAAGACGTGAAGTTCACCGACGAGGCGCTGGACGCGCTGTACCGCAAGGCCGATGGCTACCCGTATTTCGTGCAGGCATACGGGAAGGCCGCCTGGGATCAGGCGCCCGAGAGTCCGATCACGGCCGAGGACGTCGAGGTGGCCTCACCCGCCGCCGAGGAGGAGCTTGCGGTCGGGTTCTTCGGGTCCCGTTACGAGCGGGCCACACCCGCCGAACGCGAATACATGCGCGCCATGGCCGACCTGGCCGGCGACGACGGCCCGGTGGCGACCGCGGCGGTGGCCAACGAACTCGGCCGCAAACCGGCTTCCCTTTCCCCCGCCCGCGACGGCCTGATCAAGAAAGGGCTGATCTACTCCGCCGAACGCGGCACGATCGGCTTCACGGTGCCGCACTTCGGCCGGTATCTGCGCTCCGTCTGAGCGTCACCCGGCGACGCATTCCCGACTATGGCCATCTCTTCCAAGATCAATAGATATTCGTAGATTTATCTCGACCAGCAGCCCTACCGATGGGTAACAAACCCTCCTACACTCGAATGTGATCCTGATCACGTCCGAGGGAGGACATTATGGCGACAGCCGCGAAAGTCGACGCCACCGAAGAACAGGCCCGCGCACTGGTCGAGGAGTCCCGCGAAACGAGCTGGGCCAAGCCGTCGTTCGCCAAGGAGATGTTCCTGGGACGGTTCCGGCTCGACCTGATCCACCCGTATCCGCAGCCCGGCCCCGAGGACGCCGAGCGCACTGAAGCGTTCCTGTCCCGGCTGCGCACGCTGTGCGAGTCCATGGACGGATCGGTGATCGAAGCGGAGAGCCGGATCCCGGACGAGTACGTCAAAGGCCTGGCCGAGCTCGGCTGCTTCGGCCTGAAGATCCCGCAATCGTATGGCGGCCAGGGTCTTTCCCAACTCGGCTACAACCGCGCGCTGATGCTGGTCGGCTCGACGCACCCGAGTCTCGGCGTCCTGCTCTCGGCGCACCAGTCCATCGGCGTGCCCGAGCCGCTCAAGCTGGCGGGCACCGACGAGCAGAAAGCCGAATTCCTGCCCCGTTGCGCGGCCGGGGCGGTCAGCGCGTTCCTGCTCACCGAGCCCGATGTCGGCTCCGACCCGGCCAGGATGGCCAGCACCGCGACGCCGACCGAAGACGGCGAGGCGTACGTGCTCAACGGCGTGAAGCTGTGGACCACCAACGGCGTGGTCGCCGAACTGCTGGTGGTGATGGCCCGGGTGCCCAAGAGCGAGGGACATCGCGGCGGCATCTCGGCCTTCGTGGTCGAGGCCGATTCACCGGGCATCACCGTGGAGCGGCGCAACTCCTTCATGGGCTTGCGCGGCATCGAGAACGGCTTGACCCGGATGCACAACGTTCGGGTACCCAAGCGCAACCTGATCGGGCGTGAGGGCGACGGCCTGAAGATCGCGCTCACCACGCTGAACGCGGGCAGGCTCGCCATTCCCGCCCTGTGCACCGCCGCCGCCAAGTGGTCGTTGAAGATCGCGCGCGAGTGGAGCACGCAGCGCGTGCAGTGGGGCAGGCCGGTCGGCGAGCACGCGGCCGTGGGGCAGAAGATCGCCTTCATCGCGGCCACCACGTTCGCGCTGGAGGCGGCGCTGGATCTGTCGGCGACCATGTCCGACGAGGGCCGCAACGACATCCGGATCGAGGCCGCGCTGGCCAAGCTGTGGGCCAGCGAGATGAGCTGTCAGATCGCCGACGAACTGGTGCAGATCCGCGGCGGCCGCGGCTACGAGACGGCGGCTTCGCTCGCCGCGCGGGGCGAGCGGGCCGTTCCGGCCGAGCAATTGGTGCGCGATCTGCGGATCAACCGCATCTTCGAAGGCTCCAGCGAGATCATGCGACTGCTGATCGCCAGGGAGATGGCCGACGCGCACATGGCCGCCGCGGGCGCGCTGGTCGACCGCAAGGCCGAGCTCAAGGACAAGGCGAAGGCGGCGGTCGGAGCGACGGGCTTCTACGCGAAGTGGTTCCCGCAGCTTGCGGTCGGAGCGGGGACGGTGCCCGCGGCGTACACCGAATTCGGCGTACTGGCGCGGCACCTGCGGTTCGTCGAACGCAGTGCGCGCAAGCAGGCGAGGTCGCTGATGTACGCGATGGGCCGCTGGCAGGCAGGCCTGGAATACCGGCAGAACTTCCTCGGCCGGATCGTCGACATCGGCGCCGAGCTGTTCGCCATGTCGGCGGCCTGCGTACGGGCCGAGGCACTGCGCGCCGCCGACGCGCCGGAGAGCAAGGCGGCCGAAGAATTGGCGGACGCCTTCTGCAGGCAGTCCCGCGTGCGCGTGCGCAGGTTGTTCGACTCGCTGTGGGAGAACACCGACGACGACGACCGCACCCTCACCCGCGGCGTGCTCGACGGCCGCTACGAGTGGCTGGAGGAGGGTGTGCTCGACCCGAGCGAGGGAACCGGGCCGTGGATCGCGGAGTGGCAGATGGGTCCGTCGACGGAGGAAAACCTCCTGCGCCCATTCCTGCCGTCTACGCGCCCCCGCGCGGGGTCCTGAGCGCCGCCCGCCCGTCGCGCCCGCCCGACGTGGGCCGCGACGGGCGGGCGCTCGCGCATTATTCGCGAGTCTCGGATTTCTCCTAGAAAGACGCAGATTCTCCTTGCCGCTCGCGCGGAAGCCCGGAGGCACGCAGGGAAATCTAAAGGAATCTAGTTTCTGAGCTATTGATTCGTAGATTTTCCTGCGAACCCGCCCGACGGCTGCCCGATCGACCGGCAGCCTCAATTGCGCAACGTGTGCGTAACGGCAGGTGTGGGCCGCTAACGGCGCGGAAATCCAGTCCGACAACTGGGCAGGAGCGCCGATCATGCGCCTCGCTCACAGGAGAGTGCCATGTCCACGAGCATCGCCCGCCGCGCCGCCGATCACGACGGCCATCGCGTCATGGTGTCGGCCGATGACGGCATTCCCCTCGCGGTCCGCGTCTTCGGCGCCGACGACGCCATCGCCACCGTCGTCTTCGTCCACGGCCACTGCTTGCGCACCGAATCCTGGTCCTACCTGCGCGATCTGCTGCTGCGCCAGTGGGGGAGCGACACCAGGATGGTGTTCTACGACCACCGCGGCCACGGCGAATCCGGGGCGGCGCACCCATCGACCTACACCATCGAGCAGCTCGGCCACGACTTGGACGCCGTGCTGCGCGCGGTCGCGCCGACCGGGCCGGTGATCCTGGTCGGCCATTCGATGGGCGCCATGGTGGTGCTCGCTTACGCCCGGCTTCATCCCGAGGCCATCGGCACGCGGATCACCGGCGTCGGGCTGCTCGCGGCCGCGGCCGCCGGAATCACCGAGGTCGGGCTGGCGCGCCTGTTGAACCGGCGGGCGGTGAACTCGCTGCAAGCGGCCGTCACCCGCGCCCCGCGCGTGATGCAGGCGTCCAGGCGCCTGACTCGTCGCTTGTGCACGCCGATCCTGCGCGAGGCGGAATTCGGCACCAAGAAGGCGAGTCCGCGCATGACCGCGCTGGCCACCGCGATGCTGAACGAAACGCCGCTGCTGACCATGGCCGGGTTCCTGCACTCGCTGATCACCTTCGACGAGACCGCGACCCTGCACCGCCTCGGCGTCATCCCCGCGCTGGTGCTGGCGGGGTCCGCGGACATCATCTTCCCGTTCGCGCACTCGGTGGCACTGGCCTCGCAACTGGCCGGCGCCGAGCTGGTCCGCCTGGAGGGCGCCGGCCACAGCGTGATGCTCGAACGGGCCGAAGAAGTCGCGCTGTCCATCGCGGGCCTCGTGGAACGAGCCTTCGCCGCGGCGTGCTCGGCCACCGGGTACGCCGCCGCTGGCTGACCTCCGGCAACCCAGGGGCAATCATTTGATTTCGGCCCGGCACGAGCCAGGAACAAAATCTTTCTGTACTGTGTTGTAGATCACGTTGTGCGGTGGGTCACACAACTCGATGTCGCGCGGTCCAAGGCAAAGGGGCAACCGTGCACCACGGCATCGAGTTCGCATATCCGCCAGGGAATTCAGGAGGTCTCGATGACACGCAGCGAACTTGCGGAACTACGCTACGCGGTCGGCCAGCTCCGGCAATCCATCGGCGTACTGCGCAACCAGTACGGCGACGCCAGCACGGTACGCAGGCTGGAGAACGACCTCGAGCGGCTCGTCATCGACGCCGACGAGTTCGAGAAGTCACCGCCGCCGGAGGTGCGGCGGAGCGCCCAGGACGTCATCTACGTGCCGGACAGCAAGTCCGACGAGGCCGCCTGGATGGGCGCGCAGGACGAGGGGCTCGGCTTCCACTCCCGTCCGCGGACGAAGTAATCCGTGCTGGGCGGCGCGACGCCGCCCAGCACGGTGCGTTGCGGCCCGGCGGCGGCCGGGCCCGCGTGCCAGCGGGGCCAGCGCTCGAACAGGGCGGCGATCATGGCCGAAATCCACGGCCCTCGGTGCGCGCCGTCTGCATGCGCCATAGGGCCCTCGGTGCGCGCCGTCTGCGTGCGCTATAGCTCGGGCACGACATCGGCACGTTGCGGGGCCCGGCCGCCCTCGCGCGTGATCGACGGCGTCGTTGACACCCGCTCGACCAGCGCGTGTCCCGTGACCGCCCGACTCACCATTGCCGCTCACATCGACGCCGGGGGTCGAATGCCATACCGATGGCCCGAGGCGGCACTTCCCCCGCAAAGCCTGCGCAGATCCACGTCACCGAGTGCCAAGCCGGTTGAACGGGGCCACCCAGCGCAACCCCGCTTCAACCAGCCACCCAGCACAACCCCGCCTCAACAGGGCAACCGGACGCGACGCCGGTGCGACAGGGCAATCGAGCGAGGCCGGTTCGACGGGTAACCAAAGTGCGGCGCCGGTTCGACCGGCCACCCAGCGCAACCCCACTTCAACCAGCCACCCAGCGCAACCCCGCCTCAACAGGGCAATCGGACGTGATGCCGCTTCAACGGGGCAATCGTGCGCGAGGCCGGTTCGACGGGTAACCAAGGTGCGGCGCCGGTTCGACGGGCCACCCGGCGCAACCCGCCTCAACGGGGCAATCGAGCGCGACGCCGCTTCAACGGGGCAATCGAGCGCGACGCCGCTTCGACGGGGCAATCGTGCGCGCCGCCGGTTCGACGGGGCAATCGTGCGCGACGCCGGTTCGACGGGTAACCAAAGTGCGGCGCCGGTTCGATCAGCAAATTTGTGCCGGGGCCGGTTCGACAGCAATCGAGACGGCGGGCGCGACGCTCAGGGGCGCAGGCACTGGAATCACGCCCACACCGCCGACCGGATGGCAAATCGGTGAGGGCGAGTTCCTCGATCGGAGCCGATACCACAGCCGCCCGCATCATTGCCGCTAGCTCGAATCGCCCGGCGCGATCACCCCATCCGGTATCGGCGACCACCTCGCTCGAATCTTGTTTCGCGCGAGTCGAGTTCGAAAAGTCCGGTTAGCCCGCTACGCGGCGTAAGCAATCAAGCGGCACGCCGAATGTGGCGCAAATCATACGGTTGACGGCGGGCTTGGTTTGTCGAGACCCCGCTCGATCCATAGCGCACGTGTCGTATGGTGCTCAGCATCACATTCGATTGCGGAGGTAACGATGACCACCCGCACACAAGATCAGCGAGGCATCCACCTGTGAGTGCCGCACCGACCGCCGCCCCGGACGCGGGCACCGGCGTTTTCAGCAGAACAAGGGCCCGGATCTCGGAACGCACATTGCGCACCGACCGATGGTGGATCCCCCCACTCGTCACGGTGCTCGGACTAGCCGCGTTCGTCATCTACGCGACGGTCAGATCGTATGTGCGCACGGCGTATTGGGTTCCGGACTACCACTATCTGACCCCGTTCTACTCACCGTGCCTGAGCACTTCCTGCGTCGAGGGTTCCAGCCATTTCGGCACCCCGTTCGGCGAACTGCCGGTGTTGTTGCCGCTGGGCTTCGTGGTGCTGCCCTTCCTGCTCGGCTTCCGCCTGACCTGCTACTACTACCGCAAGGCCTACTACCGGTCGGTGTGGTTCTCGCCGCCCGCCTGCGCTGTGGCCGAGCCGCACGCCAAGTACACCGGCGAGACCAGGCTGCCGCTGATCATCCAGAACGCGCACCGCTACTTCTTCTATGTGGCCCTGATCGTTTCGGTGATCAATACCTACGACGCCATCGTCGCCTTCCACGGCAAATCCGGCGGCTTCGGTTTCGGCCTCGGCAATATCGTGCTGCTGGTCAACGTGATCCTGCTGTGGGCGTACACGCTGTCGTGCCACTCGTGCAGGCATATCGCGGGCGGACGGCTCAAGCACTTCTCCGGCCATCCGGTGCGCTACTGGTTCTGGACGCAGGTTTCCAAGTTGAACACCCGGCACATGGCGCTGGCCTGGACCACTCTCGGCACGCTCGTGCTGACCGACTTCTACGTCATGTTGGTTGCCAGCCAGACGATTTCGGATCTGCGGTTCATCGACTGACCGCCTCATCGAGGAGTTTTTCTGCATGGCAGAAGTGGAACGGCACAACTACGACGTCGTCGTGATCGGAGCGGGCGGCGCCGGATTGCGAGCGGTCATCGAAGCCAGAGAGCAAGGGCTGTCGGTCGCGGTGGTGTGCAAATCGCTGTTCGGCAAGGCCCACACCGTGATGGCCGAAGGCGGCTGCGCGGCTTCGATGGGCAACGCCAACGAAAAGGACAATTGGCAGGTCCATTTCCGGGACACGATGCGCGGCGGCAAGTTTCTGAACAACTGGCGCATGGCGGAACTGCATGCCCAGGAAGCGCCCGATCGAGTGTGGGAACTGGAGACCTACGGCGCGCTGTTCGATCGAACGCCCGACGGCCGCATCAGCCAGCGCAACTTCGGTGGCCACACCTACCCGCGGCTGGCCCACGTCGGTGACCGGACCGGCCTGGAGATCATCCGCACGATGCAGCAGAAGATCGTCTCGCTGCAGCAGGAGGATTTCGCCGAGACCGGTGACTACGAGAAGCGCATCAAGGTCTTCGCCGAATGCACCATCACCGAATTGCTCAAGGACGGCGACCGCATCTCCGGCGCGTTCGGCTACTGGCGCGAATCCGGCCGCTTCATCCTGTTCGAGAGCCCGGCGGTGGTGCTGGCGACCGGTGGCATCGGCAAGTCGTACAAGGTGACCTCGAATTCCTGGGAGTACACCGGTGACGGGCACGCGCTGGCGCTGCGCGCGGGCGCGACGTTGATCAACATGGAGTTCCTGCAGTTCCACCCGACCGGCATGGTCTGGCCGCCCAGCGTGAAGGGCATCCTGGTCACCGAGGGTGTGCGCGGCGACGGCGGGGTGCTGAAGAACACCGAGGGCAAGCGGTTCATGTTCGACTACATTCCGCCGGTCTTCAAAGGTCAGTACGCCGAGACCGAGGAAGAGGCCGACCAATGGCTGCGCGACAACGACTCCGCACGCCGCACGCCGGATCTGCTGCCGCGTGACGAGGTCGCCCGCGCCATCAACGAAGAGGTCAAAGCAGGGCGCGGCACCGAGCACGGCGGCGTCTACCTCGACATCGCCTCCCGGATGCCCGCCGAGGAGATCGTGCGGCGGCTTCCCTCGATGCACCACCAGTTCAAGGAACTCGCGGACGTCGACATCACCAAGGAGCCGATGGAGGTGGGGCCGACCTGTCACTACGTGATGGGCGGTGTCGAGGTCGATCCGGACACGGGCGCGGCCACGGTGCCGGGACTGTTCGCCGCGGGCGAGTGTTCCGGCGGCATGCACGGCTCCAATCGCCTGGGCGGGAATTCGCTGTCCGACCTGCTGGTATTCGGCCGCCGGGCCGGGCTCGGGGCCGCCGCCTACGTGGAGCAGCTCGGCGCGCGACCCTCGGTCTCGGAAGACGACGTCACCAAGGCCGCGAAGGCCGCCGTCGCTCCGTTCGATCCTCCTGCCGACGGCAAGGGGGAGAACCCGTACACCCTGCACACCGATCTGCAGCAGACGATGAACGACCTGGTCGGCATCATCCGCAAGGAACACGAGGTGCGGGAGGCGATCGACAAGCTCGCCGAGTTGCGCGCCCGGTTCCGTCAGGTGACCGTGGAGGGCCACCGCCAGTTCAATCCCGGCTGGCATCTCGCCCTCGATATGCAGAACATGCTGCTGGTCAGCGAATGTGTGGCGCACGCGGCGCTGCTGCGGACCGAGAGCCGCGGCGGGCACACCCGCGACGACCACCCGTCGATGGATCCCGATTGGCGCAACAAACTGCTGGTCTGCGCGGTGGATCCGAGCACGGCCGGCGATCCGATCCCGGGCGTCACCGTGACGCGCAAGGATCAGCAACCGATGCGATCGGACCTGCTCGCCCTCTTCGATCTCGGCGAGCTCGAGAAGTACTACACCCCGGATGAACTCGCCGGGCACCCGGCCGCGGCCGGGCATTCGACGGAGCGAGAGGCGTAACGATGGGTTACGACGCCAAATTCCGCGTATGGCGCGGCGATCTCGACGGCGGAGAACTGCACGACTTCACCGTGCTGGTGAACGAGGGCGAGGTGGTGCTCGACATCATCCACCGGCTACAGGCCACCCAGGCGCCGGACCTGGCCGTGCGCTGGAACTGTAAAGCGGGCAAGTGCGGTTCCTGCTCGGCCGAAGTGAACGGGCGGCCGCGCCTGCTGTGCATGACGCGGATGTCCACCTTCACCGAGGACGAAGTGATCACGGTGACGCCGATGCGCACCTTCCCCGTGATCAAGGATCTCGTGACGGACGTGTCGTTCAATTACGAGAAAGCCCGCGAGATCCAGTCGTTCACGCCGCCCGCCGACCTCAAACCGGGCGAGTACCGGATGAAGCAGGTCGATGTTGAGCGTTCCCAGGAATTCCGCAAGTGCATCGAATGCTTCCTGTGCCAGAACACCTGCCACGTGGTGCGCGATCACGACGAGAACAAGAAATCGTTCGCGGGACCGCGCTATCTGATGCGGATCGCCGAGCTGGAGATGCATCCGCTGGACGTCGGCGACCGGACCGAACTCGCCCAGGACGAGCACGGGCTCGGCCTGTGCAACATCACCAAATGCTGCACCGAGGTGTGCCCGGAACATATCAAGATCACCGACAACGCGTTGATCCCGATGAAGGAACGGGTGGCCGACCGCAAATACGATCCACTGGTCTGGTTGGGCAACAAGCTGTTTCGCCGTTAGCGGCGGGGAGGACCGGCCGGGGCGATCCCCGGCCGGTCGGCGCACCCTTACAACATTGCTACGACACCGAGGGCCACGATCCACACCAGCAGGCCGACGAGCAACGCCGACAGCAGCGAGTGGGTGAGGACGAAGACTCCGACCGCCGCCACTGCGAACAACAGCGCGACGATCAGCCATTCCACCCAATCATCCGGCCGCAATCTCTTGTGTCGGGGATGGGAACTCTTGAGCCCACGGTCCACAGATAGTGGGCTACCCGTCTCGGAACCAGGCAAACGTCTTTTCGTTGCCGAATATGCGTCGTTCCGTGATCTTCGGAAGCCGCCGCGCCTTATCGCGGCCGGTCGAACTCACCGTCTTGCACACCTGCGGTGAAGGCGGCCCACTCGCCGGGCGTGAAGATCAACACCGGCCCGTCCGGGTCCTTTCCGTTGCGCATTCCCACATGGCCGTCTGCCAGTAGCGCCACCTCGACGCTGTCGTTCCCCGGCCCTTCTCCGGCCTTCCGCCACGTGGCGCCGGTCAGGTCTATGTTCGCGTTGCCTTGAATGCTCACGAATTGGACTCCTTCGTTGTCTGCCGCGGCAGACGTGTACGGACCGAGAACCCAGCACTCCCCCGCTGGACGCACTCACGCGCGGCCCGATATTACCGCCGCCGACCGGCGCTGTTGGGCGAACAGCCTGCCGAAAATGAGCAGGCCACGATTTACCGGCATGTCCTCGCGGCGCGCTGCGACTGCCCTCAACGGCTGCGCGGCGCCGGATCCGCCCACGCGCGGACGGCCGCGACCACCTCCCGCCCGGACGGTCGAAACCCATTGCGGGGCGGCACGATCCAGGATCGGATCGCGCCGACCGACGCGGTCGGGGATGGCAGCGCGATCGTCGATCCGGTGCGGGATACCGACACGTTCAGCCGGAACAATTCCGCGAACAGGCGGGTGTCGTTTTCGGGCAGGTCCGGCGCGATCAAGAAGGTCCAACGATTCGAGCGCGGGTGCGCCAGGATAGGGCCGAGCCGGACGCGTTTGCTCTGCATATGCGCCTTGACCGCCTGTCCCAGGCTGCTCGGCATGGTCAACGCCCACACCGATCCGGCGCGCAGCACGATCCGGCCGAGTCCGGGCGGGTCGACAATGGCGGGCAGATCACATTCCCGCCGGTAGAACTGGCATCTGGACCGCGGTGTATCCCCGAGTGGCCTCTGCTCCACTGACAACCCCCTGCAGTTGTGTGGTTCGACGATGAGGTGCGCGCCATACCGAAGCCCCTGCGATCTGACCACGGCTCCCGCTCGCGTACCGATGTGAATGCGGCGATGGCCGAGTGTGGCGCGACGAGTTCTAGTTTCGCTTCGCCGCGGGCCGCTGCGACTGATAAAGAATGTGCAAAATTGTAGAAAAATGGTTCGCTACGAGGCGCATGTGAAAGATGTGACTCAGTGCCAGGTATGGTCCGTCAGGGCGGTGCGAGGGCCGAACTTCGGTTTGTGGAAGTGGCCGCTGATTTCGAGCAGACGAATCGCTCGATAGCGGTGCGGACGCAACGGTTCCAGATACTCGACCATCGCCTCGTCATCGATCGGTCGGCCGAGCAGAGTCCAGCCGACCGCGGCGGCGAGGTGATAATCGCCGACCGACAGCGCGTCCGCGTCGCCGAAAGCCCGCTGCGCGATCTCCGCGGCGGTCCACACCCCGATGCCGGGCACACTGCGCAGCATGCGTGCCGCCTCCGCCGGGTCGGCACGCGCGGCACGCTCCAGCGACTCGGCGATCCGAGCCGAACGCACGATGGTCTGCGCGCGCTGCGGTCCGACATTGGCCCGGTGATAGACCCAGGAGGGAATCCGCCGCCAGGTATCGGCGTCCGGGGGCAGCCGCATTCCGTCCGGCGCCGGCCCCGGCGCCGGTTCGCCGTACTGCCGGACCAGCTTCCGCCACGACGCCCGTGCGGAGACGGTGTGCACCTTCTGCTCCAGCACCGCGGGCACCAACGCTTCGAAGACAAGACCCGTGCGCAACATACGCAGTCCGGGGAAGCGGCGGTGGGCATCGGCGAGCTTCGGGTGATCCGGGAGAAACGCGGACACGTCCTCGTCGAGGCAGAGCATGTGCTCGAGTCCCGCGAGGAATTCCGCGGCCCCAGGCCCCCACGCCCCTGCCCGCACAGCGCACGGGCCGGACTGGGCCAACCGGTAGGTGACCGGCCCGCTCGGCAACCGGGACGCATGCCAGTGGGCGCCGTCGCCGGTCACCCGGTGGCACGGGTCGCCGGTGCCACGGCCGAGCGGCGCGAGCGTGCACGCCAGATCGATCGGCCGATCCGTGGTCACCGTCCGGCTCGCTTCCGGCTCGACCGTCACGCTGCGCACCGCACTCATTCTGCCCGGTGCGGCGTGCGGCGTCGCAGCACCCTCCGCCGGACACCACGATTATCATCTGGGCCACACCAGAAGTCTTTCAATATCGATCGTGCATTATTATCGTTTCGCAATCTGATGTAACGGAACGAGATTCGCGGCGATATTGATTTCGTTCGGCAAATAGCTGGCTGTAGCAATGACGGAGGTTCTCATGATCACCAATCTGCTCAACTGGTTGCTCAACGCCTGGGGCGGGGTTTCCGCGGGCAGCTCGGGTTACCAGATCCCGCCCGGTACCCTGCCGTTCGGTAGCTGACGCACGCGGCGCGCCCGCCCGGATTACTCGGCGGGCGCGTGCGAAAGAATCACTCGCCCAGCAGAAACTGCGCGAGATGCCACGCCTGTCGTCCGGCCAGGGCAGCGGCCTGGGTGCGGCAGGAGAAGCCGTCGGCGAGGAAGATCGCGTCCTCGCCCGCGGCGCGCAGCGCGGGGAGCAGGCCGTTCTCGGCCACCGCCACCGAAATGTCGTAATGTCCTTCCTGCATTCCGAAGTTTCCCGCCAGCCCGCAACATCCGGTGATTTCCGTCACCCCGACTCCCATGCTGGCTAATAATCGGCGCTCGGCATCGAATCCGAGAATCGCATGCTGGTGACAATGGGGCTGGACGACCACCGACTGACCGGTTCGCCTCGGCGGACGCCAGGTCGGCTGTTCGGCGAGGAATTCGGCGAAGGTGCGCATCGCGGCGGCGGTCGGGGCCGATCTCGGGTCGTCCGGCAGCAATTCGGTCAGGTCGCCGCGCAGGACCGCGGTGCAGGACGGTTCCAGTCCCACGACCAGGCCGCCCGCGCCCACGTGCTGCTCCAACGCGCTCAATGTGGCCCGCAACCGCGCACGGGCGCCGTCGAGCTGACCGGTGCTGATCCAGGTGAGTCCGCAGCAGACGCGTCGCTCCGGAATCCGGACCCGATAGCCGAGGGTGGACAGCAGCCGCGCCGCGGCCAGGGCGATCTCCGGGGCGAACGCGTCGGTGAAGGTGTCGATCCACAGCATCACCTCGCCGGAACCACCCCGTTCCTCCGGCGCGTAGGACGACTCGGCCAGGGCGGCCCCCTCGTCCAGATCACGCCAGATCCGGCGGAAACCGCGCGGGGCCAGGCGCGGCACGTCACGGCGCGGATCGATGCCGACCGCTCGTAAACCGGCGCGGCGCAGGGTGTCTCGCCCGGCCAGCGCGTTCACCACGCGCGGCATCCGGCTCGCCACGGACAACCACCGGGGCAACTGGCCGAGCGAGTAGTGGTCGATCGGGCGCGGCCGATGGCGGTAGCGCCGATACAGCGTCTCCGACTTGTAGGTGGCCATGTCCACGCCCGCCGGACAGTCCGACCGGCACGCCCGGCAGGACAGGCAGAGGTCGAGCGACTCGGCGACGGCCTCCGACGACCAGGGCAACGCGCCGCGCACCACCTCCTGCAACACCCTCGCCCGCCCGCGCGTGCTGTCCTTCTCGTCGCGGGTGGCCTGGTAGGACGGGCACATGAAACCGCCGTCGGCGCGGCATTTGCCCACGCCGACGCAGCGATGGACCGCGACGCCCAGATCGCCGTCGTCCTCGGGTAGCACGTAGCCGCTCGACGTCCGGACGGCCGGAACTCCCGCCAGGCGCAGGTCCGCGTCGATCGCCCGCGGCGCGACCAGGACACCCGGATTCAGGACATCGCCCGGATCGAACAGCGCCTTGTAGCCGGCGAAGACGTCGAGCACCGCGGGGGAGTACATCACCGAGAGCAACTCGGAGCGGGCCCTGCCGTCGCCGTGCTCGCCGGAGAGCGAACCGCCGTGCCGCACGACCAGCTCCGCCGCGTCGAAGAGGAAGGCACGGAAACGGCGTGGCGCGTCGGCGATCGGGAGATCGAGGCGGACGTGGATGCAGCCGTCTCCGATGTGCCCGTACAACAGTCCGTCGACGCCGTGGTCGCGGGTCAGGGCCGCGAAATCGCGCAGGTAGGCGCCCAGCCGCGCGGGTGGGACGGCCGCGTCCTCCCACCCCGGCCACGCCGGTCGCCCGTCGGCTGTGCGCCCCGCCAGCCCCGCGCCGTCGGCCCGGATGCGCCACAGCGCCGCGGCGGTCCCGGGATCGGTGACGATCCGGGTGTCCATCGTCCCCGCCGTCCGGCACAGCCGCTGTGCGACGGCCAGCGCGTCGGCCTGCGTCTCGCCCGCGGTCTCCACGAAGAGCCAACCGCCGCCGCGCGGCAGGTCGGGCACCAGCCCCCGGTGCGCCCGGACCACGTCGACCAGCCGCGCGTCGATGCCCTCGACCGCGATCGGCGCGCAGGCCAGCACGGCGGCGACGTCATCGGCGGCGGTGGCCATGTCCGGGTAGCCGAGCACGGTGAGCACGGTGGCCGCGGGCAGCGCGACCAAGTCGACCGTCGCGTCCAGCAGCAGGCCGCAGGTGCCCTCGCTGCCGACGAACGCCTTCGCCGCCGACGCGCCCCGTTCGGGAAGGAGATGTTCCAATCCGTACCCGGACGCCTGCCGGTCGAAGCGCCCCAGATCGGTGCGCAGCACGGCGAGATTGGCCCGGCCGAATTCCGCGAGACCCGGCACCCCCGACAGGTTGGCGGCCAGCGTGCGTTCGGTGCAGGTGCCGTCCAGGATGCGCAGTTCGCGCACGGTGTCGGAGGTGCGGCCCCACGCGACGGCGCGCGGTCCGCAGGCGTTGTTGCCGATCATGCCGCCGAGCGTGCAGCGATTCTGGGTCGAAGGGTCCGGCCCGAAGCGCAGCCCGTGCGGACGAGCCGCCCGCTGCAACTCCGACAGCACCACGCCCGGCTGCACGGTGGCCACGCGCGCGGCCGGATCGATCGACACGATCCGGTTCATATGCCTGCTGAAGTCGAGGACGAGTCCGGGACCGATCGCATTGCCCGCCACCGACGTTCCCGCGCCGCGCGCGGTCACCGGCAGGCCGTGATCGCGGGCGAATTCCAGAGTGATCGCGACGTCCTCGTCGGTGCGGGGAAAGACGACCGCGGCCGGGAGAACCCGATAGTTCGACGCGTCCGAGGAGTACTCCGCGCGCCGTCGCTCGGAGGTATCGACCTCACCCGCGATCGTGCCGCGCAGCGCCGCCATCCGGTTCACAATGTTGATTTTCCCAGCGCCCGCGGTGCTCGGTGCTCGCGACCCCTTGTGGCCCGCGTCCGAGTGACCGCCGGGGTGGACCGAGTATTCGGGCTATGGCCGGTTTCGCTCTCGGCGGAAACGGCGTGCGCCCGGAATCGACTTGAACTCAACCATTGTTGAGGTCCTAGTGTCGGTGGCCAGGTCTTGGATGGGTGGGGAGCGAGAGGGAGAGCAACGTGAGCATCGAATCCGTGGCGTGGAGCCAGATGTACCGGCGGGCGAACGCGCCGCGGGAACAGCGGCCGTTCCGCTTCGCCACCGCCCGGCGCATCATCCGGTTCGCGGCGCCGCACCGGCGAAGGATTGGTGCGTTCTTGCTGTTCAGCGTGGTATCCGCGGTTCTCGCCGTGGCGACGCCGGTGCTGGCGGGCCGGGTGGTCAACGACATCGTCGGCGGCGCGGCGCCGCGGGTGGTGGTCGTCCTCGCGCTGGTGATCGGCGTGCTCGCGGTGTTCGACGCGGGGCTGGGGTTGGCGACCCGATGGATGTCGGCACGAATCGGCGAGGGGCTCATCCTAGATCTGCGCACCGCCGTGTTCGACCACGTGCAGAAGATGCCCGTCGCCTTCTTCACCCGAACCAGGACCGGCGCACTGGTCAGCCGCTTGAACAATGACGTCATCGGCGCGCAGCGCGCGTTCAGCGACACCCTTTCCGGCGTGGTGGCCAACCTCGTCACCCTCGCGCTGACGCTCGGGGTGATGCTGAGCATCTCGTGGCAGATCACGTTGCTCGCGCTGGTTCTGCTTCCGGTGTTCGTGTTTCCGGCGCGCCGGATGGGCAACCGCTTGGCGGACATGCAGCGGGAGGCGGCGCGGCTGAACGCGGCGATGAGCACCCAGATGACCGAGCGGTTCTCGGCGCCGGGCGCCACGCTGGTCAAGCTCTTCGGCCGTCCGGAGCAGGAGTCCGGCGAGTTCGCGCTGCGGGCCCGCCGGGTGCGCGATATCGGCGTGCGCACCGCGATGCTGCAAACCGTTTTCGTCACCTCGCTCACGCTGGTGTCGGCGCTGGCGATCGCCCTGGTGTACGGGCTCGGCGGCTGGTACGCGCTGCGCGGGCAGTTGGACGCGGGCGCGGTTGTCTCGCTGTCGTTGCTGTTGACCAGGCTCTACACCCCGCTGACCGCGCTGGCCAGCGCCCGGATGGAGATCATGGCCGCGCTGGTGAGCTTCGAGCGCGTCTTCGAAGTGCTCGACCTGAAGCCGCTGATCGAGGAGGCGCCCGGCGCGAAACCCGTTCCGGCCGGCCCGGTGGCGGTGGAGCTGGACGCGGTGAGCTTCGGCTACCCGTCGGCCGACAAGGTGTCGCTGGCCTCGCTGGAGGACGTGGCGAATCTGGACACTCGCGGCGGGGTGGAGGTGCTGCACGAGGTGTCGCTGCGCGCCGAGCCCGGTCAGCTGATCGCGCTGGTCGGCTCGTCCGGTGCGGGCAAGTCGACCATCGCACAGCTGGTCTCCCGGCTCTACGACGTCGACGGCGGCGCGGTGCGGTTGAACGGCGCGGACGTGCGCGAGCTGACCACCCGATCGATCCGCGAGACGGTCGGCCTGGTCACCCAGGACGGGCACCTGTTCCACGAGACCATCCGGGCCAATCTGCTGCTCGCGCGCCCGGAGGCCACGGAGGACGAGCTGTGGGACGCGTTGGAACGCGCCCGGCTGCGCGACCTGGTCGCGTCGTTGCCGGACGGGTTGGAGACGGTGGTCGGCGAGCGCGGCTACCGGCTCTCCGGCGGTGAGCGGCAGCGGCTGACCATCGCGCGCCTGCTGCTCAAGCAACCGCGCGTGGTGATCCTGGACGAGGCGACGGCGTCGCTGGACTCGACCTCCGAAGCCGCCGTGCAGGAGGCGCTGAGCGAAGCGCTGGAGGGCAGGACCGCGCTGGTGATCGCACACCGGCTGTCCACGATCCGCGCTGCCGACCAGATCCTGGTGCTGGAGGAGGGCCGGATCATCGAGCGCGGCACGCATACCCAACTGCTGGCCGCCGATGGCCGCTACGCGGAGCTGTACCGCACCCAGTTCGCCGAGGAGCCCGTCACGGCGGCGGCCTGACCCGCCCGTCCTAGCTCTCCGTCCGGTCCGCGGTGCAGGTGGTGTCGGTGTCCGGCAGGGTTCCCGCGCCGAAATAGGCGTTGATCGCGTGGTTCACACAGCTGCTCAACTCGGGCCGGAAGGTCATGTGGATGCGGACGTCTTCCAGGGTGACCATCCGCGAGGCCGACAGATACTCGTGCAGCCGGACGGCGTGGGCGTACGGAGTGCGCGGATCTCCCGCCGCCTGCACGATGAGCACGGGCACCGCATTCCGGACCACCGTCGGCGGTTCGACCGGCCGAGGCCAGAAGGCACACGGCTGGATGTTGCCCGCCAGCGCGCCGAACACCGGTTGCGTGGCCCGGCTCTCCTCGATGTTGCGCCAGTACCACGTGGGATCGATGGGTGCGCCGACATCGCCGCAGGCGATCTGCGCCAGGACGGAGTTCTCGTTGTCCCGCAGCGCCGCCACGATGGCGCGCAGCCGTGGCGTGCGCGAGGCGGTGGGCGGGCCGCCTGCGTCGTCGGCGAGCTCGCGCACCGTCGCGGCCAACGGTTCGTTCAGCCGGAAGTTCCACAGCAAGGAGTGCAGGATGAACGGCAGCCAGTGGTCGTCGATCGCGAAGTCATCGATGACGATCGGCCTGCGGTTGACGACGCGGACCAGCTCCTCGACCTTCGCGCGCACCTGCTGCGGCGTCGCACCGAGCCGGAACTCTTCGTCCCGGGCTGCGGCCCACACCGCCCAATCGTCCAGCGCGATCTCGTCCGAGGGACCCCAGTCCTGGACCAAGCCCTCCCAGTACCGGTCCGGGTCGATAGCGCTGTCGAGCACGATTCGATCACTGCGCTCCGGGAACATCTGGGTGAACACCGCCCCGAGATACGTGCCGTAGGACAAGCCGTAGAAGTTGACCTTCTGCTCGCCCAAGGCGGCTCGGACCACGTCCATGTCCCGCGCCGTGTTGCGAGTGGTGAACTGCCGCACCAGCTCTGGATCGCGAACCACGCACGTGGCGGCCATGCCGGCGGATTGGACGGTGTCGTGCACGAAGCCGAGCGGGTCGAGGCCCGCCGACCGGATCATCTCGCCGACCGGCCACCCGCACCGCGGGCTTCGGCTGGACTCGCCGACCCCGCGCGGATCCATCCCGATCAGGTCGTAGCTCGCCAGCACGTCCGGCGACAGCACATCGCCGAGCAGGTCCACACTGTCCAGTCCCGGGCCGCCCGGACCGCCGGGATTGGACAGCAGGATTCCCCGCCGCCGCGCTGGATCGCTCGCCTTCACCCGGGAGATCGCCAGGTTGATCGTGCGATCGCCGGGCCGCGCGTAGTCGAGCGGCACCTGGACGTTCGCGCACTCGCCCCCGGCCTTGTCCAGGTTCTCGACGCCGCACGGTTTCCATTCGAGCGTCTGGTGATAGAACCGGTCCGAGCTGTTCGGCTGCGGGTCGGCCACCGGATCGGCCCGGCTGTACGTGGGCGCGGCGAGTAGCGCGGAAACCGCCACTATCGACATCGAACGCCAGAACAGATTCGCGGACAACGAAGTTCGCCTCTCGGCCGGTGCGATCACATGCTTGCCGAAGAACCGTATCGGATCAGGCCCCGCGACGGTGGCAGCGTCTTCCCCCGCGCGGCGTGTTCGGCTCGCGCACCATCCACGGTGCGAAGTCATCGCGCGTAGTCCTTCGCAGCGGGAGATCGATCAGCGAAGCCCGGCTCGATTCGTTCGAGCCGGGCTTCGCCGGTTCCTACGTCGCTGCGTCCGCTGGGGTGCGGATTTGTCCGAGCCCTACCGAAGTACGCCGAAGAACCGGCGGCTCAGAATTCGCCGAGGACGCCGATCACGGTGCGCCCGCGGTGGTTGCCGCTTTGGATGGAGCGCAACACCTTCTCGGCCTCGGTGATCGGAGCGTGGTTGACCAGGGACGACAGGTGCTGCGGGCGAAGCTCTTTGCCGAGCCGGGACCATACCTCCCGGCGACGGTCGATCGGGAGATTGACCGAGTCGATGCCCTCTAGCGCGACGCCGCGCAGGATGAACGGCATCACCGTGGTGGGCAGTTCCGCTCCGCCGGTGAGTCCGCTGGCCGCAACCACGCCGCCATATCCGATGGCGCTCAGCACGTAGGCGAGCGAGGCGCCGCCGACGCTGTCCACGGCCGCGGCCCACCGCGCTTTGGTCAACGGCCGCGGCTTGGCGTTCGGATCTTCGGGCAACCTGCCGATCACCTCGTTCGCGCCGATCTCGCTGAGCAGATCGTTCGCGTCGGTCTTGCCGGTGGAAGCGATCACCTCGAAGCCGAGGCCGGAGAGGATATCGATGCTCACGCTGCCGACCCCGCCGGTCGCGCCGGTGACCAGCACCGGGCCCGCGTCGGGGGTGAGGCCGCGATCGAGCAGGGCCTGCACGCTCAGGGCCGCGGTGAACCCCGCGGTGCCGAGCGCGGCCGCGTCACGGGGACTCAGGTCCATCAGCTTGACCACCCATTCGGCCGGCACCCTGGCGTATTCGGCGAAGCCGCCGTTGTGCGAAACCCCGATGTCGTATCCGTGCGCGATCACCTGGTCGCCGGGGGCGAAATCGTCGTCGGCGGACTCGACCACCTCGCCCACGAGATCGATCCCGGGCACGATCGGGTAGTTGCGCACCACCCCGCCGCCCTTGGTGATCGCCAGACCGTCCTTGTAGTTCGCACTCGAGTAGTGCACTTTGATCGTCACGTCGCCCGGCCCGAGGAAATCCTCGTTGACCTGCTGCCGGGTCAGGACGATCCCGCTGTCCGTCTCGTGTGCCACCATCGCCCAGAACTCCATGCGCACGAGCATACGAGGGTCTGGGAGCTACTGCGGCAGGAGTTCGAGCCGGACGCCGAGCAGACGAATCGGGCGGTCGAGGTCGAACCGTTCGATGATGCGCAGCGCGGTCTCGGCGATCCGCGCGACGTCGATGGTCGGTTCGGGCAGTTTCTCCTGTTTGCTGCGGGTGTAGAAGGTGTTGGTGCGCACCGTCACGGAAACCCGGGTGCCGATCCGGCCCGCCGCGGCCATCTCCTCGGCGACCTCGGTGGCCAGCCGCGCCACTTGCGCACGGATCTCGCCGGGATCGGTCAGGTCGTGCGGGAACGTCTCGGACTTGCTGCGGCCCACGGGTATCCGCGGTTCGGTGGTGACGTCCGTATCGCCTTTGCCGTGGCCGAGCACCCAGAGATACGGCCCGGTGTTCGGCCCGAACTCCGCGGCGAGACGATGCCGGTCGGCGGCCATCAGATCGCCGACGGTTCGGATGCCCAGCTCGGCCAGACGCGCTGCGATGCGCGTGCCGATACCCCACAGCGCGTCTGTCGGGCGATGGGCCATCACTTCCGTCCAGTTCTCGGCGGTGAGCCGGAAGACGCCCGCCGCGGCGCCCGCACCGGCGTCGGGCTCGGCCGACGACTTGCCCGCCGACTTGGCGAACCCGGTCGCGAGCTTGGCGGTGAGTTTGTTGTCACCGATGCCGATCGAGCAGGTCAGTTCGAGTCCGGCGATGGCGCCGCGCACCCGCTGGGCGAGGGCCTCCGGGTCGTCGGTGTCGGCGGCCAGGAACGCCTCGTCCCAGCCCCACACCTCGACCCGTCCCGGAAACGTCCGCAGCAGCGCCATGACCTCGTCCGAGGCGTCCTCGTAGGCGGTCATGTCGAGCGGAAGGAACACCCCCTCGGGGCACTTGCGCTGGGCGCTGCGCAGCGGCATCCCGGCCCGCACGCCGAACGCGCGCGCCGGATAGGACGCGCAGGTCACCACCTTGCGCGGTTCGGTGGGATCGCCGTTGCCGCCGACGATGACCGGCAGTCCCCGCAGTTCCGGATGGCGGCGGAACTCCACCGCCGCCTGGAACTGGTCGAGATCGACGTGCAACAGCCATCTGGCCACACTCCGTTCTTACCCCAGTGCTGCGACATCGCGCATTGCGCGGATCACCGAACAGAACTAAATTCTGGTTATGAAGATTCGAGATCGGTTGCTGTTGGCGGCCGAGCGCCAGTTCGCCGAGCACGGGGCGCTCGACGCGACGCTGACGCAGATCCGCGCCGCGGCGGGCGCCAGCGTCGGCGCGCTCTATCACCACTTCCCGGACAAGGCCGACCTGTACCGGCAGGTGTGGGCCAACGCGCTCGCGGACTACCAGGAGCATTTCTGGGCAGCGGTCGGCGACAGCACCGACGCGCGCGCGGGCGTCACCGAGGGCGTGCGCGAGCACCTGCGGTGGGTCGGCGAGAATCAATACCGCGCAACCGTGCTCACCTCCGCGCGTCCGCCGGGGGTGCGCGAGAGCGAGAGCAATCGCCGCTTCCTTTCCGACGTAACGCGGTGGTGGCGCACGCACGCCGGATACGGGGCGGTGCGTGATCTTCCGATCGATCTGGTCTACGCGCTGTGGCTGGGTCCGGCGCAGGAATACACGCGACAGTGGCTGGGCGGCGAAATGCGCGTCGGCCCTGCCGAAGTCGCGGGCGAACTCGCCGACGCCGCCTGGCTCGCCCTCGCCGCCGATCGCACCCGAGCCGCAGCGGAGGTCTCCCGATGACGACAACCATGGCCCTCGACCTGGACAGCGCCGAGAAGATACTGGCGGCGCAGCCCTTCGCCACCCTGGTGGGCACCCAGATCACCGCGTTCGGCGACGGCGCGGCCACCCTGATCGTCCCCCTCCGCCGCGAATTGACCCAGCAATTCGGTTACGTGCACGGCGGCGTGCTCGCCTACGCCGCCGACAACGCCCTCACCTTCGCCGCCGGTACGCTGCTCGGCGCGAATGTGCTCACCGGCGGTGTCACCATCACCTACCTCCGCCCCGCGGCGGGCGAGCGTTTGCGCGTCGAGGCAGCTGTCACCGGCGCGACGCGCCGCCAAGCGGTCGCCCATTGCGAGATCTATGCGGAAAGCTCGGGCCGCGAACCCGTTCTGTGCGCGGTGGCCCAGGGCACCACCCGGCTGGCGGAAGCCGATCTGACCGTTGCGAATACCGCCGGCTGACCAACTGCGCCGCGATGAGAAGTGCCGTCCGATGCGCGGCATGCGAACGGCCGGGCACGGAGTTTCCGTGCCCGGCCGTTCCAGCCCAGGTCAGGCGGTAGCCGCGAAGGCAGGCCCCAACGCTGGTTCGGCCACCGGTTCGATGGCGTAGGCGAGGATGTCGGCCACGTCGGCGACGGGGCGGACATCCAGCGCGGCCAGCACTTCCGCCGGGACGTCGTCCAGATCCGGCTCGTTGCGCGCCGGGATGAACACCGTCTTCAATCCGGCCCGCTGAGCGGCGAGCAGTTTCTGCTTCACGCCACCGATCGGCAGCACCCGTCCGTTCAGCGTGACCTCACCGGTCATGCCGACGTCCGATCGCACCTGCCGTCCCAGCGCCAGCGACACCAGGGCGGTGACCATCGTGACGCCCGCGGACGGGCCGTCCTTGGGGACCGCGCCGGCCGGGAAGTGGATGTGGATATTGCGATCCAGCACCGTCGGCTCGATGCCGATCTCCTCCAGGTGCGAGCGCACGTAGGTCAGGGCGATCTGCGCGGACTCCTTCATGACGTCGCCGAGCTGGCCGGTGAGGGTCAGCGAGCGCTCCCCCTCGGCGGCGTTCGCCTCGATGTAGAGGACGTCACCGCCTGCGCCGGTCACGGCGAGGCCGGTGGCCACCCCTGGGACGGCCGTGCGTTCGACCGAGTCGGGGGTGAAGCGCGGGCGACCCAGGTAGTCCTTCAAGTCGGCGAGACCGATCGTCAAGGTGTCGGTATCCACCTCATAACCCAGGTCCGGGTCGTAACCCGCCGCCGCGGGGACGGTTGCGCGCTCGGACAACCGGGTGGCCGCCTTGCGCAGCGCCTTGGCGATCAGCCGTTCCATCTGCCGGACGCCCGCCTCCCTGGTGTAGTTGGCCGCGACCTCGCGCAGCGCCTCCTCGCTGATCGTCACCTCCGCGGCGGTCAGCGCATTGCGCTCCAGTTGCCGCGGCACCAGGAAGTCCCGCGCGATGGCCACCTTGTCGTCCTCGGTGTAGCCGTCGACGGTGATCAGTTCCATCCGGTCCAGCAGTGGGCCGGGGATGGTCTCCATGACGTTCGCGGTCGCGATGAACAGCACGTCGGACAGATCGAGGTCCAGATCCAGGTAGTGGTCGCGGAAGGTGTGGTTCTGCGCCGGGTCCAGTACCTCGAGCAGGGCGGCCGCCGGGTCGCCGCGGAAGTCCGAGCCGACCTTGTCGATCTCGTCCAGCAGGACCACCGGGTTCATCGAACCGGCTTCCTTCATGGCGCGGACGATGCGGCCGGGCAGCGCGCCGACATAGGTACGGCGGTGCCCGCGGATCTCGGCTTCGTCGCGCACGCCGCCCAGGGCCACGCGGACGAACTTTCGGCCGAGAGCGCGCGCGACGGATTCACCCAGCGAGGTCTTGCCGACGCCGGGCGGACCGACCAGCACCAGCACCGCGCCGGACCCGCGTCCGCCGACGACCTCCAGGCCGCGGGCGGCGCGGCGAGCACGGACGGCCAGGTACTCGACCATGCGGTCCTTCACCTCGTCCAAGCCGTGGTGGTCGGCGTCCAGGACGGCGCGGGCGGCCGAGACGTCGGTGCTGTCGGTGGTCTTCACCGTCCACGGCAACTCCAGCACGGTGTCCAGCCAGGTCCGGATCCAGCCCGATTCCGGGCTCTGATCGCTGGCGCGCTCCAGTCTGCCGACTTCGCGCAGCGCCGCCTCACGAACGCTGCCGGGCAGATCGGCCTGCTCGACGCGGGTGCGGTAGTCGTCCGCGCCGTCCGGCTCGTCCTCGCCGAGTTCCTTGCGGATGGCGTTGAGTTGCTGGCGCAGCAGGAATTCGCGCTGGCTCTTCTCCATCCCCTCGCGAACGTCCTCGCTGATCTTCTCGCTGATCTCGGCCTCGGCGATGTGCGCTTTGGTCCACTCGATCAGCGTGGTGAGCCGCTCGGCCACGTCGGGGGTCTCGAGCAGCTCCCGCTTCTGGTCAGCGGTCAGGTACGGGGCGTAGCCCGCGGTGTCGGCGATGGCCGACGGATCGGTCAGCTGATTGACCGCGTCGATGATCTGCCAGGCCTCGCGGCGTTGCAGCACCGAGACGACCAGCTTCTTGTACTCCGCGGCCAGTTCCTTGGTGCGGCCGTCGGGGGCGGGCGTCTCGACCGGCTCGGCCTCGACCCACAGCGCGGCGCCCGGGCCGGTGACCCCGTGCCCGATCTTGGCGCGCCGTTCGGCCTTGAGGACGGCCGCCGGGGCTCCGCCGCGCATACGGCCGACTTGTTCGATGGTGGCGACCACACCGTAGGTGGCGTAGCCCTCGTTCAACCGCGGCGCGAGCAGCACGGCTTCGGTCTTCGCGGCCCGTGCGGCATCGATCGCGGCCTGCGCCGATTCGTCCAGTTCGATGGGCACGACCATGCCCGGCAGCACGATCGGATCGGTCAGGAACAGCACCGGCAGGTTCTGTGGTGTAGTCACGTCTTCGACCCTTCCAAAAGTTGAGCGATGCCTACTCAACCCCGGGGTATCCGGGTTTGTTCCGCCCCGACCGGTCCGTTCGCTGACGGCGAAGTCCCGCTTCGCGTTGACACCTCGTCCAAGGCAATGAGAACGTGGGGGCCTTGGTATCTCATACCGGCGGTACCGCCGGATCGGCTTAGGGAGTCCCATCGATGTCGTCGCTCGCCGCTGGCGTGTTCATCGACTGGGAGAGCTTGACCGGGCAGCCGAAGTTCGTGGTCGACCTGATCACGTTTCCGATCTTCAGCGCGCTGGCGGGCTGGCTGACCAACTGGACCGGCGTGCTGATGCTCTTCTGGCCGATCCGGTTTCGCGGCGTTCGCATTCCCGGCCTGCACGTGCTCTACCCGTACTTCCCGCGGCGGGTCCAGGTGCTGCCGACCTTTTCCGGCGACGGCCGCCGCCTCGGCTTCCAGGGCTTCATCCCGGCACGCGCGGAGAAGATGGCCAGCATCTGCGTGGACAAGGCGCTGATGCGGATCGGCAGTCCGAAGGACTTCATCCACGAACTCGATCTCGACGGTATCGCCGACTACATCGCGGTGCTGGCGCGGGAGCAGGTGCGGCCGCTTGTGGACGAGCTGATGTACCGGGACAACCCGGACCTGTGGCGCACCGTGCCGCGCGCCGCCAAGCAGCTGATCTACCAGCGGGTGGATCGCGAACTGCCCGCCCTGTCGCGTCGCGCGTTCGCCTCGCTCGGCGACAACGTCGACCAGCTGATCGGCATCAAGGGCTTCGTGATCCGTTACCTGGAGGACAACCCGACCATCCTGAAGGACCTCACCACCACCATCGCGGCACCCGAGCTGCGGTTCATGGTCCGTGTCGGTTTGCTCGGCGCGCCCTTCGGCGTGCTGCTGGCGCTGTACATGCATGTGCACCAGAACATTCCGGTGCTGGGCTGGGTGCCGGGCTGGGTGATCGTACTGCTCGCCTCCGCGGCGATCGGTGTGATCGTGAACGTCATCGCGGTGAAGATGGTGTTCGAGCCGGGCGATCCGCAACCGAGGTACAAGTACCTGTGGAAGCAAGCGCTGCTGGCGAAACGGCAGCCGCAGGCGGCCACCGATCTGGCGCACATCCTGGCCTACCAGGTGCTGACGCTGCCCAACTTGTCCAAGGAACTGCTGGAGGGCCCGAACGGGGACAAGACCAGGCAGCTGCTGGAGCGCTTGATCGCCGACGAGATCAATCGTCAGCTCGGTCCGACCACCACACTGGTGCGGGCCGCCCTGGGACGCCGCCAGTTCGACAACCTCACGGTGGGCGCGGCGGGCGCGGCGGTCGGCTTGGCTCCGACCCTGGTCGAGGACGAGGAGTTCAACCGGGAGCAGGCCAAGACCATCGATGAATTCGCGGCGCGCAAGTTGCGGCGGCTCACGCCGGGGGAGTTCATGGAGATGTTCTACGCGTCCGTGGAACAGGACGCGTGGCTGTTGTATCTGCACGGTGCGGTCCTCGGGCTCGCGGTGGGAGCCGCCCACCTGCTGATTTTCGGCTGGTAGCGGGCCCACGCCGAGCAATATAAAACAAGCATGCTTGCCTTTTTTTGGTCTCGCTGCGATGCTGGACCCGGTGGCGCACGAGGCGGTGCGCCCGGTAGCGGCAGGGGAACTGATGGCTGATCTGGAGGCGCTGCTCGGCGACTTCGCCGACGAATGCGCGGACCTCGAACGACTCGTCGGCCCGTTGGCCCCCGAGGAGTGGGCACGCGCCACACCCGCGCCCGGTTGGACCATCGCCCATCAGATCGGCCATCTGGCCTGGACCGACGAGATCGCGACGATCGCCACCGCGGATGCCGCGCGCTTCGGGGAGTTGCTGACCGAAGCGGGGCCACGTGCGCTCACGTTCGTCGACGAGGCCGCCGAGAAGGCCGCGACCGAACCGCCCGCCGATCTGCTGGATCGATGGCGGCGCGGACGCGCCTCGCTCATCGCCGCGCTGCGCGCCGCGCCCGCGGGCGTCAAGTTGCCGTGGTTCGGTCCGCCGATGAGCGCCGCGTCGATGATCAGCGCCCGCATCATGGAGACCTGGGCGCACGGGCAGGATGTGGCCGATGCGCTCGGTGTACACCGCACGCCCACGGCGCGGCTGCGCACCGTTGCCCATATCGGCGTGCGCACCAGGAACTTCGCCTACACCGTGCACGGAAAGACGCCGCCCGCAGCGGAATTCCGGGTCGAATTGACCGCGCCGGATCGCACGATCTGGAGGTGGGGGCCCGAGGACGCCGAACAGCGCGTGACCGGACCGGCGCTCGATTTCTGCATGCTGGTGACCCAACGCCGCCATCCCGACGATCTGGCGCTCGTGACGCACGGCGACGACGCCGCGGAATGGCTCACTCTCGCACAGGCTTTCGCTGGCCCGACCGGTGCGGGAAGGGCAGCGGGCCAGTTCGCCTGACTCGTCTACACCCGGCCCGTCGACGACGCTTCGGAGCGGGCGAGCGCCACACTTGGGTGCGCCGTGTTCATGTCGACGGCCGGACGCCGTTGGCCGGGTGTCTCGAGTGGCAGTCGAGAATGGCGCTCGCCAGCTACCCGACTATTTACCCGTCGGTGCGTTCACGGAAACATCGACGCCATCTACGGCGCGGTGACGCCTGGTCATCCCATCGCGACCACGCCGTCTTTCGCCACGCCGGCTGTGATCCTGCTCTCTTCGATGCGGCAACCCGCCCGACCCCACGGGTAATCTGAACGGGCGTACAGCTTCCCCGGGTGCTGGTCGCTGTGGGGAGCAGCGTCGCAGCGAAAGGAACGCATCGTGACAGCACATCGACCTGCCCAGGTCGCGCGGCATGCCGCCATCGTGCTCGCCGGTGCCGCCAGCTTGAGCCTGACCGTCGTGGCGGGCGCGTATGTCGTGCAGCAGATCGCCGATATGCAGCGCCCGGCCACGCGGATCGCCGCGCCGGTCACTCCGGCCACCCCGGACGAGCCCGACCATGGCCGCCGGTACACCCCCTATCCGGTGCTGACCGGTACCAGTTTCGTCCTGCCCGCGGCTACTTCGGTTCCGCGTGCCGCCGAGCCGGAAACCGCCAGGCCGGAAAGCACCGCGCCGCACGTGGATTCGCCCTCCGCGCCACCCGCCCCCACACCTGTCGGCGGCAAGGTGCGATTCGGCGACGCCTATGTCGGCGCCCAGGTCGCACAGGTCGAGGACGACACCGTCTCGGTCACCGTGGATACCAACGCTTTGATCATGCTGCCGGGTTATCTCCGCTCCGGCCCCGCGTCGGAGACGCCGGCCGTGACCACAATGCGCACCGACCTCGATACCCACAGCGGTGAAGTGCGAATGGCGTTCTCCGATCCGCGACTGGGCGAGCACGACCTGCGCTTGAACCGGCACGCCACGCCGGCACCCAGCGGTGACCTCGGACAGCGGACCACCGAACGCGCGCCCGCGCACGGCGGAGCGGATTCCACCGCCGTGTGAGCTACCGCTTACCCTGCTCGGCATGAGCGCCTACGACTTCTGCGTCATCGGCGGCGGCATCGTCGGCGTCGCGACCGCGCACCGGATCCTGGCGCGCAATCCCGGTGCGAGCCTGGTGCTGCTGGAGAAAGCCGAGCGGCTGGCCGCCCATCAGACCGGCCACAACAGCGGAGTCATCCACTCCGGTATCTACTATCCGCCCGACAGCCTGAAGGCCACGCTGTGCCGCCGGGGCGCTCGCTGGACCAAGGAATTCGCGGCAGCCCACGACATTCCTCACCGCGTCTGCGGAAAACTACTGGTCGCTACGGACGACGCCGAATACGAACGCATGCTCGCGCTGCACGAACGCTCGATCACCAACGGCGTGGCCGTCGAACTGATCGACGCCGCGGAGCTCACGCGGCGGGAACCGCGCGTCACCGGCGTTGGGGCCCTCTTCGTCCCGGACACCGGCATCGTCGACTTCACCCGGGTGACCGAAGCGCTCGCCGAGGAAGTCCGCGGCGCGGGTGGTGAATTCGTGCTGGGCGCCGAGGTCGCCACGCTCACCGAGACTTCGGATGCCGTGACCGCCGCGGGACCGGCCGGCTCGTGGACGGCACGCCGCGCTGTGGTCTGCGCGGGCCTGCAAGCCGACCGGATGGCGCGGGCGGCCGGGCTGCGCACCGACTTTCGCATCGTTCCCTTCCGCGGCGAGTACTACCAGCTGCCGCAGGAGCGAAACGGGCTGGTCAGCACATTGATCTATCCGATTCCGGATCCCAGATTGCCGTTCCTCGGCGTGCATTTGAGCCCGACGATCGACGGAGCGCTGACCGTGGGGCCGAACGCCGTGCTCGGACTGTCGCGAGAGGGCTACCGCAAAGGCAGTGTCGACCTGCGGGACGCGCGGGAAGTGCTCGGATACACCGGATTCCATCGCGTCGCCAAGGCGAATGTGCGCACCGGTGTGCGGGAACTGCGCAACTCGCTGTTCAAGCGCGGATACCTGGAGCAGTGCCGCCGCTACTGTCCGGAGCTGACGCTCGCCGATCTGCGGCCGCGAGAGGCGGGCATTCGCGCCCAGGCGGTGCTGCGGGACGGAACGCTGGTGCACGACTTCATGATCGAGCGCACCGAGCGCTCGGTTCATCTGCTCAACGCCCCCTCACCTGCGGCGACCTCGGCCATGCCGATCGCGGAGCACCTCGTCGACCAGCTCTGAAGACGCTGCGAACGACTTTCCTCCCAAGCAACCATTCGGTCGCAACCTGGCGAAATAACGGACGAAAATCCCGCAGAGCCCTCGAATAAAGAGGAGAGCTGTAGTACTTTTAACGTCAGTCGTGGGACAGGGAGGGCCTATGGGCCACATCAAGTACGCGAGTGACGTCGGAGCGCCCGTCGAGGTCGCTTTCAGCTATACGGACAACCATCTGTTCGTACCGGATTGGATGTTCGGCATCGCGGACTTCGTACCGACCGGCGACCAGGACCGCGGACTCGGCGCGGTCTTCGCCACCACCACCCGCTTCGCGATCTGGCAACCGACTTCCACCTGCGAGATCACCGAACACCGCCACAACGCGGTGATCGGCTATACGCTGCGCGGACGGTTCTCCGGCACGCTGCGGCTGCGCTTCGACCCACTCGGTTACGGACGCTCGGTGCTGACCTCCGAGGCGGAGTACAGTCCACCTCGCGGAGTGGTCGGGCGCCTGAGCACCGGCTTGGTGGATGCCGCGGTCAAATCGGCGCTGCGGCGTACGGAGGCCCGGTTACGGAGGGAGATAGAGGAATTCCACGGTACCGATCTTGTCGGTCGGATTGCGTAGGGTGCCACCCATGATCATCGTGAGCACCGACGGATCCTGCCTCCGCAATCCCGGCGGCGCCATCGGCTGGGCTTGGGTCAATCATCAGGGCTCCTCCGCCAGCGGGGGAGCCGCGTCCGGAACCAACCAGGTCGCGGAGTTGCGCGCGGTGCTGGAGGCGATCGTCGCCCACCCTGGGTCCGAACCCCTGCTCATCGAGAGCGATTCGCTCTACGCGATCAAATGCGCCTCGGAATGGGTGTCGGGCTGGCGGCTCAACGGCTGGCGCACGTCCACCGGTGGCGCGGTGAAGAATGTCGAACTCGTCCGGCAGATCGATCGGGCCATCTCGAGCAGGCCGGGGCCGGTCCGCTTCCGTTGGGTCCGTGGTCATGTCGGCAACTACTTCAACGAGCAAGCCGACGCGCTGGCCGGAGAAGCGGCTCGGCAGGCCGCGGTCACCGCGGCTGTCGCCGAGGCGAACACCGTGGAAATGCTCGCGGTGACTGTGGAGGAAGCGTCGACGGCGCCGGAAGCGCCGAAAGACAAGGCCGCGGGGAAGGCGGCCGCGCCGTCGGCGCCACAGGCTTTGACGCTGTTCTGATCCGCCGGATCGTCGCAGGCTGCCCGAATGACCTCCGGCGGTGGTGGCTCGGCCCACCGCCGGAGGCGCTCGGCTAGTTACCCGGCTGCGGTGCGGGCTGACCAGACGGCGCGGGCTGACCGGACGGCGCCTGCTGCGGCCCGCCCGGAGCGGGAGCGCCGGGCAGACCGGTACCGGCACCCTTCAGCATCGGCGAATCGAGCTTCTCGACCAGCCACTTGTCGCCGGACTTCTGCAGCTGGGCGATCACCACGACGAACTGCCGCTCGGGGTTGGCCTGGGTGAAGTTGGTCCGATACTGCGTGAGGGTCACCAGCACCTTGGCCGAGGTCTTGTCACCGGCCTGGTAGCCGCACTGCACATCGTCGGCCCAGGACTTGACCTGTGCCTGCACCATGGCGTCTTTCAGCGCCTTGGTCGCGTCGTCGAACTCCTTGAGGAACTCGCCCGTCGAGCCGGCCTTCACCGTGGTGAAGTAGTCGTCCAGGTTCTTCGAGTAGTCGTAGACCGAGACGTCCTTGCCGAATGTGCACGCGGCGCTCGTGGAGTCGCGGATCGCGTCGAGCTTGTCGCCGCGATCCTTGCCCTGCAAGAAGAACACCACCACCGCGGTGATCGCGGCGACCGCGAGCACACCGGCCACGAACGCGGCCACCAGCGGAATCGAGGCGGACTTGCCGGACGGTGCGGAGGCCGCGGAGGCCGCCGCCTTGGGCGAGTCGCTCTTCGCGGCAGGCTTCGCGCCGGCCTCGGCCTTGTCTGCCTTCTCCGCCTTGGACAGCTCGGGCTTCGCCGCGCCGGCGGCGTCCTCCGACTTCCCGGATACCGCGTCGGTGCCCTTGTCGGAGGTGGCGGCCGTGGTCTCGGCGTCCTTGTCGGTCTCGGCGTCGTCGGTAGACATCGATAGAACCTGCACTTTCCCGGCGCGCATCGGTGCGCACCGATTGGCTTCAGCGGCCCGCGGCAGCGAACCTTACGCGTTTCACCGGCGAGTATGCCCGCCCGGCGGGAGGACCGCCGGGCGGGGTACGACTCACCGCACCGGAGGCAGGGTCCGCTCGTTCGGATCCACACCCGGCGGCATGTGCGCGCCGTTGTTGGGCACGTCGGGCCGCGGCGCGTTGGCGGCGCCGCGGATCTGCTGACCCGGCGGCGGGTTCTCGCAGTAGTTCCACATCGGGATCGTGCCGTCCTGCACGACCTCGTTGCGCATCTTCGGAGTGTTGTAGGTGCAGAACGGCCGCGGCCAGATGTCGATCATCGCGTGGAATTCGCCGTCGTGCGCCGGGACGCCGAGCGCCTCGCCACCGAGCGCGAGCGAGGGGAACAGCGCGCGCAGCGCGGGCAGCCGCAGCTGCGCCGCCTTCGTGATGGCCTGGAAGTTGGTCGCCAGGCTGGTGATCGGATCGGCCGTCCGGTCCACCACCGCGCCGAGGCTGGTGAGCTGGCCCGGCGCCTGGTCCAGCACGCGCTGCAATTCCGCGTTCGCGTTGTTGAACTGCTCGAACAGCACGCCGGAATTGCGGGTCAGCGTGGCCAGATCGGGCTGTGCGTTGGACGTGGTACTCGCGATGGTGCGCAGATTGGTGATCAGATTCGTGGTCTGCGGCAGCAACGAGTCCAAGCCCGCCGTCGCCAGGCTGATCCCGTTGACCAGGCCGCGCAGCTGATCCGGGCCGCCGCTGAGCGCGATGTCCAGCTCGTTCAGGATGACCTGGAAGTGCTCCGGATTGATCTGCGCGATCAGGGCGCTGGAGTTGTCCAGCACCGACCACACCGGCGTGGGCGTGTGGATCCTGTCCGGATCGAACTTGATCACCGCGCCGTTGGCCAGAAACGGCCCCTGTTCTGCATTCGGCCGGAAGTCGATGTACTGCTCACCCGCGCCCGACAGGGCCTGCACCGCGATCTGGGTGTCCACCGGGATCTTGTACTTCGACTCGATCTGCGCGGTGGCGGCGATGGCCTGGCCGCGATCGGACAGCTCGATCGATGTCACCTTGCCGATGCGCCACCCGCGCAACGTCACGTCGTTGCCCGGTTGCAGACCACCGGAACGATCCAGATTCACCGTGACGGTGTAGTCGGAACGCAGCGGGTTCACCCGCATGACGTTCAGCAGCAGGTATGTCGCGCCGACCAGCAGCACGAGCACCAGGCCCACGTTCGACAGGAAGATCTTGCTTCCGAACAGTTTGCGCGCCGAGGTCATCGCTGTCCTCCCACCCGGCCCTGCACCAATTGCAGCACCTGGATCAGGCTGCCCGCGAAGTCCTGCAAGTCGTTGAGGTCCTGGAGCTTGCCGTGCTGCGGATCGGTGAGCGCGCTGATGTCCAGGTTGGTCGCGGTCGCGTACACCGCGAAGCTGCTGCCGCGGAAGGTCGCGTCGACCTTCGGCCGCAGCACCCGCAGTCGATCGAGCAGGACGCCGAAGCCGTCGCCGGTCTTGGCGATCGCGTCCATCAGCTGGTGGGTGTTCTCCAGCAGCCCGTTCAAGCTCTCGGTCGAGGTGTTCGCGTAATCGCCGAGGGCGGCGCTGGCGGTGGACAACTTGGCGAGCAGATCGCCGAGGGCCCGGTTGTTCTCGGCGATGGCGCCGATCATCTGCGGCAGCGTGTCGGCCACCTCGCCGAGTTCCGACCGCCTGCCCTCGATGGTGTTGGCGAGGGTGCTGAACTCACCGAGCACACTGTCCACCCGGGCGGAGTTGTCGTTCAGACTGCCGACCACGCCGGTCATCTCGGTGATCAGGTGGGCGAGCTGCTCGCCGCGGCCGCCGACGATGGAGTCCAGCTCGGAACC
The DNA here is from genome assembly GCF_040642815.1 of Nocardia sp. NPDC047648. NCBI lineage: Bacteria > Bacillati > Actinomycetota > Actinomycetes > Mycobacteriales > Nocardiaceae > Nocardia > Nocardia sp. NPDC047648. The sequence goes on along the minus strand of NZ_JBEYSX010000010.1, from coordinate 181,729 downwards.
CAGCTTGGACAGGCTGGCGATGCCGCCGCCGTTGAACAGCATGGAGACCGAGATGAGCAGCTGCTCGACGGTCGCGCCCGCGGAGGTGCTGTCGAGGGTGAGCGTGTCACCGTCGTGCAGCATGTCCGCGCCGGGCTCGGTCCTGGGCTTGGACACCGCGACGAACACATCACCCAGCGGGGTGGCCTGACGCAGTTCCGCCGTGCTGCCCTTGGGCAACTCGATGTCCTTGCGGATGGTCAAGTCCACGACGGCCTGGAAGTTCTTGGTCTTGATGTCGGTGACAACGCCGACATCCGAGCCACCGATCTTCACCTTCGCCTGGTCGGGCAGGTTCAGCGCGTTCTCGAAGACCGCGTGGATCGTGTAGGTCTCCCCGCCCTGACCCGGTTTCGGCAACGGCAGTTTCTCCACCGTGAGCCCGCAGCCGGAGCTGACCGCCACACCGGCTACCGCGGCGACGGCGACCAGCGTCCTGCGTGCCTTGATCGTCATTCGGTACGTCATTTCGTCAGTCCGAGCAGTGCGGCGGTGAGCCCGTAGTCGGGTCCGAAGTCCTGCATGTTTCCGGTACGGCAGCCGTCGGCCTTCATCTGGATGCGCTCACAGAACAGGCTGACGATCTCACCCGACAGCGCGGTGCCGATCACCGCGTGCAGCCGGACGTACCCGTGCTCGCGGTTGATGATGTTGTCGACGTTCTGCATGACCATCGGCGCCAGGTCGGCGACTTCGGTGAGGCCGTAGGCGTTGTCGCGCAACTGCTGGGTCACGTTGGTCAGGCCGGTCATCGTGCCGGACAACTGGCTCTCGTACTGCGTCAGCGTGGTGCTGGTGTTGCGCAGGAAGGCGAGGAGTTGATCGAGCGTGGCCTGCAGACCGGGCGCTTGATCGGCGAGCAGGCCGGTCATCTGGGTTACCCGGTTGCTGAAATCGCGCACCGACTGGTCGTTCTCGGCCAGCATGGTGGTGAGGTCGTTCAGCTTGATGATGATGCTGGAGATCGCGTCCTTGTTGTCCACACCGACCTTCAGCGCACTGGACAGCGCGTTGAGGGTGTCACGGATCTTCTCGCCGTTGCCGTTGAGCATCGGGTAGAGCACCCGGCCCGACAGCGGGCCGATGCCCTCCTGGCCCGGCTCCGGCTTCAGCGCGGCGGCGAACTGATCGATGGTCTTGATCATCGTGTCCAGCTCGACGGGCGTCTTGGTCCTGGCCTTGGGCAGGTGCGCGCCGTCGGCCAAAGTCGCGCCGCCGGTGTAGACCGGGGTGAGTTCGATGTGCCGGTCGGTCACGATGGACGGCGAGATGATCGCGGCGATGGCGTCCTTCGGGATCTTCACGTCCTTGTCGATGGACATGTGCACCTCGATGAGGGTGCCTTTGGGCACGATCTTGTCGACCTTGCCGACGTCGAGCCCGAGCACCGTGATCGGATTGCCCTCGTAGATACCCGCGATGTTGTCGAAATCCGCGGTGAACTGCAGGGTGGTGCCCAGCGCGTTGTTCACCGAACTCGGCAGCAGCGAACAGCTGCCGATCGTGAGCGCGGCGGCGCTGATCATGAACGCCTTCGCGACGGTCCTCAGCGGAAAGCCCGTGCGGAATCTCATCCCTGGCACCCCTCGATGACTTGGGCGAAGCACAACCAGTTGTCCGGGAACAGCCACGGCAGGCCGACATCGCCGTACGGACCGCTGCCGCCCCAGGAGTTCGCCAGGTAACGCAGGGTCGGCGGCATGATCGACAGCATCCGATCCAGGTTGTCCTTGTTCTTCTGCAGGCCCTCGGCCATGGTGTTCAGCTGCTGGATGGTCGGGCCGAGCTGATCGTTGTTCTCCGCGCCGATCGCCTCCAGCTGCTTGGTCAGCGCGGCGACGTTGTCCAGCAACTGGCGCAGCAGCGCCTGGCGCTCCATCACCCGATTCGCGATGGCCTCACCCTGGGTGATCACCAGCAGGATGCTGTTGCGGTTGTCGCCGAGGATCCGGGTGACCCGGTCCAAGTCCTTCAGCAGGGTGTCCACCTCGGCCTTGCGGCTGTCGATCACCTTGGCCAGCGCACCGACGCTGTCCAGCGCCTGGGCGGTGAGCTGGGGCGAGCCGTTCATCTGCTCGTTGATCAGGTTCAGCGAGTCGGCCAGCTTCTTGGTGTCGAGCGCTTCGAACTTCGGCGTGCCGACCTGCACGACGTCGGCCAGGTTGTACGGCACCGTGGTGTTGGACACCGGGATCCGCTTGCCCTTCAGGCCCGAACCGTCGCCCGGTTCCAGGTCGACGTACCTGGCGCCGAGCAGCGTGGCCATCTTGATCGATGCGCGCGCGTCCGGGCCGAGTTTCACGTCGTCGCTGACGCTCAGCGTGAGCAGCACGTGACTGCCCTCGAGTTCGGCGTCGACCACCCGCCCGGAGGACACCCCCGCGATGTTCACCTTGTCGCCGACTCTGATACCTGCGGCCTGCACGAACTCGGCCTTGATCGACTGCTCGCCGACGCCGAGGAGCTTGTAGACGCTGGACACCACCAGCAGCACCACGATGAGGGCACCGCCGATGACGCCCAACCAGAAGAACCGGTTGCTTTCGAACCTGGACCTGAGCTTCGTCATCATGGGCGGCACACCGCCGAGTGCGAGGTGCCACCGATCTGCGAGAACAGACCGCGGGGGAACAGGACACCGTAGAGCGACAAGTCCAGCCCGCACAGGTAGGCGTTGGCGTAACCGCCCTCCGAGGTGTGCCTGCCCGCCGCGGACAGGACGTTCGGCAGGTCGATCGCCGCTTGATCGAGCTTGGCGCCGTTGTCCAGCAACAGCGTCAACGCGGCGCTGGTGGAGTTCTGCGCGGTGCGCAGGCTCGGCTGGATCCGGTCCATCATGCCCACCAGCGACGTGGTCGCGGTCGCGATCTGCTCGGTCGAGCCGAGCAACGACTGCCCTTGTTCGTACAGCCCGCCGATCAGGGCCCGGGTCTGGGTCACCAGGGTCTCCAATTCATCACCTCGTTTCGCCAACCCCGACATCACGCCCGACAGGTTGGTGATCACATCGGACAGGATCGCGTCCCTGCGCTGGAAGTCGGTGGCCAGCTGGGCGGCCTGCACGATGAACGCGCTCAACGAGACGCCGTCGCCCTGCAATGCCTGGATGAAGGTCTCCGACAACCGGTTGACCTGTTCGGGCTGCAACACCTGGAACAGCGGCTGGAATCCGTTGAGCAGACCGGACACATCGAACGACGGCTCGGTCCGATCGATCGGGATGGAACCGTTGTTCTTCAACGGCGCCGGGCTCGATGCCTTGCCGGGAGCCAGGGCCACGTACCGCTGACCGATCAGGTTCTGGTAGCGGACCAGCGCTTTGGTGTCGTTGTAGATCGTCTGGTCGCGCTGCACGACGAAGGTGACCTTCGCGACCGACTTCTTCAGATTCGCGTCGCGGCCCCGCTCGATCTTCTCGACCTTGCCCACCCGCACGCCCGCCATGCGGACGTCGTCGCCCTCGTGCAAACCGAGCACGTCGGAGAACGTCGCGGAGTAGGTGTAGGTGTCCCCGTTGACGATGCGCGCCAGCGTGTTCCACACCACCACCGTGACCAGAATCGACACGATGGCGAAGATGGTGAAGCCGATGAGCGGCTTGCGAATGCTCATCGTCCGGCACCGTTGTCGGACACCTGCATGGTTCCGCCCTTCAGAATCGAGCTCAGCAGCAGATATTCGGCGGTGGTCGGCTTGCGGCCGAGCAGCGCGGGGATCGCCGAGTCACCGCGGTAGGAGATCGGCGCCGCCGACGGGGTGCCTTCGGGGGCGGCGGCCGGCGCGACGGGCGCCGGAGCCGCGGCAGGCGGGAGCAGACCCGGCGGCAGCATCGGGAACAGGCCTTCGAGCGGAGTGCCCGCGAACGGAGCGGGTGCACCGCCGGTGGGGGCGGCCGCGGTGGCGCGGCTCGGGTCCGGTGTGGTGACGCCGGGGATCAGCGGCAGGCCCGGCATCGGCACGACCGGGGGAAGCCCGGCGGCCGAGGCGAGCGCGCGCGGCTTCAGCTGTTCGGGCAGCTCGCCGACGTCGGCGACGGCGGGAGCGGTGAAGCAGCTCGGCCCGACCATGTCGCCGTAGCGCGGGCAGTCGGCCACGGTGTAGGGCCGGTACGGCGTGAGGGTGATGCCCGCGTCCCAGACCTGCTGCTTCTGCGGGCCCCACTTGAACGTGGTGTCCATCCGGCGCATGGTCTCGCTGAGGTTCAGCAGGCTCCTGGTGATCGCGTCCGGGTCCGCGGCGAGTGCGCCGAACATGTCGTTCGTGCCCGCGGTGACCTCGATGCCCACGTTCGGGTTGCGTGCGAACAGGTCGTTGACCGTGTCGATGGTGCCCGAGGTACCGGTGATCAACGCGACCAGCTCGCCGCGGCGGTCGGCGATGGTGCGCGCGGTCTGCACCGAGGTGCCGAGCACGTCGACCAGCTCGGGTGCGGACTGGTTGAGCGCGTTGAACGAGGCGGAGAAGTCACCCAGCAGCGCACCGAGATCGGGAATCGACTCGTCCACGGCCAGCAGCCAGCGGTCCAGCCGCTCGACGGTGGAGCCGGGCACCCGGCCGCTGCCGTCCAGCGCCTGCGACAGGGTGCCCAGCACCCGGCCGAACTGCACCGGATCGATCTTGTCGAGGATGTTGCGGACCGTGGTGAGCGTGTCCTGCAACGCGATGGTGCCCTTGCTGCGGTCTTCCTCGATGACCGAACCCTCGTGCAGGTACTGGTCGGCGGGCCCGTTGAAGACGAGTTCGACGGAGGTGACGGCGAACAGATTGCTCGGCACCACGCGAGCGGTCACGTTGGCCGGGATGTCGTCGGCGAACTCCGGCTTCATCTCGATCCGGACCTTCTGCAGTTCGCCCTTGGCCGCGACGTCGACGGTCTTCACCGCGCCGACGAGCACGCCGCGGAACTTGACGTCGGCCTGCTCGGGCAGACCGTCACCCGTGGTGGTCAGGTTCGCGGTGACGTTGACCTTCTCCTGGAAGAACCCTTTGTAGCGCAGCATCAGGAAGCTGAGCACCAGCGCGAACACGACCAGACCGCACACGCCCGCGATGAACAACTGCCGCATCGTGGGCCCGCGCCCACTGGGATCGATGATCATCTGGTGTCTACCCCGAGATCCGGATGCCGGGGTTGACGCCCCAGATCGCCAATGTCATGAACAGATTCGCGAAAACGACCGCGATGATGCACATCTTGATCGCGCGGCCCGCGGCCACGCCGACGCCCTCGGGGCCACCGGAGGCGAAGAAGCCGTAGTAGCACTGGATGAACGTGGTGATCGCGACGAACAGGATCGCCTTGATCAGCGAATAGACGACGTCGGCCGGGACGAGGAACTGATAGAAATAGTGCTGGTAGGTGCCCACGGCGGTACCGCCGATCAGCTGCACGGTCAGCGAGCACGACACGTAGGCCATCGTCAGGCCCAGGCAGTAGAGCGGGATGATGGCGATCATCGCCGCGAACATCCTGGTGCTGATCAGGTAGGGCAGCGGCCGGATGGCGATGGACTCCAGCGCGTCGATCTCCTCGGAGATGCGCATGGCGCCGAGCTGCGCGGTGAACCGGCAGCCCGCCTGAGCGGCGAAGGCCAGCGTGGCGAGCAGCGGGCCGAGTTCGCGAGTCGTGGCGAACGCCGAGATCGCGCCGGTGATCGGGCTCAGGCCGAGCAGGTTCAGCGAGTTGTAGCCCTGGATGCCGACGGTCATGCCGCCGAAGGCGCTCAGAATGACGACGACGCCGATGGTGCCGCCGCCGACGACGAGATTGCCGTTGCCCCAGGTGACGTCGGAGAGCAGGCGCCACACTTCCTTGGGGTAGTGCTTGAGCGCCAGTGGAATCGAGCCGATCGAGCGCAACAGGAAGAACACCTGGTGGCCGAGCCTGGCGAGCCAATCGACCGGCGCCTGGGCCGATTTCCGGATCGTCTGGAGAGGCCGCAGCAGCGGCGGTACATAGGTTGATGACACCGGCTCAGACCACCTGTGACGGGAATAGTGCGTTGTAAACCTGGGTGATGATGAGGTTCACCCCGAACAGCATGATGGTGGAGCCCACCACCGCGGAATTCACCGAGTTCGCGACACCGCCGGGACCGCCGCGGGTGTTCAATCCGGTATCGCAGGCGATGATTGCCGCCAGCAGACCGAAAATCAGCGATTTCACCAGCGCGACAAGAAGATCGGTGGTCACGGCGAACGACGAGAAGGTGCCGACATAGGAGCCCGGCGTGCCGTTCTGCGCGAATATATTGAAGATGTAGCCGGTCAGGAATCCCACGAAGACGACGAAGCCGCACAGCAGCACGCTCACCAGCATCGCCGCGCCGAGCCGCGGAGCGACCAGCCTGCGCATGGGGTCGACGCCCATGACCTTCATGGCGTCGATCTCCTCGCGGATGGTGCGCGAGCCGAGATCGGCGCAGACCGCGGAGCCGACGGCGCCCGCGATCATCAACGAGGTGACCAGCGGGGCGCCCTGCTGGATGATGCCGAGGCCGTTGGCCGCGCCGATGAACGAGGTGGCGCCGACCTGGCCGGCGACCGATCCGACCTGGATGGAGACGATGACGCCGATCGGGATGGCGACAAGCAGCGTCGGCGCCGCGGAAACGCTGGCCATGAACGCGCACTGCCGGACGAACTCGGCGAAGGGGAAGCGCCTGCGGAAAATCGAGACGAACAGTTCGGCGACAGCCGCGAAGCCCATCGTGATCTGCCTGCCGAAGGTCTCCAGCGAACGCTTCGGATGATCCTGCCAGTAAGACCTCGTCCAATCGGCCGCACCACTGAACCGTGACCCTGATGGTGGACTCTCGGTCGACTGCACTGGCTAATCCTCCTCGACGCCGGTTGGCTGCCCCGGCGACTCGTTTGCTTGACGCACCTTACTACGGAGTAGTGCAGAACACACCATCCCCTTGTGATCGCAGTCATAGATGTCGCTCACCGCTGCCGGAAAGCAATGGTTAAGCCGTGGAACATTGGGAACGACCCCAAAGACGGCGGCCCGAGCTCTGGCACAAGCTACAGCCCAGCTGCACGAATCCGAGATCCGCAACGGCGATTCGGCTAATTTCTTTGGATAATTCTCATCGAAAATCAGATTTGTTTCCGGAGACCAACACAACGACTCCTTACTATCACTCGGACACTAACGTTCACAGGCTTTTCACAATTGTGATAGCCGAATGCTATTAGGCGCGTAAGATACATTCCATCTCAGTTGTACGAAATAGGGTTGAAGCCCGGAGCAGTGGGGACAACCCCGGTAGTGGTGACGCGCCCGAGATCGTTTACTGACACGATGGGTGCGACAGATTGATATCGTGCGGGCTTCCGACGTCTGGAGGGACATGTTCAGCAAACTCGCCAAGGTGGCCAACGCCGCCTTCGCCGTCGCCCTTGGCGCGGCGCTGCTCGGCACGGGCACAGGGGCCGCGAACGCCCAAACGGGCCCGCCGGTGTTGGGCGGTGGATCCGGCATCATCATCGACAACCAGTTCGAGTGCACGGTCACGACTGTCGGCCATGACAACGCGGGACGTCTGGTCGGCTTGACCGCGGGCCACTGCGGCGACCCGGGCGCGCAGGTCTACGCCGAAGCCGATCGGGAGGCGGGCGTGATCGGCCGGTTCGCCTACTCCAACCACGACCTGGACTACGCCGTCATCCAGTTCGAGCCGGGCAAGATCACCCCGGTGAACCGGATCGGCAATGTCACCATCACCGGGCTGGGCGCACCCGCCAACTTCCCGCAGATCGTATGCAAGGAAGGGCGCACCACCGGCAACACCTGTGGTATCGCCTGGGGTGACGTCTTCCGGACGAACGTCGAGACCTGGAGTCAGATGTGCGTGGTGGAAGGCGACTCCGGTGCGCCGGTGGTCGTCGGGACGACGCTGGTGGGCATGGTGAACGCCTATCTGGCCCTCGCGTGCTTCGGTCCTGAGGTAGGTACCAACATGAGCGCCATCGTGGCCGACATCAACGCACGCGGCGGCGTCGGCACGGGTTACGTCCCGATCTAGCGGACCACCCTTTCGACTTGCGGCCCGAGCGGAGCGATCCGTTCGGGCCGCTTATTTTTCGCTCGGAGCCGGCGCCACCGCCGGACCCGCGACGGCGCACTGCGGCATGCAGTCGACGCTGTCCAACGCGGGCGCGTGCCGCTCGGGACGCAACAGCACGGCGGCGAGCACCGCGCCGGTCACCAGCAGCCCGGCGCACAGCCACATCGCGGTGGCGAAGCCGTCGTCGAAGGCGGCCGGGTCGCCCAGCGCACCAGAGATGCCCGCGACCCCGGGCAGCGCCGCCACGGCGAGCAGTTGCGCGGTGCGCGCGACGGCGTTGTTCACCCCCGAGGCGATGCCGGCCTCGCTCGCGGGCACCGCGCCCAGCACGGCGCCGGTCAGCGGCGCGACCAGCACCGCGAGCCCGAGCCCGAACACGAGGACGCCCGGAAGCACATCGATGAAGTACCTGGTCTCGGGTCCGATGCGCAGCAGAAGCACCAGCCCGGCCGCGGCCAGCAGCGGTCCGGCGGTCATCGGGATGCGCGGCCCGTGCACTTGCGCCCAACGTCCCGCGGGGGCGGAGAGCGCCAGCATTATCACCGTGACCGGCACGGTCGCGACCCCGGACATCAGCGGCGAGTATCCGGCCACCAGTTGCAGTTCCAGCACCAGCAGGAAGAACACGCCACCGAGGGCGGCGTAGACCGCGAGCGTCACGAGATTCGCCGCGGTGAACACCCGCGAGCCGAACAGGGCCGGCGGCACCAGCGGATGATCGCTGCGCAGTTCGATCAGGACGAAGGCCCCGAGCAGCACGACACCGGCCACGATGAGCGACGGCATGGTTTCGATCAGTCCGAGGGTCAGCGCACCGAGCGCCAGGGCCACCACCAGTGCGCCGGGCACGTCGAGTTCGGCGGCGGCGCCGGGATCGCGGCTCTCGGGCACGTGCCGCAGCGCGACCAGGACGACGACGAGGGTCAACGGAACGTTGAGGAAGAAGATGGACCGCCAGCCCGCGACCTCGATGAGCCAGCCGCCGAGGAACGGCCCGAGCGCGCCCGCCACGCCGCCGAATCCCGACCACAGTCCGATCGCCGCGCCTTGATCGCGCCGATCGATGGACGAGGAGATCAGCGCCAGGCTGCCCGGCGTGAGCATCGCGCCCGCGACACCCTGCAGGATCCGGGCCGCGACCAGCATCTCGATGGTCGTCGCGACGCCGCACAACACCGACGCGAGCGCGAACGCGACGGTTCCCCACACGAAGACCCGCCGCCGGCCGAGCTTGTCGCCGAGCGAGCCGCCCAACAGGATGAACGAGGCGAGGGTCAGGGTGTACCCGTTCAACGTCCACTGCAGCCCGGCGACATCGGTATCCAGCGATTCGCCGATCCGCGGCAGCGCGATGTTCACGACCGTCGCGTCGAGCGAGGCGACCGACGAGCCGAGGATGGTGGCCAGCAGAATCCAGCGACCCGTGCCGGATTGCAGCCGCGGTAGCTCGGTGGTGCTCACCTACCCAACCTAGCGGCCCGCAGGCGGTGGGAAGCCCCGGTCAGAGTTCCTGGACGCAGACGACGAAGCGGCGCTTGTCGTAGACGTACCCGGTGCCGCTGCCGCAGACGCTGACGTCATCGGCGCCCTGCTGGATCTTGACCACCTTCACGCCCTTCGACGGCGACGAGCCGGTGCAGTCGATGCGCTTGGGGTCGTCACCACCGACGTCCATGCAGCCGCCGACCACCCAGTCGATGTCCAGGCACAGCGCGCCCTGCTCGATGCCGTTGATGGTCTCGGCGTAGTAGTTGTCGGCGTCGCTGCTGCACTGCGAACTCTTCGCCTTCTTGTCGATCACCTTGTAGTTCGATTCACGGCTGCCGCACGACGCCTTCTCGATGGTGGCGTTGGTGGTGGTGCCGCCGAGTTTCACACAGTCGTTGACGTTCGCGTCGAAGTCGGTGTCGCCGCTCGGCTTGCTCGTCGTCGGCTTGCCGCTGCTCGGAGTGGGCTTGCCAGAGGACGGTTTCGGCGTGCTGGTCACCGACACCGCGTCGATCGTCCCGTTGTCCACGGCGGGCTGGGCGGTACCGCTGATCGTGGAACTACAGCCGACCAGCGACAATCCCGCCGCGATGGCGAATCCGGCGAAGGCGAGACGCCCCCAGGTCAGTTGACGAGACACGTACAGTCCTCCCGAGCTGTAACGCCGGCGAACTCACGCCCCCGTGATCCGAAGTTGCCTTGGCTGTGCTTGAAATACCACGCCATGAATACACCATGGACCGAGCGCGCGTCGAGCCGAAGGCGGAAACGAACCGCTGCCAACAAGTCTGGGTATGGTGGGATTTCTGGTCCGAGAGGAGTCCCCGGGTGAAGCTGATCAGCGCAATCGTGTGTTCGACCGCCGCGATCGGAGGCTCCCTCGTCGTTCCGGGGGTGGCGGCCGCTGCCGACGTGCACTGCCGATCGGACCACGGGACCGACATCACCGTCATCGATGGGGAGACGGCCTGCCGCGCGGCGACCGACAGTTACGGCTCGGCAAGGGCCAGCGGGATCGATGGGGTCGGCTACGCCAATGCGACCCTCGGCGCCACGGCCATCGGCATCGGTGCGGCGGGCGGCGTCGGTGCCAGCGAAGGCGCGGGCGGAGTTCCGGTCGCGGTCGGCCTCGGCCCGGACGCGGTCGCACTGACCTCGACCAACGACGACCCGGCGGCACGGACGTTCGCGATCTCCATCGCACTCGAAGGATCGCGTGCGGGGGTGGAAACCGCCGAGCAGTCGGTGGTCTGTCTGGGCGTCGCGGCCTTCGCGTGGAACGCCGACAGCGGCGACGCGTGCCTTGCCACCCCTTTTGGGCTCTGGCAGACCCACTGAACGGGTTACCCTGGTTGACCAGCCCGGATAACGGCGGTCAGGAGGTGACCCCATGGTTTCGGCAATGGCGGCGGACGACTTCGAGCCCGCCGATTCGGCCCGCGACAAGCTGGCGGCACCGCGCGAGATGCTGGTCGACCCGCGTTTCATCCGGCTGGCCGATCAATTCTTCGGCCTGTTCGCCCAACCCGCGCGCGGCGGCGGTGCACTGGCGGTCTACCTCGACGGCAGGCCCGTGGTCGACATCTGGGCCGGCTGGGCGGACAAGGAGCGGCGCTGGAACGGCGATACCGTCGCGCTGACCTTCTCCACCGGTAAGGGCGTCGCCTCGACCGTCGTCCACCGACTGGCCGAACGGGGCCTGATCGGTTACGACATCCCGGTGGCCGAGTACTGGCCGGAGTTCGCCGCGCACGGCAAAGACGACATCACGGTTCGCGACGTGCTCTGTCACCGCGCCGGCCTGCACCGGGTGCGCGGCCTGGTGCCCGGCCGCGAAGGCATCCTGAACTACGACGCCGTGGTCCGGGCGCTGGCCGACAGCCCGCCGGACCCCCGGCGCATCCGCACTTCCGGCTACCACGCGATCACCTTCGGCTGGCTGGTCGCCGAACTCGTGCAGCGGGCGACGGGCACACCGTTCACCGAGGTGTTGCGCACCGAGATCGCCGAGCCGCTCGGGTTGGACGAGTACTGGTTCCGCGTCCCGGAGTCCGAGCGACACCGGATCGCCAAGATCTTCCGGCCGCTCGGCCCGCCGGGCATCCGCTGGAACACCGCCTCCTCGGTGCTGTCCTGGGTGCGGCCGGTGCGCGGACTCGCCGAGGCGGGCATGCCGGAGAGTTTCGACGAGCTGGTCCGCGACCCCCGGGTGCACGACGCGGTGATGCCGGGCTGGAACGGCGTCTTCTCGGCGCGCGCACTGGCGCGGATGTACGGCGCGCTGGCCAACGGCGGTGTGGTCTACGCCGGCATCTCGGGGCCGGGCGTCCATGGTGTCGGTGCGACCGGATCCGGGCAGGTCGTGCGATTCCTGGCCCCGGAGACGATCGCGACCATCGGCCGCGCGCAGTCGGCCCACAGCCGCGATTACGTGCTCGGTCTGCCGATCACCTTCACCCTCGGCTATCACCGCCCGGTATTGATGTCCAAGCAGCAGCCGCGGCATGCGTTCGGCCACTACGGCGTGGGCGGCTCCGGCGCGTACGCGGACCCGGATCTCGGCATGTCGATCGCGTTCGTGACCAACGGGCTCGGCAGCATGGTGACCGCGCTCGGCGACGCCAGGCTCGCGCGGCTGGCGGCGACGGCGCAGACCACGGTGCGCAAGCACAAGCAGGCCCGAAGCTAGCGTCGAACCGCTCCGGCGGCGGCTTCGTAGTTCTCGGTATGGATGTGCGCATGCGTCGAGCCGACGCGGGTGACCAGCGTGCCCGACCGCGCGTGCCGCGCTCGACCGCACTGCACGCCGTGGCCGCGGGGATCGATTTCGACCGGTACTTCCGGTGGCGCAGAGCGCGCGAAGGCGACCCGTTCTATGTCCGTTTTCCGGGATTCGGCGCCGCGCTGTTCACCGGGACGGCCGCCGGCGCCCAGGAGATCTTTCGCTCGCCGGCGGATTTCTCCGAGCCACCGCGGCCGAACCCGATCGAACCGATGGTCGGCGCAGCGTCGCTGATCCTGGCCTCGGGTCCGCGCCACCGCCGCGACCGCGCGCTGCTCGCCCCCGCCTTCCACAGCGCACGGATACGGGAGTACGGCGCGCTCATCCGGGAAGCCACCTTGCGCGAGATGGCCGGGGAGGGGGAGAGCGGTCAGGTGTGGGCGGCGGGCGCGCGGGTCGACGCTCGGGCGGCGGCGCGTGCGCTCACGCTTCGGGTGATCGCGACGGCGGTGTTCGGGGTGCGCGACCCGCGTCGGCAAGCGGAGTACGCCGCCGCGGTGACGGACTTCCTCGCCGCGTTCTCCGGGCCGTTACTCCTGGTCCCCGCGCTGCGGCACGGACTGCGCGGGCACGGACCCTGGGACCGGTTTCGCGCCGCGCGCGAACGACTGGATCGTTTGATCCGGGCCGATATCGCGCGCAGGCGCGGGCACGTCGCCGCGCAACCCGGCGGCGTGCTCGACGTGCTGCTGGCCGCGCACCCGGACGCCGCCGCGGATGACGAGCTCTGCGAGCAGGTACGCACCTTGCTGGTGGCCGGGCACGAGACCACCGCGACCACCCTGGTCTGGGCGCTGTTGCGGATGCACCGCGCGCCGGAGGCCTTGACCCGGCTGCGGCGGGAGCTACGCGACGCGGGCCCGGAGGCGAGCCCGGCGGAGCTGGCCGCACTGCCCTACCTGGATGCCGTCTGCCAGGAGACGCTGCGGCTGCACCCGCCGGTTCCGATCGTCCTGCGCCGCCTGATCGAGCCTTTCGCGCTGCGCGGCGTGTCGCTCGCCCCCGGGGACACCGTGGGGATCGCGGTGCCGTTGCTGCACTCCGATCCGGAGGTGTGGCCGGACCCGCGGCGCTTCGACCCGGGTCGCTTCACCGAGCGCCGCTACCGGCCGTTCGAGTTCGCCCCGTTCGGCGGCGGCCACCGGCGCTGCGTCGGCGCGGCCCTCGCGGACTACGAGTTGCGGATCGCGCTGGCCACCATCCTCGGGCGGGTAAGCCTGCGGCTGCCTCCGCGATATGCGCACGGGAGGGTGCCGCGCTCGGTGCCGCACAACATCGCGACCGGTCCGCATCGCCCGATTTCGTTCGAAGTGATCAGTGAGCTTGGTCACTAACTAGTTTGCGGTGAACCATCTTTCACGTTCCCGTCGACTCCGGCCCGATGCTGTCCTATCCGGTGTGACCGGGAGGTTTGCCCGCAACGATACCCAAGTGAAGTGATTGTGACCGACACCACAACGAGCACGGTTGCTGTATCACTCTGAAACGTCGGTGGCTAGGGGGCGCGCCGGGACGGTAGGAATGGACGACGGGTCGGGCCGTCGATACCAGTGGGGCGCTCTTCTGGCTCCGCGCTGAAATGAAAGATCTCGCCACGCGCGCTTACGCGTGCGCGCGAGAGATGGAATGGACGAGAAACCTATGCATGCCGCTTTGCACACCGGATCGTTGCCTGCTCGCCGCAAGGGAGCGCGGCTGACCCGCCGGATGCGTGAGGGCGCCCTGCTGTCCGCCGCGATCGCGGCGGCCGGTGTTCTGCTCGTCGCGCCTGCTCACGCCGAACCGATCCCGGGTCTCGGCACCGGATCCGCCGCCGCGGCCACCGAGCCCGCGCCGCAGGCGAACTTCGCCCCGCCCTCGATCAATATCGCCGACGGCGAGGTCGTCGGCGTCGCGCAGCCGATCATCATCACCTTCAAGGAGCCGGTGACCGACCACGCCACCGCCGAGAAGGCCATCCAGATCACCTCGTCGAAGGCCGCCCCCGGCCACTTCTACTGGCGCGGTGACAAGCAGGTGCGCTGGCGTCCGGACGAGTTCTGGCCGGACAACACCGACGTGCAGGTCCAGGCGGGCGGGACCACCAGCTCCTTCCGCATCGGCGACGCCTTCGTGACCACCGCCGACGACGAGACCCACACCATCACCATCACCCGCAACGGCGAGGTGGTGAAGGAGATGCCCACCTCGATGGGCAAGCCCAAGCACGAGACGCCGAACGGCACCTACATCGTGGGCGAGCAGCTGCGCAAGATGACCATGGACTCGTCGACCTACGGCGTGCCGGTCACCGACCCGGAGGGCTACAAGCTCGAGGTCGAGTACGCCACCCGCATCTCCAACAGCGGCATCTTCGTGCACGCGGCTCCCTGGTCGGTCGCGCAGCAGGGCGTGTCCAACGCCAGCCACGGCTGCCTGAACGTCAGCACCGAGGACGCCAAGTGGTTCTTCGAGAACGCGCGCCGTGGCGATCCGGTCGTGGTGCAGAACACCCAGGGCGGCACGCTCAGCGCGAGCGACGGCCTGGGCGACTGGAACTGACGATTCGGTAGCCCGGATCGGCGCGAAGCCGAACATTACGATCGACTCCTCGAAGTAGTCGATCGTGATGTTCGGCTTTCGCTGTATTCGGAGGATGGTCGCGAGCGTCGACCGCGGCTTTCAGGTGCGGCTCGGTGACCGGTTGTCCCGCGGCACAGGACCGTCCGAGCCGAGACGGCCGCTCACGACCGCCTCGGCTCGGCGAATCACCAGATCTTCACACGCTCAGCGGGATCCAAGTACAGCGCATCACCGGGTTTCAGGTCGAACGCCTCGTGGAAGCTGTCGATGTTGCGCACGACCGCGTTGCAGCGGAACTCCGCAGGGGAGTGCGGATCGGTGGCGAGCCTGCGCACGGCTTCCTCCGCACGGGCTTTTGTGCGCCACACTTGCGCCCAGCCGAAGAACACCCGTTGCAGGCCGGTGAGCCCGTCGATCTCCGGTGCGGGGGCGCCGCCCAGCGAGATCTTGTACGCCTCCAGCGCGATGGAGAGGCCGCCGAGGTCGCCGATGTTCTCGCCGATGGTGAACCGGCCGTTCACCGTGTGCTCGTCCGGCAGGTCCTTCGGAGACAGCACGTCGTACTGATCGATCAGCGCCCTTGTCCGCTTGCCGAATTCGGCACGATCCTCGTCGGTCCACCAGTCCACCATGTTGCCGTCACCGTCGTACTTCGAGCCCTGGTCGTCGAAGCCGTGCCCGATCTCGTGGCCGATCACCGCGCCGATACCGCCGTAGTTGGCCGCGTCGTCGGCGTCCATGTCGAAGAACGGCGGCTGGAGGATGGCGGCCGGGAAGACGATCTCGTTCATGCCGGGGTTGTAGTAGGCGTTCACCGTCTGCGGGGTCATGAACCACTCGTCCCGGTCGACCGGACCGCCGAGCTTCTTCAGATCCCGATCGTGTTCGGCCGCATAGCCTCTGCGGTAGTTGCCCACCAGATCGGCCGGGTCGATCACCACGCCCGAGTAGTCCCGCCACTTGTCCGGGTAGCCGATCTTCGGAGTGAACTTCTCCAGTTTCGCCAGCGCGGCGAGCCTGGTGCCCTCGCCCATCCACTCCAGCTCGGCGATATTGCGGCGATAGGCCTCCTGCAGGTTGGCCACCAGTCCGACCATGCGCGCTTTCGCTTCGGGCGGAAAATGTTCGGCCACATATAGTTTGCCGACCGCCTCGCCGAGCAGACTTTGCACCAGCGCGACCCCGCGCTTCCAGCGTTCCCGGTTCTCCTCGGCGCCGGTGAGCGTGCGACCGTAGAAGTCGAAGTTCTCCTCGACCACCTCGTCGGTCAGATACGGCGCCCGCGCGCGCAGCACCCGCCACGCCGCCCATGCCTGCCAGTCCGCGAGCGGCTCGTCGGCCCACAGCCGCGCGAACGTACGCAGATAATCCGGCTGATGCACCACCGACTCGGCGAACAGCTCGGGGCCTGCCGTGTCCGTGCCTTCGGCCAGCGCGGAAGTCCAGGCGGCCCAGTCGAACTCGGGATTGTCGGCGACCAGCGCGTCGAAGGTGGTCAGGTTGTATCTGAGTTCGGCGTCCCGGCGGCGCACCACGTCCCAGTGCCCGGCGGCCAGTTTCCGCTCCAGCTCGAAGACACGTTCTCCGACGGTGTCGAGGTCCTCCGGCAGCAGCCCGGCGACCTGCGGGTCGGCGGCGGCCAGGGCGAACATGCGGTTGATGTGCGCGATGTACTTCGCACGGATCTCGGCGAACTCGTCCTGCCGGTAGTACGACTCGTCGGGCAGGCCGATGCCGGACTGGGTGGCGTGCGCCAGATAGCGGTTGGAGTCCTTGTCATCGGTGTCGACGAAAACGCCGACGGCGCCCCCGACCCCGGTGCGCTGCAACCGGCCGAGCAGCGACGCGAAAGTCCCCTTGTCACCGACCTCGGCGATCGCCGCGAGTTCGGCCGCGATCGGCGCGAGCCCGGCGGCGGCCACCGCGTCGGTGTTCATGAAGCTGGAGTACAGGTCCCCGATCTTGCGGGCTTCGCTGCCCGGCTCGGCGTCGGTGGCCGCGGCGTTCTGGATGATTGCCTGCACGTCCAGCTCCGCCTGGTCGTACAGCGCGCGGAAGGCGCCGTCCACCGCCCGGTCGGCGGGGATCTGATAGTCGGCCAGCCATTTGCCGTTGACGTGCGCGAACAAATCGTCCTGCACCCGCACGTCCTCGTCGAGGTGGGACAGGTCGATACCGGAAGGACGGGTCAGTTCGGAAGTCACGGTGTCCAGTATGCCGACAAGAGCGTGAGTAGGCCCCCGGGCACGGCGGGCCCGGGGTGGCGAGCAGGGGAGATCACGCGGGCACGACGACGCGGTCGAATTCGCCGTCGTGTGCGCCGAGCAGGAAGGCGTCCCACTCCTCAGGGGTGTAGGTGAGGGTGATTCCGCCGTGACGCAGTGCGGTGTGACCGTCGGCGACGGGGTGCGCGCGCAGTTCGCCGTTCGATCGCCCGCGGGTGCGCACGGCGTCGAGGAAAGCGGTCCACTCGGCCGCGGTCACGGTGATGACGGGCTCGTCGCCGGGGCGGTTCGCCGGGTCGCGGCGATATTTGCTGTCACGGATGAGCACCGCATCACCATCGAACCTGACCTCGACGCATTGGTTGCCATTGTTCGATCTGGTCGATGTGAACCAGCCGGTGCGTGCCGGCCGTGCGGTGATGGCCATGGGCAGGATTTTACACGCGAGAATAGCGTCTGATCAGCGCTAATGACTCCGCTCGTGAGAGCGACTGGTCCACCGCGCGCAGGTAGGCGAAGCGTAGATCGCGGACCAGATCCGGGTCTTCGACAGCCCCGCCGAACACCGCGCTCTCCACCCAGCCGAACGTGGGCAGCTGTTCCCCGGCGAAGTCGATGAGGTGGAAGCTGGAGCCGCCGAGCACCGCGCCCGCGGAGGCCGCGAACGGGATCACGCGCACCTCCACGGTGTCCACTTCCTCGATCAACGCGGCGAGGTAGTTCAGCTGTCCGCGCAGCACATCCGGCCCCCCGGTCTGCTGGAGCAGTGTGCCCTCACCGAACACCGCGGTGAGTTCCACCGGATCCGCGCCGCGCAGCCGCTCTTGGCGCCGCATCCGGATCGCCACCAACTGCTCGACCTGGACCGGACGGATCATCACATCGGCGCTGATCAGCGCGCGGGCGTAGTCCTCGGTCTGCAACAGGCCCGGCACGACGAGGCTGTCGTAGCTGCGAATGCTCTGCGCGCCGTATTCCATGCCGTAGAGCCGCTGCAGTTCCGGTCCGATCAACGCCGAGGACTTCGCCCACCAGCCGCGCTGCTTGCTGGCCTCCAACAGGGTCAGCAGCTCGGCACGCTCCTCGGCTTCCACCTCGAGCAGTTCGAGCACCGGGCCGATGGTCTCGGTGGTGAGTACCCGTCTGCCCTTCTCCACGTGCGACCAGTTCGCCGGCGTGAACCCCACTCGCCTCGCGAAGCCCGCCGAGTCGAACCCGCGCTGTTCCCGCAGCTCACGCAACCGCAGCACCAGTTCCCAGCGGGCGACGGTGGGCGAGAGGGGTGCCATGGGCAGGATGCTACGCCCACGCCGACGCGCGCCCCCGGTGACTATTGTCAAGCGACTTGCCCAGGGCTAGGGTCATGGCAGCGATCGTTTCTTCCGAGCACGCGTCCACCACAGCGAGGCGAGGTTGTTCGACATGAGTACATCGCGCATCGAATCGGGCAGGCATCTCGCGTCCACGGACTTCCCGTCGATCCAGGACGCGTTCGCTCGCTGCCGTATCTATCGCGAGAACAACGGGTTGTACGGTCTCGTGGACCCGATGCTCGGCCGCATCATGCTGGAAGTCGGCTCGGTCGGGGCGGTCGTGATGCCCGCCGAGTTCGGTCGCCGGGTGCGCGAACGTTTGACCGCCGGGCCCGAGCCCCGGCCGGGACCGATCATCGCGCATCCGCGCGCGAACCGATGGACCTTTCTGACCGGCCCCACCGACAACTCGTACCTGGACACCGGACTGTTCGCCGACCTGTTCCGGATCTGCGCCGCGATCGCACTGCCGGGCAGCCACCTCGTGCTGCCGTCACCCGCCGACGAGCACGGCGGCTACCGAACCTGGGTCGTGGCGCCCGAGCGCGACTTCCGCCGCGACTTCGCCGAGGTGATCGCCACGACCCGGGCGTGCGCCGCGGCTACCGGGGTGTCGGCGCGGGCGGCGGAGTGAGCGTGATGCTGTACTTGTCCTGCAGCTTCTCGTTCCAGTCGCGCTCGCACTGTTCGATCTTGGACTGATCGTCGCCCGCTTTGTTCACGCAGTCCACGAAGTCCTTGCCACCCGAGTTCACGAAGAAGCTGTAACCCACGATGGTGAGCAGGACGGCGCCCACGATGCCCAGCACACCGAGGACGACACCGGCGATCGCCATCCCCATGCCACCCGCGGTGCCGGCGCGGGCCTTGAAAATCGCGACGATGCCGAGGATGACGGCGAAGATGCCGCAGACATAGCCGCCGATGATCGTCCAGAAGAACAGCAACGCGAGGATGCCGAGCACCAGCGCGGTGATCGCCAGACCTCGGCCCTTCGGCGATTCCTGCCAGTAGGCGGGCTGACCGGGGTACTGGCCGCCGGGTGGCTGCGGGTACTGACCCGGCGGCGGGTACTGGCCGGGCGGCGGGGGCGGATATTGCGACATGGACTTCCTCTCCGTCGGTGCCTCGCGGTGCTCGGTCCGGACGAGGTGGTCCGGGGCGGCGCGGCCGTCGCCTACTGATCGCGCACCCCGCGGACGGATGTTAATGCGAACCGGCTACTGGGCGCCCAGCCGCGCGTGCATCTCCCAGACCAGGATTTCCGAAGGCCGTCGCGCCACCACACGCTGGCCGCCCGACCTGGTCAAACGCACCGCGTCGCCCTCATAGAGCGGGCCGACTCCTTCCATGTCCACCTCCCCGCGCGCCACGAACAAGTGCAGGTACGGCGCATCGGGCAGATCGATGACCGGCTCGGCATCCGGCTCCGCGCCTGCCATGCGCGCCACGTGCAGAGCCGAATGGCTGCTGTTGATGGCGATGGCGGTGCGATCCCGGTATCGGGGCAGGCCCGAGGCAACCGTGACCAGGCCGCCTCCCGCGAGTTCGTCATCGATCTCGAGCTGCTCGTAGCCCGGAGTAAGACCCGGCTCGTCGGGCACGACCCACATCTGCACGAAATGCACGGGTTCCTCGTGTTCGGAGACGCGGCCGTCCAGCCGCCACGAGTCGTTCTTCTCCGAATGCAGGATGCCGGTGCCCGCGCTCATCCGCTGGGCCAGCCCGGGGTAGATGACACCGCTGTGGCCCAGGGAGTCCTGATGCACCAGACTGCCACCGAGCACCCAGGTGACGATCTCCATGTCCCGGTGCGGATGGGTGTCGAAACCCTGCCCGGGCGAGACGACGTCCTCGTTGTTGACCAGCAGCAAGCCGTGGTGGGTGTTGTCGGGATCGTAATGCTCCCCGAAGGAGAACGAATGCTTCGAATCCAGCCAGGAGACCCGCGTCTTCATCCGGTCGCCGCCACGGTGGACATCGATGTGTGGTGTCGTGAGTGTGGACATCATGGTCCTCCTCTCGGGACCGTGCACCGATCGCCATTCAGGGTAGGAGCACTTTCGCCGCGGTACTCCGCATTCCTAGTAAATTGTGCCGCACTCGGCATTTTACGCGAGCGACCGGAAGGTGAACGGGAGGCGAGCAGAACCAACCGGTACGTCGAAACGTCGGGCGACCTCGCCGGATATCGCCGTCCGGCCCCGATTGCCAAGCGCCACACCGCCGACCGGAGGGAACGACGTGCTGGAATCCGATGACCTGCCCCGGATCGAGCAGCAACTCCGCAGCGAAGCGCGCCGCGACGGCATCGCGCATTTCGTGGTCGGCGTCGCGGTGTTCCGCGAAGGGCGGCTCCTGGTGGTGCGCCGGGTCGCCGACGACTATCACGGCGGTATGTACGAACTGCCCGGCGGAGGAGTCGAATCGGGGGAGACTTTCGCCGACTGCGTCGAGCGGGAATTGCTGGAGGAAACGGGGCTTCGGCTGCGCGCCGTGCTCGACTTCCTCGGTGGATTCGATTACGCCACCCGCACCAAGTCGAAAGTGCGCAAATACAGCTTCGTGGTGGAGGCCGAGCCGGGCGATGTCGTCCTCGCGCCTGGGGAGCACGACGCGTTCGCCTGGATCGACGCGGGCGCGCTCGACGAGCTGCCGATGGCGCCCGATATGCGTGCGACGGTGAGCGCGCTGGTCGACCGGGTCTGACTCGCGCGCCGTGTCGTTCGCCTCCGGCCCGCGGTGGTGCGGCGTCGTCGGCGAACGCAGTACGCTCGCGGACGTGTCGACTGGTCACGCCGAAGGCCTCACTCCCGCGGAGCAACGGCCGGGTGGACTGCGCGCCACACTTCGGGAAAGCCCGGGCGTGTCGCGTCTGGCCGTGGTGCGTTTCGCCGGGCAGTTCGGCGACGGGATGTTCCAGGCGGCGTTGTCGGGCGCGATCCTGTTCAACCCCGAGCGGCAGACCGATCCGCTGGCCATCGCGGCGGGCTTCGCGGTGCTGCTGCTGCCGTATTCGCTGATCGGACCGTACGCGGGCGCACTGCTGGATCGCTGGGACCGGCGGGCCGTGCTGCTGGTGGCCAACGTGCTGCGCGCAGTGCTGATCGCGCTGGTCGGCGTGGGGTTGCTCGCCGGAGTCGGCGAGACACCGCTGCTGTTGCTGGCCTTGGCGGTGGTGGGCGTCAGCAGATTCGTCCTGGCGGGCGTCTCGGCCGCGCTGCCACGGGTGCTGGCGCAGGCCTGGCTGGTGCCGATGAACTCGGTGCTGGCCACGATCGCCTCCGGGTGTGCCGGTGCGGGTGCGGCCGTGGCGGTGGGGGTGATCGGGCTGATCGGGGCGGGTGACTTCGCCTCGGCGGTCGCGGTCGCGATCAGCGGGACAGGATCGCTGATCGGCGCGGCGCTGGCAACGGGTTTCCGGCCGAGGGTGCTCGGTCCGGCGCCCGACGCGGCGAAGGGCGAGAACACCGTGCACGCGATCGCCACCGGCCTGCGTACCGGTGCCACGGCGGTATGGGAATCGAGAGCGGTCACGACGGCGATGCTGGGCATCGGCACCCACCGGATCGTCTTCGGCGTGAATACGCTGATCATGGTGCTGGTGCTGCGTCAGGCCCCGGTGGACGGCACCGGACTCAGTGGTGGGCTGGTCGGTTTCGGCGTCGCGATCGCAGCCACCGCTGCCGGCATGCTGGTGGCCGCAGTTGTCGCGCCCCTGCTCATTCCCCGGCTGGGACGGGCGCGCACCGTGGTCGCCGGTCTGATCACCGCCATGCTGGTGCAGCTGACGCTGGTCACGCCGATCGCGTTCGCCGATTCGGGCGCCGCGGTGGAGCGCGCCCACGAACTCCTCTTGGCCGGCGCCTTCCTGCTCGGACTCGCCGGGCAGACGATCAAACTGACCGGCGACGCGACCATGCAGATCGATATCGACGACGCCCGCCGCGGTCAGGTGTTCGCGTTGCAGGACACAGTTTTCAACATCACGTTCGTGCTGGCCATCGCGGCCGCTGCCCTGATCATTCCGGACGACGGCCGATCGGCGATCGTGGTGCTGACCGGCGCCGCCGCCTACGCCGCGGGAATCGCGGCCATCGCGTTGAACACGCGCCGCCGCACGATCAGTTGATGAAAGGTTCGTCGCCGAGGTTGCGCACGCCACGGTTCAGTCGGTGCGTCAGGTGCTCGGGCATACTCTCGGCCGCCGAGTCGCCGGGCGATGCGGCCGCGGAAGCGGAATTCGCCTGTCCCTCCGATAATCGTGCATCGCCGAGCGCACGATCCGGCACGTCCGCCTCCGTGCGCACGATCCAGTCCAGCGGCTCGCTGGCCGCATCGCCGGGCAGGCCGGTGATTTGGTGATTCCACGTGCCGAGGCCGGTGGGATCGGTGAAGAAGTGGTCGGGCACACCGTCGTCGTCGAGATCCAGCGCCGCGATGCCGGCGCGGCCCGAACCCGCCGGATCCCACAGCGCGTCATCGGCGATGCCGTCCCCGTCGAAGTCCAGCCGCACCGCGTCGGCCGCGCCCGTGTCGCCGAGTTCCAGGTCGGCCTGGCTGGCCCAGACGTGCACGGGTCCATCCCCGGTACCGAACACGTACTCGATCTCGTTCATATGTTCTTGGACGCGCGCGGTACGGCGCGGGTTCCATCGCCCGGCGCCTTTTCGATTCACCGTCCCCCGTTCGTGGTGGTTGTTCCGGTAAGTTGACCTGTCAGCGGCCGACCGACAGGAGTCGATACGACATGGGTTTTCCGGTGCACACCCCCGACGCGGTACGAGAACCGCTGGGCGCGTGGGAAACTCGGTCCGTCACCGGGCGCGCGATCGCGTGATGACCGCGGCCGGGCCGACCTGATGCGCACCTGCGGAAGCAAAACCCCCTGTGCACCGGTCTTGTTCGGCGCACTGCTCGTCGGCGTGCTTGTCGTGCCGCTGCCCGCCGCGCAGAGCGCACCGTTCCCGTGGGCGCCGCCGCCGGTGAACAGCTGCGGTGAGGTGGGGTTCGACCCGCTCGCTCGCGAGCCCGATCCCGCGCAACCGCCTCCGCCGCCGCTGCCGCCGCAGATCGACATCCCGGTGCCGATCCCGGAACTCACACCGGTTCCGGTGCCCGATCCGCCGCAGGACAACACGCGGATCGTCCCCGACCCGCTGCCGGAGAATCCGTGCGACAACCCGTGCCCGGACATCAGGGACTATCCCGAGCACCCCGAACCCGACCCCGATCCGAGCCCGACGCCCGAGACCGGCACCGACGAGGGAACCGGTTCCTCCGGTTCCGCCTCGGGGCCCGATTCGGGCAGTGGTTCCGGCTCCGCCTCTGGATCCGGCTCGGGCAGCGGCTCCGGCTCGGGTTCCGGTGCGCCGGTGAAACTCCCGCGCATCGAGTTCAAACCGGAGGTCGAGCCGATTCCGGTGCCGGTGCCCGGTGGTCCCGGCGAGGAGCCGCAACCGGCCCCACCGGAGGTGGTCCATCCGGCCGAACCGGGTCCGCTCACGGCGCCGGTGCCCGTGCCTGCGGTCGAGTCGGTCGAGCTGGTCGAGCAGGTGACCGGGCACGGTTCGCCGAACCGCACCGATATGCGCTGGCAGGTCGACGGCACGGATCTCGGCCTGATGTGGGAGACCGCGCCCGGTGAGGTCGCCGTTGTCTTCGGCGATACCTTCGGCGAAGGCTGGGGCGTCGGCGGCGCGGGCAACGACGACCAGGACTGGCGCAGCAACGTCATCGGTTTCAGCACCGATCGCGATCTGTCCGACGGCCTGACCTTGGATACCTTCGCGCAGGACAGCCGCTGCCACGCCGCTGAGATCCTGGGCAGCCGCAAGATCAAGAACTGGGAGACGACCACCATCCCGACCTCCGGGTTCGCCGTCGGGAACCGGCAGTACCTCAGCTATATGTCGGTGAACAGGTGGAGCCGCATCCCGGGCCTGTGGTGGACCAACTACGGCGGCATCGCCTACTCCGACGACCGCGGGCGCACCTGGAAGAAAGATCAGCATGCCAAATGGGAGAACCTGTTCGGTCTCGGTAAGTTCCAGGTCGCGGCGATGGTGCCGCACGGTGACTACGTCTACATGTTCGGCACACCCAACGGACGCATCGGCACGATCGCACTGGCGCGGGTCCCGAAGCGCCAGATCCTGAACAAATCCGCCTACCAGTACTGGGTGGACGGTAGCTGGGCGCCCGCGGCCGAGAATCGGGCCACCCCGCTGATCCTCGGTATGGCGAGTGAGCTCTCGGTGCGCTACGACCGGGAGACCGAGCAGTGGCAGATGGTCTACCTGGATTCCGCGCGGGGCGCGATCGTGCTGCGTACCGCGGCGAGCCCGCAGGGGGCGTGGACCGACGCGATCCCGCTGGTGTCCACCGCCGACTATCCGAAGTCCTACGGCGGGTTCATCCATCCGTGGTCGACCGGCGAGGACCTGTACTTCACGCTCTCGGCGTGGGACAGCTACAACGTGTATCTCATGCACGCCAGGTTGCGGCCGGGCGCGAACCGCGGTCAGCCCACCCGCATGAACCGGACGGGCTGACCGGGCCGGGCCTGCGCGATGGCGTCGACGTCGGCGTCGAGGACCACCGCGATCACCGGATAGCCGCCCGTGACCGGGTGATCGGCGAGGAAGACGACCGGCTCTCCGCTCGGCGGCACCTGGATCGAGCCGAGTGCCATGCCCTCGGTCGGCAGTTCGCGGGTGACCTTGCGGGTCAGCGGTGGGCCGCGCCGGCGTGCCAATCGGGCGCCGATCCGGTCGGTGTCGGTGGAGACCTCCCACTCGCCCTCGAACAAGACCGTGGCGTCGGTGAACCAATCGTCGCGCGGACCGAGCACGGCCCGTACGGTGACGACGTCCGCGGGCAGTTCGGCGACCGGGGCGACGTCCACGACCGGAATCGTGTGCGGAGACGGCCCGATCGGAAGGCGATCGCCCTTCTCCAACGGCTCCGGCCCCAAGCCCGACATGGTGTCGCGGCTGCGGGAACCGAGTGTCGCCGGGACGTCGATGCCGCCGCGCACCGCGACATAGCTGCGCAGGCCGACGGACGCGTAGGCCAGCCGGAGGGTTTGTCCCGGTTCGAGTTCCAGCACACTCGCGTGACCCACCGGCCTGCCGTCGACGGTGGTGGGCGCGGGAGCGCCCGTGACCGCCAGCATGACGTGCTCTTCCGCGTGCAACGCGAGGCCCCCGAGCAGCACTTCGACGGCCGCGTGCCCCTCCGGGTTGCCGACCAGCCGATTGGCCAGCCGCAGGGACGCGCGATCCGCCGCCCCCGCGGGACCGACGCCGGAGTCGAACCAGCCCGGCCGTCCGAGATCCTGGATGGTCGCCAGGGGACCGACCTGCTCGACGACGATCATCGGCCGTTCCTCGCGTCGACGAAGCGAACCGTGGCGCCCGCTCGGATCAGCGCGGGCGGGTCGCGCTCGGCATCCCACATCCTGAGGTCGGTGGTGCCGATCAGCTGCCATCCGCCGGGTGTGCTCCGCGGGTACACGGCGCTGTATCCACCGGCGAGTGCGACCGCACCCGCCGGAATCGACGTACGCGCCTGCGCTCTGCGCGGAACGGACAACCGGCCGTCGGGCGATTCCAGGTAGCCGAAGCCCGGTGCGAATCCGACGAAGGCACACCGCCACTCCGTGCCGGTATGCGCGGCGATCACCTCCGCGGTCGTGACTTCCAGCATCCGGGCCACCTCGTCGAGGTCAGCCCCGTCGTAGCGCACCGGGATCGACACCGGCTCCGCGCGCGAAGCGTGCGATGTTCCACGGGAAACAGCGGCCGGCCCCTCGGCGTGCAATGCGATCAGAAGCGTCGTCAGCGCCCGGCGGACCGAGTCCGCGACGCGTGGTGAATCGAGTGTCAGCAATACGGTTTCCGCGGCCGGAAGCAGATCCTGCACACCAGGTACCGGACACTCCCGCAGCGCGGTCACGAGTTCCGCGACCACCGCACGACGCTGGGGGGTGATCAACAGCGCCCGATCACCCGCCGCGCGGATCGCCTCCTCGGCCGCCTGCCGCTGCGCGTGCGTCACCGTGCCCTTCGTCTTCATGTCCCGGCCTCAGCCGAACGGCTCCACCGGCACGCCGACTTCGTCCAGCGCGGCTCGGATGCGCCGGGCCATCTCCACCGCCGCGGGCGAATCACCGTGCACACAGATGCTGGCGGCGCGCACCGCGACCGCACCGGTGCCGTCGGCCGTCCGCGCGATTCCCGACTCGGCTATCGAAATCGCTTGGGCGACCGCGTCCCGCGGCTCCAGCACCGCGCCGGGCGTACCGCGCGGCGCCAGCGAACCCTCGGCCGTATAGGCGCGGTCGGCGAAACCTTCGCCGACGAAGCGCACTCCGGCGGCCTCCGCCGCCGTCTCCAAATGTGTGCCCGCCGGGCCGAGTAGGGCCAGCCGCGGGTCGTACTCTGTGATCGCGGCCAGGACGGCGTCGGCCAATTCCCGATCGCGCGCTGCCGAGTGATAGAGCGCGCCATGCGGTTTCACGTAGCGCACCCGATCCCCGGCGGCTTTCGCGAAAGCGTCGAGGCCGCCTATCTGATACAGCACCTCGTCGCGCAACTCTCCGGGCGCGACGGCGATCTCTCGCCTACCGAAACCGGCCAGGTCGCGGTAACCGACGTGGGCGCCGATCCGCACGCCCTTGCGCACCGCGAGCGCGCATGTCCTGCGCATGATCGCGGGATCACCCGCGTGGAATCCGCAGGCGATGTTCGCGCTGGTGACGATGTCGAGCATGGCGGCGTCGTCGCCCATCGTCCACGGTCCGAAGCCCTCGCCGAGATCACTGTTCAGATCCAGCGCCATGTGCGTCCTCCCAGCAGTGCGTGACAGACGGCCCTTCGATTCTCGTGCTCGAGCCTCGCCCCGGGCAAGGACACTCGTTCCGCGCGACCTGGGTCACAGCGCGCCGGTTCGAGCCCCCGCGCCAAGTACGCTCGTTCCAATCATGGCCACGTATTTCGATCCGAAGTCTTGGTCGCCGCTGCGGGCCGTCGATCTCGGAAAGCGCCTGTTCGATCAATCCTGGCTGGAGCAGTGGGTCGCGCT
Organism: Nocardia sp. NPDC047648; assembly: GCF_040642815.1. Taxonomy (NCBI): domain Bacteria; kingdom Bacillati; phylum Actinomycetota; class Actinomycetes; order Mycobacteriales; family Nocardiaceae; genus Nocardia; species Nocardia sp. NPDC047648. Next base: position 154,161 of record NZ_JBEYSX010000010.1, on the reverse strand, counting down.
CAGCACGGCTTGGATGGATCCGGTCGCCGACCTCGGCGCGGGCACCGTCACGGCGCTGCTGCCCGACGTGCTGATGACCATGCTCAGCGAGGGCATCCTGAGCCGGTTCGGCGGCCAAGAGGTCAGCGCGACACTGCTCGGCCACGACCTGCACGCCACCTTGCAGGTGCTGAAGGTGCGTCGCCGTGGCGCGCATTTCCAGACCAAGACGGTGCTGTCGCGGCTGAGCTGGGACGATCATCCGATCGAGTCCGTCACGGTGATCGCCCACGGCGTCCGCCTGATTCCGGGCGTGCCGACCAAGGTGCGCACCGCCCGGCTCGATCTCGTGGGCACCGTCACCACGGCGGCGCTGGTCGGGTGGCTCAACACCCAGCCGCTGGACTGGGACCTCGACGTGCACCGCAGCGGGCTGATCCGAGCCAGGCACCGCAGACGGCTGGTCACCGCCCTGGTGGACGCCTCGGTCGCGGACAACCGGCTGCGCATCGAGATACGCCGGGTCACCTGGTTCGGCGTGCCCATTCCGCGCCGCATGATCGACGTTCCCGTCCTACCGCTCGAACACCTGCCCAAGGACGCGCGGATCGCGCGTGCCGAGCGCGAGGACGACCTGATCCGATTCCGCGTCGAACTGCCGGAGATCTCCGGGTCGTTCGATCTCGCCCAGATGCGCTCCGCGATCCTGGCGGGCACCACCCTGATCGTCTTCTGACCTGTTCAGCTCTGCGTCTTCCACCACTCGAGCAGCGCCGCCTCGGCTTCGTCCCGATCGAGCGGGCCACGGTCGAGCCGCAGTTCCTTCAGATGGCGCCAGGCCCGGCCCACCTCGGGCCCCGGGGGCAGGCCGAGCAGTTCCATGATCGCGTTGCCGTCCAGATCCGGACGAACCTTCGCCAGATCCTCCTGCTCGCGCAACCGCTCGATCCGCACCTCGAGTTCGTCGTAGGTGGCGCGCAGCGCGGCGGCCCTGCGCTTGTTGCGGGTGGTGCAGTCGGCGCGGACGAGTTTGTGCAGACGGGGGAGTAGCTCCGCGGCGTCGGTGACGTAGCGGCGGACGGCGGAGTCGGTCCACTGCCCCTTGCCGTAACCGTGGAAGCGCAGATGCAGGAACACCAGCCGGGCGACGTCCTCGGTGAACTGCTTCGGGTACTTCAGCGCCCGCATCCGTTTGCGCACCATCTTCGCGCCGACCACCTCGTGGTGGTGGAAGCTGACGCCGCCGCCCGGCTCGTTGCGCTTGGTGTCGGGCTTGCCGATGTCGTGCAGCAGCGCGGCCCAGCGCAGCACCAGGTCGGGGTCGCCCTCCTCCTGGTCGATCGCTTGCTCCAGCACGGTGAGCGAATGCCAGTAGACGTCCTTGTGCTGGTGATGCTCGTCGATCTCCAGCTTCATCGCGGGCACCTCGGGCAGCACCCGTTGCGCCAGCCCGGTCTCACACATCACGTTGATGCCGTCGATCGGATGCGCGCCGCCGATCAGCTTGTCCAGCTCGACCCGGACCCGCTCGGCGGTGATGCGGTCGATCTGGCCGGCCATCGCGGTGATGGCGGCCCGCACCCGGGGATGCGGCTCGAAGCCGAGCTGGGAGACGAAGCGCGCGGCGCGCAACATGCGCAACGGATCGTCGTTGAACGAATCCTCCGGCGCGGCAGGCGTATCCAGCACGCCTTCGAGCAGGGCGGTCATGCCGTCGAGCGGATCGACGAACTCCAGCGCGCCGTCCGCTCCGATCTTCACGGCCATCGCGTTCACCGTGAAGTCCCGGCGCACCAGGTCTTCGGCGAGCGAGTCGCCGAAGGTCACCTGGGGGTTGCGCGACACCCGGTCGTAGTTGTCGGCGCGGAACGTGGTGATCTCCAGCTGCTGCCCGGCCTTCGACGCGCTGACCGTGCCGAAGGCCAGGCCGCCGGTATCCCACAGATGGTCGGCCCAGCCGCGCAAGATGTCCTGCACCACCTCCGGCCGCGCGTCGGTGGTGAAATCCAGATCGGTCCCCAACCGGCCGAGCACCGCGTCCCGCACGCTCCCGCCGACCAGGTACAGCTCGTGCCCCCGCGCCGCGAACATCTCACCCAGCGGCGTCAGCACATCCGCCAGCCCCCCGAGCGTCACCGCCGCGGCGGCCAGCAATCGGGTACGTCTATCCAGCGCAGCGTCCTGCGACTTCGGCGAAACCACGAAGCAGCAGCTTACCGAGCCACGACAACGGTTATCGCGCCGCAGGCCCACGCAGCAGCCCAGATATATAAGGACACCGATATCAACCCAGCCAGCGGCATCCGAAGACCGCGCAACCAGCCGCGCGATCCACCCCCACGCGCCACGCAGAGCCGAAGAACAACGCTTGCCGCCAACCCCACAGAGAGCACCCAGTGGTCACCGCCCAAAAGCGATTCACGATTCGCGGATCGACTCACGGTCAGCCGCCGTGAGCGCCGCGCACCTCCGACTGCCGATGCTCCGTACCACCCGCCGATCTCGAACAAGCCGAAAACTCGCCGCGCCCGGCCGCGAGCCATCCAGCGGCCGTACACATGACCGAGCATCCAGCGTGTCCGCGCTCTGAATCCCAGGTCGTCCGCATGAGGAACAGTCAGCTGTAAGCGGGGCGCCGCTACCCCACGAACCACCAGTACCGATCAACCCTCGACGATCCGCTCCCATCCACGTGCCCCGAACGTGAGTACAGACGCACCCACCGCGCCCCAACCACGTCTTTCGAGCGAAGTAACACCGAACCTCAACCGCCGACGCCGACCGAAGCAACACAACCACCGATACGAGCAGCCACCGTTTCCCCCACGAACCACCAGTACCGGTCGCCCTCGACCATTCGCGCCCAGCAGCGGGCCCAACCCACGTCCCGAACGCCGAGACCAACGCCCCCAGCGCGCCCCAACGACGTCTTTCCAGCGAAGCAACATCGAACCTCAACCCCTGACACCGACCGAAGCAACACATCCCCGATCCGAGCAGCCACCGTTTCCTCCACGAACACCAGTACCGGTCGTCGCTCTCGAGGATCCGCTCCCACCCATGTGTCCCATGTCCCGAACGCCGATTCCGACGCCCCCAGCGCACCTCAACCCCCGGTTCCCGGCGAAGCGAGACCGAGTCGCCACTGATTCCGACCGAAGCAACACAACCACCGATCCGTGCGGTTAACCGCTACCCCACGAACACCAGTACCAGTCGCCCTCGACGATCCGGTCCCAGCCGTGCCCAAGTCCCGAACGCCGATACCGACGCGCCCAGCGCACCTCAGCTCCCGGTTTCGAGCGAAGCGAGACCGAGCATGCGCCGTTCGCGGCCCGGCTCGCGTTTGCGCGGCCGTCGCGTCCGCGACGAAGTCGCCAGCGGCGGTCGGGCAGACGCGAGCCATAAGGGGGCCGCGAACACGCCGCGACGCAGTCGCGGCAAATTCAACACAGTAGGATTGCCAGGTGTCTCCGGCCGATCGTGCGAACAGTCGACGCCGCCAGCCTCGGCGCCGCGGTTCGGCCGCCAATGCCGCCAATGCCGCCAAGCCGCGGATGCGTACGGTGCGGGAGACCTCGGCGGGCGGACTCGTCGTCGACGGCTTGGACGGTCCTCGGGAGTCGCGCAGTGCGGCACTCATCGGGCGCACCGATCGCCGCGGGCGGTTACTGTGGTCGCTGCCGAAGGGACATATCGAAGAAGGTGAGACCGCCGAGCAGACCGCGATCCGCGAGGTCGCCGAGGAGACCGGCATCAACGGTGTCGTGGTCGCCGAACTCGGCAGCATCGATTACTGGTTCGTGACCGATGGTCGGCGGGTACACAAAACGGTGCATCATTATCTGCTGCGTTCGGTCGGTGGTGAACTGTCCGACGCCGACGTGGAAGTGACCCAGGTCGCCTGGGTCCCGTTGAGTGAATTGGATTCTCGGCTGGCCTACGCCGACGAGCGGCGGCTGGCGGAGATGGCGAACAAGCTGATCGACCGGATGGAGACCGGCAAGCGATGACGCGTGGACTGTTCCGGATCTTCGTGGCGGTCCTGACCATCATCGGCCCGGTGACGACGCTGCCACTGCTCGATTCCGCCTCGGCCGCAGCGCAACCTACCGGGTCCGGCGCCTCGACGAATCCCAAATTCCTGAAGCTGTCTCTCGACTCGGTGACGCCGACCACGGTGACCACCGGCAGCGATTCGGTGCTGACGGTCTCGGGCACGGTCACGAATATCGGCGACCGTGTGGTGGACGACGTCAGCATCCGCGTCCAGCGGGCGGCGGCGATCACCGCGCCCGCCGGGTTGCGTGCCACGCTGCGCCTCGACGAGGTCAACTATGACGTGAACGGCGATTTCGAGGATGTCGCGCAGCGGTTGAATCCGGGGCAGCGCAAGCAGTTCACGCTCAGCATCCCGTTGCGCTCCGAGAGCGGCGCCACGTCGCTGGGCATCACGGAACCGGGCGTCTACCCGCTGTTGTTGAACGTGAACGGCGAACCCGCTTACGGCACGCAGGCCAGGCTCGACGACGCCAGGTTCCTGCTGCCGGTGCTCGGCGTGCCGCCCGTCGCGGGTGAAGAGGCCCCGTCGGTGACCGCGCCCACCCACGCCCCGGTGGCGACGACGCTGCTGTGGCCGCTGGCCGACCGGCCCAGGCAGGTCGGGGGCCATCCGGGCAGCGTGGACGGCAAGGTGGAGCTCACCGACGACGAATTGGCCGCTTCGCTCGGCAAGGGCGGACGTCTCGATCAACTGCTTGCCGCGCTGGAGGGGACGTTGAGCCCGGGCGCGGGCCGCAACGCCGATCTGGCTTCGGCCGTGTGCCTTGCCGTCGACCCAGACCTGCTGCTCACGGTGCGCGCGATGACCAGGGGTTATCGCGTGCTGGCCAGCCCGTCCGACCCGGACGGCGCGACCAGGGCGGGCGCGGGCGCCGAACAGGCCCAGACCTGGCTGGACCGGCTGCGCGCGCTGGCCGGATCGATGTGCACCGTGGCGCTACCGTTCGCGCAGGTCGATCTCACCGCGCTGGCCGCGGTCAACGATCCGGCACTGTCCGCGCGCGCGATCAGCGAACCGGCCGAGATCATCGACTCGATCCTTTCCACCCGGTCGGTGCGCGGGGTCGGCCTGCCGGATTCCGGCAGCATCGACGAAGGCGCGGGCCGGCTGTTGCGCAGCCACGGTTTCAGCACCGCAGTGCTCGCCTCGACGGCGGCGGTTGCGCAGGACAGCGTGAACTGGGCGCAGTCGAGTAGTGAGAGCCACCAGACCCCGGCCGGTGCGAGCGAGGCGGGAGCCACCGCGGACCCGGTCGCCCCCGAAGTGGTGCGGCTGCCCGAGATCACCGCGATCCAGCCAGCCACACCGGTAGCACCGCAGGTCACCGGTAGTCCGGCGCCGCCGGCCGCGGGTTCACCCGCTCCCGCCGCCGACCCGGCGCTGCACGCGGTGACTTTCGACATCTGGTCCGCGACGGCGCTCGCCGCGGTGGGCTCCAATCCGCCCACCCCGCCCTTCACTCCGTCCCGGGTCCGCTACGACGTCACCAACGACTCGCGTGCGGCCCGCCTGCAGGACGCTCTCGGGGCGATTTCGTGGAGCGCGCTGCACCCGGAGGCGAGCCGTTCGCTGTTGCTGGTCCCGCCACAACAGTGGGGTGCCAACCGGGACGAGGCGACCGCGCTGCTGCGTCAGGTCGACCAGCTGCTGCGCGGCAATCTCGCCACCGCGCGGCCGTTCCACGATCTGGTGGCGTTGCCGCCGGACCCGCAGCCCTACGCGCTGGACTATCTGTCGCAGGCCGCGCAGGACGCGGTGCCGGACCGGTTCCTGCCGCCCGCGCGCGAGCAGAGCCGTCGAATCACCGAGATGATGCGCGCGCTGGTGGACGTGCCGGAGGCCGAACCGACGCCGCACGACTTCCTCACGCCGCTGCGCGACGATCTGCTGCGGGTGCTCAGCCTCTCCGATCGGCGTGCCGGCGATGCCGCGCCGGCGGATACGTTCGCCCAGCGGCGGCTGGACCAGAACACACGGACGATGGACAAGCTCTATCGCTCGGTCACCGTGCTACCGCCGGGCGGGGTGTACACGCTCGCCTCCGAGCAGAGCCCACTGCTGCTGGTCGCGCGCAACGACCTGCCGGTGGCCATCCGGGTGAGATTCCGGATCGAGGCGCCGGCCGAGACGAAGATCACCGATCCCGGCGAGCAGCAACTCCCGGCGAACGGGTCGCGCTCCTTCCAGGTCCCGACCGAGGTGAGCGACAGCCGCAACCTGGTCATCCCGATCTCGCTCACCACACCGGAGGGCGTCGCGCTCGGCAATCCCACCCAGGTCTCGGTGCGTTCGAATGCCTACGGCAAGGCGTTGGCGATAATTACCGGATGCGCCGCACTCCTGCTGCTCCTGCTGGCCGGTCGCCGCTTGTGGCGCCGGTTCCGCGGACAGCCGGATCCGGCCGACGAGGGTTTCGATCCGGGCACCAGGCGCCGGGTCAACCGCTATCGGCGTGCGCGCCTGCGCGTGCTGCGGGCGCAGGAACAAGAGCAGGAGCAGTTGCAGGAGACGCGGTGAGCGATCCCGCTTCGATCCGGTCACGAAAACCGCTGCTACCTGCATTGATGTGGTGCAGTGCGGTGTCGTGTGGCACGGTGGAGGACAATCACGGTGTTCCCGAGCCGGTCCGGTCCGGACGGGAGCCACTGACAGAATGTTCGCCGACCACGGCGAAACTTTGCGGCGAGCCGCGGCTCACCGCACCGATGGGGGTGCGGATATCCCGGCTGGTACAGGAGGCATGATGAGCGACGATGACATATCGGCTCATCGCCCTCGACCAAGCGACCGGTTCGACGGTCCGCCGGTGCGCCGAGCGCCGGTCGCGCCGTGGGAACGCGGCCCGGCTCCGGCCGAAGCCGACCATCCGGACGTGAACGGCGGCCCGTACAACGACGAACAGGCACCGCTGGTGCCGCGGATCAGTCGTCCGCCGGCCGCACCGCAGCCGCGGCCGGGTCAGCGCATGCCTCCGCCGCCACCGCCCGGCGCGCAGCCGAGGCCGCCCGTGCCGCCACCGCCGCGCCCCGGCCCGGTGCCCAACCCGAACCCACGGCAGTATCCCGCTCCGCCGCCACCGGCGGGGCCCGGTCAACCGCGCCCGGTTCCGCCCGGTCCGGCTCGCCCGGGACCTGCGCCTTCCGGCCCTCCCGGCGGCGCTCCTCGGCAGGCGCCACCACGCGCGCCGCAGTCGGGCGCGATGCCGGCCGTGCCGCGTCCGCCTCGATCCGGCGCCATCCCGGCGGTGCCTCGGCCCCCGCAGTCGGGTCCGATCCCCGCCGCGCCGCGCCCGCCCCGCTCCGGGCCGATCCCGGTCGCCACGCCGGAGTCCGACCGCGTGCCGCCGCCGCGCTACGCCCCGCCGCAGCCACAGCAATTCCCGCCACCGCCGCGGCAACGGCCTGCCGGCCCGGTCCGGCACGACCCCGCCGAACCGGATCGCCCGCGGACCAGGGAGTGGCCCGCGGCCACCGACACCGCGGAGCCGCCGAAGGCGGACGAAGCCAAGCAGAGCGCGAACTCCCGGCTGCTCAGCGACTCGGGATCGATCGCGTTCGCGACGCTGATCAGCAGGATCACCGGATTCGGCAAGCAACTGCTGCTGCTGACGGTGCTCGGCCCGGCCATCGCCAGCGCGTTCACCGTAGCCAGCCAGATTCCGAACATGATCGCGGAACTGGTGCTCGGCGCCGTGCTCACCGCCATCGTGGTGCCCACGCTGGTGCGCGCGGAACAGGAGGATCCGGATCGTGGTGCAGCCTTCGTCCGGCGCCTGGTTACCGCGGCTTTCGTAGTCCTGGCCACCGCCGCGCTGTTGGCGACGGCAGCGGCGCCGGTGCTGACCACCCATGTCTTCCTGTCCGACGACGGCAAGGTCAACACCGCGCTCACCACCGCGCTGGCGTTCCTGCTGTTGCCCGCGATCCTGTTCTACGGCATGTCGGCGCTGCTCACCGCGATCCTGAATACCCGGCAGATGTTCAAGCCCGGCGCATGGGCACCGGTGCTGAACAACGTGGTCGTGCTCACAGTGCTCGGCTTGTACGTCCTCATGCCCGGCGAGATCACGCTGGATCCGGTCCGCATGAGCGACCCGAAGCTGCTGGTGCTCGGCGTCGGCGTCACGGTCGGCGTGGTGGTGCAGGCGGTCAGCCTCCTTCCGGCCATCCGCAGGGCGGGCATCGACCTGCGCCCGCTGTGGGGGGTCGACGCTCGCCTCAAGCAGTTCGGCGGCATGGGCGCGGCGATCATCCTGTACGTGCTGATCAGCCAGGCCGGCTTCGTGTTCGCCACGCGGATCTCGTCGCATGCCGACGCGGCGGGTCCGGCCATCTACAACAACGCGTGGCTGCTGCTGCAATTGCCGTACGGCGTGCTCGGTGTCACGGTGCTCACCGCGATCATGCCGCGGCTGAGCCGCAACGCCGCCGCCGACGACACGCCCGCGGTGGTCGACGATCTCTCCGCCGCCACCCGGTTGACCATGATCGCGCTGGTCCCCGTGGTCACCTTCCTCACGCTGGCCGGTCCCCAGGTCGGGCAAGCGCTTTATGGCTACGGCAACTTCGGCTCCGACGCCGAACGCCTCGGCCTCGCGGTCAGCTGGTCGGCGTTCGCGCTGATCCCGTACTCGCTGGTGCTGATCCACCTGCGGGTGTTCTACGCCAGGGAGCAGGCGTGGATTCCGACCTGGATCATCCTCGGCATCACCGCCGCCAAGATCGTCTTCTCCGCGCTGGCCCCGGTGATCACCGACGCGGAGCACGTGGTGATCGCGCTCGGCGTCGCGAACGGCCTCGGGTTCACGGTCGGCGCCGTGGTGGGTGGTTGGCTGCTGCACCGCAGCCTCGGTGATCTCCGGATGGCCAATGTCGGCCGCACAGTGACCCGTGTCGTGCTTGCGTCACTCGCGGGCGGCGCGGTGATGTGGATCGTGGATCGGGTACTCGGCCTGGATCGACTGACCGCGTCCTTCCACGGCCCGGGATCGCTGATCCGGGTGGCGATCACGGCGGTCGTCATGTTCGCGGTGGCCTTCGGCCTGATGCGACTCGCCGGGATCCCGGAGATCGTGGCGATCACCGTGGCCATCTCCCGGCGGCTCGGCTGGACCCCGCCCGCGCCGGATCTCGACCTGGAGAGCCCGGTCGAAGATCCTTATGTCACGCAGGTGCTCCGCAGGCCCGACCCCTACTTGGCGTACCCGCGGTTCGATCCGTACATGGACGCCCAGACCATGGTGTTGCCGGTAATCCGAGCCGATGCCGTTGACCGCACCGGCATGGGTGAGTTCCCGTACCCTGTTCGGCAGAGAAGCACAAGTGGCGAATTCGCCGGAACCTCGACATATCAGGGCGAAGGAGGACCGAGGGTGAGCGACGACGCGGTGGGCGGCGTCCCGGCCGCCGATTCTTCTGCGACCACGCCCGGCGGACTGTCCACCGATGTACCGCCGACCGCGGGGGAGCCGTTGGATCCCGCGTACGCGAACAAGGAGCCGGGTACGGCTCCGCCGGAACAGGACGCGGCGAGACCGCAGGAGAATCAGCTGCCGCCAAGGGATCCGATGTACGACACCGGGATGATCCCGGTCGGCTCGCCGGAGATGCCGCCGATGGGCGGCGAGAACTTGGGTGCACGGCGGATTCCGCGCGGCCCCAAGCTCATTCCGGGCGCTTCGGTGGCAGGCGGGCGTTACCGTCTGCTGGCGGGCCACGGCGGCGCCCGCGGCTTGAAGTTCTGGCAGGCGCTGGATATCAAACTCGATCGCGAGGTCGCGCTGACCTTCGTCGACGCCGACCAGAAGGCGACGGAGAACTCCGGGCAGGACGGTCCTCAGGCGATCCTGTCCCGGACGTTGCGCCTCGGCCGGATCAACTCGCCGGGCCTCGCCCGCGTTCTGGACGTCGTGCGCGGTAGCTCCGGCGGCATCGTGGTGGCGGAGTGGACGCCGGGTCGCTCGCTGCGCGAGATGGCCGAGACGGTGCCGTCACCGATCGGCGCGGCGCGGGCCATCCGCGCCCTCGCCTCGGCGGCCGAGCTGGCTCACCGCGGCGGTGGCTCGCTGTCCATCGATCATCCCGACCGGGTGCGCATCAGCGCCTCGGGTGATGCGGTGCTCGCCTTCCCCGGCACTCTGTCCGACTCCGACGCGCAGTCCGACGTGCGCGGTCTCGGCGCGATGCTGTATGCGCTGATCACCGCCCGCTGGCCGATCCGCTCGGGCGGCGTCAGCGGATCCGCGGCGACCGTCGGCGGGCTCCGGTTCGCCGACTTCGGCCCGGACGGCACTCCGGTGGAGCCGCGCCAGATCCGTCCCGAGGTGCCGTTCGAGATCTCCGCGGTCGCCGTGCGCTCCCTGGAGTCGAACAAGGGCGTGCGGACGGCGGCGACGGTCCAGCATGTCCTGGAACAGGCGTCGGTGGTCGATCAGAAGACCGATTTCATTCCGGTGCTCCGGCTCGGCCAACGCGCGCCCGCGAACATGGACGACTCGCTCGCCGATCCCGAACTGCTCGCGGCCGAACGCGAGCGCTCGCAGCGGATGATGTGGATCATGGTCGGTCTCGGCATCCTCGCCGCGCTGGTGGTCGGCGTCGTCATCTGGTGGATGGTCAGCTTCTTCGCGCCGACCGCTTCGGATGCGCCGCTGAACGAACAGCGCAATATCGGCCTGACCACGAACAATCAACCGGTTCCGACGCCGGCGGCCGCGGGCCCGAACCTCACGTCGACCGGTGTGCCGGTTCCGGTGACCGGGGTGTCGGTGTTCTCCCCGGAGGGCACCGCCGACGGCGTGGCCAACGTCCAGGCGGTGCTGGACAACGATCCGGGCACCCAGTGGCGCACCGATCAGTACTTCCAGCAGTTCCCGGCGCTCAAGAAGGGGGTCGGGCTGCTGGCCACGCTGCCCGCCCCCGCCAAGCTCACGAATGTCTCGATCAACTCGCCCAGCGCGGGCACGTCGGTGGAGATCCGCACCTCGCCCACCGGCTCGCCGACGCTGGATCAGACCCAGCTGATCGGTTCCGCCCGGCTGGACAACGGCGTCACCGACATCCCGGTGCGCGCCGACCAAGCCGCACGTTACGTTCTCGTCTGGATCACCGGACTGGGGAATTCCGGAGGACAGTTCCAGACGGCTATCGCCGACATCCGTTTCGACGCCGCGCCCTAGCCCGGCTCCACCTCTGCCGCACATTCCTTCGTGCGGGCCACTCGTTGCGCGACGTCGATCGTCGCGTATTCCGCCGTACGCCGGCCGCTCATCTGGTTGCTGCCAAAACGTTACGGACGATATGATCTTGGAGCGCTCTCAGCAGGGGAGTTCCAGGTGCGGGCGTTTCAGCCCTGGATGCTGCGAGATCTCGGTGATGGTCAACCATGCCCGTTGCCGCCGTGAGGGCCGTCCAAGGGGTTGGCATTGTCGTCCGAAGTGAACGAGGAGCTGGGCAGGGGGGCGTCGCGGCCGGTGATGTGTCACGAGCGTTCCCTCGTGCTCGGTGAGTGCACCGATGTGGAGTTGTTGCAGGCGCATGTGAGTGGTCGGCGGCATGCGTTCGCCGAGTTGCTGCGCAGGCATAACGATCATCTGTGGCAGACGGCGTTGCGCACGTCGTATACGCGTGAGGACGCTGCTGATTCGTTGCAGGACGCGTTGTTGTCGGCGCATCGCACCGCGGGGGCGTTTCGGGCAGAGTCCCAGGTGCGGAGTTGGTTGCATGCGATCGTTGTGAACGCGTGCCTGGATCGGATTCGTCGCAACAAGACCAGGCGCGCGTTGTCTTTGTCGCCGGAGTCGATGCCCGAGCCGAGGGATGAGCGCGATGAGATGGCGGCGGTAGAGATGTCGATGGTCGTCGATCGTGCGTTGTTCTCGTTGCCGCCGGAGCAGCGGACGGCGTTGGTCGCGGTGGATATGGAGGGGTATAGCGTGGCCGAGGCGGCCGCGTTGCTGGGTGTACCGGAGGGAACGATCAAAAGCAGGTGCGCGCGCGGGCGGCAGCGGCTGAAAGAGCAATTGGATTATCTGCGTGATCCGGGGAACCGGAGGTAGTTGGGATGCGTCATTAATAGTGACGAACCACTGAACGATTCAGAGGCAGGTCCCGTCGGCGAGGGGATCCCCGCGATGTCAGATGCGAACAACGGAGGTGCGATGGCTACCCGGTCGGTGCCGCAGCCTCCGTTCACGCCCGAATTGCTGGCCGACCTGCATGCCGACAATGTGACATCGGCGCAGCAAGAGCAGCTGTGGCCCGCGGTCTCGCGCGACCCGGAGGCAGTGCGGTACCTGGACGCGTTGGACGAGGTCACCACCGAGTTGCGTGCTCTCGGCCGGGATGAGCACATCATCCATTCGATGCCGGAGGACGTGGCGGCCCGGCTCGCTCTGTTCATCGATGAACTGGAACCGCCCGCGGAGAACGCCACGGTTCACGAGCTTTCCCCCGCCCGGGCGCGCGAATCCGCTGCGGCAGCAGAGGTTTCCGATACCGCGCCGGTGGTTCTCGATGAGCATCGGCGCGGCAGATCCCGCTGGCTCGCGGCGGCGGCCGCGGCGATCGTCACGGTGGCGGGCGCCGGTGCCTGGTTCTCGACGTCCTTCGACGGCGATGCCCCCGCGCCCACGGCACAACCGACGCCGGTGAACGACGACTGGGGTGACGATCTCAGCGCCACCATGGCCCTCAGCGCGCTCGGCAGGAACAATGTCACCGGATCGCTGGCGGGCCCGGAAGCGCTCGAACGTTGTGTCCGGGCGAACGGTCTCGACCGCACCGTGCTCGGTTCGACCGACATCAGATTCCAGGGCGGCAACGCGGTGCTCATCCTGCTCAACGGCCCGCAGCCGCCCAAGATCACCGCGCTGGTGGTCGGCACCGGCTGCGGCACCGGCGACCCACAGCGCAAGGCATTGCAGGACATCGGCTGACCTTGCGATCTGCGCCACGCACACGGGTGTGACCCGGACAAGCCGGGAACAACAGCCATTACCCTGTTGTTGACCGACACGTCCGATCGAATCTTCCCGGAAGGGCCCCATGAGCGAGCGTAGCGAGCAAAGAAACGACACCGGCACGCCAGTTCGCGACCTGATCATCATCGGCTCCGGACCCGCCGGTTACACGGCCGCCGTCTACGCGGGCCGTGCCGAGCTCCAACCGCTGCAGTTCGAGGGGACCCAGTTCGGCGGCGCGCTGATGACCACCACCGAAGTCGAGAACTTCCCCGGCTTCCGCGGCGGCATCATGGGCCCTGATCTCATGGAGGAGATGCGCGAGCAGGCCAAGCGGTTCGGCGCGGATATCCGCACCGAGGACGTGGATGCCGTCGACTTGACCGGCCCGATCAAGAAGGTCGTGGTCGGCGGGGAAACCTTCGAGGCCTACGCCGTTATCCTCGCCATGGGCTCGGCCGCACGCTACCTGAACGTTCCGGGGGAACAGCGCTTGCTCGGCCGCGGTGTCAGCGCCTGCGCCACCTGCGACGGTTTCTTCTTCAAGGGCCAGGACATCGTGGTGGTCGGCGGCGGCGATTCCGCGATGGAAGAGGCGACCTTCCTCACCAAGTTCGCCGCCAGCGTCACCATCGTGCACCGCCGCGAGGAGTTCCGCGCCTCCCGCATCATGCTGGAGCGGGCGAAGGCGAACGAGAAGATCAAGTTCGCGCTCAACGCCGAAGTGGTCGAGGTGCACGGTGAGACCAGCGTCACCCACCTGACCCTGCGCGACACCAGGACCGGCGAGACCTCCGAGTTGGCCGCCACCGGCCTGTTCGTCGCGATCGGCCACGACCCGCGCAGCGAACTCGTCAAGGGCCAGGTCGCCTTGGACGACGAGGGCTATGTACTGGTGCAGCACCCGACCACCGCCACCGAGATTCCCGGCGTCTTCGCCGCAGGCGATCTCGTCGACCACACCTACCGCCAGGCGATCACCGCCGCGGGCACGGGCTGCCGGGCGGCCATCGACGCCGAGCGCTGGTTGGCCGACCAGGGCGACATCACCGCGAACACCCTCGCCCACGCGGGTGAGTCGGTAACCGTCCCCGCCAACTGAGCTCGCGCGAACGAGCAACACCTTTCATCTCGCTGTATCGCAAGGAGAACACCCATGCCCGAGTCCGCCAACACGGTCACCGTCACCGACGCGTCCTTCGCCGACGATGTGCTGTTGAGTGAGAAGCCCGTCCTCGTCGATTTCTGGGCGGACTGGTGCGGACCGTGCAAGATGGTCGCGCCCGTCCTGGAGGAGATCGCGGCCGCGTACGCGGACAAGCTGACCGTCGCGAAGGTGGACGTGGACGCCAACCCGAGCACCGCCCGCGATTATCAGATCCTCTCGCTGCCCACTATGATGCTGTTCCGCGGCGGTAAGCCGGTCAAGCAGATCGTCGGGGCGAAGGGCAAAGCGGCTCTTCTGCGCGAACTCGAAGACGTCATCTGACGGCGCGATCCGACGACGCGCCGTACGATGCCTGGACCCGGGGATTGTCGAAACCCGGTCCGGGTCTGAGACAATCGACCGACGTTCCGGTCGTGCGAAGGTGTATCCCATCGCATGAGTGGGTACCCGCGGGTTTGACGGAAGGAAAGGGCTCTCACGCATGCACCGACTTCGTCACGGCGATTCCGGTCCAGCCGTAGCAGAGGTTCGGAGCACCCTGGCAAGCCTCGGGTTCCTACACGCGCATATCGCTACCGACCACGCGGACACGCGCGAGTATTGGAAGGACACCGAGGTCTCCTTCGACCACCACCTCGACTCCGCGGTTCGCGCATTCCAGCAGCATCGCGGCTTGCTCGTGGACGGCGTGGTCGGCCCGGCTACCTACCGGGCACTGAAGGAAGCGTCCTACCGGCTCGGCGCGCGCACGCTGATCTACCAGTTGTCCGCGCCGCTGTACGGCGACGATGTGGCCACGCTTCAGCGCAGGCTGCAGGACCTCGGCTTCTACGTGCACCGTGTCGACGGCTACTTCGGTCCGCACACCCATGACGGCTTGACCGCTTTCCAGCGGGAGATCGGGCTGTCCGCCGACGGCATCTGCGGTCCGGACACCCTGCGCTCGCTGGATCTGCTCGGCGCCAGGGTCACCGGAGGCAATCCGCACCGGATCGCCGAGGAAGAGGTGGTGCACCGGGCGGGGCCCCAGCTGACGGGCAAGCGGATCGTCATCGATCCGGGTCTCGGTGGTCCCGACAAGGGTTGCGCCGTGCCCTCCGAATACGGTGAGGTCTACGAGTCGGAAATCCTGTGGGACCTGGCCAGCCGTCTGGAAGGGCGGATGGCGGCCACGGGCATGGAGACCTTCCTGTCGCGTCCGTGGGGCGCCAATCCCACCGACGCCGAACGCGCGGACACGTCCAACGCCTTCGACGCCGACTTGATGATCTCGCTGCGCTGCGCCACCAACCCGAGCCCGCTGGCCAACGGTGTGGCCGGGTTCTACTTCGGCAACTCGCACGGCTCGGTGTCCATGATCGGGCAGGTGCTGGCCGGGTTCATCCAGCGGGAGGTCGTCGCCCGAACCTCTCTGCAGGACTGCCGAACCCATGCGCGAACCTGGGATCTGCTGCGTCTCACCAAGATGCCCACCGTGCAGGTCGACATCGGTTATCTGACCAACGAATACGATGCCTCGGTGCTCACCAACCCGCGTATGCGCGACGTGATCGCCGAAGCCATCTTGATCTCGGTGAAGCGGCTGTACCTGCTCGGACAGGACGACCAGCCGACCGGTACCTACACGTTCGCCGAGCTGCTGGCCGAAGAACTGGCCGCCGCCGACCGTATGTAGCCTCGGCTTTCTCGCAACGAAACGCCCCCTTCCGACTCCTCGGCAGGGGGCGTTTCGGCGTTTGTGTCAGCGCGCCCCGATGCGGGTCGGCGCGGTCATCGATGCCGCCGCGAGCAGCTGATCCAGCGCCCGTTCGACGTCTTCCTTCCAGCCGTGGTCGGAGTCGAGTTCCAACCGCAAGCGGGGGAATCGGTGGTGCTGGGCCACGACCTCGAAGCCGACATCCTCCAGGAAGTCGGCATCGATCATGCAGCTCTCGGGCGAGCACTCGGTCGTCGCGCCCGCCCCTTTGATCGGCGCGACGATCCGCTCGAGCAAGGTCATCGAGCCGGATCGCTCCGCGAGTGCCTGCGTCGCAGGGTCGGTACGGATACCGAACGCTTCCAGAGCGCGCACGCCACGGCGCACCAGATCGGCTACCACGGCCTGGACCAGGCGGTGGGCTACATCGACGCCCTGATACGGAAATTCGGCCCGCAGCGTGGTCAGCAGGACCGCGTCCGGGCTTACGGGGGAGGTGGGGAAGAGCGCGGCCCGAGGTACCACCCTCGGCGGTGCGTAGAAGGCACAGCCGGCGACGCTGCCGTCGACGTTCGCCACCTGTCCGCACGAACCCCACTCCAGCATGACCGTGGACAGCCAGGCTTCCTTCTCGAACACCGGATCGCTGAAATTACGCGAGTCCTCCGCCACCGCGGGGTCCATTTCCCAGAAGACACAGCGCCGCGCATGCGCGGGAAGCTTTTCCAGTCCGCCGAGGGTTAGTGCTGTGACGCTGGTCGACACCGCTCTGCTCAGCCTCCAGCTGTCCGATTCATCCACGCTCACGTCGCATCAAAGTCTGCTCGCCAGCAAGAATAAGCGATCAAGGGGAACCCGCCTCATTCCATGTCGCTGTGCTGTTGGTCAAAAGAACTTGTGTCGCTTCGCCGGGAGCGACCCGCGCTCCACGACCGCGCGAAACCCCGCCGTCACAGTGACGTTTCGGCCGGGAACCCGCTACCTATCGAAAACACAAGTTTAATTTCGTCACTTCTGTCACACCTGGGGCGCGCTCTGCTCCATCAGGGCGACGATCCTTTCGAGGTCTTCGACCGACCCGAACTCGACGACGATCTTGCCTTTGCGCTTGCCCATACTCACGAGGACCCGGGTGTCGAAGGAGCCGGACAGCCGATCGGCCACGGCTTGTAGGCCTGGCATCTCGATCGGCTTGCGACGGACGACGGGAGAGGGCGCGGCCGCGTCCTGCTCTCGGTTCGCCAGCATGACAGCTTCCTCGGTGGCCCGGACCGAGAGTCCCTCGGCGACGATTCGGGCGGCGAGCACCTCCTGAGCGTCCGCACCCGCTTCGAGTCCGAGCAGTGCTCGCGCGTGCCCGGCGGACAGTACGCCCGCCGCGACCCGGCGCTGCACCGGGATCGGCAACTTCAGTAGACGGATCATATTCGTCACAACCGGTCGAGAGCGGCCGATTCGCGATGCCAATTCCTCGTGGGTGACGTCGAATTCCTCCAGCAGCTGCTGGTAGGCCGCCGCCTCTTCGAGCGGGTTCAGCTGCACCCGGTGGATGTTCTCCAGCAGGGCGTCACGCAACATCGACTCGTCCGCGGTCTCCCGGACGATCGCGGGAATGGCGGCCAGGCCCGCTTCCTGGCATGCTCGCCAGCGCCGCTCGCCCATGACCAGCTGATAGCGGTCCACGCCCGGCTCGGTCCGGCGCACCACGATCGGCTGCATCAGACCGAATTCGCGGATCGAATGCACCAGCTCGGCCAGGGCGTCTTCTTCGAAGACCGTGCGCGGCTGCTTCGGATTCGGCTCGATCTGGTCCGGCGGGATCTCCCGGTAGATGGCTCCGCCGGCCTCGAGTTCGGCGTCGTCGGCCGGATCCGGTACCCGATGCAGATAGGTGGAAGGGGGCTGCGGCCCGACCGGATCCAGACCGATGACACTCGCAGCGGCGCTGCTGAGGCCTGGAGCGGCCGTCGGTGTCGTCGGAATCAGCGCGGCGAGACCGCGCCCGAGCCCACCCTTCTTCGCCTGACTCATAGGTCTACCGACCCCTTCCTCGTTCCGCCACCAAACCGGACTGTGCCGGGTGCCGACCCGGCCCGGCGAGTCACTCCGCCGACTTCGTCGCGGCGACGCGCGGGACCGCGCGGGCCGCCATCTCGCGTCCGGCATCCAGGTAGCTCATCGCGCCCCGGGAGCCTGGATCATAATCGAGCACCGTCATGCCGTAACCCGGCGCCTCCGACACCTTCACACTGCGCGGGATCACCGACCGCAGCACGACATCGCCGAAGTGCCCGCGGACCTCCTCGGCGACCTGGTCGGCCAACTTGGTGCGACCGTCGTACATCGTGAGGATCACGGTCGAGACGTGGAGTTCCGGATTCAGGTGCGCCTGCACCAGTCCGATATTGCGGAGCAACTGACCGACGCCCTCCAGCGCGTAGTACTCGCACTGGATCGGGATCAGCACCTCCTTCGCCGCGACGAGCGCGTTCACGGTCAGCAGACCCAAGGAAGGCGGGCAGTCGATCATCACGTAATCGATGTCGTATCCGGCGATGTTCGCCTCTTGGATCGCGGCTTTCAGCCGACCCTCCCTGGCCACCATCGACACGAGTTCGATCTCGGCGCCCGCCAGATCGATGGTCGCGGGGATGCACAGGAGACGCTCACTGTGCGGGCTCGTCTGGATCGCGTCTCTCACCGAGACCTCGCCGATGAGCAACTCGTAGCTGGAGGGGACGCCCGAATGGTGCTCGATACCCAGGGCGGTGCTGGCATTGCCCTGCGGGTCGAGATCGATCACGAGAACCGTCATCCCCTGATGCGCCAGGGCAGCCGCCAGATTCACGGTGGTGGTCGTCTTCCCGACCCCGCCCTTCTGATTGGCGATCGTGATGATGCGTTGCTCGTGCGGTTTCGGCACAGTCACCTTTCCTGGATGGAGGACCTGACTTGCACGTTGCGCTTCGGCAGCGATCGGGGTCTCACTGGGGGAGATGTGCCCGAACGGCGTATTTCCGAATGCCTCCGCGTCGAAATTGCTGGAGTCCAGCATCCCCGGCACGCGCGACGTTGTTTCCCGTGAAACATTCGCCGGACCGCTCGACATAGACAGCTCCTAACCCGAGAAACTTCAGAACACGTACGCGCGATAGGACAGATCGGCGCCGTGCCAGCAACAGCCTTTGTCGGATCGAACACGATGCACAACCGGGTCCGCGGCGCCCGATCGACCGAGCGGAGCTCCTCGCCGCTGTGACAACCAGATCCCTCCGTGGCACCTACGCTCACGCCCGACGGTCACTAGCTTGCCAGCACTGAGCGGTTTAAGAAAGCTGAATCGCGGCGAGGCGCAAAGCGACACGCGAATCCGCACGAATTCACTCCGCCACGCGCGCTGTTTCACATGAAACATTGGCCGCGAATCAGGGGCGGGGCGGTTCGACCCGACGCGGCGGACTGAGCATCGAAGTCCGGACAGCTGGGATGCAGCGACGGTTTGGCCAGCCTGCTTGCGGCCGCCTCGACGAGCGTTCTCCCCTCCAGCGGATGCTTCTTCGTTCTGCGGGATGGGCCGCCGCCAGGTCACGAAGGTGGCGGACGACGAAGCGATGAACGTTGCAGCGGCCGATGGCGATCACGGACAGGGGATTCCACTATGCCTGGGAGTGCACCGGTGTCGGGTGCCTGAATCGTGCTCGCGTCGTGCTGGGGCTGCTGAGCGGAAACGGGCGAGTGCTCCATTGCGCGCTGTACTAAGCCATCGGCGTTCCGCTTGGGATGCGGCAGCGATCGAGTGTGGCAGAGGCGGAGAAGTGCTACGCCGGGAAGGCTGGAGCATACGCAGCCGCATCGCCAACGGAAGATCGGCCGTCGACGATCCGAGTTGAAGGGAGGTATCAGCCACTACGGTTCCGCCGTCTGCTCATCACCACACAGCCGATGTTTCACGTGAATCATCGTGTGCCGCAGTCTCCAAGCTTGCGCACGCAGCGCCCGCAGATGGCCTACCGTTCGCGACTGGGTGCGCTGGTTGCGCCGCCGGCAAACAACCATTCTCCAGCGTGGCGTTTGCTCCGGGGGAGGGCAACCACTTCGGGCCCGACTGCCTGTCCATTCAGAAGACTTGCTTATCGCGGGCACAGCCGCATCCTCGTGTTGTATGCCCACCCCACTGCCCGCCATCGCTGCCCCTGCGCCCATTCGCACCCTCGCCCTCTCGCGCCCTGCCCCTTTCGCGACTTTCGTTCGTACGTGCCCTTCACCCGGGCGCGCTCTTCACCTTCTGCGATCTCTGCTCGTGCGCGCTCGTCCGTGTGCTCCGCTGGTCTGTGTGCTCCGCTGATCTGTGTGCTCCGCTGATCTGTGTGCTCCGCTGATCCGTGCACTCCGCTGATCCGTGCACTCCGCTGATCCGTGCACTCCGCTGATCCGTGCACTCCGCTGATCCGTGCACTCCGCTGATCCGTGCACTCCGCTGATC